>JAGIAA010000029.1 GCA_017745115.1 Sphingobium sp. | reverse complement strand
GTGCGCGCTGTCGGCAGGATCGCGCGCGAGGCCGGCCATGTCGCACCGGGCTATCGGCTGCTGGTCAACACCGGCCTCGATGCGGGGCAGGAAATCCCGCACCTTCACGTCCATATCTTCGCCGGCCGCCCATTGGGGCCCATGCTCGCGCGATAGCCATTTCAGGTCTCCCGTTCCGTTCGTGTCGAGTTTGAACGAGGCGCGTGACTCGTTCAAAGTCGAGACACGCGGAGCACGGCGGTTCTCGACTTCGCTCGAACCGAACGGTGAGATACAGGCGACGTCATGGCCAGCTACCCGCCTCTCGAGACTGAACGCCTGCTCCTGCGCCCCATCGAGCTTTCCGATGCGCCGGCGATCCAGCGCCTCTTCCCGCGCTGGGAGATCGTCCAGTATCTCGATACCTGGGTGCCGTGGCCCTATCCGGATAATGGTGCCGAGCGCTATCTGCGCGATTTCCTGCTGCCGACCATCGCGAAGGAGCGCTGGTGGAGCTGGTCGATCCGGCTCAAGACAGCGCCGGATCAGCTGATTGGCGTCATCGATCTGTTCGACTGGAGGGACGACAACCGCGCCTTCTGGCTCGACCCAGCGTTCCAGGGCCAGGGCTATATGAGTGAAGCGGCCGATGCCGTGACCGACTATTGGTTCGATGTGCTGCAGCGCCCGGTGCTGCGCGCGCCCAAGGCCGTCGGCAACGCCGCGTCGATCCGCATTTCGGAGAAGCAGGGCATGACGCTTATCGCCACGACCGAAAAGGAATATCGCGGCGGCTGGATGCCCAGCCAGCTCTGGGAGTTGACGCGCGAAGACTGGCAGGCACGGCGGCCCTCAAAATAATGCTGTCCTATTCCGTCATGACCTTGGCATGACTCCATCATGAGCATGCATGATGTCCTTTTCTGTCCTCCGTTTTCCGTGTGCCGGAGGGAGGGAGGAATTCCTTCTCTATGGGCGCAACTTTCACAACCTTCGCTGCATGAATGCGCTCGCTTGCGTGGTTCGAATTAGTCGATAGTCTGCTCGGTTAATCAAAGGGGGGCAGGCGCGCCGCGCCGCCACATGGAACAAGAGGGACGGACCAGCCCATGATCTTCGGCCGCATCAAGCCACTCGACGCCATTCTGGCGACCGCGGAGAAGCGATCCCTGCATCGCACGCTCGGCGCCTTCCAGCTTACCATGCTGGGTATCGGCGCCGTCATCGGCACCGGTATTTTCGTGCTCACGTCCGAAGCCGCGCAGAAAGCCGGCCCGGGCATGTTGCTCAGCTTCGTCGTTGCAGGGTTCATCTGCGCCGTCGCCGCGCTCTGCTATTCCGAGCTCGCGTCGATGGTCCCGGTCTCGGGCTCGGCCTATACCTACAGCTACGCGGTCGTCGGTGAATTGCTGGCCTGGATGGTCGGCTGGGCACTGATCCTCGAATATGCGGTGGGTGCCAGCGCGGTCGCGGTCGGCTGGTCCAACCATGCGGTCGGGCTGTTGAACGGCATCGGGGATTATTACGGGATCGGCCATTTTCCAGCCGCGATCAGCAATGCGGACGCCTTCATGGCGCATATGTACCTGACCTTCGGCGCCGCGCCGAGCGACGATCTCGCCAAGGCCATCGCGACCGGCGGCTGGGTCAATGTCCCGGCCATCATCGTCGTTGCCTTCGTGACCTGGCTGCTGGTCATCGGCACGACCGAGAGCGCACGCGTCAATGCCATCCTCGTCGCCGTGAAGATCGCAGCGCTCACCGCCTTCATCGCGTTGACGATCCCGGTTTTGAATGCCGACAATTTCAGCCCGTTCATGCCGACCGGCTTCGGCAATCCGCTGAGCTCCTCGGGCCTCGGCGTGCTCGGTGCGGCGGCCTCGATCTTCTTTGCCTATGTGGGCTTCGACGCCGTCTCGACCGCGGCCGAGGAGACCAAGAACCCGCAGCGCAATGTGCCGATCGGCCTCATCGGCTCGCTCGGCATCTGCACCATCTTCTATCTGCTGGTCGCATCCGGTGCGATCGGCGCCATCGGGGCGCAGCCGGTGATGTCGGCGGCGGGCGAGGTCCTCTCGCCGGGCACGCCGCAGATCGCCGGACGTTGCGCCGCCATCGTTGCGGCGGGCGGGCTCGAACCGCTGGTCTGCTCGAAGGAAGCTTTGGTCCATGTGCTCGAGGTCATCAACTGGCCGTTCATTGGCCGGCTCGTGGGCCTGGCCGCCGTGATCGCGCTGCCGTCCGTCGTGCTCATGATGATGTTCGGCCAGACCCGTGTCTTCTTCACCATGGCCCGCGACGGCCTGCTGCCCGAGAAGCTCGCGTCCGTGCATCCCAAGTTCCGGACACCCCATGTGGTGACCATCGTGACCGGCATCGCGGCAGCGATCGCGGCCGCCATTCTGCCGGTCGGCAGGCTTGCCGACTACTCCAACGCCGGCACGCTCTTCGCATTCCTGATGGTCGCCGTCTCGGTGATGGTGCTGCGCCGGACCGACCCGGGCCGCAAGCGTCCGTTCCGCACGCCTTTGGTGTGGGTTATCGCGCCGCTGGCGGTGATCGGTTCGCTGGTCCTCTATCTCTCCCTGCCGCTCACCGCGAAGCTGGTGCTGCCGGGTTGGGGCGCGATCGGGCTGGTGATCTATTTCCTGTACAGCCGCTCGCGCAGCCATGTCGGCCGCGGCATCATCGAGGTGCACGAGGCAGACCCGGACGCGCCGCCCGCCCAGGGCGTTTGATCAGCTGGAGAGCGTGGTCGGCGGCGGCACCTTGGGCCGCTGCGCGGCCTTGCGCGGGCGCGTGAACAGGCGCCCGCCCTCGGCCCACAGGATGAAGCCCAGGCCGATGATGCCGGCGACGACGAAGCCCTCGGCGAGCGGCAATGTCGTGCCGTCGAAGCGCTGGCCGGTGAAGGCGCCGATGAGCGTTGCGAGCGCCATGCGCGCAAAACTCTGGAAGCTCGACGCCGCGCCGGCGATCTGGCCGAAGGGCTCCATGGCGATCGAGCCGAAGTTGGAGCCAGTGAAGCCGACCAGGCCCATGTTGAGCGCGACCAGCGTCAGGAAGATCCACAGCGGCTCGGGGTGCATGAAGCTCGCCGCAAGCTGGGCGAGGCTCAGCACGAGGAAGACGAGCAGCGCCATGTGGCTGACGCGGCGCGCGCCGAAGCGCTCGACGATGCGGCTGTTCGAGAAATTGGCGATTGCCATCGTCCCCGCCACGCAGGCGAAGCAATAAGGGAAGATGTCGGCGGCATCGAACACGTCTGAGAAGATCTGCTGCGCGCTGTTCAGGAAGCCGAACAACCCACCCATGATGATGCCCGCGCCCATCATGTAGCCGAAGCCCAGCCGGTCGGTGACGACGGTTTTCCAGTTGCGGAAGATGGTCACCGGATGGATCGGCTGCCGGTTCTCGGGTTGCAGCGTCTCGGGCAACCGCATCCACACCCAGATGAACACGGCGGCCGCGCCGACCGCGAGGACGTGGAAGATCTCGCGCCAGCTCGCGATCGAAATGACGATCTGCCCCATCGTGGGCGCGACCACCGGCACGGCGAGGAAGATGATGATAATGAGGCTCATCAGCCGCGCCATGCGGTCGCCGTGGAAGCGGTCGCGGATCACGGAGACGGCGAGCACGCCGAGGCCGGCGGCGAAGAAGCCGTGAATCGCGCGCACGATGAGCAGCGCGTCGAAGCTGGGTGTGATGGCGCTTGCAAGTCCACCGATGGCAGCAAAGGCAATGCTGAGCAGCATCATCGGCCGGCGGCCGAAACGGTCTGCGAGCGGGCCTGCAACCAGCGACCCGATGGCGTTGGCCAGCAGGTACGACGAGAGGATGTACTGCAGCGAATTGGCATCGGCGACATGCAGCGACCGCCCGATCGCCGGGAAGGCCGGCAGCATCGCGTCGACCGCAAGCGCATTCAGCGCCATGACCGACGCCATCATGGCGACGAATTCACGGTCGTGCATGCGAAAGGCGGGCGGGGACGCCGACATGTCTCTTCTCTTCAGCTTTGATCGGAGTGCGCCCTATGCACGTTGCAGTGCACAATGGCTAGCCCTCAGAATCGGGGACAGAGCGAGAAGTTCCCCGCTAGCCGGCTTCCTGTGCCGTTTCGCCCACATCCGGCCGGATGATGATGCGGTCGCGGCCACTGGTCACGTCGCCGCTGTCGAGCTGGGCGTCGAGCCGTTCGCGGTCGTTGGCGCGATAGTGGCGTTCGGCGCGTTCGATGTCGTCCAGCCCTAGCCCCAGCCCATCCAGGCCGGAACGTGCCATGGCGATGGCCGACTCCATCACTTCGCGGATCATCATGGCGGCGGGTCCCTGGCGGAGCCGGATGAGACTGATCCGGTCGTAGGCGCGCACATAGATGGCGGCGGCGGGGAAGGCGGCGTGGACGGCGTTCAAGAGATCGGCGGTCAGCGTGTCGCCGTCCTGACAGAACATGATGAGCTGAGCGTCGGCGGCACCAGCCTGGCGCAACAGGTCGATACGGGTGCCGTCGCCGAAATAGATCTTGGCGCCGAACCGGCTGGACCGGTCGATGCGGTCTGCGTCGATGTCGATGGTGGTGACCGAAACGCCGCCAGCCATGAGCATCTGCGAGACCGTCTGGCCGAAGCGGCCATAGCCGATCACGAGCGCCTTGGCGCCATCGGCGCGCGGACCATCGCGGACCTGCATGGGCACGGGCTGTTTGCGGATGCTGCGTGTCAGCATCATGAGGAACGGCGTGGTCACCATGGAGAGGGTCACGATGGCGCCGAACAGGCTTGCCGTTTCGGCACTGATCAGCCGGGAGTCCTGCGCCTGCGCGAAGAGGACGAAGCCGAATTCGCCGCCCTGACTCAGGAGCAAGCCCAGCGCGAGCGCGCCGCGCCAGTCCATCCGGAAAGCGATGCCGATCGCGAACAGGATTGCCGTCTTGGTGACGATCAAGGCCGCCGCCATCGACACGACGAACGCCGGGCGCGCGGCGATCGCGCCAAGATCCAGCATCATGCCGACCGCCAGGAAGAACAGCCCAAGCAGGATCGAGCGGAACGGTTCGACGTCCGCCTCGAGCTCATGACGGTAGGGTGAGTCAGCCAGCATCACGCCGGCGACGAACGCGCCCAGCGCGATCGAAAGGCCGAGCAGTTCCATGACCGCAGACGAGGCGATGATCGTGAACAGCGCCGCGACGACGAACAATTCGCGCTCGCCCTGGTTGCTGATCAGCCGGAAGAGCGGCCGAATGAGATAGCGCCCCGCGAGGATGAGCCCGATGATGGCGGCGACGGTAATGAGCGCCAACTGCCAGCCGGGCCGGCTCGCCTGCGGCCCGCCGCTTATCACCGCGACCAATGTGATCAACGGGATGATCGATAGGTCCTGGAAGAGAAGGATTGCGAAAGCGCGCTGGCCGAACGGCGTCTGCAGGCGCCCGGCCGACTGCAGCATCGGCAGCACCTGCGCCGTCGACGACAGGGCAAGTGGCAGGCCCAGCGCGAGCGTGACGCCCAGCGGCGTGTCCAATGAGAGCGTCATGATCGCGACGATGGCGATGCCGCTCACCACGACCTGAATCAGGCCGAGCCCGAAAATCTCGCCCTTCATCCGCCAGAGCTGGCTGGGATTAAGCTCCAGCCCGACGATGAAGAGCAGGAAGGCAATGCCGAGCTCGGCAATGTCGATCTTGCCGTTCGCGTCGCCCGCCAGCCCCAGCACATGCGGGCCGACCAGCGCGCCCGCGAGCAAATAACCCAGCGTGGCGCCGAGGCCGAGCTTGCGGAACAGGAGGACGAAGGCGAGCGCGAAGCCGAGCAGGACTGCGGCCTCGTTGAGCGGCCCATGAGGCAGGGTTTCAGTCATCGGCGGCTCAAACCATCGCTTCGGGGCGGACGAGCCGGTCGTAGGTTGCAGCGTCGACCAGCCCAAGTTCCAGCCCCGCCTCGCGCAGCGTCTTGCCAGTGACATGTGCGTGCTTGGCGATCTTCGCGGCATTGTCGTAGCCGATCTCGGGCGCAAGCACGGTGACCAGCATCAGGCTGCGCTCTACAAGCTCGGCGATGCGGGTTTCATTGGGTTCGATGCCCTCGACACAGCGCTCGGCAAAGCTCTGCGTGCCGACGCTGAGCAGATGGACCGAACGCAGCACCGCCGCGCCGATGAGCGGCTTGAACACGTTGAGCTCCAAATGTCCCTGCAGACCCCCGACCGTCACGGCCTGATGATTGCCGATCACCTGCGCAGCGACCATGGTCAGCATCTCGCACTGGGTCGGGTTGACCTTGCCAGGCATGATCGAGCTGCCCGGCTCATTCGCGGGCAGGTCGAGCTCGCCCAGCCCGGAGCGCGGGCCTGAGCCGAGGAGGCGGATGTCGTTCGCGATCTTGGTGAGCGCGACCGCGAGCGTGTTGAGGCGGCCCGAGACATCGACCAGCGTGTCGTGGCTGGCCAGCGCCTCGAACTTGTTCGGAGCACTGTGGAAGTCGTGATCGGTCAGGCGCTTCACTTCGCGGGCAAACTCCTCGGCGAAGCTCGCCGGTGCGTTGAGGCCTGTGCCGACCGCGGTCCCCCCCTGGGCCAGTGCGAACAGCTTCTTCTTGCCGAGGATGATCTCGTTGAGGCTGTCGGCAAGCTGCGCCGCATAGCCCGAAAATTCCTGGCCGAGCGTGAGCGGTGTCGCGTCCTGCAGATGGGTGCGGCCGATCTTGACGATATGCGCCCAGTCCTTCGCCTTGGCCGCCAGGGCCCGTTGCAGGCGGAGCAGATTCGGCTCGAGCTGCCGCTCGATCGCCAAGGCGGCAGCGATGTGCATGGCAGTCGGGAAGCTGTCGTTGGACGACTGGCTCATGTTCACATGATCATTGGGATGCACGGGCGACTTGCCGCCGCGCGCCCCGGCCAGCATCTCGTTGGCGCGCCCGGCGATCACTTCGTTGGCGTTCATGTTGGATTGCGTGCCGCTGCCCGTCTGCCAGATGACGAGCGGAAACTGGTCGTCATGATTGCCGGCGATCACTTCGGCCGCGGCGGCCTCGATGGCGTCGGCGAGTGTCGCGTCCAGACCGTGCTTGCGATTCACGCGCGCCGCCGCCTGCTTCACGATGGCCAGTGCGTGGACGATGCCGATCGGCATGCGCTCGGTGTCGCCGAACGGGAAATTGTCGATGCTGCGCTGCGTTTGCGCGCCCCAATAGGCAGTGGCGGGGACAGCTACTTCGCCCAGGCTATCGGTTTCGATGCGGGTTTCGGGCAAGGGGGCGCCTCCGTGGCGTTGAGCAGCAGTTCTTAGAGATGGAGCTTTAGGCGGCGCGATGCAATCCAAGCCAGCTTCCCCGGCGTCTTTTTCAGGATGGAATCCCGTCGAAAGGTTGTGAAAGTTGAGGGTCTAAAGGCAGAATTCTTTCCCTCCGCGAAGCGCCTGCAGCCGGTCGGTCGATACGCCATAACGCCGCCCGCTCGTCCGCGGGGAAGCGACGAATGGGAAGCGGGCAAGATGCTCGAAAGGGCTGCGCGTGCAAGGGTCCATCCCGTCAAGGCTGGCATGGCGACGGCGTTGTAGGAAAGCGAAAAGATTGGGGCGCGGATCGGGGCGATGAAACCTTCTCCCTTACCGTAGCGATCACGCGAAGTTGGATGAGGACGAAGGCCTAGCCCCGCAGCAGGAACACCGCATGTTCGGCAAAAAGATTGGCGTTGGCCGAACCCGTCTCCGCGCCGCGATTGAGGAACCATTGGCCGTCGATGGTCCAGCCATTGTCCTTCACCAGCGCCCGGAAGTCGTCGATGGTGAGATGGTGAATATTGGGCGTGTCGTACCAGCGCTCGGGAAGCAGCTTGGTGACCGGCATACGGCCGCCGAACAGCAGCGACGCCCGTCCGCGCCAATGCGCGAAATTGGGGAAGGACACGAAGGCCTGCCGCCCAATGCGCAGCAATTCGCCGACCACCTTGTCCGGCCGGCGCGTCGTCTGGAGCGTCTGGCTCAGGATCGCATAATCGAAGCTCTGGTCGGGATAGTAGCGCAGGTCCGTGTCGGCATCGCCCTGCACGACGGCCAAGCCTCTCTCGACGGCAGCGCCGACATTGGAGGGGTTGAGCTCCAGCCCACGCACGTCAGCCTGGGCGGTATCGCGCAGTGCCGACATGAGCGCGCCATCGCCGCAGCCGACGTCGAGGACATGCGCGCCGGTCCTGACATTGCGCGCGATAAGGCCGAGGTCGGGGCGAAGCGTCGCGGTCATGAAGCAGCTTTCAGGCGCTTGGCGAAAGCCGGATCGAGCCGTTCCATATAGCGTTCCGGCCGCAGCGGGGCATGGAAGCCGAGCGGCCCATAGACGCCGTGCGCATCGGCCGTCACCAAAGCGATGCGGCGTATGTCCTTATAGTCGGGATGGTCGATGAACCACTGCACCATCGCCCGGCCGACGCCGCGCCCGCGCGCGGGCTCGTCGACCCAGACGTCCGCCAGCCAGGCAAAGGTCGCGCGGTCCGTGATCATCCGCGCGAAACCCATCTGTTCGCCGCGATGATAGGCGCCCAGGCAATGCGATCCAGCAATCGCGCGCTCGATTACTTCATAGGCGATGTCGGGCGCCCAATAGCTCGATGCGAGCCAGCCATGGACGCGCGGCACGTCGAGCCGTGCCGGATCGTCGGAATAGTCGATCATCGGCCGGCCTTCAGGAAGCCGTCGATCACGCGGTTCATCTCGGGCGCGTCGAGCAGGAAGGCGTCGTGACCGAAGGGGCTCGACAATTCGACGAACGTCGCCGCCTTGCCGGCCGCGTGGAGCGCATGCACGATGTTGCGCGATTCAGCCGTCGGATACAGCCAGTCGCTGTCGAAGCTGATGATGCAGTAGCGCGCCCGGCTTTTGGCGAAGGCGAGGGCAAGGCTGCCGCCATGATCTTCCGCCAGATCGAAATAGTCGGTTGCCCGGGTGATGTAGAGATAGCTGTTCGCGTCGAAGCGGTCGACGAAACTCAGCCCCTGGTGGCGCAGATAGCTTTCCACCTGGAAATCCGCATCGAAGCCGAAGGTCTTGGTCTCACGCGCCTGCAGCCGCCGCCCGAACTTCTCGGTGAGGCCTGCCTCGGAAAGATAAGTGATGTGCGCGGCCATGCGCGCCACGGCGAGGCCCGCCGTCGGCGCGTTGCCGTCCGCATAATAATTACCCTCGCGCCAGTTCGGATCGGCCATGATCGCCTGGCGCCCGACTTCGTGGAAGGCGATGTTCTGGGCGCTGTGCCGCGCGGTCGAAGCGATCACTACGGCCGCCTCGACGCGCTCGGGGAAGAGCGTCGGCCAGGCCAATGCCTGCATGCCGCCCATCGACCCGCCGATCACCGCGGCGAGACGCTCGATGCCGAGATGGTCGAGCAGCATCAGCTGCGCGCGGACCATGTCGGCAATGGTGATCACCGGGAAGCGCATCGCATAGGGCGCGCCCGTTGCAGGATCGACGCTTGCGGGGCCCGACGAACCCAGGCAGCTGCCGAGGACGTTTGCGCAGACGACGAAGTGCCTGTCGGTGTCGATCGGCTTGCCGGGGCCGACGGCGCGCGTCCACCAGCCGGGCTTGCCCGTGATCGGATGATCCGAGGCGACATGCTGGTCGCCGGTCAGGGCGTGGCAGATGAGGATGGCATTCGACTTGTCGGCATTGAGCGCGCCATATGTTTCGTAGGCGATGTCGACTGGCGTGAGGGTCGCGCCGCTGTCCAGCTTCAACGGCTTGGCGAGGCGTACGCACCGGCGCAGTCCCAGGCGCTCATCGGTACAGGGCGCGGCAAACGGATCGGCGACGGACATAGCCAATCAGTTGGCGTTCACGCCCCGGATTGTCAATTAGCGCGCCGCTCCTCGGGAACCCCCATCGGCTCGCCGCTGGTTTCGCACGTGTCCCGCAACCGGCCCCGCAAACGCGCCGACTGGACGCATGGCCCCTTCTGATCCAGCGCTTGCGCGCACAGTCTGCCGGGACTCGGTTTTTCCCTCACCGCGCGGCTCCTATACACATGAAATTTGCGAAGTTTTTCAGCTCGTCCACGAGCGATATGGCCATCGATCTCGGGACGGTGAACACCGTCATCTATGCCCGCGGCCAGGGCATCGTCCTCAATGAACCTTCGGTCATCGCGCTCGAAACAGTCGACGGCATACGGCGCGTCAAGGTCGTCGGGAATGAAGCCAAGCTGATGATGGGCAAGACGCCCGCCAATGTGCAGGCGCTGCGGCCGCTGCGCGATGGCGTCATCGCCGACATCGACATCGCCGAGCAGATGATCAAGCACTTCATCGGCAAAGCAGTGGGCCCGAGCAGCCGGTTCCGCCGGCATGAGGTGGTGATCTGCGTGCCGTCCGGTGCGACCATGGTGGAGCGCCGCGCGCTCCGCGACAGTGCGGCGAACAGCGGCGCTTATCACGTCCAGTTGATCGAGGAGCCGATGGCCGCCGCGATCGGTGCCGGCCTGCCGGTGACGGAGCCGCGCGGCGCGATGGTCGTCGACATCGGCGGCGGCACGACCGAGGTCGCCGTGCTTTCGTTGCGCGGGATCGCCTACAGCACCTCCGCGCGCGTCGGCGGCGACAAGCTGGACGATGCGATCTCGGCCTATATTCGCCGCAAGCACAATCTCATGATCGGCGAGATGACCGCCGAGCGCGTGAAATGCGAGATTGGCGCGGCCATGAAGCCGGAAGGCGAGGGGCGCGAGCTGGTCGTGCGCGGGCGCGATCTCGTGAAGGGCCGGCCCGCCGAAGTCCATATCACCGAGCGCGAGGTGGCCGAGGCGCTGGCGGAGCCGGTCGCGCAGATCATTTCCGCGGTGCGCACCGCGCTGGAGCAGACCGCACCCGAGCTCTCGGCCGATATCATCGAAGAGGGCATCACTGTCACTGGCGGCGGCGCGCTGTTGCGGCGCATCGACAGTGCCATCTCGGAGGCGACGGGCCTGCCGGTCCAGATCGCCGACGAGCCGCTCACCTGCGTTGCCAAGGGCGCCGGTGCCGCGCTCGAGGAAACGGTCTATGCGGGCATATTGGCTTCGGCCTGATCGGGCCGTCATTGCAGCGCGGCGCGGGCGTTCCTAGATCGAAGGGCCTGCCAGTTCTGCGAGGCCGCCCGATGATTGCCGTTCCCGATGCCGACGCCATGGAGCAGATCGCGCGCCAGGCTATCGCGGCCATGCCCGAGCTGTTCCGCCAGCATCTCGACGGCGTTTCGGTTCATGTCGAGGAATTTGCCGATAGCGAAACGTTGGGGGATCTTGGGATCGAGAGCCGCTGGGGTCTGCTCGGCGTCTATCAGGGCCGGCCGCTGACCGAGCAGAGCGTTTGGGATTCGGGCATGCTGAGCCCACGCATTCGCCTGTTCCGCCGTCCGCTGCTCGCCGAATGGTCCCAGACCGGCGAGGACCTGCACGATCTCATCGTGCACGTGCTCGTCCATGAGGTCGGCCATCATTTCGGCTATTCGGACGAGGAGATGGAAGCGATCGACGAAGGCGACGACTAGGGTGGGTCGCTATCCAGCCCATGTGGGCCTGCGAAGCGCTATTTTCTGCGCTTCGGTGCTCACGTACCGAAAGTACGCTGCGCTCCGATGCTCGAAAATC
The DNA here is from genome assembly GCA_017745115.1 of Sphingobium sp. The sequence continues at coordinate 22,748 of JAGIAA010000029.1, read as the reverse complement.
CCGCCTCTCGACTCCACCTGAGCTGAATATCGACCCACCCTCGACCGCCCTTTGCCAAGAGGCCGCTCCCTCGCTAAAGGCGCTGGCCATGACCGAAGAGACCTCGACCGCTGCCAAGAGCAATGACGCCCCCGTTCCCAAGGACTGGATCATGGCGATCCATGCCTATGTACCGGGCAAGTCGAAGACGGACGATGGGCGCAGCGTCGCCAAGCTCTCGTCGAACGAGAATCCGTTCGGCACGGGCGATGATGCGCGCGCTGCCTGGAATTCGGCAGCCGACAGCCTCGAGCGCTATCCCGACAGTGCCAACGGTGAATTGCGTGAGGCGCTGGCCGCCCGCTTCGACCTCGATCCGGCGCGAGTCATCTGCGGCACGGGTTCGGACGAAGTGCTGCACATGGCCGCCGGCGCCTTCGCAGGGCCGGGCGACGAGATCATCTATTCGCGCTTCGGCTTCTCGGTCTATCCCATCGCGACGCGCCGTGTCGGGGCCACGCCGGTCGTCGCGCCGGACAAGGATTATGCGACCGATGTCGATGCGATCCTCGCGCTCGTCACCGAGAAGACGCGGCTGATCTTCATCGCCAATCCCAACAATCCGACCGGCACGTTCACGCCCCGCGCGGAGATCGAGCGGTTGCACGCCGGCCTGCCCAAGAACGTGCTGCTGGTCATCGACCAGGCCTATAGCGAATATCTCGCGGCCGCGGACGACGACGGCGGGCTGGAGCTCGCCAAGACGCAGCCCAATGTGCTGGTGACACGGACCTTTTCGAAGATCTACGGCCTCGCGGCAGCGCGTGTCGGCTGGGGCTATGGCCATGCCGACCTCATCACGGCCATGAATCGCATTCGCCAGCCGTTCTCGTTCAGCATCGCGGCCTCGCGCGCGGCGGTAGCGGCGCTCGCCGACACCGCATTCGTCGAGCGGAGCGCCGCGCACAATGTCGAATGGCGCGGCTGGTTCGAGAATCAGATCGCCGCGCTCGGCAACAAGGGCCTGCGCGCCGTGCCGAGCAAAGCCAACTTCAGCTTGGTCCTGTTCGAGGGCGAGACCAGCGCCGAGACGGCCTACAAGGGCCTGATGGACGCCGGCTACATCGTGCGCTGGCTGCCCGGACAGGAGCTGCCGCATGGCTTGCGCATCACCATCGGCACGCCGGAGGAGATGACCGGTCTCGTTGCGGCCTTGCGCAAGATCGTCGGCGCAAGCTGATGCTTCCCTTCAGCCGCGTCACGATCATCGGCCTTGGGCTCATCGGCTCGTCGATCGCGCGCGGCGTGCGGCAGTTCATGCCGACGGTGCGCGTAACGGGCCATGACGCGAGCGCCGAAGTCCGCGAAACCGCGCGCCGGATCGATCTGTGCGACGATATCACCGATACGCCCGGCGCGTCGGTAATCGATGCCGATCTTGTTATCCTGTGCGTGCCGCCCGGGGCGATGGGCGCGGCGGCAGCGGCCATCGCTGCCGACCTGCCGGCCGAAACGATTCTCTCGGAGGTGGCGTCCTGCCAGGCAAGCGTCATCGCGGCGATCCGCGAATCATTGCCCAATGTGACCCTGGTTCCGGCCCATCCCGTCGCGGGCACCGAGAATAGCGGCCCCGAAGCCGGCTTCGCGACGCTCTTCAAGGGCCGCTGGTGCATTCTGACCCCGCCCGAAGGCACGGACGCGGCCGCCGTCGCGCGCATGAACGAATTCTGGAAGCGCCTCGGCTCCAACGTCGAGACGATGGATCCCGAGCATCACGATCTGGTCCTCGCGGTCACCAGCCATTTGCCGCACCTCATCGCCTACACGATCGTCGGCACGGCGAGCGATCTCGAGAGCGTGACCCAGAGCGAAGTGATCAAATATTCCGCAGGCGGTTTTCGCGACTTCACGCGCATCGCCGCATCCGATCCCACCATGTGGCGCGACGTCTTCCTCGCCAACAAGGAGGCGGTGCTGGAGATGCTGCAGCGCTTCAGCGAGGACATCTCCCGGCTCCAGCGCGCCATTCGCTGGGGTGACGGCGAGGAGCTGTTCAATCATTTCACCAAGACCCGCGCCATCCGCCGTTCGATCATCGAACAGGGCCAGGATGACGCTGCCCCGGACTTCGGGCGCCATCACGAGTGAACGGCGCGCCCAAGCGATAGGGTCTAAGTCTCGTTAAGCCTTCGCAGCAACCTGGCGTTCATGACGGAACGCGCAAATCTGTGGCGGGCGAGACACAGAAGGCGAACGCAGGGTATCGGGAACCCGCTGCATCGCCGAGGCGTTCGACCCGCATCGGAGACCGTTATGGGACCAAGGCTGCTTTGCGGGCTCGCATGTTGTGCGGGCGTTCTTCTCACAATGCCTGTCGGGGCGAAGGACACGCCCAAGGCAAAGCGCAAACCGGTCGCCACGAAGGTTGTGGTCACGCCTCTGCCCGGCGTGTTGGGCTTCAAGGACAAGGCCATTGCGATCATCGCCGACAAGTCGGCCATTCCGGGCCGCGCCTGGTCCGATATCGACCGCGACCGCGTTATCAGCCAGTTCCGCCTAACGGGCGGCGAAGCAGACCAGGGCGCCGCCCCCCGATCCTCGTCCCTGATCGACAAGGTGAAGCGCCGCGAGGACACGCGCGGCATGACCTTTGGCTTCGACAGCGGTAGCCAGAATCTGGGCCCGCCGGTCGATGCCGCCGCGCGCCCGGCGGAGGTGGTGGCCTACAAGCTGTCCGAAACAAGCACCTGCAACGGCCTGATGCCCGGTGTCGATTGCAGCACCATCGGTGGCGACGACGTGTCGGTGCGTCTCGCGCTCGCCTTCAACTTCTGATTTTCAGCGCCGCTTGACCGGGCCCCTGCTCCGCGACGTGTGGCGGATGTTGGATGGGCGGCCCGGACGCCCCATTGGGCGCGTGGCGCTTGGCCGCCGCCGGTCTTTGCCCTGCATTGGCAGATGGCTCGCGCCGACGGGAATTTCAAAGCGCAGGGCGCCCGAGATCGGATCCGCCTCGACCAGCCTCAGGTCGAGCTTGTCGCCCAGCGCGTAACGCTCGCCGGATTGCTGGCCTTCCAGCGCTTGATGCACCTCGTCATAGGCAAAATATTCGGCACCGAGCGTCGAGACCGGCACCAGGCCATCGCCGCCCAGCTCCTCGACTGTCGCGAAGAAGCCGAAGCTCTGCACGCCGGTGATGCGGCAGGGCAGAATCTCGCCGAGACGCGTGGTGAGGAATGCCGCGACATAGCGGTCGATCGTCTCGCGCTCGGCCTCCATGGCGCGCCGCTCGAAACGGCTGATGACCTCGCCGATGGGCGTCAGGTCGTTCATGTCCTCGCCCGAAAGCCGCGTTTCCTTCGGGATCGATTTGTCCTTAGGTGCGGGCAGTTCCAGACTGTACGACCCGACCAGAGACCGGTGTACGAGCAAGTCGGCATAGCGGCGGATGGGCGACGTGAAATGCGCATAAGAGCCCAAGGCGAGACCGAAATGGCCGACATTGCGGGGGCCGTAATAAGCCTGGGTCTGGCTGCGCAGGATCTGTTCCATGATCTGCGCGCGGGCGGGGTGGTCGGCCGGGATCTGCGCGATGATGCGATTGAACGTCTTGGGCGTAATGACCTGGCCGAGCGCCAGCGAAATGTCGAACGTGTCGAGATAGTCCTTCAATGAGGTGAGCTTCTCGCGGCTCGGCGGCTCGTGGATACGGTACATGACCGGCGCTTTCTTGGCTTCCAGCGCCTTGGCCGCCGCGACATTGGCGGCGATCATATAGTCTTCGATCAGCCGATGCGCGTCGAGGCGCTCCCGGATCGCGATGCTGACGATGCGGCCCGTCTCGTCGATCACGACGCGGCGTTCGGGCAGGTCCAGGTCGAGCGGATCGCGAGCCGCGCGCGCCTTCGCCAACACCTTCCAGCATGCCCAGAGCGGCTTCAACGCCGTCTCGGTCATCTCATGCTCAATGCGGCCGTCGATGGCGGCCTGTGCTTGCTCGTAGGGGATGTTCGCCGCGACGCGGATGACGGCGCGGGTGAAGCGCCAGCTCTTCATCAGGCCGTTGCGGTCGATGACGAGATGGCAGGCCATGGCCGCACGATCCTCGCCGGCGCGCAGCGAGCACATGTCCGAGGACAAAGCGTGCGGCAGCATAGGGACGACGCGGTCGGGGAAATAGACGCTGTTGCCGCGCCTGCGCGCCTGCCGGTCGAGCTGAGAACCGGGGCGGACATAATAGCTGACGTCGGCAATGGCGACGATCGCCTTGAACCCGCCCGCGTTCGTCGGGTCGTCGTCGGGCGCTGCCCAGACCGCGTCGTCGAAATCGCGTGCATCGACCGGGTCGATCGCGACGATAGGCAGATGCCGCAGGTCCTCGCGCTGGTCGGCATGGAGCGGCAGATCGTGGACCTTGGCGGCCTCTTCCTCGGTTTCCTCGGGGAATTCATTGGGGATGCCATATTTGTGAATGGCGATGAGGCTGAAGCTGCGCGGCTGGAAGGGATCGCCCAGCACATGCGTCACGCGCGCGGTGATGCGCGGCGGGCGGCCGGTTTTCTCGGCCAGCACCAGATCGCCCGGCACGGCATCGCCGATATCGCTGATGTGGGTTTCCTTCCGGATGCGCTTGTCGACGGGGCGGAGGATCAGCTTGCCGCGCTCATCCTTGGCGACGACGCCGAGCATTTCCTCGGCGGCGCCGGCGAGCTTCTTCATCGGATGCGCGACCCAGCCATGACCGGCCTGTTCGGTGCGGGCGAGAATACGGTCGCCCACACCAAGGGCTCCCCGCTTGCCGCGCTCGATGACGCGCAGCTTCGGGATCGGATGGCCCTCCGCTTCCCAGCGCTCGGGCACGGCGATGACCTGTGCGCCCTCGACATCGATGACACGCAGCACCGTCACCTTGGGGACCCCGCCCATGAGGTGAAAGGCGCGCGCCTTGCCGATGTCGAGCAGCCCTTCGTCGGCCATGTCCTTGAGCAGTGCCTTCAGCGCGATCTTCTCATTGCCCTTGAGGCCGAAGGCGCGCGCGATCTCGCGCTTGCCGGCGGGCTCTTTGCTGTTGGTGATGAAATCGAGCACCTGCTGGCGGGAAGGCATGCCGGCGGGCGTGGACTTTTTTGATGAGGCCATGAGCAGGATATAGGGAGCGCTGGAGCAGAGTGGAATGCAAATGTCGGGCGCCCCGCCTTAGGTTGGTGTCTTGTCCAGCATCGTTCGTGCGCGTCTGGAACATCCCTAATTCTTAATTAACCTACTCCCTTCATAAAGCCTCCGTTGCCGCCGGAGCCTTCAGAACATGAGCAAGTCATTCCAGGAATTCGAAACTTCGAGCGCAGCCGATCCGGCGGACGACTTCCTCGGCGCCATTGATCCTGCCTTTGCGGAATTTCTCGAAATGGTTGCAGCCGAGCTGCACGACCAGCTCGATCATCCCGAGATCTGGCCGATCCTTCGCGATCTCGCCTTGCAGGACGACGGGCCAAGCATGCTCGCCCAGATGAAGCGCGTGAGGTCTTACCAGACCGGCTCGATGCAGAAGGTGCTCGACATCGCGATCGGCATCATGACTGCTGCGGCGGTCGACCAGGTCGACGGCCTCGCTCTCCTCAAGCAGCTCGAATATACGCACAGCCTCTGTCCGCAGGTGGCCGGCGCTAGCTTCTTCGTCACCAATCTGGACACGCCGGAACGGGCCGATTTGTCGGATCGCTTCTGCAGCTATCCCTTCGACCGCTTCGACACGCTGATCGACGGTACGGTCGCGCCCTGCTGCTCGATCTGGACGAAGAAGCGCCTTGGGCGCCTCGACGACCAGAGCTTCGACGAAATCTGGAACGGCGCGGATGCGCAGGAAATGCGCGAGAGCATTCTCGACGGCTCCTTCCGCCACTGCAACAAGCAGCGTTGCACCTATATCGCGAATGACACGTTGCCGCTCCGCGAAGAGGTTGCCGATCCCGCGATGCGCGCCATCATCGCCGAAGGCAGGACGCTGATCGACGTGCCGCCGCGCAACCTCGCGCTGGCCCATGATGCGACTTGCAACCTGGCGTGCCCCTCCTGTCGCAGCGAATTGCTGACGGCCACGGAGGAGCAGGAAGCGCGCTTCGACAAGATCTTGCACAATGTTTTCCATCCGCTGCTTCAGGGCGGCAAGGATATCTCGCTCTTCCTGTCCGGGCAGGGCGATCCCTTTTCGAGCCAGCATTACCGGTCGATCCTGCGCTATGTCGCCGATAACGAGCTGCCGATCGAAAAGCTGATCATTAACACCAACGCCTTGCTCATGGGGCCGAAGCGCTGGTCGGAATATCAGGGCCTTGAGAAGTACAAGCCGGGTGTTCGCGTCTCGATCGATGCCTGCACGCCATGGGTCTATGAAGAGGTGCGCCGCCCGGGCAAGTTCGAGCGCCTTTACGAGAATCTCTGCTTCATCAGCGAGCTGTATCGCGCCGGCACCTTCTCGGTCTTCAACGTCAACGCCACCATCCAGCTCGACAATTATCACGAGATTCCGGCGCTGATCGACTTCGCCGAGCATATTCACAGCGACGAAGTCCTGTTCTACATGATCCAGAACACCGGTGGGCATCTGCATGGCAGCTACGACCGGATGAACATTGGTGACTCAAGCCACCCACTGCACCCGGCCTTCATGGAGACACTGCGCGATCCCAAGCTCGATCGGCCCATCGTGAACATGTACGACGTAGCGATCATGCGCGACCTGGCGATGGGGACGCACCTGCCGTCCGACGATCTGGGCGGGGATTCCAGTTACGACAACATCATTGCCGCGATCAGGTCGGCAATGGCAGCGGAAGACTATTCGCGGGCCGTCGCGCTGTGTGTCGCCGGCCGCATCCGCTTCCCCGGTAACGATGCGCTTCTGCGTACGGAAGCCGACGCGCTGACCGCCATCGGCTTCGCCAAGCAGGCCGGATACCGGTTGCGCATGGCCGAGGCGCTGCGCGCGACGGCAGAGCCTGCTCCCCGCACGGTCGATCGGCTCGTTCTCTAACAGTTTCGATCGATTGCAGCTGCGCCCCGTACTCCCATCAGTCCGGTGACGAACCTGATCAATCCCGCAGCAAGTCGTTGATGCCGGTCTTGGCGCGGGTCTGCTCGTCGACCGTTTTTACGATCACCGCGCAGTAGAGGCTGGGGCCGGGCGTGCCGTCGGGGAGCGGCTTGCCGGGCATCGAACCGGGCACGACCACCGAATAAGGCGGGACATGGCCCATGAAGACCTGGCCGGTGGCGCGGTCGACGATCTTGGTCGACTGGCCGATGAACACGCCCATCGACAGCACGGCGCCCTTGCCGATGCGGACGCCCTCAACGACTTCCGAGCGGGCGCCGATGAAGCAATCGTCCTCGATGATGACCGGGTCGGCCTGAAGGGGCTCGAGCACGCCGCCGATGCCGACGCCGCCGGAAAGGTGCACGTTCTTGCCGATCTGGGCGCAGCTGCCGACCGTGACCCAGGTGTCGACCATCGTGCCTTCGCCGACATAGGCGCCGATATTGACGAAGCTCGGCATCAGGATGACGTTCTTCGCGACGAAGCTGCCGCCACGCACGACGCTGCCGGGCACGGCGCGGAAGCCGGCCTTGCGAAAATCGGGCTCGGTCCAGCCGGAGAACTTGCTCGGGACCTTGTCGAACCAGTGACCGGCGCCCGGGCCGTTGTCGATCAGCGCATTGTCGTTGAGACGGAAGCTCAGCAACACGGCCTTCTTGAGCCACTGATTGACCTGCCAGCCGTTTCCGGCCGGCTCCGCGACCCGCGCCTCGCCCGAATCGAGCAGGGCCAGCGCCCGGTTCACCGCGACGCGCACGTCGCCCATGGTGGAGAGGCCGATATTGGCGCGGTCTTCCCAGGCGGCGTCGATGGTGGCGATGAGGTTGTTGTCGGTCATGGCGCTCTTTTGGTCCCTGTTTTGATTGCGAGCCGCCCATAGTCTCATTCCGCGCCTTTGTGCACCCCGAACGGGTCTTTCTTCGTTCCCCGGCGAAGGCCGGGGTCCAGATCTGCAGCGCGATGCGTGCAGGCGCGCGCCTTTTAGACGCGTGGCGTCGGGACTGGACGCCGGCCTTCGCTGGGGAACAGATCTCGGATGATATTCCGCGTAATAAGATTGCGCGACGGCGCGCCGGGGCCTAGTCCTGTCCGGCGGGCCCAGCGGCAGGAGAAGAGACATGAGCCGGATCAGCCTTTCCCAAGCGAACCAGATCATTGCCGGCGCGCTCGCCAAGGGCGCCGAGGCCGGTTTCAAGCCATTGAGCGTCGCGGTGGTGGACGCGGGCGGGCATGTCATTGCCTTCCAGCGCGCCGACGGCGGCTCCTTCGGGCGGCTGCAGGTCGCGCAGGGCAAGGCGGCGGGGGCGCTGGCACTCGGCGTTTCCTCGCGCAAGGTCGGCGAGATGGCGGTCGAGCGGCCGTGGTTCATCGGCGCCTTCGCGGCCGCCGCGCCGCATCCGGTCATTCCTGCAGCGGGCGCGATCATCATCGTCGATGCCGAGGGCGGAGCGATCGGCGCGGTCGGCGTCACCGGCGACACGTCCGACAATGACGAACTTGCCGCGCTGGCCGGCGTCGCGGCAGCGGGTCTCAAGGCCCAAGGCTGAGAGGGGGTTGATCATGTCCGCGGTGGTCGAACGCGCCGGGCTGAAGGTCGCGGCAGAGCTTGCCGATTTCATCGAGCGCGAGGCGTTGCCGGGCACGGGAGTCGGCGCCGATTCCTTCTGGCAGGGCATGGCGGCGATCTATCGCGACTTCGCGCCGCGAAACCGGGCCCTGCTCGACAAACGCGATTCGCTCCAGCGCGAGATCGACAGCTGGCATATGGAACGGGCCGGCCAGCCGCTCGATATGGAGGCCTATCAAGCCTTCCTGCGCGAGATCGGCTATCTGGTGCCGGAGCCCGCGCCGTTCAACGTGACCACGAGCGGCGTCGATCCGGAAGTGGGTGCGCTGGCCGGTCCGCAGCTGGTCGTGCCGGCGCTCAATGCACGCTTCGTCCTCAATGCCGCCAATGCCCGCTGGGGCAGCCTGTACGACGCGCTCTACGGGACCGATGCGCTCGGCTCATTACCGACGGGCGCCGGCTATGACGCAGCGCGTGGGGCACAGGTCATAGCCTGGGCCAAGGCCTTCCTAGACCAGGCGGCGCCGCTGGCATCCAGTTCGTGGGCGGACTGGGACGGTGCCGGCGATCCGCCATTGGCCGATCCGAGTCAGGTCGTCGGTCATAGAGGCCACAATATCCTGCTTCAGCATCATGGCCTGCACATCGAAATCGTCATCGATCCTGGCCACCCCATCGGCAAGGGCGACAAGGCAGGCATTGCCGACTTCATCCTCGAATCCGCGCTGTCGACGATCGTCGATCTCGAGGATTCGATTGCGGCGGTGGATGCGGCGGACAAGGTCGACGCCTATCGCAACTGGCTGGGCCTGATGCGCGGCGATCTGGAGGCGAACTTCGGCAAGGGCGGCAAAACGCTCACGCGCACGCTCAACCCCGACCGTATCTATTCGGACCGCGACGGCGAGGAGCTGATCCTCAAGGGACGCAGCCTCCTATTCGTGCGCAATGTCGGACATCTGATGACGACGCCCGCAGTGCTGCTGCCGGATGGCAGTGAGGCGGGCGAAGGCATTCTGGACGGGATCGTCACCAGCCTTTGCGGTGTTCACGACCTCAAGGGCCTCGGCACCTATCGCAACAGCACCACCGGCAGCATCTATATCGTGAAGCCCAAGATGCACGGGCCCGCGGAATGCGCCTTCACCAACGAGCTGTTCGACGCGATCGAGGATGTGCTCGGCCTGGCGCGGTATACGATCAAGGTCGGCGTCATGGACGAGGAGCGGCGTACCTCCGCCAATCTCGCTGCCTGCATCGCGGCGGTGAAGGACCGTATCGTCTTCATCAATACCGGCTTCCTCGACCGGACCGGCGACGAGATGCACACGTCGATGCGGGCCGGCCCGATGATCCGCAAGGGCGACATGAAGGCGTCCGGCTGGATCAAGGCCTATGAGGACCGCAACGTCCAGATCGGACTCGCTTGCGGACTCTCGGGCAGGGCGCAGATCGGCAAGGGCATGTGGGCCGCGCCCGATCGCATGGCGGACATGCTGGCGCAGAAGATCGGTCACCCGATGAGCGGCGCGAACACGGCCTGGGTGCCGTCGCCAACCGCCGCGACCCTGCACGCGACCCATTATCATGGCGTCGATGTGTTCGCCCGGCAGGCTGAGCGTGCCAAGGAGACCGTGGCGCCGCTCGACGCGCTGCTGACGGTGCCGGTCGCGCATGGCGTCAACTGGTCGGCACAGGATATCTCCGACGAGCTGGCCAACAATGCGCAGGGTATCCTCGGCTATGTCGTGCGCTGGGTCGACCAGGGCATTGGTTGCTCCAAAGTGCCGGACATCAACGATATCGGCCTGATGGAGGATCGCGCGACGCTCCGCATCAGCTCGCAGCATATGGCGAACTGGCTGCTGCACGGCGTGTGCACGCCGACGCAAGTCGAGGCGGCGTTCGCGGCCATGGCGGCCAAGGTCGACGGGCAGAATGCAGGCGACCCGCTCTATGTGCCGATGAGCGGCCATGCCGACAGCCTGGCTCTCCAGGCAGCGCGGGCACTGGTGTTCGAGGGCGTCGATCAACCCAATGGCTATACCGAGCCGCTGCTCCACGCCTATCGGGCACGCGTGAAGGCGCGAGGCTGAAGGCGGCTGTGCAACCGGTCTACGGCGCACCGCCGCCGAGCCTTGTCGATGTGCCGCCGGGCGCTCTGCAGACCTCGCCGTTGATGCCGGGCGCGGCGCTGCTGGACGAGATCGCTGAAAAAACGAGCGCGGACGGCATGACGATGGTTGTGCCGCCGGGCACGGTCGAGCGGCGCTATGCGCTGGCGCTTGCGTTGAAAGCCTTGTCGCCGGGCGCGAGCCTCGTCGCACTGGGTCCCAAGGACAAGGGCGGTTCTCGCATCCGCAGGGAATTGGAGAGCTTCGGATGCGCGGTCGCCGAAGACTCGAAAAGCCACTGGCGAATCTGTCGGGCCCGTCGGCCGGATGCGCTGTCGGGTATCGAATGCGCGATCGCGGAGGGCGCGCCGCGCTTCGATCAGGCGCTCGGCTTTTGGACCCAGCCGGGCATTTTCAGCTGGGATCGGATCGACGAGGGCAGTGCCTTGCTGCTCGAGGCGCTAACGCCGCTCGCCGGTCATGGGGCCGATCTGGGCTGCGGGCTCGGGCTGCTGACCCGCTCGGTCCTTGGCAACGAGGAGGTGACGGCCATCGAAGCGGTGGAGCTGGACGCGCGTGCGCTGTCGGCGGCGAAGCGCAATGTGACCGATCCGCGCGCGCAGTTTCACTGGCTCGACGTGCGCGCCGGCCTGCCGTTTGCAGGGCTCGATTTCGTGGTGATGAATCCGCCTTTTCATTCAGCCGGCGCCGACGATGTCGCGCTAGGCCGCGCCTTCCTGCAGCAGGCGCGCAAGGTGCTAAAGCCGGGCGGAACGCTGTGGATGGTCGCCAATCGGCACCTGCCTTACGAGGCGGAGTTGGCGTCGCTGTTTTCGAACGTGAAGGCAGTGACCGGGAGCGCCCGCTTCAAGGTCGTACGCGCAATCGCCTGACGGCCCGGATCAGTCCGCGTCGACCATGAACAGCGTGTTGCCGCGGTACTTGACGTCCATGCGGTCGAACAGCGGGTGGACCTCGAACTTGTCTTCAAGCACAGCGAGGTCGGAAAGGCCGGCGAGATTGTAGCTGCCGACCTTGGGTTCGCGCGGTTCGGCACCATCGCGCAAGATCGTGATGGCATCGATGAAGTAGCTGTCGTTGCGCTTGTAGAGAACATGCGGCGCGAGCACGAGTTCGAGCTTGTTGTAGCGCGCACCCAGATGCTGCCGCAGTGCAATGGCTTCGAGGATCCGGCTGTTGTCCATGGCGGGCAATTGGCGGCATTACCGCCAATTTTCAAGGAAAATGCAGCACGGCCCTTTCATTGTGCAGCAAGCGGCGCCTTCAGGGCTGCACAAATTTTGTTTCTAGGGCACAGATGCCCTTCGTGGCATTAGGCGCGCGGTCGCGAGTCCCGATGTCCGGGCGAGCTTGTCTAATGCGGTCCTGAAGGGCAGAACCAAGGCATGGATTGGGTCCACGGACTGTCGGGTTTCCTGGTGGGCACACTTGTCGGCATGACCGGCGTGGGCGGCGGCTCGCTGATGGCGCCGATCCTGATCCTCTTGCTTGGCGTATCCGCGCCTACGGCCGTCGGTACCGATCTCTGGTTCGCCGCGATCACGAAAACGGTCGGCGGTGCCGTTCATCACTCACTCGGCCAGCCCGACTGGCAAGTGGTGAGGCGCCTCGCTTATGGCAGTATCCCCGCCAGTATCGTGACCAGCCTCGTCCTCTCGCAAATGGACATGGATCCCATCAAGCGCGGGCTCATCGTCAATGCGCTCGGCCTGCTGCTGATCGTGACGGCCGTCGCGACGCTGGGCTGGAGCAAGATCCAGCAATATGCCATGCGTTTCGATCCCGGCACCGCTACGGCCTATACGCAGCGCCAGCCGGCGTTCACGGTCCTGGCCGGCATCGTGCTCGGCGTGCTCGTGACCTTGACCTCGATCGGCGCGGGCGCACTCGGCGCCGCCATGCTCATCGCTCTCTATCCGCTCCGCATGACGGCCAAGCGCCTCGTCGGCACCGACATCGTCCACGCCGTCCCCCTCACCATGGTCGCAGGCCTGGGGCATCTCTGGATGGGCAATGTCGACTTCCACCTGCTTGGATCGCTGCTCGTCGGATCGGTGCCCGGCATCATCATCGGATCCCTGCTCGCCACCCGGTTTGCGAGCGGCTGGATCAGACCGATCCTTGCCGTGGTCCTGGCCGTGAGCGGCATCAAGATGCTGCTGAACTGATGGCCCGCTATGCCGCCCTGCTCCGCGCCGTAAACGTGGGTGGGACCGGCAAGCTGCCCATGGCGGACCTGAAGCGCATGGGCGAGGACGCCGGCTTCGAAGCCGTGAGCACCTACATCGCCAGCGGCAATCTCATCTTCCGCAGTGACAAGAGCGAGAGCGTTGTGCGCAAAGCGCTCGAGGAGAAGCTCGAGGCCTATGCCGGCAAGCGCGTGGCTGTACATGTCCGCACCGCCGAGGAACTGGCGGCGCTGGTGAAGCGCAATCCCTTCGCCCATTGCCCGCCCAACCGGGTCGTTGCCATGCTGATCGAGAACGCGCCGCCCGCCGATGCGCTCGAACGCGTGACGGGCCAGAGGGAAGAAGAGATCGCCTTGGGCGAGCGAGAGATTTTCGTCCACTATGGCGAAGGTCAGGCGGACTCGAAGCTGCGCATTCCTGCTGCCGCTGACGGCACCGGCCGCAACATGAACACCATCGCCAAACTCGCGGAGCTCACCGCAAAGCTCTAGCGGATGGCGCGGAGCTTTTCCTGAGCCGCCGCATATTCGCGCGCCAGCCGCTCGACGAGCGTGGATGCCGGCACCACGTCATGCACAGCGCCGATGCCCTGGCCGGCGCCCCAGATATCGCGCCACGCCTTGGCCTGGCTCGCCGCGCCGAAATCCATCTTGTCGGGCGTCCCTGCGGGCAGATGATCCGGGTCGAAGCCCTGGGCCATGATCGAGGCGCGCAGATAGTTGCCCGGCACGCCGGTGAAATAGCTCGAATAGACGATATCGGCGGCCGTGCCGTCCACGATGGCCTGTTTCTGCGGGCCGGTGGCGCGCGCCTCCGCGGTTGCGATGAAGGGCGAGCCGATATAGGCGAAGTCCGCCCCCATGGCCTGCGCAGCGAGGATGCCCGATCCGGTCGAGATGGCGCCGCCAAGCGCGATCGGGCCCTCATACCAGGCCCGGGTCTCGCTCGTCAGCGCAAAGGGAGATTGTGCGCCGGCATGGCCGCCGGCACCCGCCGCCACGAGGATGAGGCCGTCCGCCCCCTTCTCGACCGCTTTGTGCGCGAAGCGCTGGTTGATGACGTCGTGAAGGACGAGGCCGCCCCAGCCGTGCACCGCGGCGTTCACCTCGGGATTGGCGCCGAGGGAGGTGATGATCAGCGGCACTTTGAAGCGCGCGCAGATAGCCAGATCCTCCTGCAGCCGGGCGTTCGACTTGTGGATGATGAGATTGACCGCATAGCACGCCGCCGGACGATCGGGATTGGCGCTGTCGTGGGCGGCAAGCGCCTGTGTGATCTTGGTCAGCCAATCGTCGAGATGTTCGCCGCTGCCGAGCGCGCCGCGCGCATTGAGCGACGGCATTGAACCGATGATGCCGGCCTTGCACTGGGCGATGACGAGATCTGGATTGGAGATAATGAACAGCGGCGCGCCGATGACCGGCAGCGCAAGACCACGCTGAAGCTGCGACGGAATCGCCACCTTTCTTCTCCCCGAGAAAGGGAGCAGTCTCATACCTTTACGTGAACGTCAATCAGCGGGCCATGTTACCAACCTGTTTACCATGTTCCGCTACGCCGGGCGAAACGACAGGCGATAGGCGGCGTATATGGGAATGGCAGGCACGCTCAGGGTGAATTGGCTGGACCGGTTCGGTGGCTGGCGGAGGCGCAGCGCAGCCGCGCGCGCGCCCATCATGGCCAGCCGCGACTTGCCGCCGCTCGACCCGGTCACTCTGCTTGCACTGCCCCGTTCGCCGGAGCCGCTGCCTGACGATGCTCTGATTTTTGCGCGCGGTGCCGCGCAGCGCGTCGCGAGCTCGATGCCGCAAACGGGCAGCGACGATCAACCCGAAACCGGCGAGCCGCTTTCCATCGCCGACGGCGCCGATCTTCGCGCCCTGCTCGAGCGCGTCCAGCGATCGAGCCGTCGCCGCGAGGCGCTCGACCAGGCAACCCAGGCACGCACGCGAATCGTCGAGCAGCTGAGCGCCGGCAAGGCCGGGGCCCGTCCGACGCTGCAACTCGTCGGCGATCAGGCATTGTCTCTAGAGCGGACCGCTGAGCTGAACTGCCAGGCCGATGAAACCGATCTGGATCGGGCGCTCGAGGAAGCGCTCGCGAGTGCGCTCGGCACGTTGCGGCAGATCAGCGAGCTTTCGAAGCGCTGACCGCGCTCACCAGTCCTCGATCGTGAGGACGGCGAGGGCGATGAGCACTGTTCCGTCGTCTTGCGGCGTGACCGCATCGACCGCGACATCGGCAACGATATGACCGGGGATCACCAGCTCGGCTTCCGGTAGGTTTCGAGCGAGTTGATCCGTGCGGGCATGCGTATCCTTGCCAGCGATGCGCAACGTGATGCGGTGTTGTGCGCCGAGGAAGGTCGCACTGCACCAGGGGCGAAAGCTGGCATCGTCGATACGCGCCGCCTCTCCGGCCAGTGCCAGCAGGGCCGCGATGAGGCGACCATGGCAATCGCGCCGCTGGGCTCTCGGCGTGGAGGGACGGATCTGTTCGGTCGGGCGACGAAGGATACGCAAGCGCCGGCGCGGTGCGGCTAGGTCGGCCAGGCTCATCATGCCGCTCGCTGCCGCTTGGAAACGTTCATGAAGTGTTCTATGCGTCGCTCGACGCGCTCCGAGAGCTGTCGGCCATTGCGCAGGTCGAAAACCAAACGAGGATCGCGGGCCGCTTGTCGGCCGAAGGCGGTCGGCGCCATGCCGGTCTGTTTCAGATATCGTTCGATGCTGCGCAATGTGGACATGATTTTTCTGGCTCCCTGTTGCGGCCCGGTGAATGATTCGGAAATAGGATTTCTCCTACAAACTATGCGAAGTCCTACATGTCTAGGAGAAGTCCTATCACTCTGGAGTCCGATATGGATGGAAACGACGCGAGGGCGAATCTCGACCGGCTGATCCGCGAACGCGGCGAAAATTATGGCGCCGTCTCGCGGCTGCTCGGGCGCAATGCGGCCTATATCCAGCAGTTCGTGAAGCGGGGGACCCCGCGCAAGCTGGACGAAGCGGACCGGCGCCTGCTTGCGCGTTACTTCGGCGTCGATGAGCGGCTGCTGGGAGCAGTGGATGCCGATGCCGCAGCAGCGGTGGCGACAACGCACCTGCGCGACAAAGGCCGCGAGTTCAGCGTCGTGCCGCGTCTCGAGTTCGGTGCGTCGGCGAAACCAGGTGCGCTCGAGCAGGATGAGACCGCGGCAGGTGCGCTGGCGTTCGATCCTCGCTGGCTGCGCGCGCTGGGCGTCCGGCAGGACATGTTGTCCATCATCCGCGTCATGGGCGAATCGATGGCGCCGACATTGAGCGACGGCGACGATATCATGGTCGATCGCAGCGACGCCGGCTTGCGGTTGCGTGACGGCATCTATGTGCTGCGCATGGACGACGCGTTGATGGTGAAGCGGCTGGCGCTGACGCCGAGGCGCGGACACGTCTCGATCCGCAGCGACAATCCGCTCTATCCCGCCTTCGAAGATGTTGCGCTCAAGGATGTCGCGCTGGTCGGCCGCGTGATCTGGGCAGGCAGACGGGTCGGTTGACGAAGATTTATTGCTGCAGCTTTGCTGCAGCATGCTGCCGGGCTATTCGTCGCGCTTGGACGGAACGGCAATTTTTGCCTTGTTCGGACGGCGCAGACGGCAGGGCACGATCTGGCTCGGCTCGGCCGGCTTGCCCGCACCCGCAACGAAGCGGGCGAGATAGCCGCCCGACTGCGGTCGCCGCGCAATGGCGATCTGGACGAAGCCGATTGCTGCAAACTCGCAGCGCAGCAATTCGGGCGGCGTGCCATGATGGTCGGTCGGCCGGTCGCTCTCCAGCACGATCACTTCGCCCTTGTCCTTGAGAGCCGGATAGAGGTGCCAGAGGAAGGCGTAGGGCTCGGCGATCTCGTGATACATGTGCACCATGAACACCCGGTCGAAGCTGGCCTCGGGCAGCTTGGGATTCTCTGGCGTGCCGAGCTTGACGCTGACATTGGACCAGTTCTCGCGCGTGACGCGCCGGCCGAGCGCATCGATGACTTCGGCCAAGATGTCCTCTGCGAGCACGCGGCCGTGCGGGCCGACGCGCTTGGCGAGGCGCACGGTATAATAGCCTTCGCCCGCGCCGATGTCGGCCACGGTCATGTTCGGCTTCACGCCTGCCCAGTTCATCACCTGATCGGCTTCATGGAGCCGGTCGCGTGCTTCCTCGGTGGCCCAGCGCGTCGAGATGATCGGGGCGACGGGGCGGTCGGCGCGCGGGAAGTCGCGCGCTTCGGCGGGCCGGTCGTCGGGTGCCGCGCTCATCCGGTCGCAGCCGGACAGCCCGAAGGCCACAAGGGACGCCAGCAGTGCCGCGCCCGCAAGACGCATCAGTCGACATCCTCGACGTCGACCTTCTCGCCGGTCACGCGCTGGCTGAGCGCAGCGGCCATGAAGGGATCGAGCGCGCCGTCCAGTACGTCATCCGGTGCAGTCGAGGTCACCCCGGTGCGCAGATCCTTCACCAGCTGATAGGGCTGGAGGACATAGGAACGGATCTGGTGACCCCAGCCGATCTCGGTCTTCGCGGCATATTCGCCCGCCGTCACGGCTTCACGCTTGGCAAGCTCGGCCTCGTAGAGCCGCGCCTTCAGCATGTTCATCGCGGTCGCGCGGTTCTTGTGCTGCGAGCGATCGTTCTGGCTGGCGACGATGATGCCCGAGGGAACGTGGGTGATGCGCACCGCCGAGTCGGTCGTGTTGACGTGCTGGCCGCCGGCGCCCGACGCGCGATAGGTGTCGATCTTGAGGTCGGCGGGATTGATATCGATGTCGATGTCGTCGTCGATCACCGGATAGACCCAGACCGAACTGAACGACGTGTGCCGCCGCGCCGAACTGTCATAGGGCGAGATGCGCACCAGCCGGTGCACGCCGCTTTCGGTCTTGGCATAACCATAGGCATTCTCGCCCTTGAGCAGCAGCGTTGCCGATTTGATGCCTGCCTGCTCGCCGGCCTGATATTCGATGAGCTCGACCTTCATGCCGCGCTTCTCGGCCCAGCGCTGGTACATGCGCTGCAGCATCTCGGCCCAGTCCTGACTTTCGGTGCCGCCTGCGCCCGCATGGATTTCGAGATAGGTGTCGTTCCCGTCCGCCTCGCCTGACAGCAAAGCGGAGACCTTGTCCTTGTCGGCTTTCTCGGCAAGCGCGGCCAGGCTGGCCAGACCTTCGTTGACGAGCTCGTCGTCGCCCTCGGCCTCCGCCAGTTCGATCAGCTCGACGGTATCGTTCATGTCGCGCTCGATGGCGCGTGTCGCGCCGATCGCGGTATCGAGCCGCGTGCGCTCGCGCATCACCTCCTGCGCCTGCTTCTGATCGTTCCAGAGCGTCGGGTCCTCGACGCGCGCGTTGAGCTCGTCGAGCCGCCGCAGCGCCTTGTCCCAGTCGAGGAAGCGCCGCAGCAGCGCAAGCGCGGCCTGGATATGATCGACATGGGCTTGCGCTTCGGCGCGCATGAAAAATCTCCGTCAGATGCTGCGACGCCCATATAGGGCCAAGCGCTGCCCGATGCGATGCTGCATCGATAAGGTCAAGGGGTGGGCCGGCATCAGCTGAGCCGCGGCCCGCTCAGCCGCTCAGTAAATTCCGCCCTGCTCGCCGGCGAAATCATGGCTCTGTTCTGCTGCGCGGGCACGTTCGGCTGCGAGACGGGCGCCTTCCGCGTCTGGCTTCACTTCGTCACTACGGATCGAGCGGCGCGGCTCGCTCTCGGGCTTGAAAGCTTCCCAGATGATCGCGGAGAGCGGATCGTCGGCCGGCCAGCCGCCGCCGAAGATGCGTTTGCCCGTCTGGCGTTCGATGCGCACCATACGAATGCCTGGAGGCGCGAAGAAAGGCGTCTTGGGCATGTCCTTGATGATCGGTTCCATTGCCTCGCGCCAGATCGGCACCGCGATGGTCGAGCCCTGGGCATAGCCACCCAGTGTCCTGGGCTGATCGTAACCGATGTAGAGACCTGCCACGATATGCGGCGTGCCGCCCATGAACCAGACATTGGTCGGACCGTTGCTGGTCCCGGTCTTGCCGAACAGAGGCCGGTTCATATCGCGCAGGCGGACGGCCGTGCCGCGCTGGATAACGCCCTCGGCGATGTGGACCACCTGATAGGCGGTCATCGGATTCATCAGCTGCTTGCCGGTCGGCGTGAAGCGGGGCATCGGCTTGCCGTCCCAATCGGTCATCGCGCAATTCTGGCAAGGCCGCCAGTTGGCCGGCCAGATGACCTTGCCGTTGCGGTCCTGCACATAATCCATGAGCCTCGGCGAGACCGCGCGGCCATGATTGGCGAGCATGGCATAGGCATTGACCATGCGCTCGACGGTCGTTTCGCCCGCGCCCAGCGAATTGGCGAGATAGGGCGGATAGTTGCCGATGCCCATGTCGCTGATCGTCTTGACCACGCGCGGCATGCCGATCTGCGCGGCCGTGCGCACGGTCATGAGGTTGCGCGACTGCTCGACGCCCCAGCGCATGGTGTGGGGACCCGATCCGCCCTTGTTGTCGAAATTCTTGAAGCATTTCTGCCCCAGATTGGCGCCCTGGAACACGCAGAACGGCCCATCGATGATGATCGAGGCGGGGGTCATGCCGCTGTCGAGCGCGGCGGCGTAAACGAAGGGCTTGATCGTGGAGCCCGGCTGGCGCTCCGCCTGAGTGACGCGGTTATAGGAGGAAAGGCGGGCGTCGAAGCCGCCCTGCATCGCGTAGACGCGCCCATTGTGCACGCCCTCGATCATCATGCCACCCGACACGGCGGGGATGCTGCGCAGCACGAAACTGTCGCCTTCCTTCTTTACTGCGATCACGTCGCCCGGCTGCAGCATGTTGAATGCCGCCGTGGCCGTGCCGCGCCGAGGCATCTGCGCGCCCGACGCCGGGAGGACGCCCCGCCGCCCATCGACGAAGCCGATCGTCGCCACGTCGCCGCTCTTCTCGATCACCACGGCGATGCCCCATTGATCGAAATCGAGGCCGAGATTGGAAGCGGCCAGTTCGCCCTGCCATTTCGCGACATTGAGGCGGCGGATCGGACCGGTCCAGCCACGGCCGCTATCGTAGCGAAGCAGGCCGTTGCGCAGGGCCTTGGTGGTGAGCTCCTGCATCTTCGGGTCGATCGGCGAGCGCACCCAGAGACCGCCGGCATAGACGCTGTTGGGCCCGGCTTCTGCATTTTCGCCGAACAGCTGGATCAGCCGCCGGCGGATTTCCTCGGTATAATAGCCGCCGATGCGCTGGTAGCTGGTGCCACGCATTGCCACAGTGCCGAGGGGCTGAGCGACGGCCTGGTCATGCTGAGCCTGGGTGATAAAATCGTTCTTGAGCATCTCGCCCAGAACCCAGTTCCGCCGTTCCAGCGCACGATCCATGTGGACCTCGGGACGGTAATTGCTCGGGCCCTTGGGCAGGATGGCGAGATAGGCGGCCTCGTGCAGCTGAAGCTGGCCGACATCTTTGTCGAAATAGGCGCGCGCCGCAGCCTGTACGCCATAGGCGTTCCGGCCGAGGAAGATCTGGTTGAGATAGAGCTCGAGGATCTGCTCCTTGGTCAGCACGCCTTCCATGCGCCAGGCGAGGATCGCTTCCTTGAGCTTGCGAGAATAACTGACCTCGTTGCCGACAAGCAGGTTCTTGGCGACCTGCTGGGTGATGGTCGAGGTGCCGCGCGGCGTCGACCCGCTCATCACGCCTTCTGCCGCAGCGCGGACGAGGCCGGGGAAGTCGAGCCCGTGGTGGCTGAAGAACGTCTTGTCCTCGGCCGACAGATAGGCGTTCACCAGCACCTTCGGGTAATCGCTATACTGCAGTTGCACGCGCCGCTCGCGGGCATAGCTGTAGACCGGCTCGCCGTTGACATCGCGCACGACGGTGGGCAGCGGCGGCTGATAGTCGAGCAATGTGCGGGCGTCGGGCAGGCCGCGCGCAAACAACAGCCAGAAGAGGAAATAGAGGACGAGCAGCCCGCCTGCCGCGATCATCAGCCAGCGCCAGCGCCGTCGGCTCCAGAGCGAACGGAAACGGTCTCGTGCCGATGCAATCAGGTCATGGCGCCGAAGGATGATCCGCGTGGGTCCACTGGTCGGCTCGTTCATGCCAGCGCCCTAGCCCAGTATCGCGGGGGAGAAAACCGCTTTTGCGGTGAATGGCCACGTCACCATGCCGTTAGCGAGGCTGGCTAGCCTGCCCGCTTTTGTCCAGCGTCGCGGCATAAATGGCGATTGCACGGGCCGCGCCCTCCGCGAGCTTTCGCCGCCCCTCGACACTGCGCAGCTGTTCAGCCTCCGCGTCGTTGCTGATGTAGCCGGTCTCGAACAAGATCGATGGCGTATCCGGTGCCCGCAGCACGACGAGTGCGGCCCGGCGGTTCCAGGGACTGCGGAAGGCGATGCTGGGTGCTGTCTCGCGATGCAGAAGCTCCGCGAACCTGGCGGATGAGGTCATGGTTTCGCGCTGCATGAGGTCGATGAGGATCGAAGAGACCGCCGAGCTCTTGTTGGAGAGATCGACGCCGCCCAGGACGTTGGCGCGGTTTTCGCGTGCCGCGAGCCGTTCGGCCTCGGCGTCCGACGCGACGTCGGAGAGGGTGTAGATCGTTGCGCCATGGGCCCCGGTCTCTTCCGACGCGTCGGCGTGGATTGAAATGAACAGTGCCGCACCCATATCTCGAGCAAGGCCGAAGCGTTCCTCGAGTGCGAGGAAGCTGTCATCCTCCCGCGTCAGTGCAATGCGTACGCGGCCGCTCTTCAGAAGCTCATCGCGCATTGCCATGGCCACCGCGAGCGTCACGTCCTTTTCCAGTGTGCCGGATTTGACGTTGCGCGCGCCGGGGTCGTGGCCGCCATGACCGGGATCGATGACGATGAGGGGACGCGATGAGTTGCGCGGACCCTGAATTTTCGGGATCGGTGGGCCCTCCGTGATCGGCCGCATGCGCACACTCATGCCGACGTTCCGCAGCGGGCGCTTGGCCATGGCCGCGTTGGCCGAAGGGCGCATGTCCGGCAGGTCGGAAGGTGAGGAGAGGAGCGCGAGCGAAGCGGCCAGGAACAGCATGATGCTCCTGATGCCGCGACAGGGCTATATTCGTCCAGTCCTAACGATTCCGGTCGCGTAAAGCCGTGATCGGTTGCAGCTTTTCGCCGTTGCCCTTCGGGTCAAGCCCTGCTAGCGCTAACCAGTCCGGCTCGTCTGCCGCAATGCGGAAGCTTTGCAAGGCTGATCGGCAGGTTAGGGACGGACGGATTGATCGCCCGGAGACTTTGCACTCACGGCGATAAAACAGGTTGATGTTGCATGGGGCAGAGCTTGAACCGGCCATGGCGCGCTGTAGCGAACGCGGCGCCTTGGGCGATTTGCAAGCCCGCCGGCATGAAGGCCGGCACTGTTTCAGCAGCAGACACGCAGCTCAAAACTGAAACCCGGGACCTGCGAAGGCCGCTCCGCACGACGGCGCGCCTGATCGCCCGTCCCCCAATTGCGCCGGTGCGTCTCTCAGTCCGAAGGGACGGGGCCGCACCAGGCTGGAGAAATTTGAATGACAATGCGTATGTTGATCGATGCGCGCCACCGGGAAGAGACCCGGGTCGCGGTCGTGACGGGGAACCGGATCGAGGAGTTTGATTTCGAGTCCGCCGAGCACAAGCAGCTCAAGGGCAATATCTATCTCGCCAAGGTGACCAGAGTGGAGCCGTCGCTCCAGGCGGCGTTTGTGGACTATGGCGGCAACCGCCACGGTTTCCTCGCCTTTTCGGAAATCCACCCC
>JAGIAA010000028.1 GCA_017745115.1 Sphingobium sp. | reverse complement strand
CGCAGAAGCTGAACCTGGTCGCCGCGCTGATCCGCGGCCGCAAGGTCGAGGACGCACTCAACGTGCTGACCTTCTCCAAGCGCGCCATGGCCGTCGACGTCCGCAAGGTGCTCGCCTCGGCGATCGCCAATGCGGAAAACAATCACAACCTCGACGTCGACGCGCTGGTCGTTGCCGAGGCTTCGGTCGGCAAGAGCTTCACCATGAAGCGCTTCGCCACGCGCGGTCGCGGCAAGTCGACCCGCATCCTGAAACCCTTCAGCCGCGTGCGCATCGTCGTCCGCGAAGCTGCAGCCGAGGAGGCGTAAGCTCATGGGTCACAAGAGCAACCCGATCGGTCTGCGCCTGCAGATCAACCGGACCTGGGACAGCCGCTGGTTCGCGGAAGGCCAGGACTATGGCCGCCTGCTCCTCGAGGATCTGGCGATCCGCAAGTATGTCATGAAGAACCTGCCGCAGGCGGCGATCTCCAAGGTCGTCATCGAGCGTCCGGCCAAGCTGTGCCGCGTGTCGATCTATGCCGCCCGTCCGGGCGTCATCATCGGCAAGAAGGGCGCCGACATCGAGAAGCTTCGCAAGAAGCTCGGTGAGATGACCGCGAGCGACGTGAGCCTCAACATCGTCGAGATCCGCAAGCCGGAGATCGACGCCAAGCTCGTCGCCCAGGGCGTCGCCGACCAGCTCGAGCGCCGCATCGCTTTCCGTCGCGCCATGAAGCGCGCCGTGCAGAGCGCGCTGCGTCTCGGCGCCGAAGGCATCAAGATCACCTGCTCGGGCCGTCTCGGCGGTGCGGAAATCGCCCGCGTCGAGTGGTATCGTGAGGGCCGGGTTCCGCTGCACACGCTGCGCGGCAACGTCGACTATGCCGACGCCGAGGCGAAGACCGCCTATGGCATCTGCGGCATCAAGGTCTGGATCTTCAAGGGCGAGATTCTCGGCCACGATCCGATGGCCACCGACCGTCTCATGCTGGAGGCCCAGACCTCCGGCGTGCGTCCGGCGCGCTGAATTTAGAGGTAGAGCATCATGCTGCAACCGAAGCGAACAAAGTTCCGCAAGGCCTTCAAGGGTCGCATCAAGGGCGACGCCAAGGGCGGTACGGACCTGAATTTCGGCTCCTACGGCCTCAAGGCCATGGAGCCCGAGCGGGTGACCGCGCGTCAGATCGAGGCTGCTCGCCGCGCGATCACGCGTCACATCCGTCGTCAGGGCCGCCTCTGGATCCGCGTCTTCCCGGACGTGCCGGTGTCGAAGAAGCCCGCCGAGGTCCGTCAGGGCAAGGGCAAGGGTTCGATCGAATATTGGGCGGCGCGCGTGAAGCCCGGCCGCATCCTGTTCGAGCTGGACGGCGTGCCTGGTCCGCTCGCGGCGGAGGCTTTCTCCCGTGCGGCCATGAAGCTGCCGATCAAGACCAAGGTCGTTGCCCGCCTGGGCGACACCTCGCACCTGGGAGGTGAATGATGGCCAATATCGCTGATCTTCGGACCAAGTCCGACGACGAGCTCAACGTGGCTCTGGGCGAATTGAAGCGCGAGCAGTTCAACCTGCGCTTCCAGGCCGCTACCAGCCAGCTCGAGAAGCCGAGCCGCGTGCGCGAAGTGCGCCGCGAGATCGCGCAGATCAAGACGCTGCAGACCGCGCGCGCCAGCGCCGCTGCGGCGAAGTAAGGAAGGAAACACACGATGCCGAAGCGCGTGCTCACGGGAACGGTGGTTTCCGACAAGGGTGACAAGACGGTGGTGGTTCTCGTGGAGCGCAAGGTGAAACACCCGCTCTACGGCAAGATCATCCGCCGCTCGAAGAAGTATCACGCCCATGATGAAGGCAATGCCTATCATGAGGGCGAGACCGTCCGCATCGAGGAGACGGCGCCGATTTCCAAGCTCAAGACTTGGAAGGTTATCGAGCGCGTCGACACGCACAAGTCGCCCGAAGTGGCGGCCTGAGCCGAAGCGAACGCAGAGTTTGAACGGAACCACCGGAACTTTCCGGCAGGCCATTTGAGAAGGAACCCGGATCAATGATCCAGATGCAATCCAATCTTGATGTCGCTGACAACAGCGGCGCCAAGCGCGTCCAGTGCATCAAGGTGCTCGGCGGCTCGAAGCGTCGCTTTGCCGGCGTCGGCGATATCATCGTCGTCTCCGTCAAGGACGCCGCGCCGCGCGGTCGCGTGAAGAAGGGCGACGTTCACCGTGCGGTGATCGTGCGCACCGCCAAGGACGTTCGTCGTCCCGACGGCAGCGTGATTCGCTTCGACAGCAACGCCGCCGTGCTGGTCAACAAGAATGCGGAGCCGATCGGCACCCGTATCTTTGGCCCCGTCGTCCGTGAGCTGCGCGCGAAGAACTTCATGAAGATCATTTCGCTCGCGCCGGAGGTGCTGTGATGAGCGCTGCTCGCATCAAGAAGGGTGACACGGTCGTCGTGCTCGCCGGCAAGGACAAGGGCCGCACCGGCACTGTCGCGCAGGTGATGCCGAAGGAAGACAAGGTGATCGTCGAGGGCGTCAATGTCCACGCGCGTCACCGCAAGCCCGACCAGGCGAACCCGCAGGGCGGCATCGAGCGCAAGGCTGCGCCGCTGCACGTCTCCAACGTCGCGATTGCCACCAAGGACGGCAAGGCCACGCGCGTGCGCTTCGAGGAGCGCGACGGCAAGAAGGTCCGCGTCGCCGTGAAGACCGGGGAGGTCATCTAATGGCTGACAAGTATATCCCGCGTTCCAAGAAGCTGTACGACGAGAAGGTCATCAAGGCGATGACCGAGAAGTTCGGCTACAAGAACCACATGGAAGTGCCCAAGATTGAGAAGATCGTTCTCAACATGGGCGTTGGCGAGGCGACCCAGGACAAGAAGAAGGTCACCACCGCCGCCGAGGAAATGGAACTGATCGCCGGCCAGAAGCCGGTCATCACCAAGGCGAAGAAGTCGATCGCGACGTTCAAGCTGCGCGAAGGCATGCCGATCGGCGCGAAGGTCACCCTTCGCCGCGAGCGCATGTACGAGTTTCTCGACCGTCTGGTGACGATCGCGATGCCGCGCATCCGCGACTTCCGGGGCCTGAATCCGAAGTCCTTCGACGGCCGCGGCAACTACGCCTTCGGCATCAAGGAACAGATCATTTTCCCGGAGATCAACTATGACCGTATCGACAAGGTGCGGGGCATGGACATCATCGTGACCACCACGGCGAAGACGGACGACGAAGCGCGCGAACTGCTGCGCCTCTTCGGTTTCCCGTTCCCCGCCGAGGCGGACAAGCAGGCCGCCTGATCGTGGCCGGACGTAATTTCTAAGGAAGAGAGCTTAAGTCCATGGCGAAACTGAGTTCGATCAACAAGAACGAGCGTCGCAAGAAGCTGGTGAAGAAGTATGCCGGCAAGATTGCGAAGCTCAAGGCCATCGCGAATGACCAGTCGCTCGACGAGAACGAGCGCCTGATCGCTCGCCTCAAGATGGCCGAGGTGCCGCGCAACGGCAATCCGACCCGCGTTCGCAATCGCTGCGAGCTCACCGGGCGCCCGCGCGCCTATTACCGCAAATTCCGCCTCTGCCGCGTGCAGCTGCGCGATCTGGCCAACAAGGGCCTGATCCCCGGCGTCACCAAGTCGAGCTGGTAAGGAATATAAGCGATGGCATTGACCGATCCTTTGGGTGATATGCTCACCCGCATCCGCAACGGCCAGCAGGCGCGCAAGGACAGCGTCGTTTCGCCGGCTTCCAAGCTGCGCGCCCGCGTGCTCGACGTGCTTCAGCGCGAGGGCTACATCCGCGGCTATACCGAGGAGCTGCTCGGCGCCCATCCGGGCCTGCGCATCGAACTGAAGTATTTCGAGGGCCAGCCGGCGATCAAGCATGTCGCCCGCGTCTCGAAGCCGGGCCGCCGCGTCTATTCGGGCTCCAAGGAGCTTCCGGTTGTGCGCAACGGCCTGGGCATCACAATCGTCTCGACGCCGAAGGGCGTGCTCTCGGACAACGAGGCACGCGAGCAGAACGTCGGCGGCGAAGTGCTGGCGGAGGTGTTCTGATGAGCCGCATTGGCAAGAAGCCTGTCACGATCCCGTCGGGCGTGACTGCGACCATCGAGGGCGGCCAGCTCTCGGTGAAGGGCCCCAAGGGCACGCTGGCGATGCCGTTGGCGGACCTGGTGACCTATGCGATCGAGGACGGCGCGATCAGCGTTAAGCCCGCGAACGCCTCCAAGCAGGCGCGCTCCTTCTGGGGCATGCAGCGCACGCTGGTGCAGAACCTCGTCACCGGCGTGACCGAGGGCTACACCAAGGTGCTCGAGATCACCGGTGTCGGCTATCGTGCCAACGCCCAGGGCAAGACGCTGAAGCTGATGCTCGGCTACAGCCATGATGTCGACTATGCGGTTCCGACCGGTATCGAGATCAAGACCCCGGACAACACGACGGTCGAGATCACCGGCATCGACAAGCAGCAGGTCGGTCAGGTGGCCGCCGAGATTCGCCGCTGGCGCAAGCCGGAGCCCTACAAGGGCAAGGGCATCAAGTATCGCGGTGAGTATATCTTCCGCAAAGAAGGCAAGAAGAAGTAAGCCATGGCGAAACTCTCTCTCTTCGATCGGCGCTCGCGCCGCGTTCGCACCGCCCTCAAGGCTCGTGCCAACGGCAAGCCCCGTCTCAGCGTCCATCGCTCGGGCCGGCACATCTACGCCCAGGTCATCGACGATGCGGCCGGCAAGACCGTTGCCGCGGCCTCGACCCTCGACAAGGATCTCAAGGGCGCGACCGGCGCCACGTCCGCTGCGGCGGCCGAGGTTGGCAAGCGCGTTGCCGCCGCCGCCGTCAAGGCTGGCGTCACCAAGGTCGTGTTCGATCGCGGTGGCTTCCTTTTTCATGGCCGCGTGAAGGCGCTGGCCGACGCCGCCCGTGAGGGCGGACTGGAGTTCTAAGCATGGCAGACGAAACCCAGATCGAAGGCGCCGCTGGCGCCGAGACGGAGGCTCCGGCCACCGAAGAGCGTCGTGGCCGTGGCGGCCGTGGCCGTGGTGGTGAGCGTGGCGGCCGTGGCCGTCGCGACGACCGTCGTCCCCGCAACGAGGAAGACGGCGGCGAGGAATTCGTCGAGAAGCTCGTCCACATCAACCGCGTCTCCAAGACCGTGAAGGGCGGCAAGCGCTTCGGTTTCGCCGCGCTCGTCGTCGTCGGCGACGGCAAAGGTCGTGCCGGCTTCGGCCATGGCAAGGCCCGCGAGGTTCCCGAGGCGATCAGCAAGGCGACCGCCGCCGCCAAGAAGGCGATGGTTCGCGTGCCGCTCAAGGAAGGCCGCACCCTGCATCATGACGGTCGTGGCCATTTCGGCGCCGGCAAGGTGACGCTGCGTTCGGCTCCGGCCGGTACCGGCATCATCGCGGGCGGCCCGATGCGCGCCGTCTTCGAGAGCCTGGGCGTTGCGGACGTCGTGACCAAGTCGGTCGGAACGTCGAACCCCTATAACATGATCCGGGCGACCTTCGCGGCGCTGACCGAACAGACCAGCCCCAAGTCGGTGGCGCAGCGTCGCGGCAAGAAGGTTGCCGACCTGCTCCGTCGCGGCGGTGCCTCGGCCGAGGTCGCGCAGGCAGACGCCGAAGCGATTGCGGAGTAACGAGCAGTGGCAAAGATCAAGATCAAGCAGATCGGCTCGCCGATCCGCCGTCCCGAAAGCCAGAAGAAGATTCTGATCGGTCTGGGCCTGGGCAAGATGCATCGCGTCGTCGAGCTTGAGGACACCGCCGAGGTTCGCGGCGCCATCGCCAAGCTCCCGCACATGGTGCAGGTAGTCGAGGGCTAAGCCCTCGTCGCATGGCAGATATTTGCGAAAGAGGGGGAAACCCCTCTTTCGTTTTTTGAATTGGGGCGCTATCCGCGCGCCCTTTCCGGCCTCTTTTCGAGGCAGCGCGACAAAAGCGAAAGCGAGTGCACGAGATGAAACTGAACGACATCAAGGACAATGAAGGCGCTCGCAAGGGCCGCATGCGCGTCGGACGCGGCATCGGCTCGGGCAAGGGCAAGACCGCCGGTCGCGGCCAGAAGGGCGCCAAGGCGCGCTCGGGCGTCAGCATCAACGGCTTCGAGGGCGGCCAGATGCCGCTCCACATGCGTCTGCCGAAGCGCGGCTTCAACAATCCGTTCGGCAAGGATCATGCCGTGGTGAACCTGGGCATGGTCCAGAAGGCGATCGACGCCGGCAAGCTCGACGCCAAGGCCGTGATTGATCAGGCGGCTCTGCGCGCGGCCGGTCTCTCGCGCGGCGGCAAGGATGGCGTGCGCCTCCTCGCCAAGGGTGAACTGACCGCCAAGGCCAGCTTCTCGGTCGCCGGCGCCTCGGCTTCGGCCGTCGCCGCCGTCGAAAAGGCCGGTGGCAAGGTCGAGATCCTGGAGGCGCGCGACCCCGCTGCGCTGGCCAAGGCCAAGAAGGGCACGGCGAAAGCAAAGTAAGACGAGCGATCAATCGCTGATCGCACGTCTTGCATAAGCGGCCCCGCCCGCCGATATGGGCGGGCGGGGCCGATTGCTTGATACCGTCAGGCGACCAGCACGGATAGATCGACAGCGGCCAGCCGCGCCGCTAAGGGACCAAGCGGCCTTGTCCATTCGGGCAAGGCGGACAGGGATTGCAAGCGACCATGGCATCAAGCGCCGACCGTATGGCAGCCAATATCAGCCTGGCAAAGTTCAGCCAGGCGACGGACCTCAAGAAGCGCCTGTGGTTCACCCTCGGCGTGCTGATCGTCTTCCGCTTCCTGTCCTTCGTCCCGGTGCCGGGCGTCGATCCGACGGCGCTCGCCGCATGGTCGGGCCGCTCCTCGGGTGGCATCCTCGACATCTTCAACACCTTCTCGGGCGGCGCCATGTCGCGCGCGAGCCTTCTGACGCTCGGCATCATGCCCTACATTACGGCGTCGATCGTGGTGCAACTCGCTGCATCTCTCTCGCCGCAGCTCGAAGCGCTCAAGAAGGAAGGCGAAAGCGGCCGCAAGAAGCTGAACCAGTATACGCGCTACGGGACCGTGGGCCTCGCCGCGGTGCAGGGCTATTTCGCCGCGCTCAACTGGCAGGTGCAGAATGTCGCGGTGCAGCCCGGCACGCTGTTCATTGTTTCGGCGGTCATCTCGCTGATTGGCGGTACCCTGTTCCTGATGTGGCTCGGCGAGCAGATCACCAGCCGCGGCATCGGAAACGGTGCGTCCCTCATCATCATGGCGGGCATCGTCGCCCAGGGGCCGGTCACGCTCTCGAACCTGCTCGAATCCGGCCGCACCGGCTCGATCTCCGGCCTGCTCATCCTCGGCACCATCATCCTCGCGGTGGCGCTGGTCGCCTTCATCTGCTTCATGGAGCGCGCCCAGCGGCGCGTCCTGATCCAGTATCCTAAGCGCCAGACGCGCCAGGGGATCATGCAGGCGGATCGCAGTCATCTGCCGCTCAAGGTCAACACCGCGGGCGTCATTCCGCCGATCTTCGCCTCCTCGCTGCTGCTGCTGCCGCTGACCATCACGCAGTTTGCCGGCAAGGGCGTGAACGGCGACAGCTGGTGGGGCGATGCGATCATCAGCATCAACCAGTTCCTGGCGCATGGTAGCCCGACCTACATGACGCTCTATGGCCTGGGCATCATCGTCTTCTGCATGTGGTACACGGCGATCATCTTCAATCCCGAGGAGACGGCTGAGAATCTGAAGCGCAACGGCGGCTTTATCCCGGGCATCCGCCCCGGCAAGAACACCGAGCTCTATCTCGACTATGTGCTGACCCGCCTTACCGTGGTCGGCGCGGCCTACCTCACGGTCATCTGCCTCATTCCCGAATTCCTGATCGCCAAGGCCGGCATCCCCTTCCGCTTGGGCGGCACCAGCCTGCTGATCGTGGTCAATGTGACGGTCGACACGGTGACGCAGATCCAGAGCCATCTGATCGCGCATCAATATGGCGATCTCATCAAGAAGGCGCGCCTCAAGGGCAAGCTGCGCTAAGAACCAGGGACGACCCGGGCCGCACGGCGGTCCGGGCCTCATCGGAGGGGTAAGACATGAACATCATCCTGCTCGGTCCCCCGGGCGCCGGCAAAGGCACCCAGGCGCAGCGCCTGGTCGCCGAGCGTGGCATGGTCCAGCTTTCCACCGGCGATATGCTGCGCGCCGCGGTCAAGGCCGGCACGCCGATCGGACTCAAGGCCAAGGCAGTGATGGATGCCGGCCAGCTCGTCTCCGACGAGATCGTCTCAGGCATCATCGGCGAGGCGCTCGACGAGCTTTCGGCGAATACCGGCGTCATCTTCGACGGCTATCCGCGCACCGCCCCGCAGGCCGAGAGCCTTGACGGGCTGCTGGCAGATCGTGGCCGCAAGCTCGACCACGTCATCGAGCTCGAGGTGGACGAGGATGCCCTCGTGGACCGCATCACCGGTCGCTTCACCTGCGCGACCTGTGGCGAGGGCTATCATGACCGCTACAAGCTGCCCAAGGTCGCGGGCACCTGCGACAAGTGCGGCGGCACGGAGTTCAAGCGTCGCCCGGATGACAATGAGGAGACGGTGCGCACGCGCATGGCCGAATATCGCGCCAAGACCGCGCCAATCCTGCCGATCTACGAGGCGCGCGGCATTGTGAGCCGTGTCGACGGCATGGCCGACATCGACGCCGTTTCGACGGCGGTCGGGGACATTCTCGACCGCTAAGCCGAGCGGCTTTCCCCATTTGGAAAGAACGGGGCCGCGCCCGACGACAGGCGCGAGTGGGTCCTGCCGTCTCAGATAATCGAGAGATAGAGGATGGACGCCGCGGCGAGTCCGATCAGCAGGCCGTCGCGCCTCATGCTGAAGGGAATGCCGGTCCGAGAGATCGCGAAATAAAGGGCAATCTCCGGCACCTTTTCAAGTGCGATGATGAAGACCGCGAGATGAATGGATTGGAGCCAGACCGCCGTCAGAAGCGCAGTGATGTAGATGCCGGTGCGCAGCAGGCCGATAAAGGACATCAGGCGGTAGCGACGGCGGGCATAGATGAAGTTGCCCGAGAGGAGGATCGGCATCAGGATCACCTTGATACCGAGCAGGGCGAGGAAGGCGCCTCCCATCCCATAGTTCGCGGGATAGGCGATCCTGAAGAAGAGCGGGCCAAGCAGCACCATCCCGAGGCCGGCCACGGCGCAATACAGGTCCATCGGGAGCCGGAACTTGTAATAGGCCCGCTTCATCTCGTCGGCCGGCTTCTCCAGCAGAGCGTTGAGGACTGGAATGCCCATCTCTGCCTGCAGCTTCTCGATCAGCGTCACCGCGCTTGAGAAGAGGGTGAAGGCGATCGAATAGACGCCGAGCGTGTCGAGGTCGAAGCCCGCGCCGATGACCAACTTGTCCGCCGATGACGCCGCGACATAGAGCGCGGAATTGACGGCAACCCAGCGCGAGAGCAGCAGGACGCCTTTGATTTCCTTCCAATCGATCCGGAAAGTCATCTTGGGGCCGGTCAGGTAGATATGCGTCAGGACCGTGCGGGCGACGGCCTGGACCACCATGGTGATCGCGATCATCCAGACTGAACGGAAGAGCCAGACCAGCAGGACATTGAGGATCGTCGTGCCGATGCGCAGGACGATGTCGAGCCGCGCGATCGGGCCCCGATCAAGATGGCGGATCATGCGGTGTTCGTTGAGGCTGGAGAAGCCTTGCAGGAGCAGGGTGAAGCTCAGCAGCCCCAGCAATTGCGGCAGCAGCGGATCGGCATAGCTGCTCGATGGCGGAATCATGCCGTGTTGCAGGGCCATGTACCAACCGAACGCGACAAGCGCGAGCACGATGGTCAGAATGAAGCCGCGGATGACGTGGATCGTAAAGAGCGTGCCGAGAAATCCCTCGTCGTCGGCGCGGCTGTCGGTGAGGATCAACGTCTGGACGCCGAGATCCGAGACCATGACGGCGACCATCAGGAACACCGTGACCGTGGTGATGAGGCCGAAGGCGCTGGGATCGAGCAGGCGGGTAAGGATAAGGCTGGAGGCGAAGCGCACAGCCATGTCGGCGCCATAGCCGATACCGACCCAGCCCGCGTTGCGGATCACCTTGCCCTGTAGCGAGTCGCCGGTGATGCGCCCCCTTGCGTCGCTGACAAGGCCGCGAACGCGGTTTCCGATGTCCTTCCCCGACATTAGCACCAAGAATTCGCCCTCCATTCCGGCAAGTCGGCGCGACGACCGTCCCGCCGATTCGCATGAAGGCGCGATAAAGCCAATATATTTACTCGATCTTGCCCCGTTCCACGCCTCACCTCGGAAAAGCTGCCGCAGAGCCTGGGATCGTCAGCCTTTCCGCGGTTGACACTGTAACCGACTCACGCTAACGCCCGCCGATCCTGAGACGCCAGATCAAACGGCAGCGCCCGGTGCGCCCGCCGTCCTTTTTGCGTCCAGGGTTCGAAGCGACGAGATAGGGCATCGGCCAAGACGCCCTGTGGAGCAGGAGTAGAATAAGACATGGCACGTATTGCGGGCGTTAATATCCCGACCAACAAGCGCGTGATTATCGCGCTCACCTATATCCACGGCATCGGCCCCAAGACGGCCGCCGCCATTGCCGACAAGCTGGGCATCGACCACAGCCGCCGCGTTCAGGACCTGAGCGACGCCGAGGTTCTTCAGATCCGCGAAGCGATCGACGCCGACTATACGGTCGAGGGCGATCTGCGTCGCGAGACGGCGATGAACATCAAGCGCCTGATGGACCTGGCCTGCTACCGCGGCCTGCGTCACCGCAAGGGTCTGCCGGTTCGCGGGCAGCGCACGCATACCAATGCGCGCACCCGCAAGGGCAAGGCCAAGCCGATCGCCGGCAAGAAGAAGTAAGCTTCTTCTTCATCGACGGGGCCGGCAGCTCTTGCGCCGCCCCTTGAGCAAACAGATTTCGGATAGGGATATCAGCACATGGCACGGGAACCTCAGCGGCTTCGCAGGCGCGAACGCAAGAACATCTCGGCCGGCGTCGCGCATGTGAACGCCAGCTTCAACAACACCATGGTCACCATCACCGACGCGCAGGGCAATGCGATCAGCTGGTCCTCGGCGGGCATGATGGGTTTCAAGGGCTCACGTAAGTCGACGCCCTATGCGGCGCAGGTCTGTGCCGAGGATGCGGGTCGCAAGGCCGCCGAACATGGCGTGCGCACGCTCGAAGTCGAAGTGAAGGGCCCGGGTTCCGGGCGCGAATCTGCGCTCCGTGCGTTGCAGGCGGTTGGTTTCACCATCACCTCGATCCGCGACGTGACGCCGATCCCGCACAATGGCGTGCGGCCGTCCAAGCGCCGTCGCGTCTGACCCGCCCGTGGACCGGTCGGCGCCTGGCGCCGGTCGGGGCACTCGCACCAGTTGACCAGGGCGGAACCGGAACAGTCGCTGTCCTACCGGACCTCCGCCGAACACCCAGGGGAATTACATGACTGTCAACATCAAGAACTGGCAGGAATTGAAGAAGCCGAACAGCCTGGAGATCAAGGCTGGTGGCGACCCGAAGCGCCGCGCGACCTTCACCGCCGAGCCGCTTGAGCGGGGCTTTGGCCTCACGCTCGGCAACGCTCTGCGTCGCGTGCTCCTCTCGTCGCTGCAGGGTGCGGCTGTCACCTCGATCAAGATCGAGAACGTCCTGCATGAGTTCTCTTCGCTGGCCGGCGTCCGCGAGGACGTGACGGACATCGTGCTCAACGTGAAGCAGATCGCGCTCAAGATGGAAGGCGAAGGCCCCAAGCGCCTGCAGCTTTCCGCAACCGGCCCGACCGAAGTGAAGGCCGGCGACATCGCCGTCTCGGGCGACATCCAGGTGATGAACCCGGATCTGGTGATCTGCCACCTCGACGAGGGCGCGAGCTTCAACATGGAACTCGTCGCCAACACCGGCAAGGGCTATGTCCCGGCCGTCGCCAACCGTCCGGCCGATGCGCCGATCGGCCTGATCCCGGTCGATGCGCTCTATTCGCCGGTGCGCCAGGTGGCCTACAAGGTCGAGAACGCCCGTATCGGCCAGGAGCTGGACTATGACCGCCTCAACCTGACGGTCGAGACGGATGGCACCGTGACCCCCGAGGACGCCGTGGCTTACGCCGCGCGTATCCTCCAGGACCAGCTGCAGCTCTTCGTCCACTTTGAGGACGCACTGCCGACCGCCGGTCCGAGCGCTGGCGCCGCTGGCGCCGCCGCCGAGGAAGGCGAAGGCGACACCAACCAGATCAACCGCTACCTGCTCAAGAAGGTGGACGAGCTGGAGCTGTCGGTCCGTTCGGCCAACTGCCTCAAGAACGACAACATCATCTACATCGGCGACCTGGTCCAGAAGACCGAGGCCGAGATGCTCCGCACGCCGAACTTCGGCCGCAAGTCGCTCAACGAGATCAAGGAAGTCCTGAGCTCGATGGGTCTGCGCCTCGGCATGGACATCCCCGGCTGGCCGCCGGAAAACATCGAAGAGATCGCCAAGAAGCTCGAGCAAGAGCTTCTCGGCTAATCGGATTCGGCTCGCCTTCGGGCGGGCCGGTTCCACAAGGGCTGTTGGCAGTCGCCCTGAGCACTGCCTGGTACGGGCTACCGGAAGGGCTCCCATCAAAATGCCATTTTGATGGGACTCGGCCAAACGGGCCCATAACGAACGAAGGAAGACAGCATGCGTCACAAGGTTGGTCATCGCAAACTGCAGCGCACCGAGGGTCATCGTACGTCGATGTTCCGCAACATGGCGGCTTCGCTCATCAAGCATGAGCAGATCAAGACAACCGTGCCCAAGGCGAAGGAGCTTCGCCCCTATGTCGAGAAGCTGATCACGCTGGCCAAGCGCGGCGGTCTCTCGAACCGTCGCTTGGCCCATGCCCGCCTGCTCGACGAAACGCAGCTGACCAAGCTGTTCGACGTGCTGGCCGAGCGCTACAAGGACCGCGCCGGCGGCTACACGCGCATCATCAAGGCCGGTTACCGTGCCTCGGACGCCGTGCACATGGCGATCATCGAGCTGGTCGACCGCGACGAGAGCGCCAAGGGTCAGGATTCGGGTCCGGTGCAGGGCGCGGATGAGGACGAGCTGGAAACCGCCTGATCCATTTGCGTCACACGCGAATTTCGAGGGCCTCGCAGCGATGCGGGGCCCTTTTCGTTACGGCTGCGGCAGCTTCAAAAACCGCCGGAAAAGGACTAGGAAATTAGCAACCGCGACGGCTTAGAGCGGCGGCAAAGAGAGGATGCCCAAGGTCAGCTTCATGACCCGATCACTGCGAATATCTTGTGCGGCCCTGTTCCTGGCGCTGTCCGCTCCCGCGGCCATGGCCGGCGAAGAAGTGGTCAGCGACGCGACCGGGGGATCGGCCGTCTCGGCGGCTGCAAGCCATGGACCGTCCTATCCGGCAACGCGGCGCGATCCGCTGGTCGAGACCAAGTTCGGCGTCAATGTCGCGGATCCCTATCGCTGGCTCGAGGACGACGCGCGCAGCGACCCCGCCGTATCATCCTGGATTTCGTCGCAAAATGGCGTGACGCAGGCCTATCTCTCCGGCCTGCCGGGCCGGGACGTGCTGCGCGCGCGGATGAAGGCGCTCTACGATTATGAGCGCTTCGGCGTGCCCAAGAAGGGCGGCGCGCGCTATTTCTATACGCATAATTCGGGGCTGCAGAACCTCTCGCCTTTGTTCATGCGCGAGGGTTTGAACGGCGCGGGCCGGCTGCTGCTCGATCCCGGGACTCTGTCCGCCGACGGATCGAGCGCGCTTGCCCAATGGGAGCCGTCGGCGGACGGGCGCTACCTGCTCTATGCGGTGCAGGACAAGGGATCGGACTGGCGGACGCTGCATGTGCTCGATGTCGACACGGGCGAGACCCTCGCCGACCGGATCGACTGGGCGCGCTATTCGAGCCTTGCCTGGCGCCAGGACGGCAAGGGCTTTTTCTACGCCGGCTTCGATCCCGCCCGAAGCGCCGCAACGCCCGCGTCGCTCGGCGATCACCGCATATATTATCATGCGCTCGGCACGCCGCAGTCGAGCGACCAACTCGTCTACTCGACGCCCGGCCAACCGGACATGCGCCACTCGGCGCGTGTGACGGACGACGGGCGCTGGCTGCTTATCCTGTCGAGCGAGGGCACGAGCGATCCGCAGGAGGTCATGACCCTCTCGCTGACGCAGGAAGGGGCGAAGCCCCGCCGGCTGGTCCGCGCGGCGGGGCAGGCCTGGAGCTTCGCCGGCAGCACGGGCGACCGGCTTCTCTTCCGCACGGACGCCACCGCACCGCGCGGGCGCGTGGTCACGCTCGACGCCGCCCATCCCGGCTATGCGCCCGTGCAGATCGTCGCCCAGCAGGGCCGCGAACTGGTCGGCGCCTCGCTGGTCGGCGACCGCCTCATCCTGGCTTATCTGGGCGACGGGCGCGTGACTGCGGAGCTGGCCGACCTCGATGGCCGGTTCATCGGCCGCGTCCCGACCCCAGGCTTCGGGACCGGCGCGGGCTTCCTGGGCCGGTCCGGCGATTCGGAGACCTTCTTCCGCTTCTCCGACTTTACCCTGCCGGACCGCATCTACCGCTTCGACACCGCGACCAACAGCATTGCGCCCTTTGCGGCGCCGCGGCTGCCCTTCAATCCGGACGAGTTCGTGACCGAGGTGGTGAGCTTTCTCTCACGCGACGGCACGCGGGTGCCGCTCTACCTGGTGCGGCGCAAGGATCTGGTCGGCAAGCCCGCGCCGACATTGCTCTACGGCTATGGCGGCTTCGCCAAGTCGGTGACGCCGACCTTCTCGCCCACCCGCCTGGCCTGGATCGAACAGGGCGGCGTGCTGGCGATTGCGGGCCTGCGCGGCGGTGGCGAATATGGCAAGGCCTGGCACGACGCCGGGCGTCTCGCCAACAAGCAGAACGTCTTCGACGATTTCATCGCCGCGGCGGAATATCTGAAGGTGCGTGGCATCACCGGCCCGGGCGAACTGGCGATCGAGGGTCGGTCCAATGGCGGCCTGCTCGTGGGCGCCGTGCTCAACCAGCGGCCGGACCTGTTCGCCGCGGCGTTGCCCTCGGTCGGCGTCATGGACATGCTGCGCTTCAACCAGTTCACAGCAGGCCGATACTGGCTCGACGACTATGGCAATCCGGATCGCAAGGCCGACTTCCAGACATTGCTGGCCTATTCGCCCTATCACAATGTCCAGGACGGCCGGTCCTACCCGGCGATCCTCGTCACCGCCGCGGACTCCGACGATCGCGTCGTCCCCGCGCACAGCTTCAAATATGCCGCTGCTCTCCAGAACGCGAACATCGGCGACCGCCCGCACCTCATCCGCATCGAGACGGGCGAGGGTCATGGCGGCGGCAAGAGCATCGACAAGACGATCGAGGAAGCTTCGGACATGTACAGCTTCATCGCCTACTGGACGGGCCTGAAGATCGGGCCGAAATGAGAAGGCCTGCGGGAAGCTGAACGGGGGCCGCGACCTTCATTCAGCCATTGCTCAGCCGGGCGGCGGTAATTCTCAGGTCGATCCGGCGGAGACTCGCCGGCAAGTGGGCAAGGATGGGCACAAGATGCGCATTTTATCGAAACTGACGGGCGGTGTTGCCGCCCTCGCTCTCGTCGCCACGGCGGCGACGCCGGCCGCGGCACGCGGATGGGGCTGGCAGGGCGGTTATCGTCATCATGATCGCGGGCCCGATGCGGGCACCGTGATCGGTGTGATCGCCGCTGTCGGCATTTTCGCAGCCATCGCTTCGGCGGCGACAAAGAAGAAGGAAGCGGCCGAGCGGCGCTACGACGCGCCGCCACCGGACGATTATGGCTATTACGACAATGGCGCGCCGCGTCCCCGGGACGACCGTTATGGCGACAATGACAGGCGCTACGACAGCCGCTCGACCGAACCGCGCTACGAGAGCCATGTCAGTTCGGAAGAGGATGCCGCCGTCGACGCCTGCGCCGTCGCCGCTCGCGATCGTGCGAGCAACGGCAGCAACTATGCCGAGATACGTGGCATCAACGGCGTGACCGCGCGCGGCAATGGCTATGACGTGACCGGCCAGATCGAGCAGCGGTCGAGCTATCGGGCAACCGACGGCTGGTCGCGCAACTTTCGCTGCAGTTGGACGGACGGGCGCGTCGCCTCGGTTACGGTGGATTGAACTTGTGACCCTCTCCCGCTTGCGGGAGAGGGAAGGGTGAGGCTCTTCTCACACCCTCATCCAACTTCGCCTAGCCGGCGAGCCGGCAAGGCTGCGTATCCTTCTCCCGCAGGCGGGAGAAGGTTTTACGCGCCCCGCGTTACTCGACTTACTTCGGCGCCTCGCAGGCCCAGCTTGCGGGGTCGTTCGCGTCGCCCTTGCCATTGAAGCGGGCGACCTTCGGGAAGGCGCAGAGCTGGCGCTTGAGCGGTGCGCCGTTCTTGCTGGCGATCATCGTCTCGGGCGCCTTGCCGCTCGTGACCCATGTGTCGAGCACCGTGAGGTCGTCGGTGCTGTCCGCACCGGGGCCGCCGCCGCAATGGCTGACGCCGGGCCCCATGAACAGGCGGACCGCATTGGCCGCGCCGGGCGTCGCCTTGAGCGCGCGCTGGTAATAATCGGCGGTCGCGACCGGGCTCGGGCCGGGATCGGATTCGCCATGCCAGAGCAGCAGCTTGCCGCCATGGGCGATGAAGCGCTTGAGGTCGGGATTGTTCGCCTCATAGGTCTTGCCGAAGGCGCTGCCCCGTGCCTCCACCACGTCCTTGGTCGTGAACTGGTTGAAATCGACCTTGCGGTCGCCGAAGAACACCTTCGTGAGGCCGGGCATGCCGCCGCCCGATGCCTGCGTGACCCCGGTTCCATCGACCGTCATGAACGCACTCCACACGGTCTCCCCGCCCCGGCTCAAAGGCAGCATCGCATAGCTGCCGTCAGGCGCCTTGATGCCGGCATAGAGCGTCTCGAGCGCTGTCGCCTGCTTGGCCGAGAGACATGAGTCGCCGGATTGGCCGGGCTTGCAGGTCAGCACCTTGGGACTCCAGCTGCAACGGGCCGGATCGTTGATGAGGCCGTCCTTGAGCCCGTCCTTGGCGTCGCACGCACCCAGCACCGCCTCGTTGACGAGCTTTATTTGGCCGGCCGAAAAGCCACCGGCTCCCGCGACCGTCATGCTGCGCAAGATGCCGCTGGTCTGCACCTGCAGCGTATACACCGGCGCGCGCGCGATGATCGCGTCATAGTCGTCGGGGAAGCGCTGCGCTTCCATGAGCGCCATGCGGCCGCCGGTGGAGCAGCCCTGGAAATAGGCCTTGTCCTGCTTGCGGCCATAATAGCCCTGCACGACGGCCTTGCCGGCCACCGTCATCTGGTTGATCGCGCGATAGGCGAAATCGGTCAGCGCTTCGGGATTGGACGACCATTCCGTGTCCCAGGGCGAAGTGGACGGATGGCCGCCATTGGTCGAGGCCGTGGCGTAGCCGGCCTTGAGGCCCGGGGTTGCCGCCTGCAGTGTCACGTTGCCGGCCCAGCCGCCGCCGCCCAGGCCCAGCAGCTTGCCGTTCCAGTTGGCGGGCAGGCGGTAGACGACGCCGATGTTGGAGCCGGAGACGGGCGAGAGCGTTGCGGTGAGCTCGCAATAGGCCGGCATGGCCTTCGCGGTGTCGGCCTCGACCCATTTCGCCGTTGCAGCCTTCGTGCCCGCAATGCCAGATTGCCCGAGCGCCGCACACTTGGCTGCGTCGCCGCTCTGCGCCTGCGCAGCTGCGGGCAAGGCCATCGCCGCCGCACCTACCAGCAAATAGACCAGGCTCCTGCGCATATCCCTCTCCTGTGGTTGACTTTGTCTCATGCTTAGCGGTCGAAGGATTGTGTCGCCAGCAGGAAGTTGCTCCCGTTCCGTGCCGCGCAACTGGACAGGGCGGTTCCCTCGCATTATCGGCCAGCCATGTCAGCGCATCACAACGACTCCATCCTCATCGTCGATTTCGGAAGCCAGGTGACGCAGCTCATCGCGCGCCGCGTGCGCGAGGCCGGCGTCTACAGCGAGATCGCACCCTTCACGCAGGCCGAAGCCGCGTTCAAGCGGATGAAACCGAGGGGCATCATCCTCTCCGGCTCGCCGGCCGGTGTGCCCGAGGAAGGCAGTCCCCGCGCGCCCGAGATCCTATTCGAGGCCGGCATCCCCATCCTCGGCATCTGCTATGGCCAGCAGGTGATGTCGCACCAGCTCGGCGGAACGGTGGAGGCGGGCAGGGACGGCGAGTGGGACGGCGAGTTCGGTCGTGCCTTCCTGACCGTCACCGAAGAGTGCGTCCTGTTCGACGGCCTATGGAAAGTCGGCGAGCGCCACCAGGTGTGGATGAGCCATGGCGACAAGGTCACCAAGTTCGCGCCCGGCTTCCGCATCGTCGCGACGTCGGACGGCGCGCCCTTCGCCGTCATCGCGAACGATGAGCGCCGTTTCTACGGCACCCAGTTCCACCCTGAGGTCGTGCACACTCCCGACGGCGCCAAGCTGATCGCCAATTTCGTGCGCCATGTCTGCGGCTGCCCGGGCGACTGGACCATGGCCGAATTCCGCGCGACCAAGATCAAGGAAATCCGGGAGCAGGTCGGCAAGGGAAGGGTGATCTGCGGCCTCTCCGGCGGCGTCGACTCCGCCGTCGCAGCCGTGCTGATCCACGAGGCGATCGGCGAGCAGCTCACCTGCGTCTTCGTCGATCATGGCCTCATGCGGCTCAATGAGGCGGAGCAGGTCGTCACCTTGTTCCGCGATCATTACAACATCCCGCTTGTCCATGTGGACGCCTCGGACAAGTTCCTCGCCGGCCTCGCCGGCGTCACGGACCCCGAGGCCAAGCGCAAGTTCATCGGCGGCGCGTTCATCGACCTGTTCGAAGCCGAGGCGAAGAAGATCGGCGGCGCCGATTTCCTGGCGCAGGGCACGCTCTATCCGGACGTGATCGAGAGCGTCTCCTTTACCGGCGGGCCTTCGGTGACGATCAAGTCGCACCACAATGTCGGTGGACTTCCGGAACGGATGAACATGAAGCTGGTCGAACCGCTGCGCGAACTCTTCAAGGACGAGGTCCGCGCGCTCGGCCGCGAACTCGGCCTCCCCGAGATCTTCGTCGGCCGCCACCCCTTCCCGGGGCCGGGCCTCGCCATCCGCATTCCCGGCGAAGTCACGCGCGAGCGCTGCGACATCCTGCGCAAGGCCGATGCGGTCTATCTCGAAGAGATCCGCAATGCCGGCCTTTACGACGCCATCTGGCAGGCCTTCGCCGTGCTCCTGCCGGTCCGCACGGTCGGCGTGATGGGCGACTATCGCACCTACGACAACGTCCTCGCCCTGCGCGCCGTCACCTCGACAGACGGCATGACGGCGGATATCTATCCCTATGATTCGGCCTTCCTCTCGCGCGTCGCCACGCGGATCATCAACGAGGTGAAGGGCATCAACCGGGTGGTCTACGACTACACGTCGAAGCCGCCGGGGACGATCGAGTGGGAGTAAATCGGACCAAGCAGCCATCCGGGGGATGGCTGCCCGATTTACTCGGCTCTGCAAGGAGCCGCAGACAGTGACCAATGTCGCAATCCGCCCCGCATCTTCCGGAGATAGCGCGGCCATCGCACATCTGATTTCCCAGCTCGACTACGACGTCCGCGCGGCGGATGTCGCCGAGCGGCTTTCGCTGATGGAAGCGGAAGGCTTCACTGTCCTCATTGCCGAGCTGGACGGCGCGGTCATCGGATGCCTCAGCACGTCGGTCATGCGCGTGCTGCATCGCCCGGCGCCGGTCGGGCGCATCTCGATGATGGTGGTCGACGCAGGGTCGCGCAATCGCGGCATCGGCGCGCAACTGGTGCGGGCGGCCGAAGCGGCGTTGCGAGTGCAGGGCTGTTATATGGTCGAGGTGACCAGCCATATGCGGCGCGGAGACGCGCACCGCTTTTACGAGCGGCTCGGCTATGAGAAGACCAGCGTCCGGCTGATGCGGATGCTCTAGGCGGCGGGCTGTGCGCCCGCGCTCTTGCCGACCAACCCCCACAATGTGAACAGCGCCGAGACGCCGAGCGCGACGGAGATGACGGGCCACTCGAGATCCTGGCCCTTGTCGTACATGTGGAACCAGATGCCGGCGGCCGTCGGGATAGCCGGAATGACCAGCAA
This sequence comes from Sphingobium sp., assembly GCA_017745115.1. Next base: position 14,222 of record JAGIAA010000028.1, on the reverse strand, counting down.
CCAGGCCGTTCGCCCCATGTCATGCAGGCGGCGGGCATGGAGGCAGATGGCGGGATAGAGCAGCACCAGCATCGCATAATTGCCCGAGCCGCCGAGCACGAAGCGGTGATAGAAGGCGGCGACCAGCGCCAGCGGAATGAGCGCGCCGATGAAGGCGCTCTGCCCGGTGCGTCCGCGCGGGTCGGCGAGCAGCGTGTCGTAGTTGCTGGCGGTATCCTCGCCGAGCGCCAGGGCCCAGCGCTCGAGCATGCCCTTGAAGACATCGAGATGGACGAAAAGCAGCAGCGCGTTGAGCGCCACGGCGAGGAGCGCGAGCAGGGCGCCGATGGGTTCATGCTCCAGGATTACCGCCCAATAGGCCGCGCAGACCGAGATCGGCATCGCCACGCAGGCCGCGAGCGGCACGAGGAGGCCGACGAGGATCAGCGCGCCGGCGACCAGCTGGATGCCATAAGCGACGTCGATCAGCTGGCTGTGGTTGAGTGCACTCATAAGCTGGACGGCGAGCGGCGTCGTGCCGCTGGGCTCGACCCAGAGATGCGCGAAGAAATGATTGGTGCCGCTCAGCAGCAGCCAGAGGCCGAAGACCAGCCGCGCGATCAGGAGAAGCTGTTTCATGCGCTGCCCTCCGCCCGCTGGAAGGGCCATTTTGGCGTCGCCCGCAGCGTGAAGATCGACCGGTAGCTCGGCAGGTAGGCGATGCAGAGGAAGATATTGCTGAGGATCACGGCCCATCCATAGATGGACGAGCGCGAGCCCCAGCCCTGCAGCGGCGTGTCCCAGTACCAGACGCAGAACGAGACCGGCATGCAGAGCACCAGCGCGAGCGGCAGGTAGATGCCGGTCAGCGCGGCGAGGCCGGCGATCAGCTCCACGGCCTTGACCAGATCGAACAGGTGGCTGTCGAACAGCGCCAGGAACAGCTCCTTGCTTAGCGGCTCGTTGCCGAGCGGCTGCGGGAATAGCGGAATGAAGTGATTGAGACCGGCCGGAAGCATCCAGGCCGCGAAAAGCAGACGCACGAACCAGACGGCGTATTTCATTCGTCCCCTCCCGCTGTTCCGGCCGCTGCGTGGCGACCGGTTTCTGGCGGAAGACTAGCGCCGCCTATGGCCATTGCAACCGGCATCGCCTGCCCGTGCATTTGATGGTATCGCCATAGGGAAATCGGAGAGGGGGCTGTAATGGCGACACTGGCTGCCGGGGGGCGCGCGGGCAATGCGCGCGTGGCTTGGATCGTGGTGCTGATCGCGCTGTCGGTCCTGCTCAACTATGTCGATCGCGGCGCGATCGGGGTTGCGGCTCCACTCATGAAGAGCGAGCTCGGTTTGTCGGCGACCGGCTTCGGCGTCGCCGTCTCGGCCTTTTTCTGGGTCTACGCCTCGATGTGTCTCGTGGTCGGCTGGCTCTGCGACCGCTTTTGCGTCTATCGCATGTTTGCCGCGGGCGTGGCGATATGGGCGCTCAGCACCGCGCTCACCGGCTTCATCGGCGGCATTGCGGCGCTCATCGTCCTGCGCCTCTTCCTGGGCCTTGGCGAAAGTATTGCCTTCCCCGGCGCGTCCAAGGTCTTCGCCGCGGAATTGCCCGCCCATCATCGCGGTCTGGCCAATGCCATGGTTGCGGCGGCGATCGCCTTCGGCCCGGCGGTCGGATCGCTGGCCGGCGGTTCGATCCTCGGCGGCTATGGCTGGCGGCCGATCTTCTGGATCTTCGGCGGCGTGACTCTGCTCTGGCTGCTGCCATGGTGGATCGCTTCGGGACCGCTGCGTGCCGGGCGGTCCGCCGCGCCCGCGGCCGCTCCGCCCCCCTTTGCGCCGTTGTTGCGCGTGCCGACGCTCTGGCTGATGGGCGCGCTGCACGCGCTGATGAACTACGGCTTCTATTTCATCGTCACCTGGGCACCGCTCTACCTTGTCAATACGCGCGGCTTCTCGATCCCCGAGATGACGCTAGTGACGACCCTGGGCTTCACCGTGCAGGGCGTCTCGGCGCTGCTCTTCGGGCGCCTGTCGGACATGGCGGTGGCACGCGGCTGGGCGGAAGGGCAGTTGCGCCGGCGGCTCATCATCTTCGGCCAGATCTGCCTTGGCGCGGGCATTGCCGGCATCGCCTTCGATCCGCCTCTGGTTGGCCTTGCCTTCTGCCTCGTCCTTGCCGGGCTGGGCACGGGTTTTCTGTCGACCAATGTCTTCGCTGTCGGCCAGATCTTCGCCGGACCCCGGCGGGCGGGCGGCTGGATCGGCCTGCAGAATGCCGTGGGCAATGTCTCAGGCATCGTTGGCCCGATCATCACCGGCCTCATCATCGACCATTTTGGCGGCTATATTTACGCGCTGGCAACCGCCGCCGGACTGTCATGGCTCGGCGCCCTGCTCTGGTGGAAGGCTGTGCCGACGATCCGCCAGCTCGATATCTGATCCGGCCCTACCGGCCGTCCGTCTCGGTTACGCGGCGAGATGGCGCTGCAACGCCGTCGTGATCCGCGTGCGGTCAGGGTGGGGATTGACGTCGAGGTTGAGGCCGAAGGCTGCCAGGGTCAGCTGCCGGCCGATGGCCGCCATGACCTTGTCCAGACCCGGCTGGCTCGGCGTATTGCCGATGCGGGCAATGTTGGCGACGCTGTAGAGGTTCGGCGCGAACCAGGCTTCGTCCTGCGGCGCCATGCTGCCGGTCGATCCGGCGACGAGATTGCGCGGCAGGGCGCCGCTCGTCCATTCGGAGTCGGTCAGGGTGTAGAGCAGGCGTTCATCGAGCGAAGGCGGCCGCGACGGCGTCAGAAACTGTGTGGGATCCTGGGCGCCCGGCTTCGAGGGCAGCAGCGCGACCGGCTTGCCGGCGGCAGCGGCGTCGATGACGAGGGTCGAATAGGTCGTCAGCACGCCGTCCACGGCGCTCACCAGCCGCGACACCGGCCAGTCCATGCTGAGCAGCGTCATCTCGTCCGCCAGCAGCAGGTTCGGCAGGTCGAACAGTCCCGGCTGCTCATAGATCGTCGCGTCGTCCGGATGGGGGCGCAGCACGAATAAGATCGAGGGATTGCGCTCGCAGAGGCGCACCAGCCACTGATAGGTCGCCTCGGCGCCATATGTGTGGATGCCCCAATGAAGATTGAGACCGATGAGGATCGACCGCTCATAGCGCGTCACGAACGAGCCGAAGCGGTGCGCGAGCACATTGGGCGCCATGGTCAGCATGGCGTCGAGCAGTTTCGGCGAACCGACCAGTTCGGGGCTGTAGGCCGCCGCGTGGCCGGCCAGAGCCTGCATTTCGGCATGCGTCCCAGCGTCCCAGGCACCCATCACGCTGGCGACCGGCGAGAAGGAGCGGCTCACCGTCATGCCATGCTGCATCGAGAGCGTCCGAGCGCCCTTGTCGCGCGCATAGAGCATCATGAGGCTGCCCATGAGGTGCGTGATCGAGGTCAGGCCTTCGGTCGCCGTCATGACGAGGGAGTTGGGCAGGTCGCCCCAGGCGTCCAGCGCCGCAACGCCTTCGCGCGCGGAGCCGACCACGGCATGCTTGACGTCGGTCCGGCTCAATATGCCTTCGATCATGTGGGCATAAGGCGTCGCCACGATGTCCTTGCGCAACGTGACTCTGAAGCGGTCGGCCGGCCAGACATCCATGAGCGACCGGGCGAACGACCAGTCCTGGATGAAATTCACATGATAGGTCAGCAGCGGATAGTCGGTGCCGTCAAGGAAAAGGCGCTTCTGGTAGCGATAGGAGGTGTCGATTGCATCCCAGACGGCTTCGCGGAACGCGCCGGCGTCGACCGGTGTGCCGGGCCTGCGCTCGATCAGCAGATAGTGCTGGTGCGCGCCATCGGTCTCGCGGAAGGGGTTGGCGCGCTGCCAGTGCGACACAGCGACCAGATTGGCATCGCTGCCCGAGAAGCGGTGATAGGAACGAAGGGCCTGGCTCGCGGCATCGATCTGGACGTCGAACCCGGCGGCCTCGAACAGCGCGACCCAGGTCTCGATCGGCAGAATCGTGGCGTGGAAGCGGTTCGCAGCAGAGCTGGGCCGGGTGGAGATCGAGATCAGTCCCTGGCTCGCGATGATCGTCGCCAGGTTGAGGATGAAATCCGGCAGATGCTCGACGTCGATATGCTCGGCGACGTCGAAGCAGGTGATGAAATACTGGTCGCCGATCATGGCCGCGATGCGGCTGCGCAGCTGCTGTGCGGCCTCGGCCGAATAGCCGGCCATATTGTGCCGCAGATAGAAATCGTCCTCGCGGTCCGCCGCGTCGATCGTCATCGCCTGCACGCCCAGGCGGTTCATCAGTTTCGCAAGCGTGCCGTTGCCGCCACCGATATCGACTAGCCGATTGCCGCAATGGGCCGCGCGCTGCGCGAGGATCGGCGGCAGATGCTCCGCGCTGAACGAGGTCGATCCGGCCTGGTGGGCGAAGTAATTCCGCGCATAGAGGGCTTCGTAATTGGTGATGCAGGCGGCTCTTGCCATGATGCGTGTCCCGATGCGCAAGAAGGGGCCCGCCTTGTGCCGCGGGCATTGCGTTGCCGGGACGTTAACCCTCAATGGTGAGGAAATGCTTACCATGAGGCGGCGACGCGCTGGGTTTCGGTCGCTGGCTTCCGGCCGGAAACACTTCTAGAAACGGAAGTCGCATGGCCACCCTGCCCGAATTGCTTCATGCCCGCCTCGCGGATGTCGCCGAGCCCGAACGCGCGCCGGCGATGCAGGCCTATATGAAATCGGCCATGCCCTATTTTGGCATACCCAACACGCCGCGCACGGCGGTCTGCAAGGCGCTGTTCCGCGATCTCGCATGGCAGGACGCGGCTGCATGGCAGGCCGATGTGCTGGAGATCTGGCGCGGCGCGCACTTCCGCGAGGAGCGCTATTGCGCGATCGATCTGACCGGCGTGCGCGCCGCGCGTGCCTTCCAGAGGATGGACGCGCTTCCGATGTACGAGGAGATGATCGTCTCCGGCGCCTGGTGGGATTATGTCGACGCCATCGCGACCAGCCGGCTCTGGCCGATCCTCCAGGCCGACAAGCCGAAGATGAAGGCCGCCATGCTGGACTGGGCGCGGGGCGAGGACATGTGGAAGCGGCGCAGCGCGATTCTCTGCCAGCTTCCGGCCAAGGGCGAGACCGACCGGCATTTCCTTATGGCCTGCATAAAACCCTCTCTCGGCTCGAAAGAGTTCTTCCTGCGCAAGGGCATCGGCTGGGCGCTTCGGCATTTCGCGCGGACCGATCCGGACTGGGTGCGCGCCTATGTCGCGGACAACGAGGCGATGCTCAGCCCCTTGAGCAAGCGCGAGGCGCTCAAGCATCTCGGCTGAAGGCTGGGCTTGCAGCCCGCAAACGGGCTCTTGTTTCCGATCCGCGCATTCTTCCTATATAGGGGCCCGAAATCGCCCAACTCCACGCGGAGGGGCCTTTCTCGAATGCGCGCGCCCGGCGCTGCGCCTTGAAGGACGATTTATGCGATTGATGATGACGATGCTGGCAGCGGGCTTGGTTCTGGCGACCGCGGGCTGCAACAAGCAAGCCGCCAATGGCCCTGAAGCGACGGCACAGGCTACCGAGATCGCCTGGCGCGAGGGCGATGTCGACGATGCGCTCGCCGAAGCAAAGGAGAGCGGCAAGCCGGTCATTCTCTACTGGGGCGCGAAATGGTGCCCGCCCTGCAACCAGATGAAGACGACCCTGTTCAAGGACCCTGCCTTTATCGCCGAGACGAAGAATTTCGTGCCGGTCTATCTCGACGGCGACACGCAGGGCGCGCAGCGCTGGGGCGAACATTTCGGGATTAGCGGCTATCCCACGGTGATCGTGCTGCGGCCGGACGGCTCGGAGGTGACGCGGCTTTCCAGCGCCTCGACCTCCGGCAAATTTGCCGAACTGCTCAAGGTCGCCGCCGCCCGCACCGAAACCACTGAGGAACTGCTCGCCCGCGCCGACAAGGATGTGTCCGGCCTGTCGGCAGACGACTGGCACCTGCTTGCCGGGTTCGACTGGCGCAACGATCCCAAGCATTTCGGCGACACCGCCAAGGCCGGCGCGCTGCTGAACAAGCTTGCCGCCGCCGCGCCCGATGAGGCGATGAAGCGCCGCTTCGGCCTGCTCGCGCTCGTCGTGACGGCCGAACAGGGCGCCGACGGCAAGGTCCAGCTGACGCCTGCGCAGCAGGCCCAACTCACGCAAATCCTGCCCCCGCTGCTGACGAGCGCCGAGGAAACGACGGCCAATCGGCAGGAACTGCTGAGCGCCGCAGACCTGATCGTTGCCATGCCGGACGCGAAACAGCGGAGTGCGTTGGGCGGTTCACTCGTCGCGGCGCTGGACAAGGTCCATGCCAATGAAAGCCTGTCCCTGCCGGATCGGCTCGACACGCTCTATGCCGACATCACGCTCGCCAAGGCCGACAACGCGGGCAAGGTTTCGCCCGCCGTCCTGACCAAGGTGCGCGAGCGCGTGCAGTGGGCGGACAACAGCGCCAAGGACGCCATGTCGCGCCAATCGGTCATCGCGGATGCCGCCGATCTGCTGCATGAGGCCGGCGACAGCGCGGCCGCAAGGAAGCTGCTCGAAGCCGAGCTCAAGCGCTCCGACTGGGCTTATTATTACATGCTCGACCTCGCCAGCATCGCCGAGGACGATGGCGACAAGGCGGGTGCGATCGCCTGGGCCAAGAAGGCCTATGAGACCTCGCACGGCGCCGCAACCCGCGTGCAGTGGGGCATCAGCTGGGCCAATGCCGTGATGCGCCTGACGCCGGAGGACAAGAAGGCGGTCGAGGCGAGCGCGTCGGCGGTGATCGATGAGATCGGCAAGAACCCGGACAGCTACTATCAGCGCACCCGTGTCAAGGTCACCGCCTGGGGCCAGAAGCTGAAGGCGTGGAGCGACAAGAATGGCGGCGGCGATGTGTTGGCGCGGCTGCAGGCCAAGATGGCCGGCGTCTGCAAGCAGCAGGGCAGCGAAGCTGCGACCTGCGGCAAGTGGACGACCGTCTGACTCCGGTCAGGGAATGAGGCCGAGATCGTGCAGCTCGCTCAGGCTGTCGATCACCCGGTGTGGGCGCCGTTCTGGCGGGCAGGCGGCCCAGTCCTCGTAGCTGGCCGTGCCGGTGGTGACACCGATGCCGATCGCGTCGCCAAGGCGTGACATCTCGATCTCGACCTTGGGATCGTCGCCGACGACGACCACGCCGGCACTCGGCACGCCGAGCTTCGCGGCAACGAAGTTCATCGCATGGGTCGAGGGCTTGCCGGTGACCTCCGGCTCCTTGTTCGTGACGCGCGCGATGGCACCGCTGATTGCACAGCTATAGCCGAAGGCCCGACCGCCCTTGCTGGCGAAGAAGGGGACGTCGGACGCGGTGAAGAAGCCCGCGCCGCGTAGCACGGCGTCGCAGGCGGCATGGATGTCGGGCATCGAGCATTCCGGATGCCAGGCGACGTAGACCGCGTCGGCCTGGTCCGCGCCATCCTCGCCCGGGAAGACCGTCGCTATGCCGTCCCCATTCAGCGCCTCGGCGACGCCCGACGTGCCGAGCACCAGCACGCGCTCGAAGCCGCGGTCCTTGAATAGGGTCGCCGCCACACTGTTGGGCGTGAAAAGATGCGCGTCCGAAATCGGCAGGCCGAGTGCGCGCAGGCGCGGGGCCTGCTGGGCGGCGGGATAGGCGCTGCCATTGGTGAGGGCCAGGAACGGGATGCCGCGGGCTTCGAGTTCGGTCAGCAGCTCAACCGCGCCGGGCAGCAACGTGTAGCCGCCGAGCGCCTTGTCCGAGAGGATCAGCGTGCCGTCGAGATCGAACATGAAGCCCTGGGCAGGGCGAAGGGCTTCGGTGAAGGGGGCGGTCATTCCTGTGTTTTCCTGAATACAAAAAAGCTCCGTTCGTGCTGAGCTTGTCGAAGCATTTTCCTTTTTCTTGGCGCTGCCAGATGAAGAAGGACGGCCCTTCGACCAGCTCAGGGCGAACGGCGACTGATAGAGTTACCCATATCTCTCGAGTTCGAGCTTGAAGCCGGGCTTGTCGACGCTGAGCCGCGCCACGTCGTTGCGGGCGACCAGCTGGCGGATGAGCGCCATGACGGGGCGGAGGGTCGGGTCATAATGGCGCGGCGCGGGGCCGGCGGCCATCATGGTGTCGACCTGGCCCGCCGGCATGGTTGCGCGCAGGAGGAACTCCTCGTCGCTCAAATGCGACCCGATGCGTTTGCGCAGCTCGGGCAGGTTCGCCATGGCGGGCTCGGCCGCCAGTTCCTTGGTGCGCGGCATGGCCATGATTCGGTCCATGACTTCGGGTGCGATCGGCTGGTTGGGGCGGCCGAAACGGCCAATGGCATAGCGGATCACCTCGTCGGGGATGACCGCGTAGCGCTCTGTCCCGGTCACGTTCATCACCGCTTGCGTCATCACCATCTGCGCGAAGGGCGTCATGACGATCGGCCAGCCCAGCTCCTCGCGCACGCGGGCGAGCTCTTCGACCACCGCGCCCTCGAGATGGCTGACGCGGTGATCCGACAGGTGGCGGCGCATCGTGCCGACCATGCCGCCGGGAAGCTGGTGATTATAATAAGCGGCGTCGAACGGCTGGGGAGAGCCCTTGGGCAGCCCCTCGGCATCGGCCAGCGCCGTGAAATAGCGGCTGACCTTGGCCAGCGCTTCGTCGTCGATATCGACCGTGTGTCCCAGCGCGCGCAGGTTGGCGACCACGCGCTCCAGCGGCGGATTGGAGGTGCCGTCCCCCAAGGCGCCGGACGCGCCCTGCAGCGTCTCCACGCCGAGATTGGCCGCTTCGTAGTAAGACTGCTCGCCGAGGCCGATGGTGCAATGTGCGTGGAGCTCGAGCGGCTTGTCGCCGATGACCGCCTTGATCGCCGGGATCAGCGTCTGCGCGCGGCTGGGCGAAAGGAGGCCGCCCGGATCCTTGATATAGAGCGCGTCGATATGCGGGCTCGCCGCCATTTTGCGCGCGGCCTCGGCGTAATGTGCATCGTCATGGATCGGGCTGATCGTGAAGACCAGCGCGCCGACCACATAGGCCTCGCCATCGCGCTTCACCATGCCCGCCACTTCGATGTTGGCGTCGGCGTCGTTCATGGGGTCGGCGAGCGCGAAGCGGCCGATGCCGTTCTTCATGAGGGTCTTGAAGGCGAGCGCCATGAAGTCGGGCGACGCGGTCTCCCACGCGATGAAGCGGAAACCGGTCGAGAGGAATTGCAGCGGCGTCTTCGGCATCGCCTGTTTCATCAGACGAATGCGCTCCCACGGATCCTCCTGCTTGTAGCGGACGGCGACGCCCATATGGGTTGAGGTGGTGAAGTCGATCGCCTTGAACCCGACGCGTTCCAGTGCCGGCGCGATGCTGAGCGTGCGTGCGGTATCGACGCCGAGCGCTGCCCACAGGCATTGCTGGCCATCGCGGAGGGAGGTTTCGACGAGGCGGATGTCAGCCATGACTTTGAACCTGTCTGACCAAAATAAATACCGTTCGCCCTGAGCCTGTCGAAGGGCGCTCTCTTTCTTCTTTCCCGAAGAACAAGGGAACGTGCTTCGACAAGCTCAGCAAGAACGGGTTTGGGATTGAGAGGATCATCTCCTACGCCTCCACCTTCGCCAACCGACGGCCGAGCCAGCCGGTGTCCACGCCGCCGGCAACGAAGTCCGGGTCGTCGAGCAGTTCGGCCTGGAAATCGAGATTGGTCGCGACGCCCTCGATGCGCGTACCGTTCAGGGCCTTCCAGAGGCGCATGATCGCCGTTTCGCGGTCGGGGCCGTGGGCGATGATCTTGGCGACCATTGAGTCATAGAAAGGCGGGATCATGGCGCCATCGACGATATGGGTGTCGACGCGGATGCCCTCGCCTTTCGGCCAGAGCGCGGCGGTCACGCGGCCGGGGCTCGGCATGAAGTCGCGCTTCGGATCCTCGGCATTGACACGGCATTCGACTGCCGCACCCGAAAAGCCGATGTCCGACTGGTCAAGCGCCAAGCCGCCGCCATTTTCGGCACCCTGCGCGATCGCAATCTGCTGGGCGACAAGGTCGATGCCGGTCACCGCTTCGGTCACCGGATGCTCGACCTGGATACGGGCGTTCATCTCGAGGAAGTAGAAAGCCTCGCGCTGGACGTCGTAGAGGAACTCGACCGTGCCCGCGCCGCGATAGTCGAGGCTCCGGGCGAAGCGGACGGCTGCTTCATGCATCGCGGTCCGGACATGATCGGGAAGGTTCGGCGCAGGCGTTTCCTCGATCAGCTTCTGATAGCGGCGCTGCACGGAGCAGTCGCGCTCGCCGAGATGGATGACCTTGCCGGCCCCGTCGCCCAGCAGTTGCACCTCGACATGGCGTCCCTGCGCGACATAGCGCTCAAGATAGACGCGTGCGTCGCCGAACGCCGCGCCGGCCTCCGCCGACGCCATGTCGAGCGTGGCGGCAAGGTCGGCAAGATCCTCGACCAGCTTCATGCCGCGCCCGCCGCCGCCGCCCACGGCCTTGACCAGGATCGGCGCGCCGATCTTTTCGGCGAGTGCCTTTGCATCGGTCAGATTGTCGACAGGTCCGCCCGGCACCACGGGGACATTCGCGGCCTCGGCATGGAAGCGCGCCTTGAGCTTGTCACCCACCGCGTCGATCTGCGCCGCCGTCGGCCCGATGAAGACGATGCCTTCGTCCTCGCACAGCTTCGCCAGTGCCGCGCGTTCGGAGAGAAAGCCGTAGCCGGGGTGGATGGCGTCACAGCCCGTGCCGAGTGCCGCCTGAACAATTGTCTCCACACGTAGGTAGCTGTCGGTCGGCCTGCCGGGACCGATGCAGATCGCCCGCGTCGCGAGCTTTGCCCCGAGCGAATCCCGATCCGCCTCCGACACCGCGAGCACCGTTTCAATGTTGAGAAGCTTGCAGGTGCGGATGATCCGCACCGCGATCTCGCCGCGATTGGCAATGAGAATGCGGCGGATCGTCATGACCGAGTCGTCCAAAACACCGTTCGGTTCGAGCGAAGTCGAGAACCGTTGGCGCTTCGCGCGTCTCGACTGCGCTCGACACGAACGGAGAGGGAGCGAGACATGATTTCCTCAGGCCTCCGGCCGCACGAGCATCAGCACTTCGCCATGCTCGACGAGCTCGCCATTGCGGCCGAGGATCTCGACGACCTCGCCCTTCACGCCGGCCGGCACACTGTTCATGAGCTTCATGACCTCGACGATGCCGATGACGGTGTCGGTATCGACCTTGCTGCCGACATCGACAAAGGGCGGTTCGCCGGGCTTGGGTGCACGGTAATAGATGCCGAGCAGCGGGGTTTTGACTTCGATGAGGCCGGGCTCGGTGCTGGTGCGCACGGCTGCGGTGGGAGCCGCTGGTGCAGCCGCCGCCACCGCCGGAGCAGCGGGCGCGGGCGGCGCTGCTGGTGTGCGCGGCGCGGCGCCACTGCGCTCCAGCTCGATTTTCATGCCGTCCACTTCGAGGCTCAGCCGGTCGAAGCTGGAGGAATCGAGCAGCTTCATGATCTCCTCGACATCCTTGGCCGTGAGACTCATTTGCGTCCTCCGAAGATCGTCATCACATGTTTGAGAGGGTCGGCCTCGGTCTTCACCACAGGGGCCGCGTCTTTTGCGGACCAGACCGTTTCAGGCCGGCTCTGAAGGAGAAGGAGCTTACCCTCCTTGTCGACCGCCCACTCGATGTCCTGCGGGCGGCCATAATGTTTCTCGATCCTCCGGCCGACGGTGCGCAGGGCCTGCAGTTCGTCGTCGCTGAGCGCGGGTGCGTTGCGCAGGTCGGCGGGCAGATCCTCGTCGACAATGCCGCCACCGGGCGCGGGCACCTGGCGGATATGCTTGTCGCTGATGTCGCGGACCGAAATCTCACCGGTGATCTTGCCCATGACCCAGCGGTCGGGCGTGACTTCGCCGGAGACGACGGCCGAGCCGAGGCCCCATGCGCCTTCGATGGTGATGACCGACTTGTCGCCGGTCGTCGGCGAGCGGGTGAACATGACGCCCGCCGTGCGCGCATCGACCATCTTCTGCACGACCACGGCCATGGCGACGCCGTCCTCGGGCAGGCCATGCTTGCGGCGGTAGGTCATGGACTCGACCGAATAGAGGCTGCCCCAGCATTCGCGGACGCGCGTCACCGTGTCCTGCGCGTCGAGCACCCAGAGGAACGTGTCCTGCAAACCGGCGAAGCTCGCATCCTCCGCATCCTCGGTGGTGGCCGAGGAACGGACCGCGACGGTGACGGCCAGGTCGCCTCCCGTGAGCTGATAATGCGCGTCCAGGATCGCACGCTCCACCGGTTGCGGCAGCGGCTCCTGTTCTACCCGGGCTCGCAATGTCCTGGACAGGGCCGTAACGGCATCGAGGTTTGACGCATCGAGGGCTTCGACGGCGGCGCGGACCGGCGCCGATTGCTCCAGAGCTTTCAGGAACAGCTCGAAGGCGTGGGTCGTCACCACGAAACCGGGCGGCACGTCGATGCCGGCGTGCGTCAGCTCGCCGAGGCTCGCGCCTTTGCCGCCCACGGTTGGACGATCGGTGATTCTCAGATCGGCAAACCAGCCGATCGCGCCGTCAGCACTCAAAGATCGCACTCCATAAAACGCCGTTCGCCCTGTTCGAGCAGGACGCGTGGCTCGCCCGACTGTCGAAGGGCTGCTCTTTTTTTCAAGAAGGACGAGGCTTCGACAAGCTCAGCCCGAACGGATGAAGGGGACATCTGAAATTCACGCCTTTTCCAGAACCCGCTCTTCTTCAAGGATGGTGACCGTGCCCCGGCCACCGTCGACCCGGATGCGCGATCCGTCCTTGATGCGTTGCGTCGCCTTGCCGGTGCCGACCACGGCAGGCAGGCCATATTCACGCGCGACGATCGCCATGTGGCTCATCGAACCGCCGATGTCGGAGACGGCCGCGCTGATCTTCTGGAAGATCGGCGCCCAGGTCGGGTTGGTGACCTGGCAGACGAGGATGTCGCCCTGCTGGAGCCGGCTGATCTCCTCGACCGACTTGACCACACGCGCCGTACCCTCGACCACGCCATGGCAGGCCGCGAAGCCCTTGAGCTCGTTGCTGTTCCCGCTACCGTCGTCGAGCCAGCGGTCGAGGCTCTCGCGCGTGATGCCCCAGAGCATGACGATGGCCGGATCGTCGATCGCGTCCGGCACGGCGCCGAGCGCGGGTGCGGTCGAGTGCTTGCCCCATTCGACGATGGCCGCTTTGCGCTGCGCAACGATGGCCGGCCAGTGCTGCGGTCCGCGCGGCGGCGCGCCCACGCCCCAGTTGAGCATCAGGTCGATGATCGCGCTCTCCAGCTCATATTGGGTGAGATGGAAGACGTCTTCCTCGCGTCCGAAGAAGCCGTTCTCGGCGAGCAGCGCGCCGAATTCGCGGATCTTATTGAAGAAGAGGTTCGTGTACCAATGCTCGCAATAGAATTTGTGCCCCTCGACATAGGGGAAGACGCGGTGCGCCAGCGTGATGAGCTGGTCGTAGGTCGCGCGGTCCTCATCGGTATCGAGCAGCTCGCGATAGTCCGCGACGAGCGCCTCGCGTTCCTCGATCAGCTGCGCGGTCGGACGCTCGATATTCACGCCCGACTTGACCTTGTCGATATAGCCCGGGAGCGCCGCGAAGGGCAACGAGAGGTCGTCGTTCCAGCTGCGGTGGTAATGATAGAAGCCGTCGCCTGAGCTGACGTTGAACCATGGATTGCGGCTGGTCTCGAGCTCGCTAAGCCATTCCTTGCCGGCATTGCCGACCTTGTCGAGATCGGCCAGCACCTGCTCGATGCTCATGCCGTCGGTGAAATGCGCGTCGACGCCCAGCTCGACAGCGCGGCGGGCGAGGCGCTTCACTTCCTCGTCGGGGCGGAAGATCTCCGCTTCCATGCCCGCGACCATGCGGCTGATCGCCTGGTCGCTGATTTCCGGGAAGGCCTTCTTGCAGAAGTCGAAAAAGGTCATGTAGGCGCCGTAGCCGAGCAGCAAGAACTCGAAATGGTGGTGCCACATGCGGTGGTACCCCTCGATCTGCTTCTGGTAGATGTCGAGCAGCGCATGATTGCTGGCGACGCCCTTGCCGCTGTGCACAGTCTCCAGCGGCTCGTATTTCGAGAGAGACGGTTTCGGCAGCGCCTGAGCGTCCGCGATCAGCGTCTTCATCTTCTCTTTCCAGCTGTCGTAGAGCCGTTCCCAATGCTCGTAATAATAGAAGGCGCGCTGCTGGAA
>JAGIAA010000027.1 GCA_017745115.1 Sphingobium sp. | reverse complement strand
GCGCTTAAGGGCCAAATCCAGAGCGATACTCGAACACTGCCTCGCAGGGGCTTGCCGCGCAGCCTGACCGCCGCGCTCCTCGGGCGAACAAGAGACTAGCTGACCCATGATGCTGAGCGATCCATCCGTAAAATACAGGCCGTTCCCCCAGGTCGACCTGCCCGACCGCCAATGGCCGTCCCGAACCATCACCACGCCGCCGCGCTGGCTCTCCACAGACTTGCGCGACGGCAATCAGGCCCTCATCGACCCGATGGACAGCGAGAAGAAGACCCGCTTCTTCGATCTGCTGCTGAAGATCGGCGTCAAGGAGATCGAGGTCGGCTTTCCGTCCGCCGGCGCGACCGAATTCGATTTCATCTCCGGTCTCGTCCAGTCGGGCCATATCCCCGACGACGTCATCATCCAGGTGCTGACGCAGGCCCGCCGCGATCTCATCGAGCGCACGTTCGAGAGCCTCAAGGGCGCCCCGAAAGCAATCGTCCATGTCTACAATGCGGTGTCACCCGCATGGCGGCAGGTCGTGTTCCAGATGGAGAGGCCGCAGATCAAGCAGATCGCCATCGACGCCGCGAAGATCATTCGCGACGAGGCCGCCAAGCAGCCGAACACCGACTGGCACTTCGAGTACAGCCCCGAGACCTTCTCGACGGCCGAGCTCGATTTCAGCCTGGAATGCTGCGAGGCGGTGATGGACATCCTCCAGCCGACTGCGGAGAAGCCGCTGATCCTCAACCTGCCCGCCACGGTCGAGGCGGCGACGCCCAATATCTACGCCGACCAGATCGAGTGGTTCGGCCGCCACATCCGCAATCGCGACACGGTGTGCATCTCGCTCCATCCGCACAATGATCGCGGCACTGGTATTGCCGCCGCCGAACTCGGCCTCATGGCCGGCGCCGACCGTGTCGAGGGCTGCCTGTTCGGCAATGGCGAGCGCACGGGCAATTGCGACCTCGTGACCGTCGCGCTCAACATGTACACGCAGGGCATCAATCCCGGCCTCGACTTCTCCAACATGGAAGAGATCGTCCAGACCGCGACCTACTGCAACCAGTTGCCCGTCCACCCGCGCCATCCCTATGCAGGCGATCTGGTCTTCACGGCCTTTTCCGGCAGCCACCAGGACGCGATCAAAAAGGGGTTCGCGGCGCAGGAAACGCGCAACGACCAATTGTGGAACGTGCCCTATTTGCCGATCGACCCGGCGGACATCGGCTGCTCCTACGAGGCGGTGATCCGCGTCAATTCGCAGTCCGGCAAGGGCGGCGTTGCCTGGGTGCTGCAGCAGGATAAAGGTCTCAAACTTCCCAAGCGCATGCAGGGCGATTTCAGCCGCGTCGTGCAGGAGCTGGCCGACCGCGCCAGCCGCGAATTGCATGCCGCCGACATCTGGGCCGCATTCGAGGCGCATTACTGTCTGGGCGCCGACCAGCCCTACAAGCTGATCGACTATCAGGAGAGCGGCCCTGCCGGGAGCCGCGTCTTTGTCGGCAAGATCGCGCTCGACGGCGAGGCGCGTAGCGTCTCGGGCCGGGGCAACGGCCTCATATCGAGCGTGCTCGCCGCGCTGCGCGACGAGCTCGGTATCGATCTCGAAGTGGTCGATTACAGCGAGCATGCGATCGGTGCCGGCACCGACGTGCACGCCGCCGCCTATGTGGAATGCAAGACCGCGGACGGACGCACGTTGTTCGGCGTCGGCCTCGACGAGGACGTCGCCACGGCATCCGTGCAGGCAATCCTTTCGGCAGCGAACGGCCTCACCCGCGAAGCGGCTTCGACCAGTAACGCGGCATGAGCGCTTTTCCTCGCCCCTTCAGGGGTTGGCCAGAGGCACGTGACTCTGGCCAAGATAGCGCAGCTATCGACGCAGGCGGTTAGCGAAGCTTGGAGAGGGGACGGCGCTCAACCCTCCCCAACTTCGCCTAGCGAGCAAGCCTGCAAGGCTCCGTATCCTCTCCCCTGAAGGGGCGAGGATAAGTTAATCCCCGAACGTCAGGCCGATCCAGAAGGTGCGCGGGGCCCCCAGATCGACGCTCGTTCCGACCTTGCGGGTCAGCACTGTCTTGTCGAAGACATTCTCCACACGTCCGATGATGCTGAACCGCTTGGCGAACGGCACCCGGATATACCCATCGACGGTCGTCGCGCCCGGCAAGATATCGGTCTGGAGGTCGTCTTCGAACTGCGGCCCGGTGTAGCGCACCGTGGTGGCCAGACGCACCTTGTACGGCCCGGTCCAGCTCAGCGTTCCGCTCGCCATGTGGCCCGGGCTCTGTGCCGGCCGCAGGTTGTTGAGGGCAACCGCAGCCCCGCTCGCCTTCACTCGGCTGTCATTATAGGCATAGGAAGCGTTGAGGTCGAAATCGCCCGCCTCGATCGAACCGCTGAGTTCGATACCCTTGGCCACGATCGCATCGACATTCTGGCGCTGCCGCAGGTTGGTGCCGATCGTCACATTGGCGATCGCATTGCCGAGACGGTTGTAGAAAGCTGTTGCCGAGAATTTCACGCCCGGCAGCGGCTTGACGTCGAAGCCGACTTCCGCGCCCTTCAGGCGCTCCGGCCCGAGCGCGGCATTGGCTTGCGTCGTCACCGGGAACACCGCGAAGGAGCGATACAACTCGTTCAACGTCGGCATGCGGAAGCTGGTGTAGCCCGCCACGCGCAGGTCGATGCCTTCGCTCGCATGCCAGAGCGCGCCGGCACGGAAGCTGCCCTCCCAATTGTTACGGTTGGGATAGATGTTGTCGATGACGACCGTGCCCGCGTTGTTTCGCTCGGTGAAGCGCCCCTGCGTGACGGTCCAATAGTCGGCGCGCGCGCCAGCGGTCAGCACGACATCGCCCAGCGTCAGGTCGTCCTCGACATAAAGGCCCGTGGTCATCTGGTGGCCCATGGCGTTGCGTCGTGCTGTCACAGCGCCTGTCGTCGCATTATAGGCGTCTTCGTACATGTCGGCCCGGGTCAGGCGCGTGTCGGTGCCGATCCGCAAGACGTTATTGCCGGCCGTCGGCGGACGCACCTCGATCTTGGCGCCAACACCCGTTGCCGGCGTGTTGCGCTGATCCAGCGTCTTCTTGAAGCTGGTCGCGCTGATGACGACATTGTTGAAATTGCGGAACTGCACATAGGTCAACGCCTCGACTTGCCAGTCCCCGCGCCACAGGAACCGGAGACTCGCATCTTGCCCACTCTGGCCATTATCGGCGCCAGCAAAGCGCAGCGTGCGGTTGTCCTGATAGAAGGACACGCGCGACTGGATTTCGCCGTCCGTACCCACCGGCGCATCGCCATAGAGACCGATCGACCAGGTCTTGTATTTGGCCGGCACCGTCGCGGCATTCTGCTGGGCGACAGGCGTCGTGTTAAAGCCATCGCCACTCGCGAACTTGCCCGAGATCGACACAAAGCCGTTGCCAACGTCGGGCGACACGCTACCTCCCAGGTCGACAGCATTGCGCGAGCCATAGAAACCGCTCGCCTGGGCCAGCGGCAATTGCTTGCGGTCGGCACTGAACAGTTCGATCGTACCCGCAACCGTGCCCGATCCGAACGCGCCGGCGCCGCCGCCGCGCGTTACGCGCACCGCGCCGAGCCGGTCCGGCACCAGCATGTTGAACGGCACCGAGCCGAAGAAAGGATCCGCCTGAGGAACGCCGTCGAGCAGCACGAGCGCCCGGCTGGTAGCGTTGCCGCCAATACCGCGCAGCGTCACGCCCTGCGACGAGGGATTGGATGACCGGCTGTCGGAGCGTCGGAACTGCTGGAAGCCCGCCACATCGAGCAAAGCCGATTCCAGCTGACCGGACGCTTCGGTCAGCAGCTTGTCGCGGTCGATCATGATCGCGCCGTAAGCCGGCGTGCCCGGCGGCATGGACAGACCGCGGCCGAGGACGACGATAGCCTCTTCTTCGGGGGCCGCCGGCGCCGCTGCGTCCTGTGCATGCAATGCGGTGATAGGTGCTGCGCCAGCCAGGAGCGCAAAGGTCAGAAGGCGAATTTTCGAGGCAGAATACATGATAAAACCGACAGTCCCTTTTATGGCGAGGCCGGTGCCGTCCCCTACGGCGCAAACCTCTCCGCATCGCCGTCTCCATTGACGGCAGCGTGCGAGGTGGACTTAGTCAATTTAAATGCGCAGCCACAACGCCGGCGCTGTTAAATTCCCGGAAAACCGCCAGTGATAAGGCGTTAAATTGTAACGTTACTTATGACTAAGCGTCCATATATAGGCCGCCACGGCATCCGCATCGCTGTCGCTGAGCGGCGCGCCGCCAAGCGCTGGCATGCCGCTCGGGAATTTCTTGGGCGTCGTCACGCCGGACTTGATCACCTTCGCGATCGATCCGACCGATCCGTCGGCCCATAGCCAGTCCGGCCCTGTGAGTTTCGGACCGACTGCCGTGCCCTTGCCGTCGGGGCCATGACAGCCCGAGCAGGTCCCCGAGCGCTCGACGCCGCGATAGATGCGGCTCCCCAATGCCACTTGCTCGGACGTATAGCCGGCCGGCAGGGCGCTGGCGGCCGCGGCCAAATTGACGGCTGAATTGACCGTCGCCGGTTTGGCAGCGGTCAGCTTTGCGCCAGCCGCGCCGCGATAGACGATCTTCCAGATCCGCCCGCCCGCGTCGTCCGAGACATAGATGGCGTCGCCGGCCACCAGCAGGCCGGTCGGACGGTGCGCAACGCCGCCACTGCCCTTATTCGGTCCCGCAAAGCCGTCAGCGAACAGGATCGCTGCGCCGCTCGGCTTGCCCGCCGCCATGGGCTGGAACATCACGCGAAAGCCGTCCTGCGGTTCGGGCGCACGGTTCCAGCTGCCGTGGAAACTAATGAAGAGGCCGCCCTTATAGCCGGCGGGCAGCTTGCCGCCCGGATAGTAGCCGAGGCCTGTCGGTGCCCAGTGCGCCGGAAAAGCCGCGAGCGGCCCTTTTTTGCCAGTACAGCGGCCGACCGTCTTGCCATCGCCGTCATATTCGGGCGCCTGGACGAGCTTCTTCTGGAAGCCGTCATAATAGCAATAGGGCCAGCCGAAATCGTCGCCCTGTTTGACCGAGATCAGCTCCTCGGCAGGCAGTTCGGCGCCCTGGTCGACAGTGTACAGCTTGGGCCAGTTCTGGCCGAGCTGATCGCGGCCGTGCTGCACGGCGAACATGTTGCCGGCCGCGTCGAAGACGATGCCGCCCGCGTTGCGGATACCGGTCGCATAACGCTCTGTAGGCGAGAAGACTTGGCCCTTCTTGTCGGCGCGATATTTCCAGATGCCCGCGCGCAGCGGTAATTCGTCGCAGGGATCCTTGCCCAAAGCGCCGGGCTGGCGGTTGACCGTCTCGCAGACGTTGGATGCCGAGCCGCTGTTGACGAACAGATTGCCGGCTGCATCGACGGCGATCGGCTTCATGCCATGGTCGCCGCTAAGTTGCAGGCCGGACACGATGACCTCGCCCGACCCAGCCGGAACCGTCTTGCCGGCGGCCAGCGCATAGCGGACGATCTTGTCGTCCTGCTCCGCGAACAGCCCGCCCTTCCAGATCGCAACGCCCGTCCCGCCGATACTCTTGTCGTTCGGCGTGGGGCCGAAATGGGTAACGCTATCGGCCTTGCCGTCCCCATTCGTGTCGCGCAGGGCGACCATGTATCCGAGTTCGGGCTTCTGCTTGTTCTGGATAACGAGGCTGGAGAGCGTGTTCACGTAAAGCGTACCATCGGGTGCCATCGCCATCTGCCGCGCAGGGCCGACATTATCCGCGAAGACGCTGGCGCAGAAGCCGGGCGGCAGGCTGAGACCTGCGTTCTCACACCTCGATGCAGTCGCGGCCCGGACGGTCTGCGGCTCGCCGGCCTTCACCAGCATCAGCGTGCCCCCGGCGGCGGTCGCAGCCAGTGCGGCAAGCAGCGTCAGCTTCTTCATCATGGGATCGATCCTCTAGGACAGGCGGAAGGGCAGCGGCAGCTTCTGCGTACGCATCTCTCTCATCCCGCTTTGTTTGGCCGCCGCAGCCATAAGGTCGGCGCTGACGGCTGTCTATCTATCGACGTACGTCGAGACCGGCATCCGGATCGAAAGCATCGAGATCGCGCCGGCTCGCGCGACTCTGATCGCCCGGCGTCGCATGCTTGAGCGCGGCAAGATGCAGACCCATTCGGGCAGCCGTCTCGATGCCGTCATCAAGCCCGGCGAGCACGCCGGCGGCATACGCATCGCCTGTGCCGATCCGGTCGACGATTCCCGGAATGTCGAGCTCGTCGCTCTCATACACCGACTCCGGCGTATCGATCCTTGCCCGCATTCGGCAATGATCAGGCGAGAGCGTCACGCGCACGGTTGACGCAATATGCTTCAACTCAGGAAATTTCTCGAACGCGGCCAGGGCCGCTGCGCGCCGCCCGTCCGGCGACTCGCCATCGAATTGGTGGCCCAATATCAGGCCGATATCGCGATGGTTTCCGAACAACAGGTCTGCACCGGCGACGTGGCCGTCCAGGATCGGCGCTGGATCGCCGCACCAGCGCGCCCACATCGAACCGCGGAAATTGCCGTCGAAGGAGACACGCACGCCTGCGGCGCGTGCCGCCGCAATGGCGCTCAGCGAGAGCGTCGCCGATCCAGGTGCGATGGCGGGCGTGATGCCGGAGAGATGCAGCCAACGCATCCCGTCCAGAAGCACAGGCCAGTCATAGGCATTGACCGGCGTCTTCGCGAACAGGCTATCCACCCGGTCATAGATGATCGAAGCGGCTCGCGGGGCAGCGCCCGGCGTCAGATAATATAGCCCGAGCCGACCGCTACCGCGTTGAATTCGGGATATATCGACGCCGGCGCTGCGCAACGCCTCGATGGCCGCATCGCCCAGTGCATCATCGGGCAGTGTCGTCACAAGCGCGCTTGGATGTCCGATCCGCGCCAGCGCGACCGCGACGTTCGCTTCGGCCCCGCCGACGTGTGCGTCGAAGCGCGCCTCCTGGAGCAAATGTCCCTTGCCGGGCGCCGACAGGCGCAGCAGCATTTCCCCGAAACACAGAACCGGACCGCCCACGCTCATGACCTCTCCCCTCACCCATCCAAGGGCGTGCCGAAGCGATAGACCATCGCGCGCGCCCTTGACAGCCTCTCATATCTCGTGTTGGTAGCGCTATCAAAGGCGCAGCACGGCGCTTGAGGGTGACTTGGGAGACAGCGGGGGATGCCGGCAGTTTTGGCCACGGATCGGTCCATTTTGCCTGCCGATTGGGAGTCGGGGACATTCCTCGGCCGCGTTCAGACCGCTGAAGGACCGAGTCCCGTTTTAGTCCGCCATGGCGAACTCGTCGACATGTCCCGCGTCACGCCGACTTGCGCCGCGCTGGTCGAGGCCGGCGACTTTTCAGGCGCAGGCGGGCGTTCGCTCGGCACCTTCGATCCCGCGACCGTCCAGCTGCTGAGTCCCGTCGACCTGCAATGCATCAAGGCTTGCGGCGTCACCTTCGCCGTCTCGGCGATCGAACGCGTGATCGAGGAGCGAGCACGCGGCGATTACACCGTCGCCGCGGAAATTCGCGGACGTCTGGAGTCCCGGATCGGTGGATCCATCCGCTCCGTCGTGCCGGGTACGGCCGAAGCGGCAGCGCTGAAGTCCGCGCTCATCGACGACGGCCTCTGGTCGCAATATCTGGAGGTCGCGATCGGCCCCGACGCCGAGGTGTTCACCAAATCGCCCGTCCTCTCGACGGTCGGCGCGGGCGCGGACATCGGCGTGCGCTCGGACAGCAACTGGAACAATCCCGAGCCCGAAATTGCCTTGCTGGTGGACAGCCGCGGCAAAACAGTCGGCGCCACCCTCGGTAATGACGTGAACCTGCGCGATTTCGAGGGCCGTTCAGCCCTGCTGCTCGGCAAGGCGAAGGACAACAACGCGTCTTGCTCGCTGGGACCATTGGTCCGCCTGTTCGATGCCAGCTTTTCAATCGACGATGTCCGCTCGGCAGCCGTCACGCTGCGCGTGGACGGCGCGGGCGACAATTATGCGCTCGAGGGCGCGTCCAACATGGCGGAGATCAGCCGCGATCCGCTCGAACTGGTCAAACAGTCGCTCTCCGAGCATCAATATCCGGACGGTTTCATCCTGTTCCTCGGCACGCTCTTTGCGCCGATCCAGGACCGGGACGAGCCCGGCCGCGGCTTTACGCACAAGGTCGGCGATATCGTCACCATCGCGAGCCCCAGGCTCGGACGCCTCACCAATCGGGTCGTCACATCGCGCGATGCGGCGCCCTGGACGCTCGGCATCGGCGGTCTCATGGCCAATCTCGCCCGGCGGGGCCTTCTCAACGTGAAAGTGAACGCATGAGCGGCATGGCCTCTCCTTCGGCGAAACGCGCCGTCTATCCCAGCCTCTCGGGCAAGCGCGTGGTCATCACCGGCGGCGCGACCGGTATCGGCGCGGGGCTCGTCGAGGCCTTCGCCACCCAGGGCGCGAACGTCACATTCCTGGACGTCGACACGAACGCTGGCGAAGCGCTTGCGGCGCGCTTCGAAACGCCGCGCTTCCTGCCCTGTAACCTGACGGACCTCGGTTCCCTCCAGCGCAACATGGCGGGCGCGATTGAAGCGATGGGCGGCATCGACATCCTCATCAACAACGCCGCCAATGACGACCGCCACAAGGTCGAAGAGGTGACTCCGGACTATTGGGACGAGCGCATGGCGGTGAACCTACGCCATCTCTTTTTCGCTGCACAGGCGGCCATCCCGTCGATGCGCAAGGCAGGCGGCGGCGCCATCGTCAATTTCGGGTCGATCAGCTGGCATCTCGGCCTGCCCGATCTCGTCCTCTACCAGACCGCCAAGGCCGCAATCGAAGGGCTCACGCGCAGCCTTGCCCGCGAGTTGGGGCGCGACAATATCCGCGTCAATGCGATCATTCCTGGCAACGTCCAGACGCCGCGCCAGGAGAAATGGTATACGCCAGAAGGCGAAGCCGAGATCGTCGCCGCGCAATGTCTCAACGGGCGCATCCAGCCCTCCGACGTCGCAGCGCTCGCGCTGTTCCTCGCGTCGGACGATGCACGCATGATGACCGGCCACGGTCATTTCATCGATGCGGGATGGCGCTGATGGCGGTCCAATCGGTCCTGAAAGTCGGCGCAACACTGGGCGAAGGCGCCCTCTGGAGCGGCAACGCCGTATGGTTTGTCGACATCAAGGGCCACAAGGTCCACCGTTTCGATCCCCCAAGCGGCGCGCATAAAAGCTGGGACATGCCCGACCAGGTCGGCTGGGTGCTGCCATCCGAGGGGGGCGGCATGATCGTCGGCCTCAGGGATGGCCTCTACCGCTTCGATCCCGCCACCGGCGCCGTCAGCCTCATCCACAAGCCCGAGCCCGACCGTCCGTGGAACCGCCTCAACGACGCCTGCACCGACAGCAAGGGTCGCCTGTGGTTCGGATCGATGGACGATGGCGAGAGCAAGCCGACCGGTCATCTGTTCCGCTGCATGGGCGGCCTGTGCACCGACACCGGCGTGCCGCCCGTCTCGATCACCAATGGCCCGGCGCTCAACGCCGATGCGACCATCCTCTATCACACCGACACGATCGGCCGGATCATCTACAAGATCGCGGTCAATGACGACGGCTCGCTCGGCAAGCCCGAGCCGTTCGTGTGGATCGAGGAGGGCGGCGGCTATCCCGACGGGCCCGTGGTCGATGCCGAAGGCTGCCTCTGGACCGGCCTCTACGACGGCTGGGGCGTGCGCCGCTACGATGCCAAAGGCAAGCTCATCAAGACGATCCGCTTCCCGACCGCCAACGTCACCAAGATGTGCTTCGGCGGCGCGGACCTCAAAACCGCTTATGCGACGACGGCCTGCAAGGGCCTCGACGCGGCAGCGCTTGCGCAGCAGCCGGATGCGGGCAATCTCTTCGCCTTCGACCCAGGGGTCGCGGGCTTGCCCGTAACGCCCGCGCGGCTCACGGGATTGAACAAATAAATCGGCCGCACAAGCGGACCCAAGACCAAGAAAAGACGAAAAGGGACAGGAGAGGAACGGGACATGGCTACGTCGGCAGGCGCCCAGCAGGCGCGTATCAATATGGGTTTCATCGCAGCCATCGTGGCCGTCGCCACGATCGGCGGCTTCATGTTCGGCTATGATTCGGGCGTCATCAACGGCACGCAGGACGGCCTGAACCACGCGTTCGACCTCTCCTCGCTCGGCACCGGCCTCAATGTCGGCGCCATCCTGATCGGCTGCGCATTCGGCGCCTTCATCGCCGGACGCCTGGCGGATGTCATTGGCCGCCGCGCGGTCATGATGATCGCCGCCGTGCTCTTCATCATCAGCGCGCTTGCCGCCGGCGCGGCAAGCACCTCCGCCATCTTCATCCTCGCCCGCATCATCGGCGGCCTGGGCGTCGGCGCGGCGAGTGTGCTCGCGCCCGTGTACATCAGCGAGGTCGTACCCGCCGAGATCCGCGGCCGCCTCTCCAGCATCCAGCAGGTGATGATCATCACCGGGCTCACGGGCGCGTTCCTCGCCAACTACTGGCTGGCCGGCGCCGCGGGCGGATCGACGGCGCCGCTTTGGGGTGGTCACCCGGCCTGGCGCTGGATGTTCTGGCTGCAGGTCATTCCCGCTGCCATCTATTTTCTGGCGCTGCTCATCATTCCCGAAAGCCCGCGCTATCTGGTGCTGAAGGGCCACGACGCTCAGGCTGAGGCCGTGCTGACGCGCCTGTTCGGTGCGGATGTGGCGCGCGCGAAAGTCGCCGAGATTCGCGCCAGCCTCGCCGCGGACCATCACAAACCCAAGCTCTCGGACCTCGTCGTCAACGGCAAGGTTCGCCCGATCGTCTGGGCGGGCATCGGCCTTGCCGTCTTCCAGCAGTTCGTCGGCATCAACATCGTCTTCTATTACGGTTCGGTGCTCTGGCAGTCGGTCGGCTTCAGCGAAAGCGATGCACTCGCGACCAACGTCATCTCCGGCCTGGTGTCGATCGCTGCGTGCGTCCTGACGATCTTCACGGTCGACAAGATCGGCCGCAAGCCGCTGCTGCTCATCGGCTCGCTCGGCATGGCCGTGACGCTGGGACTGATGGCCTGGTCCTTCTCGACCGGCGTTCTCGAAGGCGGCAGCCTTCAGCTCGCACCCGGCGTCGGCAAGATCGCCTTCATCAGCGCGCTCGCTTACTCGGCCCTGTTCAACCTGAGCTGGGGTCCGATCATGTGGGTGATGCTCGGCGAAATGTTCCCCAACCAGATCCGCGGCTCGGGCCTCGCCGTTTCGGGCTTCGCGCAGTGGATCGCGAACTTCGCGATCTCGGTCTCGTTCCCGTGGCTCTCCGCGAACGTCGGCTTGCCGGTCACCTACGGCTTCTATGCCGCGAGCGCCTTCGTTTCGTTCTTCTTCGTCCGCGCCCTGGTCAAGGAAACGCGCGGCCGCGAACTGGAGCAGATGGAGGGCTGAACGGCGGCTTTTTTGGAGTGACTCGGCCTCAACAAACACGGGCCACCGTTGTTCAAATCAACTTATTGAAAAATAAGTAAAAGTTTTCCAAAACCTATGAGAAAAGGGCTCGAAAACGTCACCGGTTTCGAGCCCTTTGCTTATCGTCTCTGCGCACTCGGGCGTCGCCTCGGCGCGGCATCGGATTGGCGGCGGATCAGCGTGTAGTCGACCATCACGTGCGGATGGTTCATCGCCTTGCCGCTGGCATTGCGCGCACGAACCTCTCGCACCAGCAGATCGACGGCGGAACGTGACATCTCGAACACCGGCTGGCGGATCGTGGTCAGTTCCGGCCAGATCGTGGTGGCCAGGGCCGTGTCGTCGAAGCCGCAGACGGTCAGGTCGCTCGGCACATCGAGCCCGCGCCGGTGAGCGATGGCGACGGTAGCGGCCGCCATGTCGTCATTGGATGCAAAGATCGCCGAGGGCGGATTGTCGAGCTCGAGCAGCTGCTCGGCAGCGTCGAGACCGGAGCGGTACGTGAAGAGGCCGGGTGCGATCAGCTCGGGTGCGTCGGCAAGCCCCGCATCCTTCAACGCATCCTTGTAGCCCTGCAGCCGCTCCTGGCTCGCCGTCTGGCGGGGGTTGCCCTTGATGAAGCCGATGCGTGTGTGACCGAGCGCGGCGAGATGCTTCGTCATCTCATAGGCGGCGGCATGGTCGTTGATGCTGACGGACAGCGCCCAGTCGGGCGCGCGGCCCGTCGCCACCGCGACCACCGGGATGTTGCGCTGGTGGATCGCTTCGAGCACCGGCAGGGATTCGGAGAGCGGCGGCGTCAGGATGATACCATCCAGGCGCGCGCGGATCAGATGGTCGACAGCGCTCGCTTCCTCGGCCTCATCGTCGCACTTCTCGACGATCAGCTGCACGTTGAGGCGGCTGGCCTGGTCGAGGCTGCCGACGAGCAGCTGGCTCAGATAGTTGAAGCTCGGGTTGGAGTGGAGCAGGCCGATGCGGATTTCCTCGCCCCCGGCGAGCGTCCGCGCCGCGCTGCTCGGCGAATAGTCGAGCGCGCTGATGGCTGCTTCCACGCGCTTGCGTGTCTCGGCCCGGACATTGGATTCGCCATTGATGACGCGGCTCACTGTCATCGGCGAGACGCCGGCGCGCGCCGCCACGTCGCTGATCGTCGGCGCGTTGCGCTGCCGGCGGGTGCCTTTGGCTTCGCTCATAGGAATTCCCTCACGCACCAGCGGTTACGGCATCTATTGGACATAACGCAAGATAGGCGGATTTCATGGCGCGGCATCAAGGATCGCCCGGCGCATAGGGAAAGCTTAACGCCTTGTACCAATCCAAGCCGTGCTCGGGTGCCACGGCGCCAGCCGGCAGCGCCAATCCGTTGAGCGACATCCAGTAGGCGAGACTGGCATCGCGCCATAGCTTCGCGTCGCTCTGCTCTCGCGCAAGGAAGGCGTCGGTCTTCGTCCAGCGCTGGTCGTCGATCCAGGGTTTGAGCGCCCGCCAGTCCTGGCGCATCCGCCCGACCGTCGCGACGCCCCGGTCATAGTGACCCACGAGGCTGGTCCACAGCGTCTTGCCGTCCTTCATGCGATAGTCCCAGGGCACGCGGTGGAACCAGAGCAGTTCGTTCTCGGATGTCGTCGCGGGATCGTAAAGTTTCGCCGCGACGTCCGGTGCATATTGGCCAATGGCATCGCTGCCCGCCTTGGTCC
This sequence comes from Sphingobium sp., assembly GCA_017745115.1. The sequence goes on along the minus strand of JAGIAA010000027.1, from coordinate 25,962 downwards.
GGTCGAAGCCGATGCCGCCCTTGTCGCCGCGATGATAATAGGCCGGGTTCCATTCGGGGCGCTTGAGATCCGAGATCCACGGTCCCGGCCCATAATGATGGCCCGTCGCAAACAGGTGAGCGAGGCCCAGCGCGCCGGTATAGTCGACCACGGCTTCGCGGGAGCCCATCATCATCTTCACTAGGGGGCCGACGAGTTTCGGATCCGGAGAGAAGGTCTGCGCCGCCCATTCGCCGGCGATCACCTCGGGACTGAGTGACGGGTCCCAGGCCAATCGGCCAAATGCATACCAGTTGGCCTGGTTCATCGTCGAGCCGCTCCAGTCGCGGCTGCGGCCGGTGTTGGCGACACCGGCGATGCCCGTCAGCTTGCCGCCAAAGGCTGACCCATCGACGATCCTGGCGACCGTCGTGCCCTTGCCCTTCGCGTAGGTATCGGCGTTTAGGACTTCGGAGAAGAGCGGCCCAAGATAGGCGAAACTCGTCGCCTGCCCCAGATATTCCTTGGTCACTTGCAACTCGAGCATGAGCTGCGTGCCCGGCAGCGCGCCGAACAAAGGATGGAACGGCTCACGGGGCTGGAAGTCGATGGCGCCGTTCTTGGCCTGCACGAGGACATTGTCGGCAAACTTACCGTCGAGCGGCTTGAACTCGCTATAGGCCTGCTTGGCGCGATCTTCGGGATCGGCGTCCGAATAGACGAAGGCGCGCCACATGACGACGCCGCCATGCGACTTGAGCGCGGCCGCAAGCACATTGGCGCCCTCGGCCTGTGTACGGCCATAATCGCGCGGCCCCGGCTGGCTCTCACTGTTGGCCTTGACGAGGAAGCCGCCGAAGTCGGGGATCGCCTTGTAGATTTCGTCCGCCTTGGCCCTCCACCATGCCTGCACCTGCGGATCGAGCGGATCGGCGGTCTTGAGACCGCCGATCTGGATCGGCGCAGTGAAGCGCACGCTCAGATAGACCTTGATGCCATAGGGCCGGAAGATGTCCGCCAACGACGCAGCCTTGGCGATAAAGGGCGCGCTCAGCGCCTCGGGCTGCGCACCGACATTGTTGAGCACCGTGCCGTTGATGCCGATCGACGCCTCGGCTCGTGCATAGTCGGTGTAGAGCGGGTCCTTATACTCCGGCAACGTCCACCAGTCGAAGATCGACCGCCCGGCGTAGCCCCGCTCCACGAAGCCATCGAGATTGTCCCAATGGTCCATGATGCGAAGCTTGAGTTTGGGCACGGATTTGAGATCGATTTTCGTCGCCGATCCGCCGCCGTCGAGGTGACGCAGCAGTGCGAAGGCACCATAGAGCAAACCGCGCTCGCCATTGGCCGTCACGAGCAGAGTCGCCTTGCCCGCTACGGTGACAGGCCGGATGAGATAGCCTTCGTCACCCAGATCGCCCAGCGGCAGCTTGAGCGCGGCGATCTGGGGATCGGCGCCGGTCGCGAGCATGACGTCCGCAACGCGTCCCGCCAGTCCGCGCGCAAGCTCCGTAATCGCGGCGTCGATCATGGGGGATCTGGCGGGCGCATTGATCCTCGAGAGCATCTGGCCGGCGGCTGGAGCGGGATAACGCATCCACAGCCTGTAGCCGTCCTCCGCCTGAGCAGGCGCGCCGAGCCAGGTTGCGGCCAGGGCCATCACCCAGAGATACGCCCGTCCTCCCATCGCCCTCTCCTTGCGGCGCTGGTCGGCATTGACAGCCGATATCCCGTCGCGCATGTTACCGCTATCACAGCGACGGCATCGCAAGCAATGCCGCGTTCTTCTGGAACTGGAGGGGACTGGCACCATGACGGCAATGCCATGGCGAGACCGAGCATGATCGCACGGCGCGACCTGCTTCGCCTGTCCGCTGGCGCCTCGCTCATGGCCCTCCTGCCAGCCTCGCTCCGTGCGGCGACAGCCGTCGTCCAACCGCTTTACAAGGATGTTCGTGCGCCGGTCGACTTGCGCGTCCGTGATCTCATGTCGCGCATGACGCTGGACGAGAAGGTCGCGCAGATCATCACGCTCTCACGCACCAAGCGCGACGTGATGGACGACGCGCTCCGCTTCGATCCCGCCAAGGCGAGCGCGGCATATCCCCATGGCATCGGCCAGGTTGCCCGACCCTCGGACCGCGGCGGTGCCGCGACCGCCAGCAACGCGGCCAATGACTCCACCGGCCGCTGGCGCAAACCGGCTGACACCATTGCCTTCGTCAACGCCGCGCAGGACTGGGCGCGCACGAAGACTCGCCTTGGCATCCCGATCGTCTTCCATGAAGAAGCGCTGCACGGCTTCATGGCCCCGGAGGCGACCAGCTTCCCGCAAGCCATTGCCATGGCAAGCACCTTCGATCCGGACCTCGTCGAGCGCGTGTCGGCTGTCATCGGCCGCGAGGTCCGTGCGCACGGCACTACCCTCGCGCTCTCGCCTGTCGTCGATATCGCGCGCGATCCGCGCTGGGGCCGCATCGAGGAAACCTTCGGCGAGGATCCGTTCCTCTGCGCCGAATTGGGCGTCGCCGCCGTGCGCGGACTGCAGGGCGACGGCAAGGAACTCGCGCCCGGCAAGGTCCACGCCACGCTCAAGCACATGACCGGCCATGGCCAGCCGCTCGCCGGCAACAACGTCGCGCCCGCCATGCTCGGCGAACGGGACTTGCGGGAGTTCTTCTTTCCGCCCTTCCGCGCAGTCGTCGAGCGCACCGGCATCGGTGCGGTCATGCCGAGCTACAATGAGATCGACGGCGTCCCCAGCCATGCCAACAAGTGGTTGCTCAAGACAATATTGCGCGGCGAATGGGGTTTCGATGGCGCCATTGTCTCGGACTACGCCGCAGTCGAGGAGCTTTCCACCTTCCACAAGGTCGCCGCCAGTCTCGGCGATGCCTCACGATTGGCATTGGAGGCCGGCGTCGATTGCGACCTGCCCGACGGCGTTGCCTATCGCAGCCTTCCCGACGAAGTGCGTGCGGGACGCGTCCCGCTGGCGCTGGTCGACGCCGCTTGCGCGCACATGCTGCGCATGAAGTTCCGGGCCGGGCTGTTCGAGGCCGGGCCTGTCGACCCCGTCGCCGCCGCCAAGCTCACCGCCAATGATGAGGCGCGCGCGCTTGCGTTGGAGACCGCGCGCAAGGCGATGGTGCTGCTCAAGAATGACGGGATCCTGCCGCTGACCCCCGGGGCCCATAAACGCGTCGCAGTGATCGGCCCCAATGCCGCCGTCACGCGGCTTGGTGGCTATTCGTCGCTCCCGAAGACGCGCATTTCACTGCTGGACGGCATCAGGAAGCGGCTCGAAGGCAAGGCCGAAGTCGTCTTCGCGCAGGGCGTGTTCATCACGCAGAGCGAGGACCGCGGCGCCAACGAAATCCTCCTCGCCGATCCCGCGAAGAACCGCGCCCTCATCAAGGAAGCCGTGACCGTTGCGCAGGGCGCAGACGTCGTCATCCTCGCCATCGGCGACACCGAGCAGACCAGCCGCGAAGGCTATGCCCGCAACCATCTCGGGGACCGCACCGACCTCGATCTGGTCGGCGAGCAGAACGACCTGTTCGCGGCGATCAAGGCGACCGGAAAACCTGTCGTCGTCATGGCGCTCAATGGCCGTCCGCCGAGTTGGCCGGCAGTCGTCGACGGCGCTAACGCATTGATCGAATGCTGGTATCTCGGCCAGGAGGGCGGCACCGCCATGGCCGAGGCCCTGTTCGGCGACATCAATCCCGGCGGCAAAATGTCTGTGACGGTGGTCCGTGACGTCGGCCAGATCCCGTTCTTCTACAATCACAAGCCCTCCGCCCGCCGCGGCTATCTCTTCGCCGATCCAAGCCCGCTTTTCCCCTTCGGCTTCGGCCTGAGCTACACCAGCTTCACCGTCTCCGCACCGCGTCTTTCTGCCCCGAAGATCGCGCGCGCGGGATCGGTCGATGTCGAGATAGACGTGACCAATGTGGGGCAGCGTCCGGGCGACGAGGTCGTGCAAGTCTACGTCCATGATCAGGTCGCCTCGGTCACCCGGCCCGTCAAGGAGCTTAAGGCCTTTAGGCGCGTTAGCCTCGCAGCCGGCGAAAAGAAGACCGTCAGGTTCACGCTGGGTCCGGAAGCCTTCCGCATGTGGGATATCGACATGAAGGAAGTGGTCGAGCCGGGGCTGTTCGATATCATGGCCGGACCCAACAGCGCCGATCTCAAGAGCGTCACGCTCGAGATCGGCTGAGGAGAGGCTTTCCCATGTCGCGCATCAAATCCGCCCCCATAAAGTCGGCGAAGGTCATCGTCACATGTCCCGGCCGCAATTTCGTCACGTTGAAGATCGAGACGGAGGATGGCGTCACGGGCGTTGGCGATGCGACGCTCAACGGCCGCGAGCTGTCGGTTGCCAGCTATCTCGACGACCATGTCGTTCCGCTGCTCATCGGCCGTGACGCGCAGCGCATTGAGGACATGTGGCAATATCTCTATCGCGGTGCCTATTGGCGGCGCGGTCCGGTCACGATGTCGGCCATTGCCGCTGTCGACATGGCGCTCTGGGACATCAAGGGTAAGGTCGCGGGCCTGCCGGTTTACCAGCTCCTCGGCGGCGCCTGCCGCGAAGGCTGCATGGTCTACGGCCATGCCAATGGCGCGACCATTGAAGATACCGTTGCGGCAGCGCTCGATTATCAACGCCAGGGCTACAAGGCGATCCGCCTTCAGTCCGGCGTGCCCGGGCTCGCCTCGACCTACGGCGTTTCCAAGGACCGCTATTTCTATGAGCCTGCGGACGCCGATCTTCCCACCGAGAATGTCTGGTCCAGCGAGAAGTATCTCCGCTCCGTCGCCCCGCTTTTCGAGGCGGCCCGTGAGGCGTTGGGCTGGGACGTCCACCTGCTCCATGACATCCACCATCGCCTGACACCCATTGAGGCGGGGCGACTGGGCAAGGATCTCGAGCCCTTCCGGCCCTTCTGGCTGGAGGACGCGGTCGTCGCCGAGAACCAGGCCAATTTCCGACTTATCCGGCAACACACCACGACCCCGCTCGCAGTCGGCGAGATCTTCTCCTCCATCTGGGACTGCAAGCAGCTGATCGAGGAGCAGTTGATCGACTATATCCGCGCGACGGTGGTTCATGCGGGCGGCATCACGCACCTACGGAAAATCGCCAGTTTTGCGGACATGCACAACGTCCGGACGGGATGCCATGGCGCCACCGACCTCTCGCCGGTCACCATGGCCGCCGCGCTGCATTTCGGCCTGTCGATCCCCAACTTCGGCATTCAGGAATATATGCGCCACACGGCCGAGACGGACGCGGTCTTCCCGCACCATTACAGCTTCGAAGATGGGTTGATGCATCCCGGCGATGCGCCCGGCCTGGGCGTCGATATCGACGAGCGCCTCGCCGCGACCCATCCCTATGAACGCGCCTACCTGCCGGTCAACAGGCTCGAGGACGGTACGCTCTACAACTGGTGAGATAAGCGGGAGGGGATTGAATGACTGACACAGTGGCAGCCGGCACAACCCGGCCGAAAGGCAATGTCCGCTGGATCATCTGCGGCATGCTCTTCTTCGCGGTCATTCTCTCTTATATCGATCGCCTCGTCATTGGCGTGCTCAAGCCGACGCTTACCGAACTCTACGGCTGGACCGAGGGTGGCTACGCCAACACGGCGCTCGTCTTCCAGGCCTCCTACGGCATCGGCTTCCTGTTCTTCGGCCGCCTGATCGACCGGATCGGTCCCCGCGCCGGCTATCTGCTCGCCATGGGCATCTGGACCGCGGCGCATGTCGGCCATGCCTTCATGACGACGACGCGGCAATTCGCATTGATGCGCATCCCGCTCGGCATTGGCGAGGCCGGCACCTATCCCGCCGCACTCGCCGCCGCCTCACAGTGGTTCAACCGGCGCGAACGCGCGCTCGCCATCGGCATCTTCAACGCGGGAGCGAATTTCGGCGCCATCATCACGCCGTTGCTCGTCCCGGCGCTCGCTCTCAGCTTCGGCTGGCGAAGCGCCTTCATCGTGACCGGGCTGTTCAACATCGTCTGGCTCGGCGCCTGGTGGTTCCTCTACCGCAAGCCGCGCGAGCACAAACGGGTGACGGCGGAGGAAGTCGCCTGGATCGAGGCCGAACCGGCCGTTGACACTGGGCGCTCGTCGATCCGTGCGGTGCTGCGCCACAAGCAGACCTGGGCCTATATGTCCGGCCGCTTCCTTATCGATCCGGTCTGGTGGACGTTCCTCTTCTGGCTGCCCGATTTCTTCTCCAAGCAGTTCGGCACCAATCTTGCCGGGTTCGGCCCGCCGCTGGTGGCCATCTATCTCATGTCCGATTTGGGCGCGATCGCGGGTGGCTGGACCAGTTCGCACCTGTTGGGCAAAGGCTGGGCGACGGGACCGGCGCGGAAGCTTGCCATGCTGCTGTGCGCCCTCATCGTCGTGCCTGTAACTTTTTCCGCTCAGGCATCCTCCATCTGGGCCGCAGTCATCCTCATCGGCCTGGCCACCGCCGGGCACCAGGGCTTCTCCACCAATCTCTTCGCCATCCCCGGCGACCTCTTTCCCCGCTATGCGCAAGGCGCCGTCGTCGGCCTGGGCGGCTTTGCGGGAGCGGCCGGCGGCATGCTCATGAGCAAATATGCCGGCATGGTGCTGGAGAGCATCGGTACCTACACGCCCATCTTCGTCGTCTCCGGCTTCGCTTATCTTGCCGCCCTCGTGGTGACGCATCTCATCAATCCGCGCTATGAACCGGCGCGGATGGAACAGCGATCATGACTAAGCCTCTGCGGCTTCACCCCGACCGTCTTTTCCCGGCGGAGCCGCGCACACGCGACATCTCCCGCGCGCTTTATGACGGCGTGAAGAGCCTGCCGATCATCAGCCCGCACGGCCACACCGATCCGGCATGGTTTGCGCTGAACGAGCCTTTCCCGGATCCGGCGCAACTCCTCATCGTGCCTGATCACTATGTCTTCCGGATGCTCTACAGCCAGGGCGTTCGACTTGAAGACCTTGGCATCCCGACGCGCGATGGCACGCCCGTTGAGACCGATCCGCGCAAGATCTGGACGCGCTTTGCCGAGCGTTATCATCTGTTCCGCGGCACGCCGTCGCGCATGTGGCTCGACTGGGTCTTCTCCGAGATCTTCGGCCTCGACGTCCAACTGACCGCCGATACCGCGGCCCATTATTTCGATACCATCGACGCCGCGCTGCGCACCGATGCCTTCCGGCCCCGCGCCCTCTTCGAGCGCTTCGGCATCGAGGCCATCGCGACAACCGAGAGCCCGATCGACGAGCTCCCCTATCACAGGATCATCCAGGACAGCGGATGGAGCGGGCGCGTCATCACCACCTATCGGCCCGATCCGGTCGTGGATCCCGAGCATGAGGGTTTTGCCGAAAACGTCGCGCGGTTCGGAGAGCTGGCCGGCGAGGATATCGGTACGCTCGACGGCTATCTGCGGGCCCACGAGAACCGCCGCGCCTATTTCCGCGCGCATGGCGCGACAGCTACCGACCATGGCCACCGCAACGCGACGACCTGCGCCCTGGATCGCGCCGATCTGGAGACGCTCTACGCCAAGGCGTTGCTGGGGCGCTGCTCGCCGGGAGACGCCGACATATTTCGCGGCGCCATGCTCGTCGAAATGGCGCGCATGAGTATCGACGACGGCATGGTGCTCCAGCTGCACCCCGGTGTTTTCCGCAACCATAGTGATTGGGTCCACGCCCGCTTCGGACGCGACAAGGGCGCCGATATTCCTGTGCCGACCGACTATGTCACGGCGCTGAAGCCCTTGCTGGACGCCTATGGCAACGACCCTCGCCTTTGCATCATTGTCTTCACGCTGGACGAAGACAGCTATTCGCGTGAACTGGCGCCGCTTGCCGGTCATTATCCCGCGCTGAAACTGGGCCCGCCCTGGTGGTTCAACGATAGTCCGGAGGGCATGCGCCGCTTCCGCGAGCGCGCCACCGAAACGGCAGGTTTCTACAACACGGTCGGCTTCAACGACGATACGCGCGCCTTCCTCTCCATCCCGGCCCGCCATGACGTTGCCCGCCGGATGGACTGTGTCTGGCTCGCGCAACTGGTCGCGGATCATCGCCTCGAAGAGGATGAGGCGCACGAGTTGGCGCGGGCACTCGCCTATGATCTTGCCAAGGCGGCCTACAGGCTGTGAGCCCGCTTCTGTCGCTTGAAACATTGCCGTCTCTCGACGAACGCATCGCGACGCCAGCCTACGACCGCTCCGCCTTGGCGGAGGGCGTGGTCCATCTCGGCCTCGGCGCCTTCCATCGCGCGCACCAAGCGGCTTATCTCGACACCGTCGCAGCCTCGGGTGATCACCGTTGGGGCATTGTCGGCGTCTCGCTGCGTTCGGCAGGTGTACGCAACAGGCTGGCTCCGCAGGATGGCCTCTACACCCTTCTCGAGCGCAGTGGCGATGGCGAGAAAGCACGGGTCGTCGGCAATCTCCTGCGCATGCTCGTCGCGCCGGAGGACCCCGGCGCCGTGGTCACGGCCCTGGCGCAGCCGAGTGTCCATCTCGTCACCCTCACCGTCACGGAAAAAGGGTACGGGCTCGATCGGGCCGAGGGCGGTCTGGACACAGGCAATCCCGACATCGCGGCAGACCTGAAAAACCTCGGCGCGCCGCGTTCCGCACCCGGCTTGCTCGTCGCCGCTCTCGCTCGCCGCCAGGCGGCCGGCTTGCCCCCCTTCACCGCTGTCAGTTGCGACAATCTTCCGCACAACGGAACATTGCTGCGCGACGCGGTGCTTGCGATGGCACGTGCGCATGACGCAGCGCTTGCCCAATGGATCGAAACATGCGGCGCCTTTCCCGCCTCCATGGTCGACCGCATCGTGCCGGCCACGACAAGCGAACGCACCGATCGTTTCACCGCCGATTATGGCGTACGCGACGAAGGGCTGATCGAAACCGAACCGTTCACGCAATGGGTGCTGGAGAACCGCTTTGCCGGCGAGATGCCTGATCTTGCTAGCGCCGGCGTCACATTGACACCGGCCGTCGCGCCCTGGGAGGAGGCCAAGCTGCGCCTGCTCAATGGCGCCCATTCGACCATTGCTTATCTGGGCGGACTGGACGGTATTGCCCATGTCCATGAGTTCGTCGCCAGCCCGGCGCGGCGTGCGTTGATCGAGCGCCTCTGGGACGAAAGCGAGACGACGCTTTCGCCGCCTCCCGAACTCGACCTGCCACGCCACCGCGCAGACCTGTTGCACCGTTTCGCCAATCCCATGCTGCAACATCGCACGCAGCAAATTGCCATGGATGGCTCCCTGAAGCTGCCGCAGCGTATCGTCGCGCCGCTGCGCGCGCGGCTGCAGATAGGCCTGCCTTCCCCCATGCTGGAGCTTGCCATCGCCGCATGGATGGCATGGCAGCGCGGCAGGGATGCTGCGGGTCATGCATTCGCGGTCGACGATCCCATGGCCGCGCGCACCGGCGCCATCTGGGCCGAAGCAAGCGCAATCGACGAGGCGTGTTCCAGGCTTCTCGCGATGGACGAAATATTCGGCGATGTTGCGCGGCGTTGGCCGGAACTCGAGGCTCGCGTCTGCGCCCAGCTTCGCGGCATTGTCGAGCAAGGTCCTGGTGCGCTCATGGCAGAAATGGGGGGCATTCAATGACCATATCGCTCAATCGCAAGGAGATGGTCTCTGCCTCCGCGGCCTCCGCGGCAATCCTGGCCGTACCCTCTCGCGCCGCGTCCGCGACCGGCCTTTCTGCCGCCGCTGCAAAGGCGGCCCCGGCCATTTGGGAGAGAGTGATCGTGCGAATGCACGCTGCGTTGGGCTTGGCCAGTGTTCTCGCGCTGGCCGCACCGCTCCAGGCGAGAGAGACAACCTGCCCCTGGCGCCTGGCTTGGGCCTCTTCGCAATATGTGGCTGAGGGCGATAATGCCCTTCCCGCCGAGACCTATAAGAACCGAACGCTACGCGAGATCGTGCGAACGACACTACCAGGAACGGCGCTGCGCGTACGGCTCTCCAATGCCTTCGGTACGATGCCGCTGACGATCGGCGGTGGCTCCGTCGCCCGCTCGCCGGACAACAAGAGCGCGGCGGTGGCAAGCCTCCGTCCGCTGACATTCAACGGCGCCCGTGCTGTAACCATCCCTGCAGGCGCGGACATGCTCTCCGACCCCGTGACGCTGGCGACGCCGGCCTTCACCGATATCGCCGTCTCGATCCACTACACGGCCGCCCCCTCCGTCCAGACCGGCCATCCGGGCTCGCGGGCAACCTCCTATCTCGCGCCCGGCAATCAGGTCGATGCGCCCATCCTCACCGACGCCGCCACCGCCGATCGCTGGTTCAATCTCTCAGCGATCGAGGTTCAAAATTGTGGCGCCAAGCCCGTCATCGTCGCGCTCGGCGACAGCATCACCGATGGGCGCGGTTCGACGACCAACGGCAATGACCGCTGGCCCGATGTCTTGGCGCGGCGGCTCAACGGCCAAGCCGCGATCATCAATCGCGGCATTGGCGGCAATCGCCTCCTTCTCGACGGCCTCGGCCCCAATGCCCTTGCCCGGCTCGAGCGTGATGTGCTGAGCGTCCCGGGCATCACTCATCTCATCGTCCTCGAAGGCATCAACGATCTCGGCACTTCGACCCGCGACGCACCGATGGACGAGGCCGGTCACAAGGCACTCGTCGCGCAGATGATCGGCGCCTACCGGCAGATCGTCGAGCGAGCCCGGGCGCATGGCATCAAGGTGATCGGCGGCACGATCATGCCGTTCATGGGCTTTGCGGGCTATCATCCGGATGCCGCAAACGAGGCGGATCGCCAGGCCGTCAACACCTGGATCCGTGCGCCCGGCAACTTCGACGCGGTTGTCGATTTCGACGCCGTGATGCTGGACCCGGCTCATCCCGACAGGCTCAATCCCGCTTATGACGTCGGCGATCATCTCCATCCCAATCCGGCAGGCTACAAGGCCATGGGTAAAGCGGTTCCCGTTAAACTCATCCGTCCCTGATTCCTGAAAATTCCTCATGTTTCTGCCTTGTGCGGCAGATTTGTCTGAGTATATTCGCAGCCAGTCTTTGCTCGGAGCCTGTTCATGTCGTCGCCCAAGTCCCCGCCCCAGCTCCGTAGCCGCGCCTGGTTCGACAATCCTGGCAATATCGACATGACCGCGCTCTATCTCGAGCGCTACCTGAACTATGGCCTGAGCCTCGAGGAGTTGCGCAGCGGCAAGCCGATCATCGGCATCGCGCAGACCGGCAGCGATCTCTCTCCCTGCAATCGCCACCACCTCGTTCTTGCCGAACGTGTCCGCGAAGGCATTCGCGAGGCAGGCGGCATCGCGATCGAATTTCCGGTCCATCCGATCCAGGAGACCGGTAAGCGGCCGACGGCGGCGCTCGATCGCAACCTCGCCTATCTCGGCCTTGTCGAAGTGCTCTACGGCTACCCGCTCGACGGCGTCGTGCTGACCATCGGCTGTGACAAGACGACGCCTGCCGCCCTTATGGCGGCCGCGACCGTCAACATCCCGGCCATTGCCCTGTCAGTCGGCCCGATGCTCAACGGCTGGTACAAGAACGAGCGCACCGGCTCCGGCACGATCATCTGGAAGGCGCGAGAACTACTCGCCGCCGGCGAAATCGACGACGCGGAGTTCATTCGCCTGGTCGCCTCCTCGGCGCCCTCGACGGGCTACTGCAACACCATGGGCACCGCGAGCACCATGAATTCGCTGACCGAAGCGCTCGGCATGTCCCTGCCGGGCTCGGCGGCCATTCCTGCGCCACATCGCGACCGTCAGGAGTGCGCCTGGCGGACCGGCAAGCGCATCGTCGAGATGGTCCACGAAGACCTGAAGCCTTCCGATATCCTGACGAAAGACGCCTTCCTCAACGCCATCGCCGTCAACAGCGCCATTGGCGGCTCGACCAACGCGCCGATCCATCTCTCCGCCATTGCCCGCCACATCGGCGTCGATCTGCCGCTGAAGACCTGGCAGACGCACGGCCTCGACGTGCCGCTACTCGTCAACCTGCAGCCCGCCGGCGAATATCTGGGCGAGGATTATCATCGTGCGGGCGGCGTGCCTGCCGTGGTCGGCCAGCTCATCGGCGCGGACCTCATCAAGACGGATGCCATCACGGCGAATGGCAAGACCATCGGCGAGAATTGCAGCGGCGCGGCGATCGACGACGAACGGGTCATCCGGCCCTTCGATCAACCGCTCAGGGCAGCGGCCGGCTTCGTCGTGCTCTCGGGCAATCTCTTCGACAGCGCGATCATGAAGACCAGCGTCATCTCGGAGGAATTCCGGGCGCGCTACCTCTCCAATCACGCCGATCCCGACGCCTTCGAAGGTCCCGTCGTCGTGTTCGATGGCCCGGAGGATTATCATGCCCGCATCGACGATCCCGCGACCGGTATCACACCAGCGACATTGCTCGTCATGCGCGGCACGGGACCCATCGGCTATCCTGGCGGCGCGGAGGTCGTGAACATGCGTCCGCCGGCCTATCTCATCCTTGATGGCATCCACTCGCTCCCTTGCCTCGGCGACGGCCGCCAGTCCGGGACCAGCGGCAGCCCCTCGATCCTCAATGCCAGCCCGGAAGCTGCAGCCAATGGCAATCTCGCGCTGCTCCGGACCGGCGACCGGGTGCGCATCGATCTACGCAAGGGCACGGCGGATGTGCTGGTGCCCGAAAGCGAGCTGGCGGCGCGGGCCATCGTGCTCGACTTGGACGGTGGCTATAAATATCCGGCATCCCAGACGCCCTGGCAGGAAATCCAGCGCGGCATGGTTGGGCAGCTCGGCGACGGCATGATCTTGGAGGGCACGGAAGCCTATCAGCGCATCGCCCAGACGCGTGGTCTGCCGAGGGACAATCACTAGGATAGGATCGACGGCGCCTTTTCCTGTATCGTCATTGCGAGGGCAAAGCCCGAAGCAATCCAGGATGAGAATGGATTGCTTCGCTTCGCTCGCAATGACGAAGGTCTTGGAAGGCGGATAAAATGAGTAATTCGGATTCGGTCCGCTTCCGCCTGCTGCGCGACAGCGCCGATCCACCATCGCCTGACGGCAGCGCCGTCCGCTTCGGCTTGCAGGACAGCAAGGATAACATCCAGCCGCCCGTCAAACGCGCGGACAGCACACTCGTCTTCGAGTTCGAGCTCAAGGTGAAGGAAGGGCCGGACCCCGAGCGCCCGGTCTTCACCGGGCCCTTCGCCAGCGGTCCGCGCGATGAGCGTTTCGTCTATCTCGCCTGGCAGCGCCTCAACGAGCAAGGCTATGTGAACCGCGTCAAGATCCGCCTGACGGACATCGGCTGGCCACTCGTCCGTGAGGCACAAGCGAGTGGCCGTCCGCTCGAATATGACGCGAGCGGCCGCGGCACCGGCGGCGGGCGCGTGGCGGTCGAATGGAAACTGGGCGAGGCTTAGCCCGGGAGCTTGAGACCCATGTCCTCGATGGCGAGCCGCAGCAGGACGTTCATCGCTGCGCGAGCGCCATCCGCGTCGCCCGCCCGGATCGCTTCCAGCACTGCCTTGTGATCGGGCATGGGATCGCGCGGGCGTGCTTTCACGCGCTGCTTGAACCGTGTCGTCCAGCCGATCGCCGCGCCGACCGTGCTGGCGAGCGAAACCAGCGGCTCGTTGCGGGCGGCGGCGAGGATGGCGGCGTGGAAGCGCTGATCCGCATCCCGTCCCTCGGCCGTCTTGAGCGTTCGCTTGCCCATTTCGGCAAGCGCCTCGTCCATCGCTGCGAGATCATCCTCGGTCCGGCGCGCAGCGGCCAATGCGCAGGCGGCAGGCTCGACGATGCCGCGCAGCTCGAACAGCGCGGTGATGAAGTCGCGCCCGGGATCGCCCTCGAACATCCAGGCAAGCACATCGGGATCGAGCATGTTCCACTGTGCTCGCGGCGTCACGCGCGTGCCTGCCTTGGGCCGGCTCTCGATCAGGCCCTTGGCGGCAAGAATGCGGATCGCTTCGCGATACGCGGTGCGCGAAATGCCAAGCGCCTCGCTGGCCTCGATTTCGCCACCCAGCAGCTGGCCGGGCGCACGCTTGCCGGACACGATCTCGATGCCGATCGCGCGTGCGATCGAGCCATGGATGCGTGGCGATTTAGCTGTGCGACCGGACAAATCTGAAACTCCCCGGCCGGTGTGCGCACCGGCGCGGGCATGTCGAGACTTTTCCGGAGCCTTTGTCAACTACGGCCTGCCCTAGCGGGGCGAGGCTTCACGCTTCCCGTCCATGCGCCGCGCGACACCCCACGGATTGGCTCCGCGCAGCGGTTCCGGCAGCAGCGCATCCGGCAGGTTCTGGAAGCAGACGGGGCGCAGGAAACGGTTGATGGCAAGCGTTCCCACCGAGGTCGACCGCGTGTCGCTGGTCGCGGGATAAGGACCGCCATGCACCATGGCGTGGCAAACCTCCACCCCGGTCGGCCAGCCGTTCGCGAGAATACGACCGACGCGCCCGGCGAGCACGGGCAACAAGCTGGCGGCTTCCGCTTCATCCTCGGGATCGAGCTGGATTGTCGCGGTGAGCTGCCCTTCAAGCTTCGCGATGACCGAAGCCACTTCGGCCAGATCCTTGCAGCGCACGATCAACGAGGACGCGCCGAACACCTCGTCGGTCAGCTTGTGATCGGCAAGCAGATGCGCGGCGTCCGTCTCGAACAACGCGCCGACCGCCTGGTTCGGGCCGGTCGCCTCCACGCCGCGACCGACTGTCCGCACGGCGTCATGGCTTGCGAACGCGCCAACGCCGCTTTCATAGCTGGCGTGAATGCCGCAGGTGAGCATGGTCGAAGCAGCGGACTTCGCCAACGCATTGCCGGCCGCCAGAGCGAAGGCATCGAGATCGGGCCCGGCAACGCCGATGACGAGGCCGGGATTGGTGCAGAACTGCCCCGCCCCCATGGTGAGCGAGCCGACGAACGCTTCTGCCATGGCTAAGCCGCGATTAGCCAAGGCGTGCGGCATCAGGACGACGGGGTTGATGCTCGACATCTCGGCATAGACCGGGATCGGCTCGGGCCGCTCTGCGGCGATCTTCATCAGTGCCGTGCCGCCGCCGCGCGAACCGGTGAAGCCGACGGACTTGATGTGAGGATCGGCGACCAGTGCGGAACCGAGCGCGCGATCATTGCCGGGCAGGTAGGAAAAGACGCCTTCATGCAGACCGCACGCCTTGACGGCCGACTGGATCGCTCGCGCGACCAGTTCGCCGGTGCCCGGATGGGCGCTGTGGCCCTTGACGATGACGGGGCAGCCGGCGGCCAGCGCGGAGGCGGTGTCGCCGCCGCCGACCGAGAAGGCGAGCGGGAAGTTCGATGCGCCGAACACTGCGACCGGACCGACGGGGAGGTTCATGCGGCGCAGGTCGGGACGCGGCGCGGGCTGGCGATCCGGGAGGGCGCTGTCGACCGTCGCGTCGAGGAAATCGCCCTGGCGCACGACGCTGGCGAAGAGCTTCAATTGACCGACGGTACGGCCGCGCTCACCCTCCAGCCGGGCACGCGGAAGGCCGGTCTCGGCCATGGCGCGTTCGATGAGTTCGTCGCCGATCGCCATGATCGCGTCGGCGGCGGCTTCGAGGAAGCGGGCGCGGGTTTCGAGATCGGTTGCGGCGTAGGACGGGAAGGCGTCGGCGGCCAGTTTCGCGGCGCGTTGGGCCTCAACAACGCCGGCACTCGAAAAGTCGCCGGAAAGTGCGGTGTTGGTGGCCGGATCGTAGGCCGAAAAGCGCACAAGGGATTGTTCCTGTGCAGCGCCGATGAGCATGGCCCCGTCGATCATGCGGATATCCTCTTTCTCTTGCAGAATAACTCAGACTAAATAGAGACGGAGGCGCGCTGGCGCAACCCGTGGCGGATGCGAAACGCCACGAAATCGACGAACAAGGCGGAGGAAGATGCATGCTGCGGAGATGGCTCAACGGAATCGCCGCGGCATTGCTCGTCACCACGGTCGCAACCGCGCTCGCCGGCATCGCGACAGCGCAGCCGGGCAGCAGCGCGGCACCCTCCGTCGCCCGCTTCGACTGGGTGAGCTACGAGGGCAAGGATGGCCCGCCGCCCCCGGCCGGGCAGTACCGCAACCCCGTGCTCGCCGGCTTCTATCCGGATCCCAGCGTCCTGCGCGTCGGCAGCGACTATTATCTCGTCAACTCGACCTTCACCTGGTTCCCCGGCCTGCCGATCTTCCACAGCAAGGACCTGGTGAACTGGCGCCAGATCGGCAATGCCATCGACCGGCCCGGCATGTTCGACTTCTCGGGGCTCGCCGTCTCGCGCGGCATCTTCGCGCCCGACCTCAGCGTCTACAATGGCCGCTATTATATGGTCGGCACCTGCGTCGACTGCGGCGGCAATTTCGTGATGACCGCGAAGAACCCCGCCGGCCCGTGGTCAAAGCCGGTCTGGCTCAAGACCGTGGAGGGCATCGACCCCTCGCTCTTTTTCGACGATGACGGCCGCGCCTGGCTGATCAACAATCGCGCGCCCGAGGGCAGGCCGCTCTACGACGGCCACCGCGCCCTCTGGATCGAGCGCTTCGACCCGGAAAAGCTGGCGATGATGGGCAATCCCAGGCTGGTCGTGAACGGCGGCATCGACCTCTCGAAGAAGCCGGTCTGGATCGAGGGCCCGCATATCTACAAGGTCGGAGGCAAATATTATCTCTGCGCGGCTGAGGGCGGCACCTCGGTCAATCACAGCCAGGTGATCCTGCGCGCCGACAAGGTGGATGGGCCTTATGTGCCGGCGCCGGCCGGCGTGAACCCGATCCTGACGCAACGCGACCTCGATCCCGCGCGGCCGAACCCGATCACCTCGGCCGGCCATGCCGATCTCGTCCAGACGCCCAGCGGCCAATGGGCGGCGGTCTTCCTCGCGACGCGGCCCTATCGCGGCAATCTCTACAATATCGGGCGCGAGACCTATCTGCTGCCGGTGACCTGGAAGGACGGCTGGCCGGTCATCCTGCCCAAGGGCCAGCCGATCCCGGCGAGCCCGCCCCGCTTCACGCGCGCCGATCGCCCCGCGGCGCCGCAGACCGGCAGCTTCTCCTGGCGCGAGACGTTCGACGGGCCGAGGCTCGACCCCGCTTGGATGACGATGCGCGGCGCGGACGTGCGCCTCGCCAAAGGCGAACTCCTGCTCGACGCGCGGCGCGACGGGATCGGCGACCTCGGCAAGCCCGCCTTCGCCGGGCGCCGTCAGCAGCACGAGGTCGCGACCGTCGCCACCTGGCTCAGCTTCTCGCCCAAGGAGGGCGAGAGCGCCGGCCTCGCGGCGATCCAGAACGACGATTATTTCCTGACCATCGCCGTCACCCGGCGGGGCGGAAAATATCTCGTCCGCGTCGCGCGTCGCGCCGGCAAGACCGATCCGCGAGAGGGCGTGACCGTTGTCGAACTACCGGTCGACGAAAGCCGCGAGATCGGCCTGCGCATCCGCGCCAATGGCGGCCTCTACTGTTTCGATATATCAAGCAGCGGCAGAGACTGGCTCACCGTCGCCACCGACGTCGACGCCACCAATCTCAGTACGGATAAGGCCGGCGGGTTTGTGGGGACGATGATCGGTCCGTTTGCGCAGGGAGTGCGGGAGTAGAGGCTGGTCCGGCATATATGAATCGTCATTGCGAGCGGCGAAGTCGCGCGGCAATCCAGGCCTGTCTTGAATACCCCTGGATTGCTTCGCCCGGCCTCCGCCGGGCTCGCAATGACGAGCGGTTCAACATGGATGGATCAGCCTCTAGCGTTTATCCCTCGTCACCCCGGACTTGAGCCGGGCTCCCGCTGCCTTTGTGCGGCTTGGGGTGACCGCATCGGTATTCAAGAAAAGCGGGGCCCCGGGTCGAGCCCGGGGTGACGTTGAAGTGCAGGGACGGCGTTCAGAAAAATACCGAGCCGGCTTTCGGTTCACCTCTCCGCACAAACCTCATCGCCAGGGATGGGCAGCTTGGCCGGCGGCGGCACCGCCATCTGCTTCGCGAGCGCGCCCATTGTTGGTGACGGCCCCGGTTTCTTCGGATCGACCGCCGCGTAAAACGGATCCTTCTGCGCTTCGTCGAGCGTCACGAAGGAGAAGCCCATGTCGCGGTAGAGGCCGATCAGGCGGGGCAGCATGTGCGACGTGAACGCGCCGATATGCAGGAGCAGCACCTGCGGTACGTCGCGGCCGAGGGTGGCCTTGGTGATGGTTCGGGCTCGCTCGGCGTCGACCCGCGCCGATTCAAGATAGCGCGCCTCCAACGCCGCGACGGCCTTGTCGTCGCCCTGCGCGAGGCAGCGCACATAGGGCGCGTTATAGGCATAGTCGTCGAACGAGAGCGTCACCGCCGCGATCCTGTAGCCGCGCTTGGCCAGTCCGGCGCGTACCGCATCGCGCACTTTTGGATCGGTGCCTTCCTCGAGAAAGGGGTAACGGAAGCGCTTGGGTTGGCCGCCCCCGACGAAGCGCTCGTTCTTGTCGAGATCGGCCAGTAAGGCGTTCGCGCCGACCTCGTTCAGATGCGGGTGGGAAAATGTGTGATTGCCGAGCGGGAGCTGGGCCGCTTGCCAGGTGATGAGCACCAGCGGCGATTGCCGGTCGTCGGCGCCGAAGCTGCCGTTGACGAAGCCGGTCGCAGGGACATGCTGCGACAGCAGCGCACCGGTCATCTGGCCCGCGACCTTCAGGCGATCCACGCCAGGCGGCAGGGGGCCGTGCGCCGGCAGGTCGTCGACGGTGATGGCGATGGTGGGGCCGGGAGGAGCCGCTTCCCTTGCGCTGGCTTGTGCGCAGGTGAAATTTGCAGCGGCCAAGGCGAGAGCCAATGATGTTGCTTTTAGTGCTCCTGCGAAGGCAGGAGCCCAGGGCGAGGTAAAGCGAAGACGCCCTGGGCTCCTGCCTTCGCAGGAGCACTTGGAGATGAAAAAGGCGGCGGAAGTCCAGGACCACCGCCGCCAATAGCCGCCATCCACATCCCCCAGTTTGTTGTGGATGCCCGGCATGGTGCCTCACACGAACCGGTTCACGAGATTTTCGATGCGTTCCTGCTTGCCCGAGCGCGGCTTGGGGTCGACCGCGCGGCTTTCGGCGAGGTCGGCGATGCCGGCAAGATCGAGGTTCGACATCGATTTGGCGAAATCGCCGTCCCAGCCGGCATAGCGCTCGGCCTTGATCGCATCGAGGCGGCCGTCCTCGATGATCGCGGCAGCGTTCAGCAGCCCCCTGGCGACGGTGTCGATGCCGCCGATATGGCCGTAGAACAGGTCGACCGGATCCATCGACTGGCGGCGCACCTTGCTGTCGAAGTTGAAGCCGCCCGTGGTGAAGCCGCCCGCGCGGATCACTTCGAGCATGGCCAGGGTCATTTCCTCGGCGCTGTTCGGGAATTGGTCGGTGTCCCAGCCATTCTGGTGGTCGCCGCGATTGGCGTCGATCGAGCCGAAGATGCCGAGTGCATTGGCCATGGCCAGCTCATGCTCGAACGTGTGCCCGGCGAGCGTCGCGTGGTTCGCCTCGATATTGACCCGCACCTCGTTCTCGAGGCCGTATTTCTTGAGGAAGCCGTAAACGGTCGCCGTGTCGAAATCATATTGGTGCTTGGTCGGCTCGTGCGGCTTGGGCTCGATCAGGATCGTGCCGGTGAAGCCGATCTTGTGCTTGTGCTCGACGACCATCGCCAGGAAGCGGCCGAAATTGTCCATCTCGCGCTTGAGATCGGTGTTCTGCAGCGTCTCATAGCCCTCGCGGCCGCCCCACAGCACATAGTTGGACCCGCCCAGGCGATGCGTCGCTTCCAGCACGTCGCGCACCTGCATGGCGGCAAAGGCATAGACTTCCGGATCGGGGCTGGTCGCGGCACCGGCAGCATAGCGGGGATGGCTGAACAGATTGGCCGTGCCCCAGAGCAGCTTGCGGCCTGAACTCGCCTGCAGCCTTTCGAGATCGTCGGCGGCCTCGGCGAACAGCTTGCGATGCTCGGCGACGCTGTTCGCATCCGCCATGACGTCGACATCGTGGAAGCAGTAGAAGGGCACGTCGAGCTTGGAGATGAACTCGAAGGCGACGGCGCGCTTCTGGGCGGCCGCCGCGCTGTTGTTGGGGCCGCGATGCCAGGGCCGTCCGAAGGTGCCGGCGCCGAACACGTCGCTGCCCTGCCAGCAGAAGGTATGCCAGAAGCAGACCGCGAAACGGAGATGGTCCTCCATGCGCTTGCCCAGCACGACCCGGTCCTTGTCGTAGAAACGGTAGGCGAGCTCGTTGGCGGTCTGCGGCCCCTCATATGCGATGGTCGGGACGGCGGCGAAGAAATCGGTGCTCATGCGGAGTTCCTTGAGGGGGTGATGCGGGGATAGGCGTCGATGAAGGCGCGGCGCTTGGGGGCGAGCCGGGCCGCGAGGTCCATATTGGGCGAGATGATGTGCGAGACGGGCGGCGCGGCGCAGACCTCCTGGGGGCTGCCGCCGTCGACGAGAATCTGCGCGAGCCGGGCGCCGCCCATGGCCGGGCCGACCTCCCCGCCGCGCAGATAGACGAGCTCGATCCCGAGAGACGCAGCGATCGTCTCGCCCCAGTAGCTGGAGCGCGCGCCGCCACCGATGACGGACAGGCTTTGAATATCCGTGCCCGCGCCGCGCAGGGCGTCGAGCCCGTCGGCAAGCGCGAAGGCGACGCCTTCGAGCACGGCCTGGGCGAGCCGCTCGGGCGTGGTGTCATTGTCGAGGCGCAGGAAGCCGGCGCGCACCGCCGCGTCATTATGCGGCGTACGCTCGCCCGAGAGATAGGGGAGGAACAGCTCGGGCCCGCTGGCCGGACCGGCCGCCTCCGCGCGAGCAAAGAAGTCGGCGGCGCCTTGCGCACCGATCAGGTGTGCAGCCCAGTCGATGCAGGACGCCGCCGACAAGTGAACCGACATCTGATGCCAGAGGCCGGGGAGACAGTGACAGAAGGCATGGACCGCGCGGGCCGGATTGGGCCGGAACGCGTCATTGGCAACGAAGATGACGCCGGACGTGCCGAGCGAGAGCAGGGCGTCGCCATCCCTGACCACGCCAATGCCGGCGGCCCCGGCGGCATTGTCGCCGCCGCCGCCCGCGACGAGGACTTGCGGCACACCCCAGAGCTCGGCGACCTCGGCGCGCAGCGTGCCCGTCGCTTCGGTGCCTTCGACGAGGCGCGGCATCTGATCGGCGGTGAGACCGGTGGCGGCGAGCAGTGCTGCGGACCAGCGGCGGCCGGCGACGTCGAGCCAGAGCGTGCCGGCGCTGTCGGAAAGATCGGACGCCTTCTCGCCGGTCATCTGCAGGCGGACATAATCCTTGGGCAGCAGGACCGTCTTGGTCTTTTCAAAGACTTGCGGCTCATGCTTGCGGACCCAGGCGAGCTTGGGCGCGGTGAAGCCGGGCATGACGATATTGCCGCCGACCGAGCGGAAGAGCGGCGTCTTCGCTTCCAGCTGGGCGCATTCGGCGTGGCTGCGGCCATCGTTCCAGAGGATGGCGGACCGCAACGGCTTGTCGTCAGCGCCGAGCAGCGTCGCGCCGTGCATCTGGCCAGCCACGCCGATGCCCCGCACGGCCCGGCGCACATCCGCCGGGATTGCCTGCACCGCGGCGGTGGTGGCGGTCCACCAAGCCTCGGGATCCTGCTCGGACCAGAGCGGATGGGGACGCTGCACGGTGAGCGCCGCCGTCCCCTGCCCCGCCACGGCACCGGCGGCATCGATGACGACCGCCTTCACACCCGAGGTGCCGATGTCGATCCCGAGAAACATGCCTGGTCCGCCCGCGCCTCAGTCCTTGAACGGATCGATCAGCTTGATCGTGCCGTCCGCGTTGAAGCTCAGCTCCGTCATCTTGACGTTGCGCAGGTGGTTCTTCTTGCTGAGCTGGGTGTCGTGATAGAACAGCCAGTTCTTCCCATCGAAATCGACGATCGAATGGTGCGAGGTCCAGCCCTGCACGGGCTTGAGGATATGGCCGACATATTTGAACGGGCCATAGGGGCTGTCGCCGATAGCATAGTTCAGGAAATGCGTGTCGCCGGTCGAGTAGGTGAAATAATATTTGCCGCCGCGCTTATACATCCACGAGGCCTCGAAGAAGCGGCGCTCATGGTCGCCGCCGAGGATCGGCTTGCCCTTCTCGTCGAGAATGACGAGGTCGCGCGGCTTCTCGGCATAATGGCGCATGTCGGGCGCCATCTTGGCGACCTTGGGGTTGAGCGCGGGCTTGTCGTCCTGCTTGAGGTCGGTGTCGCCGACCGAGGCGTCATATTTGCCGGTCGCCCATTTCTGGAGCTGGCCGCCCCAGATGCCGCCGAAATACATGTAGCTCGCGCCGTCCGTGTCGGTGAACACCGCCGGGTCCATCGAGAAGCTGTCCGGGATCGGCTCGGGATCGGCCTTGAACGGGCCCATTGGATTGTCGCCGACCGCCGCGCCGATGTGGAAGACGCCGGTCTTATCCTTGACCGGGAAGTAGAGGTAATATTTGCCATCCTTGAAGGCGGCGTCCGGCGCCCACATCTGCTTCCCGGCCCAAGGCACGTCCTTGATGTCGAGCGCGACGTCGCCAACCTTCACCGGACCGCCGACCTTGCCGATCTCGAGCACACGATAGTCGTGCATGGCATATTGGCTGCCCAGGTCGTCGTCGGGGATGCCGGCGTCGACGTCGTGGCTGGGATAGACGTAGATCTTGCCGTCGAAGACATGGGCCGAGGGGTCGGCGGTGTAGATGTCGCTGACCAGCGGTTGCGAGAGGAAATGCCGGCCGTTTTCGGCGACGGGTTCTTTCGCTTCAGCGGCGTTGCCGGCGGCTTGCTTCGAGGAGCAGGCGGCGAGTGCAAGCGTCGCAGTCGTCAGGCTCAGGGCAATCCAATGACGCATCTTTCCTCTCCTAAAGGCGGCGGGCTTCCGTGCCCTGTCCGCAAAACGTTAGCGCTACCATTGGCGGATAGCAAGGATTCTTACTTCTTCTCCTCGCCCCTTCAGGGAGAGGATAGTGGAGCCTTATCGCGAAGCGATCAGGCGGAGTTGGAGAGGGGCAAGCTGGCCAGCCCCTCTCCAAGCTTCGCTAGCCGGACTCCGTCCGGCAGCTGCGCTATCCTCTCCCCTGAAGGGGCGAGGATCAGAAAGCTCACGGACACCGTAGCGGCACCTCCGCGTCGCTCCCCAGCCGCACTTCCGCGATGGAGAGATCGGTGGGGCCCTCCAGCGTCAGCACGAAGGGCGCGGTGACCTTGGTCATGTCGACGCCCTTGGCGGCGAAGCATTTGAGCGGCAGGCCGTAGCGGACATAGTTGGCGCTGACCGGCGGCGTCGCCGGCAGCAGAGCCGTGGCGCCGCCCTTCATGCCGACACTGGCCGAGACCGGCGCCTTGTCGACCTTGATCGTGACCAGCAGCATGACATCGCCATTGCTTTCGCGGGCGATGTCGAGCGGGTCGAAGGTACCGAGCTGGATCGATGCCTTGCCGCTGTCGATGACGAACCGCCGCGCGCCTTCCTGCACGATATGGTCGGTGGCTGTGATGGTGACACGGCCGTCCAGCGCCTTGGCCGGAACGGCAGTGATGCGCGTCTGCTGTCCGCCATTCTCGTCGGTGACGGCGAGCGACCAGCTTGCCGCCGGCACGCCATTGGCGAACCAGACCCGCGCGTCCCCTGCCCCGGCGCCGCTCTTCTCGGGCAACGCGGTCCACGCTTTCTTCGGCGAGCCGTATTTGAGGCCGTAGCCGAAGGGATAGAGCGCGCCATCCGCCATGTTCGCCGTCTTCGGCCAGGCCGTGGGCAATGTTCCGGTGAAGTCGAACCGCTTGGCGCCCGCCTTGTTGCCGACCAGCACATCCGCGACGCCAGCGCCTTCGCTGCCCGGCAGCCAGGCGACGACGAACGCATCGGCAAGGTTGAGCGCCGGATTCACATAGAGCGGACGGCCGGTGATCATCACGGCGACGACCGGGATGCCCTGGGCCTTCAGCTTGCGCATCGTCTCGAACGGGCCGGTCAGCTCGGGATCGAGCTGAAGCGACTTCCGGTCGCCCTGGAACTCGGCATAGGGTTTCTCGCCGAAGATCACGACCGCGGCGTCCGGCCTGGTCTTGAAGCTGCCGTCCGGTGAGAGCTCAGTCGTCCCGCGGCCCGCCTTCACGGCATCGGCAAAGCCTTTGCCCAGCGAAGTGGCGCCCGGGAAGTCGGCATTGGTGACGCCCGTCCCCTGCCAGCTGATCGTCCAGCCGCCCGACTGGCGCGAGATATCGTCGACGCCATCGCCCGCGACGAGCAGCCGTCCGCCCGCCTTGAGCGGCAGCACGCCCTGGTTCTTGAGCAGGACGAGGCTCTTGCGCACGGCTTCGCGTGCGATGGCGCGATGCGCGGGCGCGCCGAGCAGGCTCCACTGCCCGGCCAGCGGGCGCGCGGACGGCTTGCCGGCTTCGAACAGGCCGAGCCGCGCTTTGACCCGCAGGATGCGGGTGACCGCCTCGTCGATGCGCGCCATCGGGATCTGGCCGCTCTTGGCCTCGCGCAGCAGGTTTTCATAGATCGGCTTCCAGCTGTCCGGCGCCATGTACATGTCGACGCCGGCCATCAGCGCCTGCGGGCAGTCGGCATTGGTGCAACCCTCGACCTGGCCATGCGCGTTCCAGTCCGAGACCGTGAAGCCGCCAAAGCCCATGCGGTCCTTCAGCACGCCGGTCAGCAGGCTCTTGTTGCCGGTCATCTTCTTGCCCTGCCAGCTCGAAAAGCTGGCCATGACCGTGCCGACACCGTTAGTGATCGCGGGCCCGTAAGGTGCCCCATGGATGTCGCGCAGTTCGATCTCGCTGATCTGCGCATCGCCCTGGTCGACGCCGTTGTGCGTGCCGCCGTCGGCAAGGAAATGCTTGGTGGAGGCCAGCACCTTGTCGCTCGCGATCTTACCGGCCGGCGGCCCCTGCAGGCCGCGCACCATCGCGCCGACATAGGAAGAGACGAGCTTGGGATCGGAACTGTAGCCCTCATAGGCGCGGCCCCAGCGGTAATCTTGCGGGACCGTGACCGTCGGCGCAAAGGTCCATTCCTGGCCGGTGACGCGGATTTCCTTGGCGGTCGCCACGCCGACCCGCTCGATCAGAACCGGATCGTGCGCGGCGCCGAGACCGATATTGTGCGGGAAGATGGTGGCGCCGACGATGTTGGCATGGCCGTGCACCGCATCGATACCCCAGAGCATCGGGATGCCGACGCCGCCGTTCGATTTGTCCACCGAGGCATCGTAGAACTGGTCGGCCAGTGCCAGCCACTTCGCGGCCGGCGCCTTGTCGTCGCCATAGGGGCCGCTCGACCCGCCTGCGAGGACGGAGCCGAGATGATATTTCTGCATGTCTGCGGGCGTGATGGCGCTGATGTCGCCCTGGACAAGCTGGCCGATCTTCTCCTCAAGCGTCATGCGCTTGAGCAGGCTGGCGATCATCGCCTCGGCCTTGGCGTCCTTGGCGACAGGATATTTGTAGGCCGGCCAGATCTCGGGATGCGCCGTCGCGCTGGTCCCGGCGACCTTTGCCTCGGGTGGCAACGGCGCGGTTTGTGCTAGCGCTACCGTCGATATGCCTATCATTATAGCTGGAAGGAAAATGCGCACGTCGTTCTCCAGAAGTTTCCGGCGATGGCCGCTCAGGCCGGGACCTCGCCGCAATAATCGTCGATGAATTGCTGGTGGCTCGGCATGCTTGCGACGCGCCGGTCGACCCGTGCCTTGATGTCGGCGAGCGTGTCCCGCAGTCGGCCGGGTGCCATCAGCTGGCCCAGGCGGTGCCAGCTCTTGGGCGTCAAGCGCTGGCCGAGGCAGACCTGGATCCAGCTGTCCGTGCGGAAGATCTCGTCGACCGACTGCCAGGCGACCGCGCTCTCGGCGAAGATCTCGATCCGCTCGCGCAGGCTGTCGGGAATCTCCATCTCGCGCACGTAATTCCAGAAGCTCGT
>JAGIAA010000026.1 GCA_017745115.1 Sphingobium sp. | reverse complement strand
AGCGCAGGAACGCCGAGAGGCGCGACAGCATGGCATTGGCGCGCTCGGTCTGCTTCAGCAGAACCAGCGTCGAGATGCTGTTCAGCGTGTTGAACAGAAAGTGCGGATTGAGCTGGTAGCGCAGCATGGCGAGCTGGGCGGCGCTGGCCTGGTTTTCGAGCTTCTGCAGCTGGTCGGCCTGTTCCTCGATGGTGAGGAAGAAGTTGATCGCATAATAGAGCGCCGACCATGCGCCGAGCAGCGTGATGTTGAGATAGAGATAGCCGATGACGAGCTTGAGACTGGTGGCCTCGCTCTGCGGATTGCGCAGCGCGAACACCCAGCTGTCGATCGCCGCCGCGACGGCGCCGGCGACCAGCACCAGCAGGATCGAGACCGTCCAGGTGACGATGGGCTTCTGCTTCAGCAGAAACCGGTAGCCCACCGCGATGATGAGCGTCAGCGAATAGCCGGTGACCGTCGAGATCAGGATCGGCACGAGGAAGGACAAGGGCTGGGTGTTCGCGAAACCCGTCACCGCGCGCAGCAGGAAGGCGCCGGCCCAGCCGATGCCCTGCAATGTCCAGAAGGCGCGATTCTTGTCCTCGAAAAATGGTTTGGCGGAATAGGTGATGACGGTCATCGTCGTCGAACTCAGAGATCCGGCTTTCGGTCCCGCGCGGGCCCTGTGCAACGCACGGGCGCGCTCGCGCCATCGGCCTGCTCGACCCAGCACAGCTCGCCCCGCTCCAGGATGCGGCCGTCCCATGCCTGGATGGTGATGGGCCGGATGGGCTTGCGGTCGCGCGCATCGGACAGGACCGGACCGCGCGACGCGTTGCCGCCCCAGCGTTCGCCCCATTGGCGCAGCGCGATCATGACCGGCACGAGACCCAGGCCCTTGTCGGTCAGACGATAGGCAATGCGCCTTTTGTCCGATGGGACCGGCTCGCGCGTCATGATGTTGTTCGCAACCAGCTTGCCGAGCCGATCGGACAGGATGTTGCGGGCAATGCCGAGCGTGGATTGGAAATCCTCGAAATAGACGATGCCGTTGAACGCGGCACGCAGGATCAGGAACGACCAGCGTTCGCCCATCGCTTCCAACGCCGCCGGCAATGCACAGCCTTCAAAGGCCTGGAGACCCTTACGCGCACCCATAGCGGTCGACGCTAGCGCATTCTTCGCGCCGCGCCAAACCCCGAAGTTGCGGCAATCCCTTTCCAAGCCATATTCCAGTTTCGAATTGAAATCGATCAATGGAGGTTCCGGTGCGAAACCGGAATGGCGGCCCGGCGTGCGGGGAATCGGGCCGGGACTGGCGATCGCTCGAAGGACGCCGCGCCGGCGAGGCGAGCGTGTCCTTGCGATGACAGGCGCCGCGTGCGCGCTACGAATACGTGCGGAAACGCTACTTTCCTGTTGCGAAGCAGCACCAAGTCACCACATCCTGTCTGCGGATGCTGCGCCAATATGAACTTGTAGAACGAGTCAGGGGATACGACCCCGACGCTGACGAAGCGCTGATCAATCGCGCCTATGTGTTTTCGGTCGCACGGCACGGCAACCAGAAGCGCGCCAGCGGCGACCCCTACTTCAGCCATCCCATTGAAGTTGCAGGCATTCTAACCGACCTTTTCCTCGACGACAAGACAATCGTGACGGCCCTGCTGCACGATACGATCGAGGACACGCTCACCACCACCGAAGAGATTCAGAAGCTGTTCGGCGACGACGTGGCGCGGTTGGTCGACGGCGTCACCAAGCTCTCCAAGATCGAAGCCCAGACCGAAAATGAGCGGGCAGCGGAGAATCTGCGCAAATTCCTGCTCGCCATGTCGGACGATATCCGCGTGCTCCTGGTCAAGCTCGCCGACCGCCTGCACAACATGCGCACACTCCATCACATCAAGAATCCCGAAAAGCGCCGCCGCATCGCGCGCGAAACGATGGATATCTACGCGCCGCTGGCTGAGCGCATCGGCATGTACGACTTCATGCGCGAGATGCAGCTGCTGGCCTTCGAGCAGCTGGAGCCCGAAGCCTATGAGAGCGTCACCAAGCGGCTGGCGCTGCTCAAGGAGGGCGACGGCGACAAGGTGGCGCGCATCGCGTCGGGGCTTCAGCTCATGCTGAGCCAGGCGGGGATGGACGTGACGGTCTCGGGCCGCGAGAAGCACCCCTATTCGATCTGGCGCAAGATGCAGGAGCGTCACATCAGCTTCGAGCAGCTGTCCGACATCATGGCCTTCCGCGTCGTCACCGATTCCACCGACGACTGCTACCGCGCGCTCGGTCTCATCCACCAGCGCTACAAAATGGTCCCGGGCCGCTTCAAGGATTACATCTCGACCCCCAAGCGCAACGGCTATCGCTCGCTGCACACCACCGTGATCCACGAGGAAAATGCGCGCGTCGAGATCCAGATCCGGTCCGAGCGCATGCATCGGGACAACGAGTTCGGCCTTGCGGCGCACTGGGCCTACAAGGAAGGCACCAGCCCCGACGGACAGGCGGGATGGCTGCGCGATCTCATCGAAATCCTGGAGCAGAGTCACGACGCGGACGAGCTGCTCGAACATACGCGCATGGCGATGTACCAGGACCGGATCTTCGCCTTCACGCCCAAGGGGGTACTGCACCAGTTGCCCAAGGGATCGACGCCGGTCGACTTCGCTTATGCCGTGCACACCAAGCTCGGCAACCAGACGGTCGGCGCCAAGATCAACGGCCGTGTCATGCCGCTGCGCACGCCGCTCGAAAATGGCGACCAGGTCGAGATACTGAAGTCCGACGCGCAGGAGCCGCAACCCGGCTGGCTCGCCTTCGCGATCACCGGCAAGGCGCGAGCGGCAATCCGCCGCTTCATCCGTCAGAAGCAGCGCGGCGAGATGATCGCGCTCGGCGAAAAGCTCTATGCCGAGATCGTCTCGCGCCTGCCGGTCGAGATCGGCGACAAGGCCGAGAAGGCGGCGATCAAGCGGCTCAAGCTGGAGGACAAGGCCGCATTGCTAATCGCCATCGCCACGCGCCGGGTCTCCGATGAGGAAGTGCTCAATGCCCTCGTGCCCGGCAGCGTCGAGGAAACGGCGGGCAGCCGCAAGAAGAAGACGCAGGCCCACGCCGTGCCGATCACGGGCCTGACACCGGGCATCGCCTTCACGCTTTCGGAATGCTGCCACCCGGTGCCCGGCGACCGCATCGTCGGCCTTCGGCGGCCGGGCGAGCCGATCGAGGTGCACACCATCGATTGCCTCGCTCTCGAAACCGGCCAGGATGCCGATTGGGTCGATCTCTCATGGGACAGCAAGGCCAAGGGCGGCACAGCGCGCCTGCAGGTGATCGTCAAGAACCAGCCCGGCTCGCTCGCGACCGTCGCCAATATCTTCGGCGTCAACAAGGCGAACATCCTCAACCTGCAGCTCGCCAACCGCGAAGGCCCCTTCCACACCGACATCATCGACCTGGAGGTGGAGGATGCCAGCCACGTCGCGCGCATCATCTCCGCGCTGAGAGCTGTGGACGCGGTGGTGCAGGCCGAGCGGGTGTAGCCGCTAATCCACTGATGTTGAACTGCTCGTCATTGCGAGCCTGGCGGACGCCGGGCGAAGCAATCCACGGGCGTTCAAGACGTGCCTGGATTGCCGCGCGACTTCGTCGCTCGCAATGACGATTCAGATCTGCCGGGTCGGACTTTAGAGAAGCCGTCATCCCAGCGTTCGCTGGCATGACGGACTTGAGCTTGGCTATCCCGAGCTCAGTAATCCTCGCCGCCGCAATTGACCGCACCGCTGCCGGCATGACGGACGGTGCAAGCGGGATGGCCGTCGATCGCGACGGCGGCCGGGCCGAGAGCGGTGACCTTGGCGGAGCGCGTGGCGAGCGCCTGGACGGTGCCGGCGCCCTGGGCGGTCACTTCCAGATCGGATGTGGTCAGCGCGGCGGCGTCGATGGCGCCGCTGCCCGACGACATGACATTGGCCTTGCGCGCCTTGCCCTTGATCTTGACGGAGGCCGATCCCTGCAACGCGACCGAAAAATTGTCGGCATCCACGCCGGCCGCACTCAGCATGCCGCTGCCGGCGGCGACCAACTCCGCATTCTGGCTGGCCATGCCTTCGATCGCCAAGGTGCCCGATCCGGACAGATGCGCGCGCCGAAGCTGCGCGGTCGTGAGGAAAAGCCGCGCCGTCTGGCCACGGTCGCTCCTGCGCCCCTCGAATGGCGATGGCTTCAGGCGAATGGTGAGCACGCGGCCCTGGACATTGAGGTCGATGCGCTCGAGCAAATCGGCATCGCCCTCGCCCCGCGCGGTCACGCCCCGCCGGGTCTGGACGCCGACCGCGATCGGCGCCTCGAGCCGCACGGTATCGAACTCCGTGATGATATAGGTCCGGTTCGCCGCCCATGCAGGCCCAGTCGAAAACAACAGTCCGCCCGTCAAAAGAACCGGCAGTGCGCGACGTCTCAGCTGGTGCACTCGGCGTCTCCAGATCCCGTTTTTTGAATCTGGCATCGATTAGTCCCGTCGACCTGAGCGTGACCTGAACCGTTGAGCGTGAGCTTGGCGTTCTGCCGGGCCTGGGCGCGGATTTCACCGGAGCCCGAGACAGAAATGTCGGCCGTTCGCGCTTGGAGATCCATAGCCTGGACGCCGCCCGACCCCACGAGGACGGCCGAGACCTCGCCCGTCTGGCCGGTCAGTTCCATGTTGCCGGACCCGTTGAGCGACAGCCGCACGGCATTGGATTGGATATTGGCTACCTTCAGGTCACCGGAGCCATCGAGCCGCGCGGCGAATTCCTTGCCGTCGATATTCTCGGCCTGAAGGCCGCCCGATCCGGTGATCCAGACTCGCGACAGGCTCGGCATGGTGACACGGATCGTCACGGCATGGCCGCCGGAGCCCCACCAGCCGTTGATCTGCCGCCGCTGCACGCGAAGGACGCCGTCGTGAACGGCAAGGCTGACATGCTTCACGGCCTGAGGATCGCCCTCCGTACTGACGGAGAAATCTGCGCCTGGGGTCACGATGACCGTGTCCGGCCCATCGAGCTTGATGCCGTCGAAGTTCCTGAGGCTGCTTAGCGGGACGACCTGCATCTGCGCCTGGCCGTCGTCATCTCCCCAGGTCCAAGGCGGTGAGACGGTCAGCGCAATGGCGCCCGCCGCCGCAACGCCAGTCAGAAAGAGGCGTGTCCTATCGCCCATGCCCGTCTCCTGCGGATGGAGCCGGACACATAAGCGGGAAGCCAGACGCTGCCAATGGGCTGCCGGTGCGAGGCGTGGGACGGCGATGGAAACGAGCGACAGTCATGCGATCTACCGGAAGCCTCCTTACTGTATTATCTCATTACAACAGTTGGGACCGGCCGCGTCAATATCGACGTGCCGGAAACACGCGCCACACAAAGAAACGGCGCCGGATCGCTCCGGCGCCGCCCGAAAAGTCCCGAAGGGCTTATGTCTTACTCAACGCGCTCTTTTGCATATTTGGGCGCGGCTTCATTAAGGATCTTGAGGATCTTCTTGAGTGCGCTCGGCTCGTCCGTCTCTTCCATCGCAGCCAGCTCGCGCGCGAGACGGCTCGACGCCGCTTCGAAGATCTGACGTTCGGAATAGCTCTGCTCGGGCTGGTCGTCGGCACGGAACAAGTCACGCGTCACCTCGGCAATCGACACGAGGTCGCCCGAGTTGATCTTCGCTTCATATTCCTGCGCGCGGCGCGACCACATGGTGCGCTTGACGCGGGGCTTGCCCTTGAGGGTTTCGAGCGCCTCGCCGAGCGTCTTGTCCGACGACAGCTTGCGCATACCCACGCTTTCGGCCTTGTTGGTCGGAACGCGAAGCGTCATGCGCTCCTTTTCGAACCGCAGCACATAAAGCTCGAGATCGATACCGGCGATCTTCTGGCTTTGCAGTTCGATAACCCGACCGACGCCATGCTTGGGATAAACGACATAGTCGCCGACGTCGAAAGACAGCGCTTTTGCAGCCATTCTTGCGAACCTTTCTTTATTTGAATTGGCTTGGCTGAATATGATTGCGGGCATGAAGTCGGAAGAATCTCCGGTGCCCGCTGATAGCCATGCGATCGTGCTCCTTAGCGATGCTGTACGCAAACGCTTCGCAAGCCAATTAACAGATTCGTCACAAAAAAGCCAGCGCGGCGTTACGTATTAACTATGACGGGAGATAGCGCAATTTTATTACGCTGCCGCAGCGTCACGCGGCTTTTCAGCTGCCCTCGCCGGCCTCGGCCGAGAAGTATTTGTCGAACTTGCCGGACTCGCCCTTGTGCTCGTCGGCATCGGCCGGCTGCTCGCCCTTGGTGGTGATATTGGGCCACTGCGCCGAGTAGGTCGCGTTGAGCTCGAGCCACTGCTCGAGGCCGCTCTCCGTATCGGGCAGGATCGCTTCGGCCGGGCATTCCGGCTCGCACACGCCACAGTCGATGCACTCGTTGGGATTGATGACGAGCATATTCTCGCCCTCATAGAAGCAGTCGACCGGACAGACCTCGACGCAGTCCATATATTTGCAGCGGATGCATGCATCGGTCACGACATAGGTCATGGCGGCTCTTCCCTTGTTCGTCCTCAGTCCCGGGCATTTATGCCACGGCGTTCGTGGCCGCGATATGCGCGCAGTTCTCTACCGTCAATAAGCTTAGCGGATTGCCAGACCTAACCCGCGTCGGGCAAAGCCGTTCCGGGCGTGATCGCGCTGTAGCAGAGCTGCGCTTCGGCGAAAGGGCCGCGCCGCACGGGCAGCTTCTCCACCCGGATCACGCGAACCACATCGCCCTGCGGGACGGTGATAAGGTCGCCGACGCGCACCGGCGCATGTGCACGCTCGACCCGGCGGCCATTGAGACGAATGATGCCGCGCTCCGCCAGCGCCTGCGCCCGCGAGCGATCGGGCGCGAGGCGCACGAACCAGAGATATTTGTCGATGCGCAGCGTGGGGCCGTGACCGTCCGACATGCAGAGCGAGGCCGGCCTAGCCGGACCTATTCGTCCTTGCCGAGCAGCGCCGCGAGGCCGGCCAGGCCCTTGCCGGTCGCAACGAGCGGCGCCTGACGCGGGCGGTCGCGATCCCGCTGACCGCCATGCTGCGGTTTGGGACCTCGCTGCGGGCGGGGTGGGCGGGCCTCCCCATCCTTGCCGTCTGCGGCCTTGTCGCGCCTCTGGTCGCCGAGCTTGCCCCCAGGCCTGTTGCCGAATTTGCGGCGATCCGGCTGAGCGCCTTCGGGCTTTGCCGCGCGGTCGCCCCGTGCCTCTCTGGGCTGTCCGCGGCGCGGGCCGCGCTCGGGCTTGGGACGCGGCTTGGGCCGGCCGCGGAACTGCCAGTTGGGCGCGCCCTCGGCGGCTTCGGGCAGCGGCCTGAAGCCGGCCTGCCGCATGAGATCGAGGAAGGCGGCTTCGCTGAGACCGATGGAGACGATGGTCGGATCGGCGGCCACATAAGGCTTGCCCGCCGCGATGGCTTCATGGGCGCCGCGTGCCAGCCGCTCGGCCATGTCGATGCGCAGCAGGCTGTTGTCGAGCTTGCGGAAGCCGGCAATGCGTGCGCCGATCTCGTCGACCGGCAGCGTGCCGTCCTCATTGGGGCCGATCAGCACCACGCCGGCCTGCGGCAGTGCCACGAGCGGCTTGGCGCGTTTGAGCGATAGCAGCACCATGCGCCACTGCGCCGCGCCGGGCTTCATCAGGCCGGGGTGGTAGAGGTCCATGACGCCGATCACGACGCCCGCCTTGCGCAGATGGGCGCGGTCTTCCTTGCTGACCTGGGCCAGCGATTCGTCGAGCAGGTTGCGCGGCATGATGCCGCCGGCGTCGGCGAGCTGGGCGAGCACGGCGCGCACGGACGCCGGCATTTCCGGATCCTGCGAACCCTCGTCCATCTTGATCAGCGCCGGGACATGCCGCTCGAGCTGGCCCTTGACCCAGACGCCGAGGCGCTCGGACACGCCGTGCTGGATCTCCGGCGCGAGCGCCGACAGCCCGGAATCGAGCACGAGTTCGGGGGCCAGCAGCCGCTGACCGCCCTTGAGCGTCGCAACTGCATGTCCGTTCCAGACGATTTGTGCTTCGCCCGCCGGAGGGCTGGCCAGCGCGAACGCCTTGTCGTCCACGGCCAGCAATGCCTGAGCCATCTCGTTCAAATGTGCACCCAGTCTCCGTTCGGCGGCGGCGAGCAGCATGCGCTTCTCACTCGCCCTTGCAGTGGGATCGACGGCAAAGCGAAAGCCTCGCATGGTGCCGATCCGGTGTCCGTCCACTGTTACCGCGCCGGCTGCGTCCACGTCTACGGGCAAAAGCGCGTTATTGCGTCCGGCGTTGCGCAAAAGTACCGAACTGCGCGCATCGACGAAACGCTGACGCAGTGCGCCGTGCAATGCATCGGACAGGCGGTCTTCCAGCGCGCGGGCCCGTGCCGCCATTTCGGCGGGCTGCTGCAGCCAATCGTCGCGCTGCGCCACATAGCTCCAGATGCGCACCGCCGCGATGCGCCCGGCGAGATCGTCGACATCGCCCTGGACATTGTCGAGCCGCGCGATCTGGCCGGCGAAGAAGTCCAGCGGGATGAGGCCCTTGCCCTGGCTGAGATAGGTCCACAGCCGATGAACCGTACGGGCATGATGCTCGAGGCCGAGCTTCTGGAAATCCGGGACCGAGCAGGCTGCCCAGAGCCGCGCGACCTGTGCCTTGCCGACCGCGCGCTCGTGAACGTCGGGCAGATCGGTCAGATATTTGAGGACGGCCAGGTCGACCGCTTCGGGCGCAGCGCGCAGGCCTTCGAGCGCCGGACGCCGCTCCAGCGCGTTCATCAGCGCGCCGACCGAATCCATCGGCAACTCCGCCTCGCGCCAGAAAATCTGTTCGATGGGGTCGAAGCGATGTGCCTCGATCCGCTCGACTTCTTCCGCCGTGAAGGCCGGCGGCCCGTCCGGGGATCCCAGGTCGCCGAACGTGCCGTCCTTCTGGTGGCGCCCCGCGCGCCCGGCAATCTGCGCCATTTCCGAAACGGTGAGACGGCGCGCCCGATGCCCGTCGAACTTGCGCAGCGAGGCGAAGGCGACATGGTCGACATTGAGGTTGAGGCCCATGCCGATGGCATCGGTGGCGACGAGATAATCGACCTCGCCGGCCTCGAACATCGCGACCTGGGCATTGCGCGTGGCTGGGCTCAGCGCGCCCATCACCACCGCACAGCCGCCGCGCATGCGCCGCAGCATCTCGGCCACGCGATAGACCTCGTCGACCGAGAAGGCGACGATCGCCGACCGCCTGGGCAGGCGCGACAGCTTGCGCGAACCGGCATAGCTGAGCGTCGAGAAGCGGGGCCGCGAAATGATCTCGGCCTTGGGCAGGAGCTTCCTGACCAGGGGCGCCATGCTGGCCGAGCCGAGCAGCATCGTCTCTTCGCGTCCGCGCGCATGAAGAATGCGGTCGGTGAAGATATGGCCCCGCTCGGGATCGGCCGCGAGCTGGATCTCGTCGACCGCGACGAAGGCGAAGTCGCTCAGCGATCCGATCCCGCCGCGCGTCGGCATGGCTTCGACGGTGCTGAGCACATAGCGCGCATTGGGCGGGAGGATGCGCTCTTCACCGGTCAGCAGCGCGACCTGATCGGATCCCTTGATCCGGCAGACACGATCATAGACCTCGCGCGCCAGCAGGCGCAGCGGGAAGCCCATGAGACCGCTGGAATGACCGCACATCCTCTCGATCGCGAGATGGGTCTTGCCGGTGTTGGTTGGCCCAAGCACGGCCATGTGGGCCGAACGGGCAAAGCTCGTCATGATGGATCAAGACATGGGGGACTTGGGCAGCGAGAGCAAGAGCGCGACTCTGGAGCGGGGGCCGCTCCAATGATCTTTTGTTTTCGCATTTTCCGAGCCGTCAAATGTCGCCATCCGACTTGAAAATGCTCTAGCCGGACGGCGGTAATGCGACCGAACGCCGGTGGCGCTCCTTCGCATTGATTTCGGCGCGGGCGAGCAGCAGGTCGAGATCGTCGCGGCTGATGTCGATGCTGTCCGGCAGTTCGTCGAGCGCGCGATCGATATCCTCGATCCGGAAGCCGGCCGCCACGCGCATGGCCTCGATTTCCTTGGGCGGCAGCGGCGCCTGGTGCGGATAGCTGTGACCCGTGGCGCGATGGAAGAACATGCCGAGCGAGACCAGGGCGATGGAGTTGATCGCGACAGGGGCGAAGGCAAAGGCGAAGCCCGCGGCATGGATGGCCGGTCCGCCGATCACGGCGGTGAGCGCCGCCGCGCCGCCGGGCGGGTGCAGGCAGCGGAAGGCGGACATGACGAAGATCGCGCCGCCCACAGCCAGGCCGGCTGCCAGCGCCAGATCCGGGGTAGCCTTGGCCGCCGCCGCGCCGACCAGCGTCGAAAGTATGTTGCCGCCGACCACTGGCCATGGCTGCGCGAGCGGGCTCGCCGGCACGGCAAAGAGAAGCACCGCCGATGCGCCGATGGGCGCGACGATGAAGGGGACGTCCGACGCCGAAAGCTGGAACTGCCCGCACAGGAAAACGGTCAGCGCGATACCGATGGCCGCACCCGCACAGGCAAGCAGCCGCGGCACGAGATGCGTGCCCGGCAGCAACGGCTTCATCCAGGAAAGGCGCCTCATTCGATCTCCGCGTGTCGGCAAGGGCGCGCTTCTTGCGGTGGAGCATCGAAAAGGCCAGCCCATTTTTGATAGGCCAGGCTCAAGAAGCGATTTGCCTGAGGAGATTGCCGCGCAGCGTGGGCAGGTTCCTTGAAAAGAGCCTACCCCCGTCCGGATCAGTGGAACCGGGCGCTCAACGAAACGCCGAACACGCGCGGATCGTTGTAGATGCCGGCGCGGTAGTTCGATGTGTCGATCACATCGACGAGATGAGTGTTGTTGGTGAGATTGCGCACGAACGCCGCAATCTCGAACTTGTCGAAAGCGTAGCCGATCTTGCCGCCCAGCTCATTGTTGCCGTTCGAGGTATATTCGACCGTCCGGTAGAGGACATAATTGGTCTTGCCCTGCATGTTGAAATCGGCGGCGATGAACAGTCGATCGTCTCCACCCCCGATCGGCAGATCGTAACGGCCGCTGATGTTGAGGTTGTATTTGGGCGCGTTCGGGAATGGGTTACCGTCGATCTGCGCGAAGAAATTATTGCCTACGCGGACCGTCGGGTTGAGCACTGTTTCGGCGAGCACGCCGCCAGCCGCACCGACCTGGGTATAGACGTTCTTGTCCTTGATCTCCGTGTGCAGCCAGCTGAAGCCGACATTGAAGCTCAAATTCTTGACCGGACGCACTTCCAGCTCGGACTCAATGCCGTAGCCGGTACCCTTGGCCGCGTTGAACAGCACGCCATTGCCGTTGCTGTCGTTGCCGTTGAGCTGGATATGATCGACGTCATAATAGAAACCCGTCAGGTTCCAGCGCACCATGTTGTCGAAAAGCACGGTCTTCAGGCCGGCCTCGTAGCTGGTGTTCGTCTCCGAACTGGCGGTGGTATAGGCCGATCCGAACACGGCCGAGCGGCCCTGCACGGTCGGGCCGCGGAAGCCGCGGGCCACGCGTGCGAAGAGGCTGACCTCATTCGTCGCGCGATAGAGCAGGCTCACGTCCCAGCTCGGCTTGGTGTCCGACAGGGTGCAGAAGGTCGCCGTGCCGCAGCTATAGGCCGAAGCGGGCGCGCTCGCCGGCACGCTCAGCGTCGCGCTGTTGGGGTGCAGGACGAGATCGGTGCTCTTCTTGTCCTCGGTCAAGCGCACGCCGCCGGTCAGCGTCAACTGTTCGGTCAGCTGGTAGCTGGCCTGGCCGAACAGGGCCCAGCTGGTGTTGATATTGTGCAGCAGTACGAAGTTGTTCGGGTTGGGCGTCGTGCCCAGCGCATTGCTGGTCAGGAAGAAGCCGCGCTGGTCGAACTCGGTGTTGTCGCGGCTGTCGAAATAGATGCCGCCGATCTGCCATTTGAACGGACCCGTATTCGGGCTCGCAAGCCGCAGTTCCTGCGTCCACTGGTCGAGCCCACGCACGCGGCCCTGCGACTGGCCGCAGCCCACCGCGCAATAATTGGGCGCAACGCCGCCGAAGTTGGCGGCCGCACCGCCGTCGGTATCGCCACGGCTGAACCCCGAAAGATGCTCCCAGCCGGTGATCGAGGTCAGCGTCGCGCCGCCGAAGTCGTAATCCGCCTTCAGCGAAACGCCATGCGTCTTGTAGGCCTGCGGATTGTTCTTCGCCTCGTCATAGGCGACAACCGAGCGATCGAACGTGCTCGGCACCTTGCTGGTGCCCTGGACGATCGAGCCGCGATAGAAGATCGAGGCGTTGCCGTCATAGTCGCGATAATGGCCCGACAGGCGGACGCTCAGCTGATCGGTCGGCTTGAACAGCAGTTGCAAGCGGACGTCGCGCTCGTTGAAGCCGCCCATCACGTCCTTGCCGCCGACGGTGCCGTCGTCGGTCGGGCCGGTATAGTTGTTGTCGATCCAGTTGTCGCGATGCTGGAAGAGCCCGGAGAGGCGGAAGCTGATGCTGCCATCCGCGTTCAGCGGGCCGCCCACGCCGAGATCGGCATTGATGCTGTTGAAGCGGCCGTAGCTCACCGCGCCCTGACCTTGCCAGGTCGACGTCGGCTGGGCAGTGTCGAACTTGATGATGCCGGCGGTGGTGTTGCGGCCGAACAGCGAGCCCTGCGGCCCCTTCAGTACTTCGACTTGCGCGATGTCGAACGCGGGGTTCGATTTCAGCACGACATGCTCTTCGACGATGTCGTCCTGGATGATCGATACCGGCTGCGAGGCGCCGAGATAAAAGTCGATATTGCCAAGGCCACGGATATAGAAGCGCGGGAAAATACGGCCGGTCGACGTCTCGGCATAAAGGCTCGGTACCTTGCCGGACAGCGAGAGCAATGTGTCGCCGCCCGCTGCACTGTAATCATGGAGCTGCTCGGTACGCAGGATCGACACCGCGAAGGGCACTGCCATGACGTTTTCCGTGCGGCGCTGCGCCGTCACGACGATCTCGCCGGCATCGGCCGCATCCGTGGCGGCTACGGGCGTGGACTGGGCGAGTGCGACCTGCGCCTGGCCGAAGGCGCACAGGCTCACCGCTGCCAGGGCGGCCGCACGGGTCATGGTGTTCATGCAGGATTCCTTTTCGGTATTCAGTTTGCTTGGGCCGCTCGGTGCACACCCATCCGAAGCGCGCGCTAGACCCGGTTTATGACGGAACGAAGACCCTCTGTTGCAGCGCAGCAGATTTGAGCGGCACCTGCGGCCGAACGAGCACAGCGCACAGTTCACCGCAGCGCAGACTCGGGTAAACAGGTCTTCATTTGACATTAACCCTCCCCGTTCACAAAAGCTCGCGGCCAGGACCGGCGCTGAGCTGACCGACCGGCCGCACAGAACGAGCGCCTTCGGGGGATCGGTATTTTTCGCGGTGTTTCAGAAGATTGACTTCAATCCCGGCAAAGGGAGCCCGGCCGGCGCGGTGCGCCTGAGCGGGCCGGCGCGGGCGATTGCGCTTGCCCGCAGCGGCGACTGGCGCGATCAGATCGAGGTCTGGGCGCACCGCACGGACCTGGCTCCCGATCTCGGCCGCGACATCGGCACGCGGACCTGGTGGCGGGGCCTCTTCACCTGCCTCGTGCTCTGCGCGCTCACCATCTCGCTTTCGCCCGGTTTCCGCGCCATTCCCGGCCCCGTGCCCGGCGCGGTCGGCGAACGACATTTCGACCAATATCGCGCGCAAATGGTCAATGCGCTCGCCCTGGGCGCCGACAGCGGCACGCATATGGGTCCGACCGACGCCGTCTCGCCGCTCGCGGAGACGCCGGAGCGACCGCACATCGAACTCGACGCCGCGATCGGCGATGGCGCCAGCTTCGCCAGCACACTCTCGCGCTCAGGCGTCAGCGATACCGACGCGCAGGATGCGCTCGTCCTGATCTCGCAAGCCGTTTCGCCGGGCTCGATCGCAGCCGGCACGCGCGTGCGCATGGTCTTGGGCCGTCGCGCCAACCGGAACATGCCGCGCCCGCTGGACAAGCTGGCGGTGCGCGCCAAGCTCGAGCTGGCGCTCGAACTCAATCGCGTGAATGGCGAACTGACCATGACGCGCATCCCGATCGCGGTCGATGATACGCCCCTGCGTATCCGCGGTACGGTGGGTGGCGGCCTCTATCGCGCGGCCCGTGCGGCGGGTGCCGAGCCCTCGACGATCCAGGCCTATCTCAAGGTGCTGGCGACCCGGCTCGACATCGGCACCGGCGTTCACGCCGAGGACCAGTTCGACATGATCGTCGCGCATCGCCGCGCCGCTACGGGCGAGACAGAGACCGGCGCGCTGCTCTATGCCGGCCTCAATCGCGGCCGCGGCAAAAGTCTCGACATGCTGAAATGGCCGGTCGACGGCCACGACCAGTGGTTCGAGGCGTCCGGCGTCGGCGAAAGCCGGGGTTCGCTGGCCTCGCCCGTCTCGGGCGGGCGGATCAGCTCCTCCTACGGCGCGCGCATGCATCCGATCCTGGGCTATCTGCGCATGCATGCCGGCATCGATATCGCCGCGCCTTATGGCACGCCGATCCGGGCGGTCGCCGAAGGGACCGTCAGCTTTACGGGATGGCATGGCGGCCATGGCAATTATGTGAAGGTCAATCACGCCGGCGGGCTCGCCACGGGCTATGGCCATATGAGCAAGATCTCCGCCCGCGTCGGCCAGAAGATCGCGCGCGGCCAGGTGATCGGCTATGTCGGTTCGACCGGCCTCTCGACCGGCCCGCACCTGCACTATGAGCTGTTCAAGAACGGCACCTCGATCAATCCCAACTCGATCAAGTTCACCCAGGTCGCGCAGCTCAGCGGCAAGGCGCTGGCGGCATTCAAGGCGCGGCTTGCTCAGCTGAAGAGTTTGTCGGCCGGCATCCGCACCGAGCCGGTGAGGGCCGCCGCGACGGCAAAGCCCGCCCTCGCGCCCGCAGCGACGACCAGCGGCAGCACGCCTGCCGGGCGCACGTCAAAAGCGCGCTAGCCGCTCGTTCATCGGCCAGTCAGCCAGACGGGCCCAAGGCGCGCCCATCGCCCGGCTGTTTCGCACTTGCGATAGTTTGAAAGCAAACGGCATTGCCAAAGCCTCTCGCACAGGTATGTTATATCATATGATTCGACAGCATCACGCCCTGGCCGGCACGGCCACTCTCGCCCTCCTGCTTGCCGCGCCCGCCCTGGCGCAGTCCGGCGCCCAGCCGGCGGACCAGGCCGGCGAACACGACCATCCCGACGACATCATCGTCACCGCCGTCATCCCGCGCAGCCATGTCGACCTGCTCGCCGGCACGTCGGTGCTGAGCGGCGAAGATCTGGCGCGCGACCTGCGGCCCAATCTGGGCGAGACTCTGGCCCGCCAGCCTGGCGTCACCGCCTCCTCCTTCGGCCCTAACGCCTCGCGCCCGATCCTGCGCGGCTTCTCGGGCGACCGCATCCGGCTCCTCACCGATGGCATCGGCAGTTTCGACGTCTCGGCGACCTCGGCCGACCACGCCGTCGCGATCAATCCGCTGCTCGCCGACCGCATCGAAGTGCTGCACGGGCCCTCCGCGCTGCTTTACGGCTCCTCGGCGGTCGGGGGCGTCGTCAACGTGATCGACAGCCGCATCCCGACGCGCAGGCCGAAGGACGGCATCGCGGGCGACATCGACGCCACCTACGGCAGCGCGTCCGACGAGCGCACCGTGGCCGGCAAGGTCGATTATGCGATCGGCGGCAGCGGCTTCGTCGCCCATGTCGACGGCAGCTATTCGAAGACCGGAGACCTCGATACCGGCGGCTACATCCTCTCCCCTGCCCTGCGCGCCCAAGCCGCCGCCAGCAGCGATCCCGACATTGCCGGTCTCGCCAATCTCGCCGGCAAGCTGCCCAACTCCGCGTCGGAGAGCTGGAGCTATGGCGGCAGCCTCGCCTGGCTGGCACCCAGCGGCGGATCGATCGGCGTCGCCGTCTCCAGGCTGCACAATTTCTATGGCGTGCCCGAGCGCTTCAGCCTCGACCCCGCGATCGAGGCGGAAGCCCCGCGCATCCGCATGGACCAGACCCGGGCGGACCTGCGTGCCAAGATACCGGTCGAGGGATCGTTCCTCGACGAGATCAACCTGCGCGGCGGCTGGGCCGACTATCGCCACGACGAACTCGAAGCCGATGGCAGCGTCGGCACGACCTTCCTCGCCAAGGGCCTGGAGACACGGCTCGAACTCGTGCAGACGCGGCGCGGCGGCTGGGACGGCGTGTCGGGCGCGCAGGTCGTCTTCCGCAAGGGCCAGATTCTCGGCGACGAGAAGTTCCAGCCGAACAACGAAGCGAACAGCGCCGGCCTGTTCACGATGCAGTCGCTGGACCTGGGCAATGCGCGGATCGAAGCGGGCGCGCGTTACGAGCATGCCGATATCTCGGCCATGGCCGACAGCCTGCTCGGCAACCCCGCCTATGACCGCAAGTACGACACCTTCTCAGCCTCGTTGGGTGCCAATTACAGCATCGCACCGGACTGGCGGATCGGAGTCAACATCTCGCGTTCCGAGCGGGCACCGACGGTCGACGAGCTGTTTTCGCGCGGCAACCATGCCGGCACCCAGGCCTTCGAGCTCGGCAATCCGGACTTCGGCACGGAACGCGGCTGGGGTGTGGAAGCACTGCTGCACGGCCGCGGCCGCGACTATCACATCAGCATTTCGGCTTTCTACAACCGCTTCTCGAGCTTCATCTACGATCATGTCGTGCCCGATGCCGCCTGCCTCGCGGCCAATGGCGGCGAGCCGCTCGACTTCCCCTGCTTCCAGTTCAGCCAGGCCCCGGCGCGTTATTATGGTGCCGAGATCGAAGGCGAAGTGACGTTCGGCAAGATCGGCAAGACCGAGATCAAGGCCGACGCGCTCGCCGACTACACCAACGCCACGATCATCGGCGGCGCCGGGATTGGCGGCCCGGTGCCACGCATCCCGCCTCTGCGCATTCTCGGTGGGATTTCGGCGGACGCCGGCCGGCTCAATGGCCGCATCGAGATCGAGCATGACTTCGCGCAAAATCGCGTGAACGCGCTCGAGACGCCGACAGCCGCGTTCACCTTGGTCAACGCCTCGATCGGCTGGCACCCCCTGCCGGACAATCAGAAAGTCCGGCTGCTGGTCTCGGCGAACAACATCTTCGACGTGACCGCCCGGCGCCATGCCAGCATCCTCAAGGATTATGCACCGCTCGCCGGACGCGATGTCAGGGTGACGCTCAGCCTGGGACTTTGATCGGCCAGCCGTTTGATGCAAAGCAAATCGCCCCCAAGCTGCAAGCCTGGGGGCGATTTTGTATTCGAGACACCGAAAGCGGGGGCTATTTGCTGAGCGACGCCTGGAAGAGCATCGCCGCCTTCGACTTGGGCGTCGAATTGGCCGCCTGTCCCATATGGTCGAGCATGCCCCAGGCACCGAACCGCGATACCACGCCATAGTCGTTGAACAGCATCATGAGGTCGCCGACCTCGTTGTTCCAGCGCGTCATATAGTGCGTGTAAAGCTGGCCCATGCGCGGATCGTGCTCGATATTCGAGAGGATCTGCACCCTGTTGTCGTTGGGAACGTTCGACATGTGCTGACCGCCTTCATAGGTGATGAAGCGCAGGTTATACTGATCGGCAAGCTGCTTGAACGCCTTGGCCTGATCCAACCTCGCGTCGAGCGTCGTCTTCAGCGTGGAGAACACGCTGGCCAAATCGGTGCTGGCCGTGATGGTCGACACGTCATATTCGAAATAGGGCGCCGAGGCGACCGCATCGATATGCTGCGGCGTATCGCGGAATTCCAGGATCTTCTGGATGGGCATCGACCAGGCATTGAGGCTGGCCGCGACGCGGACGAGGCGCGCGTTCTGACCGGCGAATTCCTGCTTCCAGATGTCCATGACCTGGATCGTCTTCTCGGCATAGCGGAGCCAGACCGCAACCTGGCCATCGCCGGTCAGCCCTCTCTGAAGGCCTTCCTGCTGGGCTTGGGTCGTCACGGGAAAGCCCCAGTTCCAGACCTCGTTCGACGTCTCGACATAGACCTTGAGATCCGGATCGAGCGTGTCGCGGACAAGTTGCGCGAACCGCCGGATATAATCGTCGTCGGCATTCCAGGGCATGCAGAACCACGGATTGGTATGCGTCTGGTTGGCCAGCGCGATCATATACTCGATCGGCATGCCGTCGGCGCCCATGATCTGGCCCATGGCCGGCGTCGTGCGCTTCGCCCAGGTGGTGGGGAGATTCGCGTTGATATTCTGCCAGTCCATAAAGCGAATGGTCGAATAGCGCTTCACATTGGCGAGGTAGACGGGATCGAACAACGCCGTCGGGCTGGCACCCGCTTCGCGGCAATCCAGATTACGCAGCGGGTTGGTCGGATCGACCGACTGCAAGTAGATCGAAGACCGGCCGCCTTCCACGCCATCGTACAGCTGCGTGTAGCGCATGCTGTTCGTGCCCATCACCAGGTTCACGATGCCGACCTTCAGGACATAAAGCGTTCCCACGCCGTCCCACTTGCAGGTCACATCGACGCTCTTCTTCTGGTAATAAGCGCTCGGGCGCATGAGGGCGCGACTGACCGTGTCGCCCGGCAGATACTTGATGACGTTGCGATTGGCATCGAAATAGCTGTCGGTGGACCCGCCACCCGCCGGTGTTACCTGCCAACCACTGTCAGCGGCGAGGTTCATGAAGACCGTGTGGGTCGCATAATAGGTCGGCGGCGCGAGATTCATGCCGAGCTTCATCGGCTTCAGCGCCACGGGCGCCGGGTTGGTCGTCGATGTCGAGGTGCCGACGCTCGTCGGCAGGCCACCCGACGCACTGACCGTGCCGACACTGGCAACAGCCAGCGGGCGCACGAGCCATTTCGCGACGAGAGAGTCAGGCATTTCAAGGCCTGCATAAACCAATGACAGGGCGCCTGCCACTGCCGCGGTC
The DNA here is from genome assembly GCA_017745115.1 of Sphingobium sp. Next base: position 18,973 of record JAGIAA010000026.1, on the reverse strand, counting down.
GAAAACAGGGTGAGCGATCCCGCGCCGAAAAGCCCGGTCAGGGACTTTATGGCGGATTTTTTTCTTATCCGGCTCTTCTTCACTTATGTTGGCTCCCGATGTGAGGGCAGGGGGATGCCCGGTCCGATGCAGGAGCGAAGGTAGGTAAAAGAGGCCAACCATTGCCTACCGGTTATGGTTAGCGAGAGGTTAAGCATGGGTCCTTTCGGACCAACCGCACCTGGTATGCGGCGAATATGGATTGCCGACCCGAAAATCGCCGCGCGAAGCCAATCAGGCGGGGTCTGGACTATTCTTTACGCAACGGCTTTACAGCTGCCGCTATCTGATTTCCTTATCCGCGATGCAAATCATCACGCGAACATGAGAAGCAATCAATGGCGGCGCCAGGGCACGCCTGAATGGGAGACGCCATGAATCACTCCGCTCTATCGGCAGACAAATCACCGGCGACGAAGGAGCTTCGCCGGCTGTCGATCCTGGACGGCTGGCGCGCCCTCAGCATAACCTTGGTGATGGCTGGCCATCTCCTGCCATTGGGGATCAACGAAGCGGTGGCCGGCATGGGCATGGTCATATTCTTCACGCTTTCGGGCTTTCTGATCACCCGCTTCCTGATCGAAGACGGCAATTTGCGGCGTTTTGCCATTCGCCGCATCCTCCGCATTCTGCCCCTGAGCTGGGCTGGCGCGCTGATCGCGATGGGCATCGCCGGGGGCACCATTGACCAGCTCGTCGGCAACCTCTTCTTCTACGCCAATCTGCCCCCGTTCCATCTGCTGCCAGCGGCCGGCCATTTCTGGAGCTTATCGGTCGAGGTGCAATTCTATGCCGCGGCCGCGCTCCTCGTCGCGCTGGGCGGCCAGCGCGCGTTGCTGCTGCTGCCGCTTCTGGGCTTGGCCGTCACAGCCCTCCGTGTCGCGGATGGGCAATATATGAACATCGTCACCTGGTACCGGGTCGACGAGATCCTGGCAGGGGCGAGCCTGGCGCTGATCTATGAGGGAAAGTTCGGCGAAGGTGCGAAACGCCTTCTTGCTTGGTTCAATCCCTTCATATTGCTGCCGATCCTGTTGCTGAGCGCTCATGATCTGGGCGGCCCGCTCAACTATGTGCGGCCCTATCTCTCCGCCCTGATGGTCGGCGCGTCGCTTTTCAGCGCGCCGCAATGGCTGCAGGCATTGAGCCGTTCGCGGCCTGTCGTCTATGTGGCCAACATCTCCTTCGCGCTCTATGTTTTTCACGGCCTTCTGGCGAGCAGTTGGCTCGGCTCAGGCGATACGCTGATCAAATATGCGAAGCGGCCGTTGTTGATTGCTGCGACCTTTGCGAGCGCCCATCTCTCGACCTTCCATTATGAGCGCTACTGGATCAGCCTTGGCCATCGCCTGACACGGCGCGAACCCGGCGGCAAGGGCGCGCACGCTACGGCCAGAACGTTGAAGTGATCATCGCCCGACGTTGAGCTCATTCCAGACAGCAGACGCGTAATCGGCAGGTCGAATGCCCAACAGCGGATCGATCAGGTGGTCGCGGAGACTGGCTGTCCTCTCGCCGGCGCCGCCAGCGCCGTCTGTGACCGTCTTGCCTGGCTCAGTCTCGGAAGGCCCGCGAGCGCGCCCGCGATGAGCCAGGTCACAGGCCGCAGCGAGGAATTGGGAATGAGATCGAGCAGATTCAGGATGAGCATTGCCGCCATTGCGAGGCTGGCGGGTGAAATGGCCTGCCGGCGCATCCGGAACAGATGCAAGAAGGGATAGCAGAGCAATCCGAATACGGTGAGATATCCGAACCAGCCGCTTGTTCCCAAGGTGATGATCCAAGCCCCGTCGGTGACAGAGCGATCGACCGTCTGGCCCCAGGCGGTGACAAAAAACACGCGGTTGCGGGCAAAGCCGCCCCAGCCGAACAGGGGGCGCTCCTTGGCGCGATTCAGCAACATATCTTCGTTGCGCAACCGGAACAGGAAGGATTCGGTGCGATCTTCGGAGATGTTGGATGATAGCGATGCAATGGCGTTGATCGGCCCCTGCGCACTGACGCGCACCACCGGATAGCTTACTACCATCATGGCGAAAACGAGCACTATTCCGACGAATCGGCGGGATCTGAACATGAAGAGCAGGGCGCCGACCAGCATGACGAGCAGGAGGGCGCCCAACGACTTGTTGAGGAAGAGAACCGCAAAAAGATAGGCGGCGCAAATTGAGGCCGGAACTCCGAAGATTCGTCCCTTCCCTCGCGCAAGTCCGATCGCAGCGAGAACGGCCATAGCCAGAAACGTCGAGATCAGCAGGCCATGCCCCATGAAAACCATGGCGCGGAAGCCGCCGTTCCGCATTTGCTGCGTCCAGGACGTCCCCGGATTGGCATGGTAGATAACGATCTGAAGAAATGGGCCCTTCAAAACCTCGAGCAGGATGGGGACCGTATAGAACAGGGCCGCCAGCACAAAAAGCGACAGGAACTCGCGATGCGCCCTCTCGGTATGGAGCAATCCCGCACCGATGATGAAGGGCATCAACTCAATCGCATTTCCCGCTGCCGCGGAAACGGCACTGTACAGCGTCAGACCCGGCAAGGTGACCGTGCCGATCTGGATCGCATCGCCATTTGTCAGACAGGTAATGAAGGGACTGACCGCATAGCAGGCCATGAGCAGATTGACGAGAAAGTTGCGCGGCCATCTGAACGCGCCGGGACGCGCCATGACGAACGCGAGCAGGAATATCGAGACGTTCGGAATGCTGGTCTTGTCCAGCGTCGGGATGCCCTTGAAGTCGAAGCCGACATTCATCGGCAGCAACAGATAGGCGCCGAGCAGCGACGCGATGATCGCCCGCTCCATCGACAGGACCAGAAACAGCACCAGCGTGACGAGCGGCCAGCCGATCAAGATGCCCGTGGCAAGAAAATTGCCCGTTTCGAGGCCGCCACCCATCTAGCGCCTCCTCACGATGTCGCACTCAATAGGCATGCCGATCCCAGATCAGGCGGAAAAGCGTCTCGAAAATGATGCGCAGATCGAGCAGCGGCGACCAATTCTCGATATAATAAGTGTCATATTCCACGCGCTGCTTCGCGCGCTCGATCGTATCGATTTCACCGCGCAGGCCGCGCACCTGCGCAAGGCCGGTGATGCCGGGCCGGACGCGGTGCCGGGCGGCATAACCGCGTACCGCATCGTGATAATAGGCCTCCCCGACGCGCATGGCCGTGGCGTGCGGGCGCGGACCGACGATCGACATCTCACCGCGCAGCACATTGATGAGCTGAGGCAGTTCGTCGATGCTCGTCCGCCGGATGATGCGGCCGACTTTGGTCACGCGCGGATCGTTCTTGGTGGTGCGCTCAGCGCCGCTCACGTCCTGCCGATCGGTGTACATCGAACGAAACTTCAGCACGTCGATATCGAGATTGTTGAAGCCGAAGCGCTTCTGCTTGAAGAAGATCGGCCCCTTGCTCTCCAGCTTGATCGCAATGGCGGTGAGGATGAGCAACGGCGAAAGAATGATGAGCCCGAAAAAGGCGAGCAACCAGTCCTGCGCCGCCTTCAATATGCCGTCGAAGTCGCGAACCGGCTGCTGCCAGACGTTCAGCACCGGCAGCGAACCGATATAATTGACGCGATACCGGTCGCGCAGCACGAGGAACTCGCGCGGCATGATGCAGACGTCGATCGAACCGGCTGAAAGCTGCTCTATGATCATGTTGAGCCGCTCCTGGCGGACCATCGGCAGCGCGACGATCAGCTGGTCGAGCATGCCTTCCCGCGCCAGCGCCAGCAGCTCCTCGAAACCGCCCAGAAACGGAAAGCGCCCGATCATGCCGGTTTCGACGCGATCGTCGCGACGGTCGTCGGCAAAGCCGATGATGTTGATGTGCGGGAGGCGCTCGATATCGAGCAGTTCCAGGACGCGCGTCGTCGTCTCGCGGTCCGCGCCGTAGATCGCGACGCGCTGGCCGATGATGCCCTGTCGCATGATCGTCCAGACGAACCGCCGGAACAACAGCCGCGTCACGATCAGCAGCACGAAGCAGATGCCGAGATAGCTGACGACGAAGGTCGTGTTGAGATCCTCGAAGCGGCCGAACTGGAGGATCGTGAAGCCCGTCAGCGTGGAAGCGACGAGGAAATCGAGGATCGTTCCACTCCCCAGATCGTCGCCTTGGCCGCGCAAGGCCGAATAGGCGTCGCGCGAAATGCGGATCAGGAAGAAGTTGATGGCAAGGACGATGGCCGCCGTCGAATGCAGCCGGAACTCGAAATAATATCGCAGATAGCCGTCGATAAACAGGACTGTGAGCCCGAATGCCGACAGAAAGCAGGCGATATCATTGATGATACCGCCGGAACGCAGCACGTTCGACGTGAAACGAACATATTTGTTCCGGGTTGGTCGCCTGACACGCACTCAGTTCAGCTTCCGCAACGAAGATCCTGACACTCAAAACTTCCCGAGCAGACCACGATCTGGAGCCGTCCCCGGAGGCTCGTCGACGCTGTAACGCGTCGCCGCAGCTGTCCTACCCGCGGCCGCTTCCGTTGCGCAAGCAGCGTCTGCAGCCCAAGCGCATTGCTGCGCCATGATCGTCCAGGCCTTGACCGATGACGGCGAGGCACGGGCAAATGCCCGCGATACCGACACTGCCCGGCTTCTATTGCCGGACTGATGAAGAAATTGCGTATAACGCTGGATGAGCAGGAAATCCTGCGGCATCTGCTGCAATCCTTCCTCGAAGAGCTGCTGCGCGCGCGCCTTATCACCCGCCCTCGCGTTCAGTTCCGCCAGCGTCACATAGATTTCGGGATTGGTCTGATCGGCATTCAACGCGCGCTGGGTTGACTCGATCGCGCGATCGCGATGCCCGTCCTGTTCCTCGAACGCCGCGCGCAGCAGCAACGCATCGACATTCTCACTGTCCCGCTCCAGGATCTTGTCGTTGAGCTTCCGTGTGTCCGCCTGGTTGCCCAGCCGGTAGGCGGCGCGTAGGTGCACCGCCAAGCACGGGTTACGCAGACCCTCGGGAAAGGAGAAGAAGGCGTCGTCGGCGAGCTGAGGCTCCCCCTGCCAGAGGAAAAAGCGCGCGATGCCGAACAGGAGAATGGGATCGCCCCACTCCTTCGCAGCCTGGAGGCTCTGCCGATCGAATGGCTTGGGATCATATTGCCACCAGAGCCGCTGCAGCACGGTAACGGCGGCAACGTCGACGGACTTGGTACTGAGCAGAGCGGCGGTCCGCGCCCGCGCATCAGCGGTGCGGCCGAGCTGGTAGAGCAGGTTGATCTCATCGAGGCGAAGCGTCGCGCTCCGATCGGGCGCAAGCTGATCGAGCTCGGCGAAGCCCTTGGCCATCTCCTCCGGCTTGCCCAGCGCGCGGTTGAGGTTGATCAGCGTGATCAGCAGCGCCGGCGACTGCGACGACTGCGCCACCCGGTCGTTGATGAAGGCCAGCGCCTCCTCGATCTTCTTCGTCTTGGCCAGCACCCGCGCATGGATGATGACGCCGGCGGTGTCGGCGGGACTGATCTGCAGCAGGCGCTGCGCCGTCGCTTCGGCGTCGACGTAGCGGTTTTTCAGCAGTTCATAGAGGCCCTTGGTCTGCAAACCGATCAGCGATGAGGGATCGAGCGCGAGCAAGCGGGTCGACGCGTCATAGGCTTCGTCAAACTGGCCGACCTGCATGCCGACATTGGCAACGAGACTCAGCGCATCGACGCTCGCCGCATCGAGCTCGAGCGCCCGCCGGCCGGCGACGAACGCCTCGACCGGATGACCCGACCGCAGCTCGATCGACGCCTGGAGCAGGAAATAGGAGGCATTGTCGTCGCGCAGTCCGATCGCCTTTTGAATCGCGCCGAGGGCGCCCAGCCGATCGCCCGCTTCCGCCAGCTGGCTGGCTCTTTGCGCATATTCGTCGGCCTTTTCCGAGGGCGCCTTGCAGGCGGCCGGAGCCAGCAGCAGCCCGCACGCCGCCGCCATCAACAGTCGCGACAGTGGCGAACGCGCAACATGTCGCGCCGCAACGCGATCATCGCTGAAAGGAATGGGGCCTAGGCCTCGACCGGCGTCATCGGTTGATATCATGCGCCAATTCTCTAGCAGAGCCGATCTTTCGGAACCTCTAATGGTTTGACGGGGTTCAGGCAAACGCGCTCTCGAAGGATGTGGCTTGTCAGTGTCGTTAACCTGCCTTTTACGTGGTTTCGACAGACTAAGCTGCTATAGGATGCGCGGTACCAAGACCAGCGAAAGGATCGTTCACGTGGCGCCACTCAAGAAGTCATGGTCGATTTCGCTTGTTCTTCCGCTCCTTTGTGCAGTTGCGTCGCCGGTGGCGGCGCAGGCACCCAGCGCGGATTACAAGCTCAGCCCCGGTGACCAGATCGAGGTCTACGTCTGGGGTGACGAACGGCTTCAGCGCGCGATCCGCGTGCTGCCCGACGGCAGCTTCACCTTTCCTCTGGTCGGCCGCGTCGTCGTGTCGGGCCTCAAGACGACCGATGTCGAGGCCATGATCTCGAAGTCGCTGTCGAGCCAGTATAACGGCCAGCCGCCGCAGGTTACCGTCTCCGTGCAGTCGCCGAGCGGCTACAGCTATTCGATCATCGGCCGCGTCAAGCAGCCCGGCAGCTTCACGCCGATGCGCTACGTCAACGTGCTGGAAGCCCTCGCGGCCGCCGGCGGTCCGGACGAGTTCGCCAATCTCGACAATGTCACCATCGTGCGCAAGTCGGGCTCGGGTCTCACGTCGGTGCGGGTCCGCCTCGGCGGCGTCATGAAGGGTAGCATTCCCGCTGCGGCGGCGAAGGAAATTCCCCAGATCGAGGTGGGCGATACGGTGATCGTCCCATGACCCTGGCAAAACGTTTCCTGCCCGCCGTTCCGCTGGCCGCACTGCTGCTGGCCGGCGCAGCCTATGCCGACACGCGCGCATCCGCCGTGGTCAGCGCTGAAGGCGGCTACGGATCGAACCCCTATTTCGATGCGAATTCGCAAAGCACCGGCACGATCATCCTGACTGCCGCGCCGCGCGTCGAACTCATCGGTCCGACCAGCAGCCTCAATCTCAGCGGCCGGGTGGAACAGGCGTTCTTCACATCCCGCTATTCCGATGTGACCAACTGGTCGCTCGGGGCGGATTCGGCGGTGCGCATCAGCCCGCGCACCAACCTCACCGCCGGCGCCTCCTATTCGAGCACGGTCAACAGCGGCCTCGTCACCGCGATCCAGCCGCTCCTGCCGCTCGATCCGTTGAACCCGATCCTCGACCCGACAGTGACCGAGAACGGCGGCACCCGCACCAAGACCCTGGCGGGCCGGGTAGGCTTGGGCACCCAGGTTTCGACGCGCGACACGCTCAATTTCGGCGCCACAATCACCAAGGTCGACTATGCCGGGGCGGGCAGCTCAAGCTTCACCAGCTATTCCGGCACGGGCGGCTTCTCGCATGTGTTTAGCGACCGCATGGCGGGCGGTTTCACCGCGACCTATGCGAAGACCGACTACGATCAGGCGACGTTCGGTTCGTTCAAGGCCTTTTCCCCAGCCGCGACCCTGTCACTGAAGCTCGCGCCGCGGACCACGCTGAACGTCTCTGCCGGCGCCACCTTCAACACCGAGAGCAGGCCTGCAGTCCCGTCGGTCAACACGACGTCGTTTACGGGCAGCGCGGCACTTTGCCACGACGGCGAACGCAGCAATTTCTGCGTCAATGCCTCGCGTTCGGTCGGTGCTACATCGACGGCCGGCAGCTCGATCATCAACCAGGTCGGCGCGAACTACAGCTACAAGCTGTCTCCGCGCAGTTCGTTCAGTCTCGCCGGAAGCTACGCGAGCACGAAGTCGACGAGCTCCATATCCGCTTATGATTACAGCTACCTCAGCGCTTCGGCCAACTACGACCATCAGCTCATGGAACGCCTCTCTCTGACCGTCAAAGCGCGCTATACCGATCCGATCAAATCGACGATCGGCCGCGAGCGGAGCTTTTACGGCGGGGTTGGCCTTTCCTACCGGTTCGGACGGTGAACATGAACACGCAATCGACCAATTTCGAGGCAACGGAAGAGTCGGCGATCGGCGCGATGCTGCCGCATTTGCCGACGATCATCTTCCAGCGCAAATGGCTGCTGATCATCCCGACCACGGTCGGCCTGATCGTTGGCGTCGCACTTGCCTTCCTGCTGCCAGTCACCTTCCAGTCCAAGGCGACATTGCTGGTCGAGGCGCCGCTGCTGCCTGAAGAAGTGGCCAGCGATGCGAGCAGCGTGGAGATCATCGACCAGCGCATGGCGCGCATCCGTCAGGAAGTGCTGAGCCGGACGCAGCTCATCGATCTGATCAACCGCAACTCGCTCTATCAGACCGAGCTGCGCATCAAGACCTACTCCGAGGTCATCGAAAAGATGCGCAACTCTATCCAGATCGAACCGGTCTCGGGCAACATCCAGGCAAGCGGCAACGGCCGGCAAAGCACGATCGCGTTCAGCATCAGCTTCGATTATGCCGAGCCGGTCAAGGCACAGGCCGTGCTGCAGTCCATCACCAACCAGATCCAGCAGATCAATTCGAGCACCCAGTCCGAGCAGGCGACCAATATGGTCCAGTTCCTGACCGACCAGACCGAGGAGCTCCAGACCCAGATCAGCGCGCTGGAAGGTCAGATTCTCGACATCAAGTCCCGTAACGGCTCGGCCCTGGCGGCCGGCACCGGCGGCTATGTGTCGTCGCCCGACCTCATCCAGTCGCAGATCATCCAGATCGAGCAGGCCAACGCCCAGCTCAAGTCGCAGCGCGACCTCGCCAAGACAACGGCCGATCGCGATCCCGGCGTCCAGGCCGCCGAGGCGAACCTCGCAACGCTGCGCGCGACCTACACGGAAACGCATCCTGACGTTATCCTGGCGAAGCGCCGGCTCGAGGAAGCCAAGCAGCTCGCCAAGAGCCGCGAAAACGACTTGCCGATCGACCGCGCCAGCACGATCGACAACCAGATCGCCTTCAACAATCGCCAGATCGCAACCCTGCGCGGCTCGCTTGGCGCGGCGAACTCGTCGGTTTCGGCGGCGCGTCAGGCGCCGGTCGTGCAGGCCCAGGTCGCCCAGCTTCAGGAAAAGCTCGACGGTCTCAACTCGCAATATCAGCGCGCGGCGATCCAGCTGCGCGCGGCCCGCGCCGGCAAGCGCGCCGACGACGAGCAGCAGGGCGAGCGCCTGCGCATGCTCGAATCGCCGACCACCCCTGAAAAGCCGATCAGCCCCAACCGGCCGATGCTCATCTCGGCCGGCCTGGGACTGGGCGCGATGTTCGGTATCGCCGTCATCATGCTCCTCGAGATCGTCAACCGCCCGATCCGGCACGTCATGACCGTGACGAAGACGATCGGCGAGCCGCCGCTGGTGGTCATTCCGACCATCTATGCACCTGGCGAACGCGGCAGCGGGATCTTGGCCAGCCTCTGGCCCAAGGGCGGCAAAAAAGATGACGACGATGATGATGATTGATCGGATGCGCGGCAGGAGAATGACCTTTGTCTGATATTTTCGCGCCCGACGCGGCGACCGCCCGCAAGAGCTTTTCGATCCCGGAGCGGAGCGAACTGCCGGTCTTCACGCCCAACGCAGCGGTGCTGGAGCGCAACCACATTGTCGGCTTCAACAGCCGCAATCTCACGTCGCGTCCGTTCAGCCTGCTGCGGTCGCAGCTGATCAAGCGCATGCGCACGAACGGCTACAAGATCGTGGGCATCACCTCGCCGGCGCCCGGCGCGGGCAAGTCGTTCCTGTCCGCCAACATTGCCGCTTCGCTGAGCCGCTTGCCCAGCCTCAAGACGCTGGCCTTCGACCTCGACGTGCGGCGCGCATCGCTGGCGGCCAATTTCGGCCTGACCGGCAAGGGCGGCCTGGAAGATTTCCTGGCCGGCGGCACCGACGACCTCGCCAAGGTCGGCTGCTCGGTCGCGGGTACCAATCTCAGCCTCTTCCCCTGCTTCCCGAACGACCTGGAAACGGTGGACCTGCTCGCCAGCGACCGCTTCGCGGCGTTCGTGAAGGCCCTGAAGAAGCTGCCGGATGATACCATCGTGATCTTCGACATGCCGCCCGTCTTCGCGAATGACGACGCGATGGTCGTGGCGACCATGATCGATGCCTATCTGATGGTCGTCGAGCAAGGCCGCACCAGCGCACGGCAGATCACCGATTCCATGCGCCTGCTCGAGCCGGCCAAGTGCATCGGCTCGGTGCTCAACCGCTACGAGGGCGGCATCGGCGAGGGCATCGGCCTCGGCGCCTACGACAAATATAGCGACTATTATCGCCGGGAAGACTGACGGGCGTCCGACCTCGATCGTGATCCCAGCGAAAGCTGGGATCTCATGCGGTCATTCTAGATCTTGCGGCACGAGACCCCAGCTTTCGCTGGGGTGACGCTCATTAGCATCAACGCGCCGGCTTTCTAGGCCTTGGTCAGGAGCGGCCGCCACCAGCCTTCATTGGCCAGATACCAGGCCAATGTCTGCGCGAAGCCCTCGGCGAACGTGCGACGGGGCGCATAGCCCAGTTCGCCGCGCGCTTTGGTCTCGTCGATCGCATAGCGGCGATCATGGCCGGCGCGATCGGTCACGAACGTCTTGAGGCTCACGGACTCTTTGCCATTCGCGGCCGGCGCATCGGGGAAGCGCTCGGCGAGCGAGGGATTTTCCGCAAATGCCCGGTCGACCGTGGCACAGATCTCCTCGATGACGCGGAGATTAGGCAGCTCCTGGCCGCCACCGATATTGTAGGTCTCGCCCGTCTTGCCGACCTGCAGCACCTTCTCGATACCGTGGCAGTGATCCTCGACATGGAGCCAGTCGCGCACGTTCATGCCGTCGCCATAGATCGGCAGGTTGCGGCCGTAGAGGCAGTTCAGCAGGAAGAGCGGGATCAGCTTCTCGGGAAACTGGTAGGGCCCATAATTGTTCGAGCAGTTGCTCGTCGTCACGTCGAGCCCATAAGTGTGGTGATAAGCGCGCACGAGATGGTCCGACGCCGCCTTCGATGCCGAATAGGGCGAATTGGGCTCATATTGCTTGGTCTCGCTGAACGCCGGATCGTTCGGACCCAGCGAACCGTAGACCTCGTCCGTCGAGACGTGGTGGAAGCGGTGCGGCGTGCCGGTGCCGCTATCCAGCCAGATCTTGCGGGCGGCCTTGAGCAGGCTGTGCGTGCCGATGATGTTGGTCGTCACGAACGCATCCGGGCCCGTGATGGACCGGTCGACATGACTTTCCGCCGCGAAATGCACCACCGTGTCGATCTTGCGATCTTTCAGCAGCGTTTCGACCAGCGAAGTGTCGCAAATGTCCCCTTTTATGAGGTCGACGCTGTTGAGGCCGTCAAGGTTCGCGGGATTGCCGGCATAAGTCAGCACGTCGAGCACCGTGACCGTGTCGTCAGGGTGATGCGCCGCCCAATAATGCACGAAATTGGCGCCGATGAAGCCGGCGCCGCCGGTCACGAGAAGATTAGCCATTCGCCTTGATCACTCCCAGCATGTGGCGAAGATTGACGCGCCAGTGCGGCGGCGCTGCTCCGATGAGCTGAATAGCGGAGCTTTTGTTGAGAACCGAATAATGCGGCCGCATCGCCGGTGTCGGATAGTCGGCCGTGGCGATCGGAATCACAGGCACGGCGCGGCTGAGCAACCCCAGTCCCACCGCCTCTTCCTGGATCGCGACGGCGAAATCATACCAGCTCGCCGCGCCGCTGTCGGTCCAATGGTGGATGCCGCTCGCACCTGCTGCGGCGAGTGTCCAGAGCGCATCGGCCAGGCCGCCCGCGAAAGTCGGCGTGCCGATCTGGTCCGCGACGACACGTACCTCGTCGCGTTCCGCCATGAGGCGCAGCATGGTGCGCACGAAATTATGTCCGGTCGTGCCATAGACCCACGCCGTACGGACGATGAGCGAGGCCGGGTCCGCCGCCAGAGCGGATTTTTCACCCGCCAGCTTGCTCGCGCCATAGATGCCGAGCGGGTCGGTTTCCTGGTCCGGAAGGTAGGGCACGCCACCGCGACCATTGAAGACGAAATCGGTCGAGACATGCACGAAGCGCGTCTGCGCAGCATGACATGCGGCCGCCAGATGACCCGGTCCCTCGCCGTTGATGCGATAGGCCGTCCACTCATCGCTCTCGGCCTTGTCGACCGCGGTGTAGGCGGCGGCATTGATGACGAGATCGAATGTGCCGAGCGAGATCACCGCAGCAACCTTGGCCGCATCGCCAATGTCGAGATCGGCATGACCGAGCGCGACGACATGAGCACCGGCCGGAGCGCTTGCCTGCAGGGCCTGGCCAAGTTGGCCGCCCGCGCCGGTGACCAGCACTTTCACGGGAAGGTCACAGCGTCACGGAGCGGCTTACCGGCTTCATCCTTGCCCGAAAGCTGCGGCACGATGCCGTCGAGCGGCCATTCGATGCCGACGTCCGGATCGTTCCAGAGCAGGCTGTGCTCATTGGCCGGATCATAATAGCCGCGGCATTTGTATAGGAAGTCCGTGCCGTCCTCGAGACAGAGGAAGCCATGAGCAAGGCCCTCGGGGACCCAGAACATGCGCTTGTTGGCGGCGCTCAGCTCCACGCCCACCCATTTGCCGAACGTCGGTGAAGAGCGGCGCATGTCGACCGCGACGTCGTAGACGGCGCCCGCCGTCACGCGCACCAGCTTCCCCTGCGGACCGGGCTGCTGATAGTGCATGCCGCGCAGCACGCCACGCGAGGAACGGCTGTGATTGTCCTGCACGAAGTCGAGATCGAGCCCGGCGGCGGCAAATCCCTTCGCATTCCAGCTTTCCATGAAAAAGCCGCGGTCGTCGCCGAAAACCTTGGGCTCGATGATGAGCAGGCCCGGAATCGCCGTCTCGATGATGTTCATATGATGCCGCGCTCCAGCAGCTTCACGAGATACTCGCCATAGCCCGACTTGCGCAGCGGTTCAGCGATCTTGAGCAGCTGACCATCGTCGATGAAGCCCATTCGCCAAGCCAGTTCCTCCGGGCAGCAGATCTTGAGCCCCTGCCGCTCCTCGGTGATGCGCACATAATTGGCGGCATCGAGCAGCGAGCCGTGGGTGCCGGTATCGAGCCAGGCATAGCCGCGGCCCATCAGCTCGACATTGAGTTCGCCCGCTTCGAGATAGACGCGATTGAGGTCGGTGATCTCCAGCTCGCCGCGCGGCGAAGGCTTGATCTGGTGCGCCCGCTCGACCGCTTTGCCGTCGTAGAAATAGAGTCCGGTCACGGCGTAGTTGGACTTGGGAACAGCAGGCTTTTCCTCGATCGTCTCGGCGCGGCCGTCCTTGTCGAAGGAGACGACGCCATAGGCCTTGGGATCGCTCACATAATAGCCGAACACCGTCGCGCCGCTCTCCCGCGCAGATGCCGATTGCAGAAGCTCGGTCAGACCGTGGCCGTAGAAGATATTATCGCCGAGGATCAGCGTCGAGGGGTTCGTTCCCACGAAATCGGCACCGATATGATAGGCTTGGGCGAGGCCGCCGGGATGAGGCTGCACGGCATAAGTGAGCGAAATGCCGAGGTCCGAGCCATCGCCGAGCAGGGCCTGGAAAGCGGCCTGATCCTGCGGCGTCGTGATGATCATGATCTCGCGAATGCCGGAGAGGATGAGCACCGACAGCGGATAATAGATCATCGGCTTGTCGTAGACCGGCATCAGCTGCTTCGAGACCGCCTTGGTCAGCGGATAGAGCCGCGTGCCGGAGCCGCCTGCCAGAATAATGCCCTTACGCGTCGTCAAAAACTGTCTCCCCACGCATCACGGAGGCCCTGCCTAACCGCTTGCCTACCGAATTCAAGAGCGCGCAACGATACGCGCCGGAACACCCGCAGCGAGCGCGCCGGCCGGCACGTCCTGCAGCACGACGGCGTTGGCACCAATCTGCGCGCCCTCGCCGACAGTGATCGCACCCAGCAGCACGGCCCCTGCCCCTACATTCACACGTTCCGCCAACACCGGCGCGTCCTGCAGCCTGTCGAGCGAACGAATGCCAAGCGTGCAGTTCTGACGAATGATACACTCGTCGCCGATCTTGCACGCGCCGTGGATGACGATCCCGCCCTGATGCTCGATCACGACCCTGCGTCCGAGCTCAACCGTATGAGGAAGCTCGATACCGTAGACATTGCGGCAGCGGCGATAGGCGACGCGGTAGAGAATGCTGAGCGGCGCGCGCACGATCTTGGGCCGCACAGCCATGCGCCAATTGCCAAAACGATGCACCGAGACCGCGCGAAAGCCGGGCCGCGTCCAGTCGCGTCCGTGCGCGACATGATCCTCGCGGATCAGAGCAAGCATTTCGCGGAACTTCATCGCGAATCCCCCTACACGCCAAATCCGGCCGGACCCGACCCTGCGCCTAACTTCTCGCGGAAGCGATGCAAGTCTCGTCACGCCCTGGCACCAAATTTGCGTCCGACGCGCCTCATAATCGAGGTTGCACGAAAAGATCGTGAATCACTTTGCCTTTTATTGACAAAAAAATTAGCCACTCGGCGGTAGAGACGCAGCGAAATTAGTTAAACCGCCGGCGGAGGATGACGATGGAAACGGCATATGACTGGCTCACACTGGCCTTGTTTGCCGGAATCATCGTGCTTTTTCTCCAGCGCTCGTCGATGGAAAATCCGCCTGACCGGATGATCGACTATCTCCCGCCGACGCTGGGCTGCGCGATCGCCAACCAGGCGGGCAATTACGGCATCAAGAACGACAACCTGCTGCTGCACGGCATTGCCGTTGCCATGATCATCGGCGTGGTGGTCTATGTCTGGCTGGTCTTGAAGCCCAAATTGAAATAGGGGCCTCTCGCGCGGGGGCACCGCGCGCCAAGAGGACTGTGCATAATGAAGATTACGATGATCGGCTCGGGCTATGTCGGGCTCGTCTCGGGTGCCTGCTTTGCCGATTTCGGTCATGACGTGATCTGCGTCGACAAGGACGAAGCCAAGATCGAGGCGCTGCGCGCCGGGCGCATGCCGATCTTCGAGCCGGGCCTCGATCATCTCGTCGCCAAGAACGTCGCCGCTGCGCGCCTCTCCTTCACCACCGACCTCGCGCCCGCGGTCGCCGGCGCGGACGCCGTGTTTATCGCGGTCGGCACGCCCTCCCGGCGCGGCGACGGTCACGCCGATCTCGCCTATGTCTATGCCGCTGCCGAAGAAATCGCGGCAGCGATCCAGGGCTTCACCGTCGTCGTCGACAAGTCCACGGTCCCGGTCGGTACTGGCGACGAGGTCGAGCGCATCATCCGCGCCGCCAATCCGGGCGCCGACTTCGCCGTCATCTCCAATCCCGAATTCCTGCGCGAGGGCGCGGCGATCGACGACTTCAAGCGGCCGGACCGCGTCGTCATCGGCGGCGACGATCCACGCGCGCTCGAGATCATGCGCCAGATCTACCGGCCGCTCGTCATCGGCCGCTCGGCGGTCATCGAGATGAGTCGCCGCGGCGCCGAGCTCACCAAATATGCCGGCAACGCATTCCTCGCGACCAAGATCACCTTCATCAACGAGATCGCCGATCTCTGCGAAAAGGTGGGCGCGGACGTCTATGAAGTGGCACGGGGTATCGGCCTCGACAATCGCATCGGATCGAAGTTCCTGCACCCCGGTCCTGGCTATGGCGGCAGCTGCTTTCCCAAGGACACGCTGGCGCTGCTCAAGACCGCGACCGACTATGGTGCTCCCCAGCGGATCGTCGAGACGGTCGTCGCCGTGAACGATGCGCGCAAACGCGCCATGGGCGAGAAGGTGATCGACGCGCTCGACGGCAGTGTCGCCGGAAAGACGGTCGCCGTGCTTGGCCTCACCTTCAAGCAGAACACCGACGATATGCGCGAATCCCCTGCGATTGCGATCATCGAGACGCTGCAGCAGGCCGGCGGGCGCATCCGGGCTTATGATCCGGAGGGCATGGAGCAGGCCAAGCTCGTCCTCAAGGACATCGCCTACTGCGCCAACGCCTATGAAACGGCGCAAGACGCCGACGCGCTGGTCATCATCACCGAATGGGATGCGTTCCGCGCGCTCGACCTGCAGCGGCTCAAGGCCCTGCTGAAGACGCCGATCATGGTCGACCTGCGCAACATCTATCCGCGCAAGCTCGCCGAGGATGCGGGGTTCAGCTACACGGCCGTGGGCCGTTGAACGCCGCATCATTGAAACATTGGCGTTTTGCTAGCGCGATATTTACCTGAATCGGTGATAGCCACCTCGTGAGAGAATTCCTGGTGGGGAGCATTCCGTTGAGCATCCGCAAAGTCGTTTTTCCTGTGGCGGGCCTGGGCACGCGCTTTCTTCCGGCCACCAAGGCCGTACCGAAGGAGATGCTCCCGGTCGTCGATCGTCCACTCGTGCAATATGCGGTGGACGAGGCGCTGGAAGCGGGCATCGAGACGATGATCTTCGTGACCGGACGCAACAAGGCCGCGATCGAAGACCATTTCGACATCGCCTTTGAGCTGGAGCGCACCCAGGCCGACCGTGGCAAGCCCGTCGAGGCGCTCAAGGGCACGCGCCTCGCGCCCGGCAATGCCATCTTCGTCCGCCAGCAGGAGCCGCGCGGCCTCGGTCACGCCATCTGGTGCGCTCGCGACATCATCGGCGACGAGCCGTTCGCGATCATCCTGCCCGACGAACTGCTGATCGGCCGCAAGAAGGGCTGCTTGGCGCAGATGGTCGAGCAATATGAGAAGGTCGGCGGCAACCTGGTCTGCGCACTCGAAGTGCCGATGGAAGAGACACACAATTATGGCGTGATCGATCCCGGCACGCGCGACGGCGTGCTCACCGAAGTAAAGGGTCTCGTCGAGAAGCCGAAGCCTGGCACCGCGCCGTCCAATCTCATGCTCCCGGGCCGCTATATCCTCCAGCCGGAGGTCATGAAGCTGCTGGCGACGCAGGAAGCGGGCGCAGGCGGCGAAGTGCAACTCACCGATTCTATGGCCAAGCTGATCGGCCAGCAGCCCTTCCACGGCGTCACCTTCGACGGCGAACGGTTCGATTGCGGGTCCAAGCTCGGCTTCGCTCAGGCCAATTTTGCGCTCGCTGCGCGCGACGCCGGCATGGGTGACGAGCTCAAGGCCTGGGCGAAAACCCTGCTCGGCTGAAGGGCCTAGGCGCCCTTATATTCGATCAGACTGTTGCGGCGACGGCGCGCGCGGTTGATCCAGTAGCGCGCCATTCCGCGGGCCTGCGCAAAACGTCCCGCCACCAGCCAGAAGCCGTGCGCCGCCGAGAAGCGGAACGACCGCCCTTGCCGTAGATCGCGCAGCGTCAGCCTCGCCATTTGCGCGGGGTAGAGCGCTACGACCGCGGCCGCGGCAATCGCCGCCACGCAAGAACAGGTGACGAGCGCGACGGCGGCCAGCACAAGAAACAGAAGCGGCAGCCCGAAACCCCAAAGGGCGATCCGATTCCGCTCGGCCCGCCAGCTTGCAAAAGCCCTGGGCCCGTGCCGCTCGACATGCTCCGCAAAAGCGTGTCCCGCCCGCTGCGTGCGCAGCTGCCATTGCCGCGCGGTGGTGATCGCGGCGTCATGCAGCGTCATTTCGGCATCGATGCGGCGAATTTTCCAGCCTTCTTGTCCAAGGCGCAGGCAGAGATCGGGCTCCTCACCCGCGATCAGGTCGTCGCTATAGCCGTCGGCCTGCTTGAGCGCCGTGAGCCGGAACAGGACGTCACCGCCGCAAGCCTCGACGAGACCGACGGGCACATTCCACTCATCGTCGCATAGGGCGTTGTAGACCGACGCGTCGGGGAAGCGTTCGCGCCGCCGCCCGAACACGGCGCAGAGCGATGGATCGGCGTCGAGTTCGGTGATCGCCCGTGCGATCCAATCCGGCGCGAACTCGCAATCGCCATCGACGAACTGAATGTAATCGAGCGCGGCATTCGCCTGCGCTACGGCACGCCAGCCGGCGTTACGCGCGCGCGCTGCGGTGAAGCCTGCGTCCGTGGAAAGGTGGACAACCTGGATGCCACGCTTCTCGGCCTCCGCAACGCTGCGGTCGGTCGAGCCGGAATCCACATACACCGCCGGATAATCGTCGCCGATGCTTTCGAAGCAACGCACCAGGCGCTCGCCCTCATTGCGGCCAATGGCCACGACAGCGCATCGCGGTGCGGCGCTCATGAAATCTTGGCTGTCTTCCGGGCCGCGCTGCCAACCTCGACAGGCGTCGGTCCCGGCACAGGCGTGAACCGCGGAGCCGGACCTGCACTGCCCATTTTAAGCGGCTCCAGTCTCATGAACCAAACATTCGATCCCTGCGTTTCGGGTGCTTATGATAAATATGGGCTGATAGACAGTTAATTCCCTGTTTGGTTCCGCGCACGCGACCTGGCGCGCCAACAAAAAAGGCCGGGCAAACGCCCGGCCTTTCTCGATTTCGTGAGCGGCAACCCGCCATCAATGTTCCTTGTTCGCCCAGATCGACCGGTAGGACAGGAAGGCCAGAACCGATGCAACGAGCAGGAAGATCACGACGGCAAAACCCGTGGCCTTGCGCGCTTCCATCTTGGGCTCGGCGGCCCAGGTCAGAAAGGCCGAGACGTCCTGCGACATCTGTTCGATAGTCGGCTTGGGATTGCCTTCGCCATAGGTTACCTGGCCTTCAGCCGTCAGTGGCGGCGGCATGGCGAGGTTCAAATTGGCGAAATAGGGATTGTAGTAGAGCCCGCTCGGCGTCTTGGCGTCGGGGAACTTCTTCAGCAGTTCAGCCGGCTGTTCCTTGTAGCCCATCAGCAGCGAGTGGATATAGTCCGCACCGCCATGGCGCGCCTTGGCGATCAGCGAAAGATCGGGCGGCGTGCCCTGGCCGGCATAATAGACGACCGGAACGAGATCCGCCGGGGTCGGCGCACGCTCGGTTACGTCGCCCGTCACCGGGTTCTTCTCGCTGATCTTGCT
>JAGIAA010000025.1 GCA_017745115.1 Sphingobium sp. | reverse complement strand
CGTCCGACCGCACCTTCTGGTTCGGCACATAATAGCGGTTCACGATGTTCACCACACCCGCCGGCGCCATCTCGTGCATCTCGTTCTCGACGATCGTGTTCGGCGCAGGCGTCAAAATCCCAAACTTCGCTCGCCAACCCATCGCATCCGGAAACCGGTCCTCGTCAAAACGAACCCCTGCCATCCCTGCCCCGCTCACCACCTGATTTCCTCCAGTCATCAATCCGCCAAATATAAATAACCCGCAGCAACCTATGAAGGGTCCATGATCAGGTCACGAAAGTAGCGCATGCCTTGGGACGATCGTAGCTTTGCATCAAATCGTCTTGTCTGACCAATCGATCAGATAACGTGATCGGACGCGGGCCAAAATTGTGCTTATTCTGTGATTTCCTTGGGAAGAGCGGCAGGAAACAGATCTGATTTCTAATGCCCGCCGCCAATGCGGTAAAGTTACTGTCAAATATGGCTGTGTGCGACGACGAATACCCGACAGTGTACCGCCGATGCTGATCGGCCCGACCCTAGTTGACATCAGCAACAACGGGCACGGAGGGCATGCTCCGTCAAAGGTCGTCAAGACCGGGCCTAATATTCGAAGTGGGAGGGTGATAAATGCGCGGTCCAACGTCTGAAAGCGAAGCGGCAATCACTGCCCGAACTCAATTGCTGCGCCACACCATCTGCATCGCAGCCGCCCTGACGACAGCGGCGATGGCGAACATTTTCGGATCTCCGGCGGGTGCTCAGCCGGCGCCGACATACCGCAGCGGCGCGGCGTCCCTGTGCAAGGGACCCGCCATCCGCTGCCCCGGCTTCGAGATCGGCATTCCCCAAGGCGACTACAACCTGTCCCTTCGGTCCCAGGCAGACATCGACCTGCCGAACCCCTATGACCGTGACGAGACCTGGCTGAAAATGCCGCCAGGCAAAGGCAAGCTCGGCGCGACGAGCGGAATTGATATCGATAAGGACGGCAAGTCCGTGTGGATCGCACGGCGGTGCGAGATCAACGGCTGCCTCAACAGCCATGTCGACCCCGTCATGAAGTTCGACGAGAACGGCAAGTTTGTGCGATCCTTCGGCGCGGACATGATCGTGTATCCGCACGGGCTATGGGTCGATCAGCAAGGCAATGTGTGGGTGGCCGACACCCAGTCGAACATGGAACAGCGGCGCGGCGCGGAGCCTTCAGCCGAGCGGGCACCCAACGGGAACCAGATTCTCAAGTTCAGTCCCGACGGCAAGCTCTTGATGAAGCTGGGGACGCCCGGCGTGTACGGCCATGACAGCACCCACTTCAATCAGCCTTCGGACGTCATAACCGCGCCGAATGGTGACATCTTCGTAGCGGACGGACATGAGCTGACCAACATGCCCTATCGCATCGTGAAGTTCGACAGCACCGGGAAATACCTCAAGGAATGGCCGCTGTGCGACGACCCCGGCGCACAGACCAGCGATTGCAGCCATTCGCTGGCAATGGACTCCCAAGGCAGGCTGTTCGTGGCAGATCGCGGCAATTCCCGCATCGTCATCTTCGATCAGGACGGCAAGCGGCTGGCCGAATGGAAGCAATTCGGCCGCCCAAGCGGTCTCTACATAGACAAGCAGGACGTCCTCTATGCCGCCGATTCCGAGTCCAGCGTGATCTCCGGCAATGCCTATATCCGCGGCGTCCATGTCGGCGACGCCCGGACAGGCAAGGTCACGGCCTTTCTTCCAGACGTGCTGGGCAACCCCACGCCGTGGGCGCCGCTTCGGGGCACGACTGGTGCCGAAGGCGTCGTCGCCGACGCGGCCGGCCACATCTTCACATCGCAGGTCGCGCCCTTCGGCCAGATCGCGCGCTACACGCGCAAGCCCGAGCCATGATCGTCATGCGCAAACCATCCCAGCTCAGATGTCTACGCTGACCGTGACAGAAACTCAGCGCAGGGCTGTTTCCCGCCTGTAACGTTCCTGATTTTCAGCATTGGGCGGATAAAGACCGGGCAACTGTTCGCCCGCCTGGACCTTCGCCAAGGCCCACGCATCGAAGCGCTCGATCTGGGTCGCCTCGGCGGCAACCTCCTCTGCAAGCGCTCGAGGTATCACCACCACGCCGTCGCGGTCACCAACGATCAGGTCGCCCGGAAAGATGGTCACCCCCCCACAAGCCACAGGCTGGCCCCAATCGATGAAAATCAGGCTGTTGCCGGGGGCCGGCGACGCAGTTCCCCGGGCCCATATCGGGAGCGCCGATTGCTCCACGCCAGCGATGTCACGGATCACCCCGTCGGTGACGAGGCCCGCCACCTCGCGACGCGCCATTCGCGCGCACAACACGTCCCCCGCCACGCCTGCGTCGGTCACGCCCATCGCGTCGATCACCGCGAAACTACCCGCTTCCATCGCCTCGATCGCGGCGCGTGAATTCTTGAGCTTGGCCGCGGCCGGTCCGACGAGGTCTTCACGCATTGGCAGGAAACGCATTGTGAAGGCTTCGCCGACCTGGCGATTGTTGGCATTGGCCACCGGCAGCGCGCCGCGAACCCAGATGTTGCGAAGCCCCAGTTTGAACAGCGCGCCCGAAATTGAAGCGGTTGAAACCTGCGACAGAGCTTCCTTCAACACTCCGATCACGCTTCGCTCCCTTCAAGACACTTGCGACGGGGTTGCCGAGAGGGTTCTGCGGCCACCGATCGCGGCCCGCTGATCCCGCACGCCTGATTGCCGGCGAAATGGCAGACCCTGGCCTGCTTCGCTAGTATATCGGGATTCGAACCGATCCCGGAACCACCACGAGCGATCCACTATCGTTATCGTATTCGTCTCCGAAACGCATCGGCAGGGCATTCCGGCCACGCTCATTCTGCGTCAAACCGCTACCCTTTATAATGTTGAAATAGACGGGAAAGCGCCTCTCCGAGCGGTTTTCTATGTCTTTCCCCGGCACAAACCACGGCTCCCGACGAAAAGCCGACTGATAACTGACGCTGATCGGTGGGCGCGAAAGTACAATTTGCAACGAGATAGGCGGGTTTCGATAGTTTCAAGCAGAAACCGTTCGGCAAACCGACAAACCGGATCAAGGGCGCGCACGCGCTCAGCCGACAGATGGGGAGGCTGTCATGATAGTATTAAAGAAGCGCACCGGTGTGAGTGCATCCATCCTTTTGAACGCTGGCGTGGGAGCCTTGGCCCTTGCGTTGAGTGCGGGCCCGGCCTTCGCCCAGACCGCCTCTGGCGGCACGGACCAAGCCCAGACAGCGAAGCCCGGGGCGACGGCACCGGCGACCGGAGGTTCTGCCCAGGCCAACGACGATACGACGGTGGATCAGGCGATCATCATCACTGGCGTTCGCGCCTCGGTCAGCAGCGCGCTGGACCTACGGCGAACCGCTCCCGCACTCGTGGAATCGATCGTCGCAGAGGATATCGGCAAGCTGCCCGACAACAACGTCGTCGAGGCGTTGCAGCACGTAACCGGTGTCTCGATCCTGCGCACTGCGGTCGAGAACAGCACAGTGCTGATTCGTGGCCTCCCCGATGTGGCGACGACGCTGAACAACCGCCAGATCTTCACCAGTTCTAGCCGCACAATCAGCTTGCCTGACCTGCCCGCCGAGCTGCTGGCGCGCGTCGACGTCAAGAAGTCGCCCACGGCCGACGACCAGGAGGGCGGCATTGCCGGCGTCATCAACGTGGCGCTGCACCGTCCGTTCGATTTTAAGGGCTTGCAGGTGGCCGGGACCCTAAAGGGCACGTACGGCGAGCTGATCAAGAAGGTCTCGCCTCAGGGCAGCATCCTGCTGAGCGACCGGTGGGATACGGGCATCGGCGAGATCGGCATCCTGGTCAATGCGGCCTATCAGCGACGCTACGCCAGAACGGATCAGTTCGTGAACCAGGGCGCGACCTGGCGGCAAAGCCGCGGCCCCGTCACCGGTGCGGGGAGCGGACCTGCCACGGTCGGAACACCGCCCAACGGGGTTCCGGCGGGCTACGTCGCCTATCCTGCCACGATCACGCTGTATCAGCAGCTGAACGACATCAAGCGGACCACGATTAGCTCCTCGCTGCAGTGGCGGCCCGCCAGCAACTTCGATGCATATGTCGACTACTTCTACGCCGGACTTCGCTCCGAGCCGGGCACACAGGTCAACGTCATCCTGATGACCACTTGCCCGACCACGGCCGGAACGCAGCCTTTCCCCGGCACCAACGTCGCGCAGGTCCTGCCGAACGGGTGCTACGGCCTGACGTCGATGCAGGCTCGCCGTACGAGGGAGGACACTCACCAGATCGCGGGCGGCTTCAACTGGGATGCTACCAGCGATCTGAAAGTCACCGCCCAAGCAAACTACACCACGTCGAAGGACAGTACGGACTCGCACATTGTCGACGCGCAATACAATCTTGGCCCGCAGGGCCTGACCGTCACGGTGAACCCGGACGGCAAAGGGGCGTATTACGTTTCCCAGCCGGGCGATCCGCAGGCCGATCCGGCCAACACCTACATCGATCAGTGGTACGACATCGTCAATCCGCGCAAGGGCCACGAGTACGCCGGGCGCATCGATGCCACTTACACCGTGCCGAGCCAATCCTTCATTCGGTCGCTGGCCGCAGGCTATCGCTATAACAGCCGCCAGGCCACGTCCGACCAAGGCGGTACGGGCCTCAATTGCGCGAGCGTGGTCGGCGCCGGCATCACCGGCGGTAGCGACCCGTTCAACAAATACCGCATGCTGGCGATGAACAGTCCGTACTGTGTCGCCTACCGGAACGGCTCCTCGCCGCAGCCTTACACTAACCAGGCGGCCATTACGCGAGTGGGCGGCGTGTCGTACGCGAGCCTTGGCGCCGATGCGTGGAACCCGCTCCAGGGTAGTTTCTTCGGCGGAAAATACGGTACCAGCAACTGGGTCAGCATGGACCCTGACTGGCTGTTCACCAACGTCGAGACGATCCGCAAGGGCTTCGGCTATAGCGGCGCGCCGGATTTCGTGCCCACCAACCACTTCGACGTGAAGGAAACCGCCAACGCTGCCTACGGCCGGTTGGACTACGGCATCGATTTCGCCAATGGCATGACGCTGGATGGCAACATCGGCCTGCGTATGATCAGGACGACGCTGACCGAAGCCGGTTTCACGACCACCTATGTACCAGCCGACCCGACCAAGGCACCGGGCGCGGGAGCGAACGCCACCTGCATCACCTGCCTGGTGTACTCGCCCAAGGTTGGATCGACGACCGACACGCAGTGGCTGCCCAGCTTCAACGCGCGGTTGAAGCTGCTGACGGGTCTCTATGCTCGCGCCAGCTTCAGCAAGACGGTCACACGTCCGACGTTTGCGCAGCTCAATCCGGGCGAGACCGTCAGCGCCGCGACCGCAACCCTCGCCGGGACGATCACGAGTGGCAACCCCGACCTCAAGCCGATCGAATCGACCAACTACGATGCTGACCTGACCTACTATTGGGGTCAGGCCAATCACATCGGCCTCTCGATCTTCTATCGGGAGGTGAAGGGCTACATCCAGACCCAAGCCACTCCGGTCGTCGTGGACGGCCTGAATTACACCCGCAGCCGTCCGGTCAACTACCAGAATGGTGAGATCAAGGGTCTCGAGGCTGGCTATTCGCAGTTCCTGGACTTCCTGCCGGGGTTCTGGAGCGGCTTCGGCTGGGACGTCAACGCGACCTACATCGACGCGCCGTTCAACAACGTCCCCAAGTTCCATGCGAACCTGACAGGGATCTATGAAAAGCATGGGCTCTCCTTCCGCCTGTCCTACACTTACAACAGCCCGTACCGCATCGCAGACTTCGTCGGCGGCGCGCAGCCGCAAGACCGGTGGGCGAGCGTGCGCACCAACATGGACGCGTCGCTGAGCTATTCGATCAACTCACATGCAAGCGTGACGCTTGACGTGACCAACATCCTCAACAGCCACCAGCGCGAGCATGCCGGCAATGGCGCAATGGACGAGATGCTCTATCCGACGACATACCTCGCTTTCGAGCGGACCGTCGCGCTGGGCGTCCGGTTCAAGCTGTAGGCATTAGACCACGATGGGCAGCTTTGCCCATCATCGTGCTAATCTCTCCCCTGGGTGGCGGGCTGTCTTTCAGACAGCCCGCCAATTTTTTTGCACACGCCCTGCCATCGACGATGAGGGAATCTCGATGATCCTATCCGGCGCTCAGATAGGCTCGACCGCGGCCGAACGATCTCGATCCCAGCGCCGTTGTTCGTCATTCGCACCGATCGGCGCGCGATAGCCTTCAGTATCCGCCGGGCGTGGGCAGTCACGCATTCCCGCCAGCAAGGAGGTCAAGGAGGCGTACGCGCGCTCCACGAATTGGCGGCAATCGGTAGTGCAATCTACCGATCGGGGCATAGCCTAGCGTCTGATCCGGCGTATCCGGATCGTCTTTGCGAATGACGAAGTCGCGCAGCAATCCACAGGCCTGTCTTGAACACCCTGGATCGCTTCCTCCGGCCTCAGCCAGGCTCGCAATGACGCGCGGTTCAACGTCGGTGGATCAGCTCCTAGCCGAACGCCGAACTCAATTCACGGATCCTTGCGCCCGATTGGGAGGGGGCACTTTGCCGGGCGTGACGGCTTGGGCGGAAGGCGCCTTGCCGGCTACATTGCCGGAAGCAGGCACCGCAGTCGTACCAAGCGTAGTCTTGAGATAGTTCAGCACCTGCCCATACTGAGCATCGTCCAACTGCGCGCCACTCGTGACCATCCGATTGAGCAAGTCGGTCCAGCCATCAGGCGTGCGCCGTTTCGCGGTGATCAGTTCGAGCCCGTGACACACGGCACAGCTCTGCTCCACGATGTCCTTGCCCTGTCCTTCCGGTAAGTCGGGTCCCTGGGCGCGCGCAACACCGAGCGAAAAGAAGATGCCGGCGGCGACGACCCCCAGCTTCGGCAGCGGTTTGAAATGTTTCATGGGCCTCGCACTCGGTTCACAGATTGCCTCAGACAGAAAACGACGGTGCCGCACTTCGGTTGAACGGCGCATTAAGATGCCGCATCCCGGCTAGAATGTGACGCGAAGTCCGGCCGTATAGCTTCGGCCGAAAATGTCGTACACCAACGTGTTCGTGGGATAGGGCTGACCCGGCTGACCGGCCCCGGGAATGAGCGGCGGATCCTGGTCGAACAGATTGGTAACGGTCACATAGGCTTCGAAATTGCCGCCAAAGCGCTTGAACCGATAACTCGCCGTGGCGTCGGTGTACGTCCGCGACGGAATGTCGTTGGTGAAGCCTGGAGCGAATGACAGTGTCGGGTCCTGCACCTTCTTACGCTTGCCGATATACCGGGTCTGCGTCGAAAGGCTGATCGGCCCATCCCGATAATTGAGGGCGAAGTTGATGCGATCCTGGCTGTTGTTTCCGGAATTATCGGTCTGCTGGACAGCGACACCGGCCTGTGAAAGCGTCGAATAATCGAACAGGTGACCGCCGATTAGTCGGATGTCCAAGGTCGATCCGCTCGACAATAAGCCGAATCCGAATTCGGCGCGGTACGAGATTTCATAATCAAGGCCCGATATCGTGACCGACGCCTGATTGATCGGATAAGAATAGCGCGTCGTGGGGAAGTTGGCGGGCGTGCGGTCCGAGAAGGGCAAAGGCCGGATGATCAGCTTGCAGGAATCGGCCGTGCCGTTGGACGCTTCGCACTCGTTGTAGGCGATCGTCTGATCGGGGATACCGATCGCGTTGTTGATCTTGATCTTGTAGTAATCGACCGACATCTGCAGGCGCGGCACGAATGCCGGCGAGAACACGATCCCGGCGGTGTAGGTATCCGCCAACTCGGGCTTGAGGTTGGGATTGCCCGTCGAGATCGTGGTGAGGCGGGCGTTCGTATTGGTGTGGGTGTCGGTAAAGGCGACCTGGTTGGAGTTCACCGCAGCGAACAATTCATTGAGCGTAGGCGCACGAATGTCTCGCGAACGCGTACCGCGGACGCGCAGCCCGTCGAAGGGCGCCCAGCTCAATCCCAATTTCCAGGTTTCGACGCT
Source organism: Sphingobium sp. (assembly GCA_017745115.1). The sequence continues at coordinate 30,805 of JAGIAA010000025.1, read as the reverse complement.
TCCGCTGGTCGAGTAGTCGGTATATCGCGCCGCACCGTTCAGACTGAGTTCGCGCGCGAACGGCACGTCCTTGAGGACCGGAACGGCCAACTCGACATAAGCCTCCTTGACGTGCTGCTTCGCCGACGTCTGGCCGACATTGGTCGAGTTGAATTTCAGCAGGAAGGGACTGGTGTTCGTGCGGATGCCCGTCAGATCGATCGGCTTCGACGGATCGCTGTTCGAGGTCTGCACCATGCTCTGGCTGCGGTATTCCGCGCCGACCGCCAGCGAGACGGGGCCGGCGGGAAGCTGAAACAGCGGGCCGGAAATGTTGCCGTTGAAGATATCCATCTTCTGGCGGACAGCGAAATCGGCGGACTGGCTGATATAGGCATAAGCCGCCTGCGACGGCGAGCCGCGGCCGAAAATGTTGAACGGAACGCAGTCGTCCAAAATGCCCGGGTTGGTGATCGTGATGCGACACACGACCTGGCCCTGGGCGTTCTTCACGGCATCCAGGGCAGCATAATAACGCTGATTGTTGAAGTTGCCGTAGTGCGATGAGCGAAGGCGCGTGTCGCCATGCGAATAGCCGATATCCCAACTGAAATTTTCGAAGATCTTGCCCTTCAGACCGGACACGAAGATCGCAGCTTTCTGGTATAGCTGCTGGAGCTTCGGCGGCTGGTCAGCCTGGATGCGGCTGCCGATGAAGCTCTGCACACCGGCCGCCTGCAGAATGGCGCGGGTGGAGTCGGCAAGGAACGCATTATCCGTGAAGATGCGGAAGTCGCCCACCTGCGTGCCGGAGCCGACACTGATCGAGCTGTTGAAGGAATCGGTGTAGGACAGCTGCGCGAAGCCCTCGATGCCGCTGGTCAGTTCGGCGTCGATCCGGCCAAAGAGCTGCTCCGTATTCTGCGTGCCGGTGAGCGACCGGCCGAGCACGACCGGACCGTTGCCGCCGACTGTTGCACCGGCGGTAGCGGTCGGCGTGCCGAGATCCATGGGCACGGCCAAGCCCCCGGGCAGGAATTCATAGCCGCGCAGCGGCACGCTGGCGGGATTTGCCGGACTGATCTGCGTTCCATAAGAGGAATTCGAAAAACGGACGTTCTTGAATTCCTGATAGGGGCTGGTTGTCCCGTTGCCGACCCGTAGCCAGTTGTCCTTGCCATATGGTCGCGATTCATTCCCGACGATGCCTTCGGTCTGGTAATGATCGTAACTGGCGAGGAGGTGAATTCGCCCGCCGAAGAGATCGGTGCCGAATGCCACGTTGCCCTTGTATGTCGGGGCGTCATGATATTTGGTCTCGCCGGCCTGGATCTGGCCCTTGAAGCCGTTGAATTTCGTATCGAGCACGAAGTTGATGACGCCCGAGACGGCGTCCGAACCATAGGCCGCCGAGGCGCCGCCAGTCACGACTTCGACCCGTCTGACCAGCGCCTGCGGAATGATGTTCGCGTCCGTGATGCCCTCATAGCTGGTCGGCGGAAGACGCTGACCGTCGAGCAGCACCAGCGTGCGCAGCGCCCCGAGATTACGCAGGTTGAGATAATTGCCGGTAGAGGGGGTATTGCCGAGCCCGCCCGGGGTGGTGTTCGTGCGCGAGCCAGCGAACTGCGGCAATTGGTTGAGACCCTCGGGGATGGCGCCCGGAGCGGTTCTTTGCAGCTGCTCGGTGCTCACGACCGTAACCGGCGTCGGCGCCTGATAGCCGTTGGCGACGATGCGCGAACCCGTCACGACGATTTCCGGGGAGCTGTCGGCAGCCGCCGCAGTGCCCGGGGCAGATTCGCTGCTCGGCTCCCGATCGGACGCTGCCGTCGCCGGCGTCTGCCCGAAAGCGGTTCCTGCCAATGAAATGGCGACGGTCGACAGCAAAGCGGAGACGCCGCGCTTCAGGTTTCGTTTCATGCACCCCTCCAAAAATCTCTCCGCGGAACGGTCACGTATTGCCGCTACGTCACAGAACTTCGGGAGACATCTTGAGGGATGTTCGTGCATTAACAAATCAGAGGATTATAACCTGCGATCACACTATGTGATGACTGGTCAGCTTCGCAATTTTAGCTGGGCATTACTGATCGGGCCGTAACCACGATTGCGCGTCACTGGGCAATCGCGGTTGCAGCATCGATATGGCCGCTCTCAGCCTTCGCCCCCCGATCTCGAAAGAGACGACTTCAATCGCCCCTTCGATCTGCGCGAAGCCTCATCCTATATCCCTAGTCCGGCGTTGGCCCCGGTCCGGGGCGCGGTCCGGCTGGCGGCGCGGATCCTCGTGGCGGCGGCACGCGATAGGCGATCAGTTCGGAACCCGCGAAACCGCCGCTGGCGACGACGATGTACTGATTGCCGTCGTACATATAGGTCATCGGCGAACCGGTTTGCGGCTGCTCCATGAGCACCGCGCCGACCTCGGTCCCCGTCATCTTGTCGTAGGCACGAAGGCGCGCCGCCTTGCGGCCCTTCTCGTCCGTAAAGACGCCGCTGTCGCCACATATGACAAGCGACTTGGTGGTCAGGACACCAAGAATGCCCGCCTGCCCCGTGCGCGGGACCTTGACCCCTTTCAGAAGGGGGTTGTTGGTCACGAAGTCCGGCGTTTCGCCATGGGCGATTTCCCACATCTTCGTGCCGGTCTTGAGATCCAGCGCCGTGATCCGTCCCCATGGCGGCTTCACGAGGGACATGCCGCCGATAGTGAGCAGGCCCTTCGTGATCGGATCGCTCAGGCCATCCTTGGTACCTGGGGGAACCGGCCCGCCGTTGCCCGCGCGCCCGCCGGGATTGGCACTGCCGCCAAAGGCGCCCCCGACATTGTCGTTGTTGCCGCGGCCCACCCCGCCGAACGCCGCGGCCAGCTTGCCGTCCGAACCGACCTGGACGCCAAAGACCTGGCTGTTGGCCTTGCTGTAGATGTAGAACAGACCGTTCGCCGGGTCGACCGACCCGCCCGGCCAATTGGCGCCGCCCTGCGATTCAGGCACCGCCAGCGTGCCCCAACTCGTATCGGTGACAATGCTGGGTGGGGTATAGATCGGGCCCAGCTTGTAATGGGAAACGATCTCCTGCGCACGCGCCTTGATCTCCGGCGTCCAATCGACGACGTCATCCTTGGTGAAGCCCTGCAGCGTAAAGGGCGGCGGCTTCGTCGGAAAGGGCTGCGTCGGCGAATACCATTCCCCCGGCGCATTTCCGGCCTCGACCTTCTTCTCGAGGATCGGCCATACCGGCTTGCCATTGGTCCGATCGAGCACGAACAGAAAACCCTGCTTGGAGGGCTGGGCGAGTGCCTTGATCACCCCGCCCTTCGGCCCCGGCAGATCAAGAAGGATGGCCGCGCAACAGACATCGCGATCCCAGATGCCGTGATGTTCGAGCTGATAGTGCCACTTGCGCTCGCCGGTCTCGCAATCGAGCGCGACGAGCGTCTCCGAGAACAGGCTGTTGCCATGGCGCGTCACCCCGACATAATCGGTCTGCGGCAGCTCGACGCCGGCGTACACCAGCCCCAGCTCAGGATCAGCGGACATCGGCGCCCATACGCCGGTATTGGTCGCCTTCTCAGCCGATCCGGGCTCGAGCCAGCTGTCGTAGCCGAACTCGCCCTTCTGCGGCACGGTGTGGAAGATCCACTTGCGCTTGCCGGTCTTCACATCGAAACCGCGAAGATGGCCCGGGCCTGTCGATGGCGATGCGGCGCCGACCACGACCGTGTTCCTCACGATCGTGGGGGCGGCGTGCAATCCGATGATCGGCGCTTTGGGATCCACCTCGTGATCCCAGTCCTTGCGGAGATCCACCTCCCTCCCGTCGCCGAAATTGGGGTCCGGAAGACCTGTGCGAGCATCCAGCGAGACGAGCTGGTAGCTGCGCGTCACGAAGAGGATCCGCTCCTCCTTACCGTCGCTCCAGTAAGCCAGCCCGAAGCCCGACCCGGGGCGGGCGCCGATGCGCCCCTTCTCGTCATGGCGGTAGGTCCAGTAGATTTCGCCAGTGCCTGGATCGAGACAGACGACGGACCGATCGAGACCGACAGTACTATAGAGCCGCCGCTTCACCACCAGGGGCGTTGCGTTGAAATAGGAATCGGCCCGGGGTCCAAAATTGTTGGTACTGAAACGCCATGCAACTTCCAGCGCGTTGAAGTTGCTGGCGTTAATCTGATCCAGGGGCGCATATCGAGTCGCGGCGAGGTCGGCCGCGTAGGAATACCAATCCGTGTCTCGAGGAGCGGATGGGGACGCGGCCCCTTGCGGCGCCGCCGACGACGGGCGCGCACCATCCTGAGCGTGAGCGCTCTCGAAACCAAGACCGATAAAGCCGATCAGCGCCCACCCGGAGGCTGATGCCAGCAACTGGCGACGATCTATTTCCCTGATCATTCCGCGCACGGGTCCACTCTGCTTGTTCCTGTCAACGACGGGGAACTTAGGCAAGTGCGTTGGGGGGCCGCCAATCACGATTGCCCTGACGTCGATCAGGATATGTGATGCCCGCGGCAAAGCGCCGAGCCGGCAGCCGGCGATCGACAGATCATGGAATTATATCGGTCCATGCAACTTTCCAATTTGTCGGCGGCGACATGCATCCATACCGCTGGCGGCAAAGCCGCCCGCTTGGGCGGAAAGGCGATCGGGAGGGGACGGACGAATGGGCAGCGAATTTTCACGTCGCAGCGTAATCGCCGCGGGTGCCGCGGCACTTGCGAGCCGCGCATTCAGCCAGGTCGCGCCTCGGGCCGATGGAGCGCCCCCGGTGTTCCCGACGCGCCCGCCGCTGACTGGGCCGCAGGTCGCTCCGCCGGAGCCACCGCTCTTTCCGCCGTTCCCCGTGGTGGGTTCAATCGAGTCATTCGACCCAGCGCTTGGCGAGCTCATCGACGTCAGCACACCCGTGGAGAAGATTCTCGGGGGGTTCGTGTGGGTGGAAGGACCGGTTTGGATCGGCGGCAAGGACGGATATCTGCTCTGCTCCGACACGCGCGCGAACAAGATCGTCAAGTGGCAGGCGCCTGCCAAAGGAGCGGCGAAAGCACCGGGCGAGACCTGGCTGCAGCCCTCGGGCTACGAGGGACCCAATCACGAGACATGGGCGCCCAATTTGGCCGAGCCCGGCACCAACGGCATGATCCGTGCGCGCGGCGGATTGATGGTTGCAGACCAGGGCAATCGCTCGATCGCGATCATCGATCTGAAGACGCGCGCCAAGACGCAGCTTGCAAGCCGCTTCGAAGGCAAGCGCTTCAACAGCCCCAACGACATGGTGCTGCATTCGAACGGGATGATCTACTTCACCGACCCTCCCTTCGGGCTCAACAATGTCTTCAACAGTCCGGATCGGGAAATGGATTATACGGGCGTGTTTCGCCTCAATCCGGACAATAGCGTCACCTTGATCGACAAGACGTTGCGGCCGAACGGCATCGGCCTCTCGCCTGACTGTTCCAAGCTATACTGCACCGACAGCTCGGGCTGGGTCGTGTTTGACATCGATGCGCGCGGAAACGCTTCAAATCGCCGCGTGTTCGTGTCGCGCGACATCGTCACCGGAGGCGACGGCCTCAAGATCGACAATCGGGGCAACATGTGGGCCTCCAGCAGCGTCGGCATTTCGATCTTCAGCCCGGACGGTCGGCGGCTGGGTGCAATCCATGCCGACGACCGTATCTCGAACTGCGAATTCGGCGCGGATGGCTATGTCTACATGTGCTCGAACAAGCGCCTGATCCGCGCGAAGGTGAAGGTGTCGAAGATCGCGCGCAAAGGCGCCTGAAAGGTCGATCGAGAAGATCGGCTGGCGCGGGTTCAGGGCCCGCGCCAGCGCGCCGGAGCCTATTTCGTCCGCTTTGCAAGCGCCTTGGCCAGGCCGGCTTGCGCACATTCCACGTCCCATCCGGCATCGGGGGAGCCGCTCACCGCGATCGCGCCAATGACGGTCGAGCCCGACAGGATCGGGATGCCGCCGCCGCGCTGCGGGCCCTGCTGCGGGTCGGCAGCCAGCCTGGCCGCGAGTTCCTTGTCGGTGCGTGCCAGGACCGCCAATTCAGCGCTCGGCTTGCCGTTGCGCATGGCGGAGACCGCCTTGCCCATCGCGATGCTCTGCGTGATGGCCGCGGCGCCGTTGCCTGACAACAACACGACTGGCAGTCCTGCCGAATCCACCACCGCGACCGTGACCTGATAGCCGCGGGCCTCGCAGGTCTCGACCGCGGTCTGGGCCGCGAGCAGAGCAGGCTCAAGTGCGGGGCCCCTCTCGCGCAGCGGCCGTGGGGCCTGGGCAGCCTCATTGCTCGGCGTCGTGAAGGTCACTTGCGCATCGGCCGCGGCGGTCGCCAGCGAGCCGCACATGCTCATCAACGTGAGCCGCGCGAATATATGCTTCGTCATCGAGCCACACCCCATTTTGTCCAGACCGGAGCGAATTGTCTCTGCAGGACGTAGTTTTCGAACGCCAGCGCGGCCTCGGGATATTTTGCGTTAGCGCCGACCGCGATCGAGAATTGCAAGTGCGCGTTCAAACTTGCCGGCACCAGGCCGATTTCGTCGACGCCGTAGGCGCCGCGCAATTGTCCGGCGGCCTCGAGCCAAATTGGGACCTCGCCGGTCGCCACCCGGGCATTGTATGTGCGCTTGAGATTGGCAAATTCGGGCTTGTCGAGGAAGCTGTCGATCAGCTTGCCACCTGCGCTCCCCGATTTGGGGTCCGTGTAGGCGACTGCACCGGCGGCCAGAAGCGCATCGCGGAACTTCGGATAGGTCGAGATGTCCGGATGCGGGGCGCCCGCCTTGACGCCCACGGCGATGTCGACGCGGCCAAGCGGCTTGACCGTCCCGGCCTTGACCAGGCCGGCCTTTTCCAGTCCGGCCATCTCGCTCGTCTGCACAATCACGATGTCGGCGGCGGCGCCTTCCTTCAGCAGGCCGACAACGCGGGAATCCGTCCCGCCCGTCTGAACGAAGTTGGGGCCGTTTTCCCAGCCGTTACGGACTGCCTTCGCATAGATTAATTGCATCACGCGCGCCGCGTTCTGCGCGACACCGGTGGAGTAGACGTTCAGCACGGGGCCTGTTTCCGCGGGCGCCGCCGATGAGAACATGAGCGCGACGCCGGCTCCGGCACCCCAGCTGCGCAGCCAATGAGAGTTTTTGGTCATCGTCGCATGCCTTTCTCGATGATGTGACGATCAGGTCTCGATCAGAAGTTTTGGAGGAGGGAACCGAAGCCTGGGAACTGGTCGTTGATGCCCATTTTGCGCAGGGCCGCCCAGTAGATGGCGACGCCGACCGAGAAGACGGGGAGGCCGAGCCAGCGTTCGGCTTCGTCCGCGACATGGGCGAAGCGCAGGTTGGTGCCAAGCTGGATGATGGCGTCGGGCTTGGCCTCGGCCAGCTTCTTCACCGCCGGGATCAGCGTGTCGGGGCGCTGCGAACCGACATGGATGATGCTCTTGCACTTGAGCCCTTCCACCGCGACCACCTCGTAACCCCGCTCGGTGAAGTAACGCACCGCATTCTCGTCGATAACCGGGTAATAAGGCGTCAGCAGCGCGATCTTCTTCGCCCCCACCGCCTCGAACGCCAGTTCCGCCGCCTCAGCGCCTACCGTCACCTCGCAGCCCGCCCGGTCGCGCAACTCCTTGCGCAGCGCCATGCTGCCCTCGACACCGCCCATGAAACTCTCAGACGACATCCCCATGATCAGATGGTCCATCTGCGCCTGCACCAGACCATCCACCGCATTGGCCACATTCGCCCGCGTGTGCGCCATGATCAGCCGCCAGTCGTCGTCCGACCGCACCTTCTGGTTCGGCACATAATAGCGGTTCACGATGTTCACCACGCCAGCCGGCGCCATCTCGTGCATCTCGTTCTCGACGATCGTGTTCGGCGCCGGCGTCAAAATCCCAAACTTCGCTCGCCAGCCCATCGCATCCGGAAACCGGTCCTCGTCAAAACGAACCCCTGCCATCCCTGCCCCGCTCACCACCTGATTTCCTCCAGTCATCAATCTCTCCGAAGAATCCGAAATCGGGGCATACTGCCGCAAGAGAGGCCAGGCCGGCGTTTCTCGACAACAATATCACCGTGACACTCGCAGGGGCTTTCGGCTCCCCCGCTTTCGATCGACCACCTTTCGCTACGATCAGCGAAAGCAAAAAACCGCGTCCCGAAGTGGTGGGATCTTCGTGAGCGTCCCACAAATCGCAATAACATCACGAGCGATCAAAGTTATGCAGCCAAGTCCTCAGCAGACCCGGCCTCGCCATAGACTCGCTTCGATGCGTCGATCCGAGTGAACAGCATCGCCGCGATCAGGCCGAGGATTCCCAGCACGGAAAAGGCAGCGTTCCAGCTATACGCTGTGACCAGATAGGCCGTGCCTGCCGCCGAAACCGTCTGACCGATGCTCCCAGTGGTGTTCATGACCGCCGACACCGAGCCGGCAAATTCATCTCCGATGTCCAGCGCCACCGCCCAGGACACGCCCACGGTAAGCTCAAGGAAAAAGACCGCGAGCGCGAAGACCCAAATCCCGATTTCCGGGTCAGGAATGTTGATCGCAAGCATGATGAACCCGCCAGCGCCGAGGAAGCCGATCATCGCGACAAGACGGCGCGCCCAGGTCAGCCCCGCGCGCTTCACCAGCCGATCGGAAATCCACCCGCCAAGAAGGTCGCCGGCCACGCCCGCGGTCAAGGGGAAGCTGGCGTACATCCCCATCGTCGTCAGATCCATATCGTGGGTGTCCACGAGATATTTCGGAAACCAGGACAGGTAAATATTGAGGCTGTAGCCGTAGCAGGCGTACATCGCCGCCAGGAGCCACATCTGGGGACTGCTGAGAATCTGCTTCCACGGGACATTGTGGCTGGCTCGTTCCTTACGGTTCAGCGCCGCGCGGATCATGTCGCGCTCGGCCTGGTTGACGGAGCCATGCTCGTCCGGCCTGTCGCGATAATAGATGAACCACACCAGGCCCCAAAGCAGGCCGAACAGCGCGAAGATCAGGAACGGCGCCCGCCAGCCCCAGACCGCGATGATAGCCGCCACGATGACCGGTGTCACGGCGCCCCCAAGGCGTGAGCCGGCATGTGTGGCCCCCTGCGCCCAGCCACGCTCGGTCGGCAACATCCAGTTGGACAGGGAGCGGGTCGCGATCGGAAAGGCGCCGGACTCGCCGACGCCGAACAGAAAGCGGCACACGATCATTGATGTTGCCGAGAAAGTCATCGCCGTGAGCGCCGTGAAAGCCGACCACCACGTCACGATGATGGTCAGCGCCTTGCGTGGCCCGATCCGGTCCCCGAACCAGCCCGACGGGATGTTGAAGATCGTGTAGCTGATCTGAAAGGCAGCGAGAACCCAGCCGATCGTGATCGTGGAAAAGCCGAATTCGCGCTGAATGGACGGCACTGCAGCCGATATCGCCACGCGGTCCATATAGGTTATCAGATAAAGAGCGACGGTGAGCCAGAGAACGATATGGCGCACGCGTGTTGGGCGTCGAGACGGCGCGGCGGTCATCATTGCTCTCCGAACTCTGTTGAAATGGGAATGGAGGCGTAATTCGCCTTGGCACGCGTTTGCTCCATCACCCTCCCCAGTCGCGCCAGTGCTTGCCCAATGTCGCAAATGTGGGCCGCCTGCTCGGTATCATGATCAGTTAAAGGCGGATCGGCGGAAACGCCCAATCACAATTGATCCATCAGCGATTACGGATCGATATCAAGCGGAAACAACAGCCCTCCCCCAAATACTCAAAGCTGATCGCTCACTTGAATTGCAGTATCGCTTCGGCCGGAAATGCGCTGGCGACCGACGGAGGGCTCTGCCACCTTTGAACTCGATAAGAATGAACGAGCATCAGGGAGTGGCCGTGAACGCAAAACTGAAGATCGCTTGTGCCGCAGGGTGTTTCACGCTGTTCGGCGTACAGCAGGTGTTGGCGCAGCAATCGGCCGCCTTGCCTCCAGCGGGCGCGATCGGGCCGCTCGGCGTTCCGACGGCAGCCGTTTTCGGAATGGGCGACGCGGCTGACACCTATACCAACAGCTGCTCGAGCTGCCATGGAACGGACCTCTCAGGCGGGCGCGGTCCCAGCCTGTTCAATCCCGCCCTGCTCGCCGAACGATCCGACGAACAGTTGCAGACAACCATCCTCAACGGCCTGCCCAATAGCGGCATGCCCGCCTTCAAAGGCCAGCTCGACGACGCCCGGATCGGCCGCCTGCTGGCCTATCTGCGGATCCGCAGCGGTCAGCTCGCAAAGGCCGGCCCTGCCGTAAAAGACCCCACCAATCTCGTCCTCAAAACCAAGAAGCAGACCGTTCGCATCGACGTGGTGGCCGCGAACATCGACACGCCGTGGGGCGAAGCCTTTCTGCCGGACGGCCGTCTGCTCGTGACCGAGCGGCCGGGCAAAATTCGCATCGTCGACGTGAAGAAGGGAGGCATTCCGCAAACGGTGACGGGCACGCCGACGCCATGGGTCCGGCAGGACGGCGGCTTTTTCGACATCGCGGTTGCTGGCGATCCCAAGAACCCCTGGGTCTATCTGTCCTACGCCGAGGTCCTGCCTGGCTATGACAAACCCCTGCCGGGTCCAGGTCCAATCACGAAAGAGGGCCCCCAGCTGCCGCCGGCGATGACCCGCATCGTGCGCGGCCAGATCAACGCCAAGGGCGAGTGGGTCAACCAGCAGGACATCTTCCGCGGCCCGGACGCGATGTATACGCCGAGCGTCATTCACTACGGATCGCGTTTCCTCGTCGATGGCAAGGGACATATTTTCTACACGCTGGGCGACCGGGGCGACATGACCCATTCTCAGCGGCTGGATTCGCCCCTGGGCAAGATCCACCGCGTCAACCTCGATGGCTCGGCGCCCGCTGACAATCCGTTCTACAAAACCCCCGGCGCCATCAAAACGATCTGGACCATCGGCAACCGCAACGCCGAAGGCCTCTCCTATGATCCGCGCACCGGCCTGCTCTGGGAAAGCGAGCACGGTCCTACGGGCGGCGATGAAATCAACATCATCGAGAAGGGGCATAATTACGGATGGGGCGTGGTCACCAAGGGTCTCCAGCCCGGCATCAACCTGCAGCACAAGGACGGCATGGAAGACCCGATCCGCTACTATACGCCTGCGATCGGACCGAGCGGTATCGTCTTCAACAAGGGGAATAAATATCCAGGATGGACGAATAATCTGTTTCTGACCGCGCTGACCGGCCAGAAGCTGATCCGCTACGAGATCCAGGGCCGCAAGATCGCGGACCAGGAGATGCTGTGGGACCAATATGGCCGCACCCGGGCGGTCATCATAGGGCCGGACAATCTGCTGTATATCTTGCTGCAGAACGCCACCGGCTCACCCGTGGGGACCGGCAGCTCAACGCCCGGCATGGTCGTGCGGTTGATCCCTCAGCCGTAGCAAGGCCTTAGCGAGCCGATCCGGGCCGGGCGCGAGCCCGGCTCAGGTCGATCCGATTGACGCTCCGATATTGGCGGTCCGATTTCCGGCTATTTTTTGGGTGCGACCCACACGGTGACGCGCGGCTGGGTGGTCGATCCGGTGATCAGATTGCCCATACTGTCCCAGCGGATGTAGCCGGTCTCGCCGATCTGCCCCTCGCCATTGCCTGGGCCATTGCCGATGGCGCCGAGGATCTTGCCGTTGCGGTCCAGCTTCAGGAACTGGCCGTCGAGGCCAGTGCCGATCCACGGATTGCCTTCCTTGTCGAAGGCGATGTTGCAGACCAGATTGCGCATCTGGATCGTCTTCTTGAACTCGCCCTTGTTCGAGTAAATGACGATCCGGTATTCCTCGCGGTCGCCGATCCAAAGGTCGCCATTGGTCGGGTCGATCGCGAGGTCGTGCGCCTGCCAGAAGTGGCCCGCGCCCATCATGTTGCCATAGAGCTGGCTGATGAAGTTGCCGTTCTTGTCGAGGCGGATGATGCGCGCGGCACCCGAGGTGTTGTGCGGTTCGCCCGATTGACGGTCGTTGGGGCTCTCGGCACCGTGACCCTCACCGATGTACATGTCGCCGTTGCGCGGGTCGAAGGCGATGGACACCGGCTCCCAAAGCAGCCGCTGGCCCTTTGCCTCATCCCAGTCGCCGCGCTTGCCGCGCGTGCCGAGAGTCTTCAGCACCTTGCCCTGCGGGCTGATCTGCAGAATGACGGCGCCGCTCGGATCGGCGAACCAGGCATTGTCCTGCGCGTCGACGGCCATGCCGTGCGCCTTGTGGAAGTGGCCAATGACGCTGTCGCCCAGCGTGAACAGCAGCTTGCCGTTCGCATCGAACTTGCTGATCGCGTCGACGCCGACCGGCGCGCGCTGGATCACCCAGAGATTATCCTTGGAGTCGACACCAACCGAGACCGCGCCGCTGGCACCCTTGATCAGCGTGTAGGGATAGGTCGGCTTGTAGCCGAGGTTCACCGGGTCGGAGCGCCACTGCACCCGCTGAACATTGTTGGTGCCGTTGTACAAGCCGCTGGGATTGACGTTCCAGCTGATGCCCTGACCGTTGCTCGACATGCAGATCACCGACCGCACGCAGGTCGGCGTGCCCGAACGGTCGATCGTGGTCTCGGTAACGGTCGGCAGCTCAAGTGCCGCGACGCAGGCCGGCGACACTTCCTTCCAGCGCTTCATCAACTCGTTGCGATCCGCGCCGCCGGCGATGCCGAGCCGGGTGGCGTCCGCCTCGCATTGCGGGATCGGCGCGGCCGGGCGCGGGCCACCCGGCCCGCCCGGACCAACCGGCCCACCCGGTCCGCGCGGCGGTGCCTGGTAGATGAACCATTCGGGCTGGCCGTTCTCGGCCGGGCCGCTGGTCGGCACGGTTTGCGCGACCGCCGCGCAGCTGGTGAACGCCAGTGCCGACGCGCCGCAGCCGGCCAGCAGACGCTTGCCCGAGGCTAGCGTAACCCGAAGAACGCCGTTCACCATGTTCCTGCCCCTCATAAGACGTGTTATGATCTCGTGCCGGCCGCGCCACCGCTGCGGATGGGCCGCAACCGCCCGATGGCGCGCGTCCGGCCTTGGTTCACGATGCTAAGCTCCGATGGCGCAAGCAAATCGGATTAGCGCCCCGAACGATCAGCGTTCGTGATCGGTGGCCTCCGGGCCGGGGCTCTGCAAGCCCTGACCGATCGCGTTGCTTGATCGCAGATGCCCATTATCGCGATTTGTTGCGCTGCGTCGCCGATCATAAACTCGGCGCAAACGAGATAGGGTGGGGCGATGCGCATGATCGGAACCGTCAGAGCAGCGGCTGCTGCCCTCATCGCGATGGCCGCGCCGACGATCGCCTCGGCCGCGCCGCGCTACAGCATCAGGACCACAGGCGATGTGGTGCAGCTGCGCGACGGTCGGGCGGACATTGTCGTCTCGGTGTTGACGCCGGTCGCCAACCCGTATGAGATCGTGATCAAGGGGCACGACGTCATCCGCATGGGGATCAAGTCCGTAGACGAGATGCGAGCGAACCCGGGATTGAACGGGATTCCGCTGCTCGCCCCCTTCGCCAATCGCCTGGACGGGACCTACTTCTACGCCAATGGCCGGAAATATAATTTCGATCTCGAAAATGGCACCGTCCGGGGTCCCATCCCGATACATGGCTATCTGTCCGCCGCTGCCACATGGAAGGTTGTCGAAGCCAAGGCCGATGCCCGGGGGGCCTGGATCACCGAGAAGCTCGAATTCTACCGAAACCCGCTCTACATGCAGAACTTCCCGTTCGCGCATGTTCTGACCAGGAGCTTTCGCCTCAGCGGCGGCGCGCTTGAAGTGCGTCTAAAGATAGACAATCTGGCGAGCGAGCCGATGCCGGTCTCCATAGGCTACCATCCCTTTTTCTGGCTGACCGACAGCAATCGCAGCGAGTGGACGCTGAACGTTCCGGCCAAGACGCATTGGGAGCTGACCGACACCAAGATTCCAACCGGCAAGACCGAGCCGGCCGAGGCTTTCTGGGGCGGAGATCCCCACAATATGCCGCTCAGCCGCTTCGCCACCCGGACCATCGACGATCTGTTCTCCGACTTGGAGCGCGACGCCCAGGGGAGGTCGACGGTCCAGTTGCAGGGCAAGCGGCAGGGGCTGTCGGTCATCATGGGGCCCAAGTTCAAAGCTCTGGTGATTTTTTCACCCGCAGTGCCCGCGCGACCGGCTGAAACCTCCGGCGCCCCGCAACGTCCGCGGACCGCGCCGCCGCCCGTCAGCAAAGGGCCGCCCATTCCCCTGAGCCATGCCGCTACGAGTGTCGTGCCGGCCGAGCGCGGCTCGATCGCCATCGAGCCCATGGCGGGCATCTCCAATTCGATGAACGCCGCTCAGGCTGGAACCTACAAGGAACTGCAGAGCATCCCGCCGGCCGGTTCCTGGCAGGAGAGCTTCTGGCTCAAGCCCACTGGCTATTAGGACGAGAGCAGATCAGCTGGAGCGTCTCGCCGCCCCGGCTATCGGTCCAGCCCCGAAAGATCGTTGCCGGCCTCCTTGATGAAATCGTACAGCGCCCGCGCGGCGGGGGTTAGCCGACGATTGGTGACGTAGATCAGCCCATGGGCTTCCACCGGCGCCTGCAGTTTGACATCGACCTTGCCCATGGCCTGGTACTTCGCGAAGTAGCGGTACATGCTCTCCGGCACGATGGCCAAAGTGTCCGTGGCTCCGACGACAGTGGCCGTGGCGATCATCGACGCCATGCGCGTCGAATTTGCCGGCAGCGGCAGACCCGCGGCGTTGAAGGCCGCTTCCACAGAACGAAGCTCCGGAGCGCCCGCGGGCGGGAGAATCCAGCGCTCCGAGAAAATATCCTTCAGGGTTAGATTATGTTGCCGCAGGATCGGATTGGTGCTGCCGGCGACGACGACAGCGACTTCGTCGATCAGCGGCGAATAGGTCAATCGCTCGGCACCGCTCGCCCCCGCGATACTGCCAACGACGAAATCGAGGCGACCCGCGTCCAGTTCGGGCAGAAGAACGTCGCTGGTCCCGACGTTGAGCGACACTTCGACAGCCGGATAGGCTTCAGCCATGCGCGAAAGGGCCTGGGCGACGGGCGACGGAACGGCCGAAATGATCGCACCGACGTGAACATAGCCGGCAACGCCGTTCTGCAGCCCATCGATATCCTGCTGCATCTTGCGCAGCTCAGCGAGAATGAAGCCGGCGTGACGTGCCGCCATGATACCCGCCGGTGTTGGCTTCATCCCGCGCGACTGGCGTATGAACAGCACAGCGCCCAGCGCTTCCTCGATTTCCTGCAGCAGCTTGGTTGCCGCCGGCTGCGACATGTTCAGTGCCGAAGCCGCCTCGTGCAGGTTACCGGTGCCGACCAATTTGAGCACCAGCGCGAGCTGGCGCATCTTGAAGCGGCTGTAGCGCGGTTTCGCGCCATCGAGGGCCTCCTCCAAAGTGGCATCGAAGCTGTCCTCGAGCGGCGGTACGGAGCCGAAATTCCGGTCGGTCGGTTCGGCTCTGACAGCGTAAACAAGTTCCGCGTCTCTCTGAAAACCCAGGCGGTCAGGCATATCGAACCGCCTTAAACTCGCAGATAAACGAGTCTCCATGCTGGGAGCGGAAGGTCGGTAACGAAGATATTGGGACGGATCGAAGGGCGCTGCACATACCAATCTCTCTCCAGAATATTCTTAGTTTTGCCACTTATAGCACCATCACAGCTTCGATCCACAGCTACTGTTAGCCCCGGTCGCGCGACGATGGACGGTGGAGATCGCCAATGTGCCGGCCTCGATCCTAAGCGGTGCGCTTCGCGTCATGAGGCACATGGCTGCCACTCAGCGTGTGACGGCAAGGCCGACATTCCGACGACCGGCAGCAGATCAGCGGAAAAAGAGAGACCTGCCACGGTGCTACACAGCAAGCCGGTAAAATCGGAGATTTGAAGGATGGTGGAAGGGGCTGGATTCGAACCAGCGTACGCTCACGCGGGCAGATTTACAGTCTGCTGCCATTAACCACTCGGCCACCCTTCCAAGGCGCCTGATCCCTGGGCCGACGATGAGGCACGGGGATTGGAGCGGGCGTCTTTGGCGAATGGGGCCTTGCCTGTCAATGCCGCTCATGGAAAAGCGCGTCCCATGAAAAGAGGTCATCGCACTGGCACGCCCAAGGGCGGCTATCCGCATTTTTATGGGCGCCATGCCGTCATTGCTGCGCTCGCCAATCCCGAGCGGGTGATTCGCAAGATCTGGGGAACCCGCGAGGCAATCGCCGCGCTCGAGCTGCCGCAGGGCCTGCCGATCATCTATTCCGATGCGGCGGACATGGCGCGCTACGTGCCACGCGACGCGCCGCACCAGGGCATCGTCGCGGAAGTCGAGGCACTCGAGGACATCTGGCTCGGGGACCTGCTTGAGCAGGGCCAGCCGGACGAGGCTGCGCGACGCCCGATCCTGGTGCTCGACCAGGTGACCGATCCGCACAATGTCGGCGCGATCCTGCGCTCCGCAGCAGCCTTCGATGCGCTCGGTATCGTCACGCAGGATCGTCATGCGCCGCCGGAATCCGGCGTTATCGCGCGCGCGGCGGCCGGTGCTCTCGAATTCGTGCCGTGGGTGCGCGTGGTCAATCTCGCCCGGGCACTCGATGAGATGGCCGAGGCCGGTTATTGGCGGATCGCGCTCGACGGCGAAGCGACCGAAACGCTCGATGCTGCGCTCAAGAATACGAGCCGCGTCGCGCTGGTGCTGGGCGCCGAAGGCGAAGGGCTCCGGCTCAACAGCATCAATCACTGTGACATGCTGGCCAAGCTGCCGATCAGCCAAAAGATGGAAAGCCTGAACGTTTCCAATGCTGCGGCAATCGCGCTATACGCCTGCCTGACTCGCTGAGCGCGCCCGTCCGCGCCGCAGCCCCGGGGATCCTTTTCGAATGACCAGACCGATCAGGTGGCTCGTGGCCATCGCTGCTCCCTTGCTGCTTGCAAGCTGCATCCTGACGCCGGGCAAGTTCACCTCGACACTCGATATCCGCGCAGACCGCAGCTTCACCTTCACTTATCTTGGTGAGGTCCAGCTCGCGAAGACCAAGGGTTTGCCGGATGACGAGAAACTCGGCGGTGAGGAGCAGGGCTGGGAAAAGGATGCCGAAAAGCCCACGCTCTACAAAAGCGCATATCTGACGGACCTCAAGGGCCGGCCCATCGCCGCCGCCAAGGACGACTTTGGCGACACGCAGGATGAGGCGAGCCAGATGAGGCGGCTCGCCGAAGCACTATCCAAGGAATATGGCTTCCGTTCAGTCAAATATATCGGCAATCGCAAGCTGCTCATCGACTATTCGATCAGCGGCAAGCTCGACCATGCCTTCATCTTTCCCTTTCATCCGGATGCGGACGTCATCCTGCCGTTCATCGCGATCGAACTGCGCGGCAAGGACAAGGTGCGTGTGAAGGCACCGGGCTATGCCAACCAGCAGAACATGAGCGCATCACTGGTCGGGATGGGCGGAATGCCCGCCATGGGCGCAGAGGCCGACGCGTCCAGCGCGCTCGATGGCACCTTCACCCTGACGACCAATGGCGCCATCGTCAGCCAGAACCAGGAAGACGGCGCGCAGAGCCTGCCAAACGGCTCAAAACAGATCGTCTGGAAGGCAAATCCGCAGACAAAGGAAGCGCCACTCGCGGTCCTGCAGCTCAATCCGCTGCCCTGAGGACATCGCGCCAGAGCGAAAAAGTCTCATTTCAGAACACTGCAGATGCAAAAAACCTGGTCGTCCAACCGTTCTTGGTTCCGAGGCCATTAATCTTTTGGCGGTAGGAACAAATGGCTATGACGGAAGAGAACAAGCCGAAGTGGAAATCGCGACTGAAGGTCGCCGTGCAGCTCGTTGCCGTGCTGCTCGTCTCGGCCTTCATTCTCATGAGCAATCAGCAACGAAGCGCCATTGCCCAGGTTCTGCGCGATCCCATGTCGGTTCTGGCCGCCCGTTCGCCGGGAGAACGTGGCGATGCGGCGCTGCGTCAAACCAAGTTCAAGCGCGCGGCACCGATGCCTGCGGCATTCGAAAAGCTGCTCGACAAGGAGCCTGCCGGCGCGCCAGTGGGTGCCGCTGGCCCGACCTCTGAGGTCCTGTCCGTACAGAATGAACCGCCGACTCCTGCCGATGACTTCGTGCCCGGCACCCATGACGGCGCCCATGAAGGATTGCCTGACGCGACGCCGAGCTTCGCGCGCGGTGGCGGCGGCTATTTCCAGATCGTGCCCGGCGGCGGCCCTGCCCTTGGCGGCGGCGGTGGCGGCGGTGATGAATGCACCGACAAGATCAAATGCGCGACGCCGGTGGGCGAACCCGAGACGCCGATCCTGGTCAGCGTGCCGGAACCCGGCACCTGGCTCATGATCATCGCCGGCTTTTTCTCGCTCGGTGCTTTCCTGCGCTTCACGCCGCTGTCCAAAGCCTCTGCGTCCGTACGTGCCAAGCCGGCCGACGCTGCGCTCCCGCCGCGCACATTCTGAGATCCAGGCGCCTGTGGAGCGCTTCCTCGCCCTCCTCCTCGCCGCAGCCTCGCTGCCGTTGGCCGCAAGCTGGGTCGCCGCGACCCATAGCGATAATCCGAGCCCGACGGCACCCAGTCCCGAAAAGTCCGTCCGCATAGCCTTTCCGGATGGACCGCAGGCGGACATGCGGATGCCCGATGGCCGGCACGAGCGCATCCGCAGCCTGCTCAATGTCGACCGGCGCATGCGCTACGGCGAGTTCGTCTGGAACGACGACCGCGTGCCCGCCGGCCCGGCCTGGGTGCGGGTCGACCTTGCCGCGCAAACCATTTCCGTCTTCCGCGCAGGACATGAGATCGGCACCGCGGTGATCCTTTACGGGACCGACGGCCATGCCACGCCCACCGGCGGCTTCCGCGTACTGGAGAAGGACAAGGATCACTGGTCGCGCAGCTATGACGCGCCGATGCGCTATATGCTGCGCCTCACCAACGATGGCGTCGCCATCCATGCCAGCGATGTTGAAAAGGGCTATGCCACGCATGGTTGCGTTGGGGTCCCGCCGGGCTTTGCGCGCCGCCTGTTCGACGTGATGAATAACGGCGATCCGGTCGTCATCCTGCCGATTCGAAGTGAACGGCGCGCGGCGTAAGCACCTGAATCCGATAAGGAAAATAGTTAGGCGCCAGAGTTAATTTGAGCGATTTTCCGAATTATTTTCTTATAAATTCAGTTGGTTATGGTTCATTTCCCGAATTGGGACACCCATCTTCCGTTTGACGCCTTCACCGCGATTCGGCTTTCCCCTGCCGCGTTGGGAAAACGCATGGCCGGGATGGGCGGTCGTGAGCCTGAATGTGGGAAGGTATTTGAGATGAAGAAGCTGCTGTCGACCCTCGCTATCACTGCCGCTGCGCTGACGCTGACCGCGCCGGCCAGCGCCGCCGTCCATGTCGACTTCCTTCAAGGCACGCCCGTGTCGACGCTCGCCGGCTATACCGTCATCAATAATTTCGACAGCGCGGCCGGCATCACCGGCTCCGGTTTCCAGATCCAGAGCGCATCCAACAGCAGTGGCGCGGAACTCCCGCTCGTGGATTCGCTGGGCACCAACTATCTCTCGGTCCTGGGTGGCGGCACCGCCAATCTCGTCCTGCCGACCGGCGTTTCGGACTTTGCGTTCGAGTGGGGCTCGCTCGACACCTATAACACGCTGACGATCAGTATGATGGGCGGCGGCTCCCTGGTGCTGATCCCGAACCAGGGCCAGCTCGTAGCATCGCCGGGCAATGGCAACCAGAGCCTCGCCTCGACCAACGGCACGCTGCGCATCTGGGGCGATGACGGCGAAGTGTTCAGCGGCCTCAAGCTGCAGTCGGGCACAAACTCGTTCGAAATGGACAATCTGGCCATCAAGGGCGCCGTCCCCGAAGCCTCGACCTGGGCGATGATGATCTTCGGTCTCGGCGCGGTCGGCGCCTCGATGCGCCGCAAGCGCAGCGTCGCTCTTCGTTTCGCCTGATCGCGTCTAGCATCGGCAACAAGTAGGGGCGGCCCGAAACGGCCGCCCCTTTTCTTGTCCGGCGATCGAAAAATTCAGTCTTCGGGTGCGATGGTCACCCGCAGGCCGTCCAGCTTTCCGCTGATCTGGATCTGGCAGGACAGCCGGCTATTGGCCTGGCGGTGGTCCGAACTGTCGAGCAGGTCGTTTTCATCGCCGCGCATCGGCGACAACTCATCGAAGAAGGCGTCGTCCACATAGACATGGCAGGTCGCGCACGAGCAACACCCGCCGCACAGCGCCAGCAGCTCGTCAATGCCGTGATCGCGGATCGCTTCCATGACGGAAAAGCCGTTTTCTACCTCGAATGTCTGTTCCGACCCATTACGCGTCACGACCGTCAGCTGCGGCATTTTTATCTCCAAACCGTTGGTGGCAACGCTATGAGGGGGGCTTGGGCAGAAATCAACCGGCCAAGGGCCGCAACAACGCGGGTAGGATCACATGCTTGACGAGGCCGCGCTGCGCAGCGCGATGGATGCTCTGGCCGCACGGGAGACGGCAATCGCAGCCGCACTGGACCGTGTGGGCTATCCCGCGCCACGCCAGCGCGCGCCCGGCTATGAGACGCTGCTGCGCACGATCGTCGGCCAGCAGGTGAGTGTAGCGGCGGCGGCATCGATGTGGGCGAAGCTGGAAGCGACGCTCGGCCCGGGCTGCACCCCAGAGACGCTGCTGGCGCAGGATTTCGATGCGCTGCGTGCCTGCGGCCTCTCGCGCCAGAAACAGGGCTATGCCCGCAGTCTCGCGGAGCTGGTCAAGAGCGGCGAGCTCGACCTCCATGCGCTCCCCGCCGACGATGAGGACGCGATCGCGCAACTCGTCCGGATCAAGGGCATCGGCCGCTGGTCGGCGGAGATCTATCTGTTGTTCGCGGAAGGACGCCTCGACATCTGGCCGGCCGGCGACCTTGCCGTGCAGATTTCGATCGGCACCCTTTTCGGCTTGCCCGAGCGCCCGAGCGAGAAAGCGATCCGGGAGATGGCGGAGGCCTGGCGGCCGCATCGCAGTGCGATGGCGATCATGGCCTGGCACCTTTACAATACGAAGGTGCTGTGAGCGCCTTGCCCCCCCTCCCCGTTCGGTTCGAGCGCGGTCGAGAACCGGAGCAGTGTGGCAGATATCTCGACGTCGCTCGACACGAACGGCAACCTATTATGTCAGCAGCGCGTCGACCTTGCTTGCCAGCGCCATGTCGCGCTTCGACAGGCCGCCGCAGTCATGCGTCGAAAGCCGGATCTCGACGCGATTATAGACATTCGACCATTCGGGGTGATGGTCGGCCTTCTCGGCGAGCAGGGCGACTTTCGTCATGAACCCGAAGGCCTCGACGAAATCCTTGAACTTGAAGCTGCGGGAGATGCAGGTGCGTTGGGCGTCGAGCGTCCAGCCGGGCAGGCCGGCCAGCGCCGCGGTGATCTCGTCATCGGTCAGGCGGGCGATCATGGTCTCTCTCCTCAGGGCCGCAAAATGAGCGCGGCACGGCTTGCGATCAAGGGCCTCGCCTGCCGCCGTGGCGGGCGGCTGCTGTTTACGGGCCTCGATCTCGATCTGGCCGCCGGTCAGAGCGCGCTCATTGCCGGACCCAATGGCATCGGCAAGTCGAGCCTGCTCCGCATCGTTGCGGGTCTGCTCGCACCCTTTGCCGGCGCAGTGGAGGTCAGCGGCACGATCGCCCTTACCGACGAAGCCGCTGCCCTCGACCGGGAGAAAACGCTCCGCTCCGCGCTCGGTTTCTGGGCGAAGCTGGACGGCGCCGGTCTCGACCGTGTCGATGCGGCGCTCGCCGATCTTGGCATCGCCCATCTCGCCGACATACCGGTGCGCATCCTTTCGACCGGCCAACGCAAGCGCGCGGCGCTGGCCCGGACCATTGCGTCGGGCGCGGACATCTGGCTGCTCGACGAGCCGGCCAACGGTCTCGACATCGCGTCCGCAGAAGCGCTGGCCGACGTGGTCGAGCGTCACCGCGCAGCGGGCGGCATCATCCTTGCGGCGTCGCACATGCCGCTGGGCTGGCGCCACGATGCCGAACTGATGCTGGCTTCCCCTGAAGAGGACCCAGCATGATCGGCGCGCTGATCACCCGCGATCTCATGCGTGCGCTGCGGGGCGGCGGGCTGTGGCTGCCGCTCGCCTTCCTGCTGCTGATCGCGGCGCTCTTCCCATTTGCCGTCGGCCCGGACGCGGCCTTGCTCGGCAAGACCGGCGGCGGCCTGCTCTGGATCGCCGCGCTGCTCGCCAGCCTTCTTCCCATCGACCGGCTGATCGAGCCGGACCGCGACGCCGGCGTTATCGACCAGCTCGTCGTGCGCGGCGCCGGCGAAGGGACGATCCTGCTGGCCAAGCTCGTCGCACACTGGCTGAGCTTCGGTCCGCCCCTGCTCATCGCCGCACTCCCCTCGGCCGCGCTTCTCAAGC
Source organism: Sphingobium sp. (assembly GCA_017745115.1). The sequence goes on along the minus strand of JAGIAA010000025.1, from coordinate 8,345 downwards.
TCGACAGTTCGACGATCCTTGTGGTTGAACTCGGCCTTGCCCTGGGGACGCCTGGCCTGGCGGCGCTCGCGCTGCTGGTGGCCGCGCTGACGGCGGGACTCAAGGGCAGCGGCGCGCTGGCGGGACTGCTCGTGCTGCCTCTGGCGATACCGATCCTGATCTTCGGCGCCGGATCGCTGAGCGATGCAGGCATCGGCGCACTCAAGCTGGTTGCGGCGAGTTCGCTGCTGCTCGTCGTGCTCTGCCCGCTCGCCGGCGGCGCGGCATTGCGGGCCGGGCGGGATTAGGCTTTGGTCTCCGGCCAAAAGCGCCCTGTGTTCCTGCCTTCGCAGGAGCACGGCCCTGGCATGACGTTGGCACCCTAGCGGCTCTTCTTCCGCAAACCGTCGATATATTCGAGCTCGGACTTGGCGATCGCGCTGGACGGGTCCTCTTCCAGCGACTTGCGATAGGAATCGGCGGCGGCGTCGAGGTCGTTCTTGTCGATGAGCAGATAGCCGATGCCCCGCAGCGCTGCCGCGCGGTCCTCCTTCGCGTCGTCGAGGCCCGGCGTTTTCGAGCTGTCGAAGGCGGTGCGGTAGGCCGTCATCGCCTTGTCCGGCGCGCCGATCATCCGATAGGCATAGCCCAGCTCGACGAAATAATGAGCGTGGAGCGGCGCAAGCGCTGTCAGCTGCTCCAGCGTCGCGACCGCTTCGGGTTCGCGCTTGAGTTCGTTCAAGGCATAGGCCTTGATAAACAGCGCCTCACAAAGCGCCGTGGGGAAGACGGTATTGCTGCTCGGCTTCTTGCCGTCCGGCAGCGCCGAATAGAGCAGGCTCTCGGCCACGCTCGTCGCGCAATAGGCCCTGCCCTTGCCGCGCGCCTCGGCCAGCGGCTGCTCATAACCCTTCAGCACCGTCTCAACCAACGCGAGCGCCTCGACCGGCTGCTTCTTCAGTACCAGCTCGCTGGCCTTGCTGAGGTTCGCCAATGCCCGGTCCCCTACCGCATCGGCTGCCAGGACCGGACCCGAGAGGGACAGGGCAGCCAAAGCCCACAGGATTGATCTCGCGCGCATCGATGTGTCCTCCCGGCACAATTGATGCGACGTTTCGCAGGGCGCGCCAAGCGCCATTCTCGCGCGCTTGCCTTCCATACCGGCCGACCTAAGCTTCCCCGAAACAGAGCATGAGGGAGAGAGAGATGCATAGTCTGACAAGGGGCGCACGTCGCGCCATCGGCCTGACGGCGATAGGCTTTGGCTTGGCCCTGGCCGTGCCGGGATCGACCCAGCCGGTGCAGACCACGATGGCGACGCTGCTCGACCGGATCCAGATCGAGGATCTCATCACCAGCTATTACGGCAATCTCGGCGGCAACGGCCACGGCTTCTCGGATTACTATACCGAAGACGCGACGTTCGACCTGTGCGGCAAGATCTACAAGGGCAAGGCCGGGATCGACCAATCCTACAAGGATCTGGGCGCGACGCAGCCGCTGCCCAAGGGCACGTTCCATATGCTGCTGACCAATCCGGAAATCAGCGTGACCGGTGACACGGCAACGGCCAAGTTCATCTGGACCGGCATCATCAACGAGCAGGTGAAGGCGCCGCCGCGCTTCGTCGAACAGGGCCGCGAATATGACCGCCTGGTCAAGAGGAACGGCCAGTGGCGCATCACCAAACGCGTGGTCATCGCAGACTCGGGGCTCCCGGATTTCTGCGACGCGACCCACACGCCACGCAAGGACTATGATCTGTCGAAGGATAAGTGAGGGGTTGCCGTCGGCTTAAGACCCAATTGCGGGCATTCCTTACCTCGCGCCGTTTTTGGGGAAGGGACGATGCGCAATGTCTGCTTTCCATCCAAAGCGGTAGCGACGCACCTCGAACTCAGCCCCGCGACCAGCGCGCCCAGATCGCCGTTGGCAGCAAAAGTCCCCGCGCTTCCTCGCGCACCGCGAGCTCGCCGCATTCGACCTTGCCGGGCAGGTCCGCGAAATGCGCGCGGACGAGTTCGCCGATGGCCAGCGCAGACATACGCACGGCATAGACGGTGAGGAACAGGAAGCGGCTGTCGGCGTCGAGCAGCTGTCGGCAACCGGCGATGACGCCGGGTAAGTCTTCTTCCAAGCGCCAGACTTCGCCCTCGGGGCCGCGGCCGAACTTGGGAGGATCGAGCAGGATACCGTCGTAGCGGCGGCCGCGACGGGCCTCGCGCGCGACGAACTTGGCGGCATCGTCGATGATCCAGCGGACAGGCCGATCGCTCATGCCGGAGAGCGCGGCATTGCCGCGGGCCTGCGCGACCGATTTCTTCGACGCATCGACATGGACGCAGTCCGCGCCGGCCGCCGAGAAGGCCAAGGTGCCGACCCCGGTGTAGCCGAACAAATTCAGGAATTGCGGCTTCTCGAGCCCGGTCAGTTGCGCCCTGCCCCAGCTCCAGACCGGCGCCATGTCGGGAAAGAAGCCGAGATGACGGAACGGCGTGCAACTTGCCTGGAAGCGGGCCTCCTGCCACGACAGCGGCCAGCCCTCCCGCGGAACGGGCTTGTCGAACTGCCAGCGCCCGCCGCCATCTTCGTCCGACGCAGGCACGAATTCTCCATGCGCGTCCCAGTTGGTGCCGGCGGGGTCCCACATGGCCTGCGGCTCGGGGCGGATGAAGCGATATTGGCCGTAGCGCTCAAGCTTCACGCCGCCGCCGCTGTCGATGAGGCCATAGTCCGCCCAAGGCTCGGCGACCATCAGGCCTGGGGCAAGGGGCGCTATTACGGTCGTCATCGAACGATCCTCAGTCCCTCCCCTTCAGGGGAGGGGTTGGGGTGGGGAGCGTCGTCGAAATCGCTTCGCGACACCCACCCCCTACCCCTCCCTTGAAAGGGAGGGGCTTTGGGTTGAGCTTTTCAGGCACGCGGCGTCGCATGCTCGGCGATATAGCCCGTCACGGCCTCAAAGGTGGCGGGCAGCGTCACATAGCGCTCCTCGCGGCCGAACAGGTCGCCGGTGCGTGAGGGCAGCGTGGGACGCACGCCGGTGGCGCGCTCGACAGCGTCGCGGAACTTTGCCGGGTGCGCCGTCGCCAGAGTGACCACAGGCACGGACGGATCGATATCCGCAGCCAGTGCGGCGGCAAGGCCCACGGCGCTATGCGGATCGATGATTTCGCCCGACGCATCATAGGCCCAACGCATGGCGCGGTTCATGTCCATTTCGTCGATGCGTGCGGAGCCGAAAAGCCTGGCAGCGCCCTCGCGCTGCGCATTGGTGAGGCGCATGGCCTTGCTCGCCTCGAAGCCGCGCATCTGCTCCGCCAGCGCGCCACCATTGCGCCCGCCGAGATCGAACAGAAGCCGCTCGAAATTGGAGGAGACCTGGATGTCCATGCTCGGCGTCGCGGTCGGCGTCACCGTGCCCTGGCTGTAATCACCCGACGACAGGGCGCGATGCAGGATGTCGTTGACGTTGGTCGCAACGATCAGCTTCTCGACAGGCAGGCCCATTTGCGCGGCGACATAGCCCGCGAAGACGTCGCCGAAATTGCCGGTCGGGACGGCGAAGGCGATGCTGCGCTCGGGCGCGCCGAGGCGAACACCGACATAGACATAATAGACGACCTGGGCGACCAGACGGGCCCAGTTGATGCTGTTCACCGCCGAGAGATCGTAGCGCGCGGCAAAGTCGGCGTCGTTGAACATGCGCTTCACCAGCGCCTGGGCATCGTCAAAGCTGCCCTCGATAGCGATGTTGTAGACATTGGGCGCGAGCACCGTCGTCATCTGGCGGCGCTGCACATCGCTGACACGCCCCACAGGATGCAGCATGAAGATGTCAATCTTGGCGCGGCCCGCCACGGCATCGATGGCCGCCGAACCGGTATCGCCCGACGTGGCGCCAACGATGGTAATATGCGTGTCGCGGCGGCTGAGGAACTTCTCGAAGAGCAAACCGAGCAGCTGCAGCGCCACGTCCTTGAACGCGAGCGTGGGCCCGTGAAACAGCTCGAGCAGCCAGTGCTGATGATCGAGCTGCTTAAGCGGCGTCACCGCGGCATGGTCGAAGCGGGCATAAGCCTGCGTGCAAAGATCGCGCAGTTCGGCTTCGCTCAGCGCGCCGCCGACATAGGGTGCGATGACACGCACCGCGGTCTCGACATAAGAGAGGCCGCGCATCACCGCAAACTCGTCCGCCGTGAAGGTCGGCCAGCGCTCGGGCAGATAAAGCCCTCCGTCGCTCGCGAGGCCCGCAAGCGTCGCGCCTTCGAAATCCAGCGCCGCAGCGCTTCCCCTGGTGCTCTGATACTGCATGACGCGCCCGGCCTTAGCGGCGAGTTGCGCGAGGCGCAACGGCGGCGGATCTCAGCCGCCTTCCCGCCAGCGCTTACGCAGCGCAAGGCCGTAGATGACCGGCGCCACTATTGCGAAGAAGAACCACTGGACGGCGTAACTCAGATGGTTGTTCGGCACTGACGAGGGATCGGGCAGCGGCGACACCTTGAGACCAGGCGCGGCGGTCTCGCTCACGATCATGAGCCGGAGCGGCGGGGCGCGGCCCAGCGCGCGAACCAGGAAGCTGTGGGCGTCCGGCTCATGGGTCGTGCGCCCCTTGACCGGTCCACCGGCCCAGTTCGCCTTGCCATGAGGATCGCTGCCCACGCCCATGTCGACCAGCAGCCCCGGCCCTTCCGCGCCGGTCGCGCAGGTAGCGATATGCCGCCAGCCCGGCGCACCATCGCGGCTGCGACCGCCGATCACTTGCCAGCCCGTCACGCGCAGACAGTTGGCCGCAAGCGTTCTGAAGAGAAGCCTGTCGTCCGCCGGATTCATCGCCGGATAGGCTGTGACGGGCAGCGTCAGATTGGCCTGATAGGCCGCGAGCGCCGCTTCCTTCTGCTTGAGGCGTGCAAGCTGCCAGATGCCAAGACCGATCATCGCGGCGACAGCGAGGCCAACGACCAGCGTGGCGACGACAGGGAGGCGGCGGTTCATCTGGCTTCTTGCCCGTCCGACACCGTGCCGTTGATGCGGCCTTCGCGCGCCTGGTGTCGATATTCGAGGATCAGCAGCGCCGCCTTGGATGCGCGCAGGCACAGGATCACCAATATGGTGGTGATCGGCACCCAGAGGATCACATGCACCCAGAAAGGCGGATGTGCGCTGAGCTGGAGCGTCAGAGCGAGCGCCGTGACCAGCGCACCGATGATGAGGATCAGGAACGCCGCCGGTCCGTCGCCGACGTTGAATTTGCCATAATCGAGCCCGCATGCACGACAGCGCGCGGCGAAGCCGACCCAGCCGTCGAACAGGGGCGCAGTTTCGCACTGCGGGCAGCGGGCTTGCAGAGCCGCGCGAACAAGCGACGTGGGCGGTTTCGCGGTCATCGTCTCATGCTCATGTGTCCGCACCCCTAAAGCAAGAGGCGCGCCCGGCTTCCCGAACGCGCCTCATCTTGTTTCTTTGCGTCGGCCTTCAGCCGCCGTGGACCGGTGCGCCCCAACCGCCCCACACATAGACTGCGCAGAACAGGAACAGCCAGACGACGTCGACGAAGTGCCAGTACCAGGCGGCCGCTTCGAAGCCGAAATGCTGCCGGGGCGTGAAGTGGCCCTTATAGGCGCGCACGAGGTTCACGATCAGGAAGATCGTACCGACAATGACGTGGAAGCCATGGAAGCCGGTCGCCATGTAGAAGGCCGAGCCGTAGGGCGTCTTGCCGAATGCGAAGGGCGCGTGCGCATATTCATAAGCCTGGATGCTGGTGAACAGGATGCCGAGCAGGATGGTCAGCCACAGACCTTTCTTGAGGCCGTCGCGGTCGCCATGGATCAGCGCATGGTGCGCCCAGGTAACGGTCGTGCCCGAGCAGAGCAGGATCAGTGTGTTGAGCAACGGCAGCTCGAACGCGTTCATGACCTCGATGCCCTTGGACGGGAACAGCCCCTCGATCGGCGGCAATTCCGTGGGGAACAGCGAGAAATCGAAGAACGACCAGAACCAGCCGACGAAGAACATGACTTCCGAGGCGATGAACAGGATCATGCCGTAGCGCAGGTGCAGCTGCACCACCGGCGTATGGTCGCCGACATGGGCCTCGCGCACGACCTTCGACCACCACATGAACATGGTGAAGAGCACACCGATCATGCCCAGGCTGAACGTCGCGCCACCCCAGGCACCCATTTCCGCCGGATGCAACCAGGCGACCGCGCCGAGCGCCATGACCAGCGCCGACATGGCCCCGAGCAGCGGCACGATGTCGGGTGGAAGGATGTGATAATCGTGGTTCTTGGCGCCGGACATATTGGTGTTCCCTGTCTAGTCTCTCGGGTGCTTTAGCCTTGCCGATCCGGCTTCTCAACCGGATAGAAGGTGTAGCTCAACGTGATTTCCTGGACGTCCTTGTCATCGGGATCGTCGAGGAATTTCTTGTCCACGAAGAACAGCACCGGCATGCGGACCGACTGGCCCGGCGCGAGTGTCTGCTCCGTGAAACAGAAGCACTGGATTTTGGTGAAGTAAGGGCCGGCTTGGCTCGGCGTCACGTTGAACGTGGCCTGGCCGGTCACCGGCTTGTCGGACATGTTCTTCGCGATGAAGACGGCCATGTTCTTGGCGCCGACCTTGACCGGAATAGCCCGCTTTTCGGGATAGAACTGCCAGGGCATGCCTTGCGCGACGTTCGAATCGAAACGGATCGAAACAGTCCGAGCGGCGCCCTCGGCGGGCTTGGCCAGTGCAGCCAGCTGCTTCTCGGTGGCACGCTGGGTGGTCCCGCCCCAGCCGGTCGCTTCGCAGAACATGCGATAGAGCGGCACGGACGCAAAACCGAGGCCGAGCATGAACAAAGCGGCCAGCGCCGCGATCATCGCGGTCCGGCGCGGATTGCCCCTGCTTTGTATGACCGTGGTCAATGCATCGACCCTTGCGCGATCTTGGCCCATGCGACGGCGAAGAAGAGGACGACCATAGCGGCGAGGACAAGCGCCATCACGATCGACCGGCTGCGCTGACGCTTCTGGATTTCCTGCTGCTGCTCGGGGGTCATGCCGACGGTACTCCATAGCCAACCCAGTGATCGACGACCACGGCGGCATAGATGAGGAAGAGATAGAGCAGCGAATATTTGAAGAGACGCTTCTCCGGCTGCATCTGCGCTGGATCGCTCTCGCGGCGGAGCGCGACCTGCATGGCCATGGCGGCAAAGACGGCCGTCGCGACGAGCGCAGTCAGCCCATAGATCACGCCGGTCAACTGCAGCAAAACAGGCGCAAGCGCCGCAGCACCCATGATCGCCGTGTAGAAGAGGATCTGCCGCCGCGTGACGACTTCGCCCGAGACAACCGGCAGCATGGGGATACCGGCATTGGCATAATCCATGCGCACGAACAGAGCGAGCGCCCAGAAATGCGGTGGCGTCCAGAAGAAGGTGATCGCGAACAATGCGACCGGCAGTGGCGCAACGTCGCCGGTCACGGCCGCCCAGCCGATCAACGGCGGAAAGGCGCCCGCCGCGCCGCCGATGACGATGTTCTGCACGGTGCGAGGCTTCAGCCAGATGGTGTAGATGAAGACGTAGAAGAGGATCGAGACGGCGAGGATGGCGGCGGCCAGCAAGTTGGTCGCGAGGCCCATCAGCAATACCGAGAAGACCGCAAGGCCGACGCCGAAATGCAGCGCCGACTGCTTGTCCATGCGGCCGGCGGGCAGCGGACGCTTGGCCGTGCGCTTCATCGCCGCATCGCGATCCGCCTCATACCACTGGTTGAGCGCGCCCGCTGCGCCAGCGCCCAGCGCGATGCAAAGGATCGCGGTGAAGGCAAGAACCGGAGAGATCCGGCCGGGCGCCACAAGTAGCCCGCACAGCCCGGTGAACACGACCAGCGTCATCACGCGCGGCTTGGTCAGCGCAACGAAGTCGCGCCAATCGGCGGGCAGCAATGCTGCGTTCGCTCGCGTTTCGCCATCCAATGCCATTGCCGAATTCGTCACTGCGCCAATCCAACTCTTTGCGAACCGCACCCGCAGGCATGCCGTTCCCTTTTAACGACGCGGGGGCGACATTGACTGCGCCCCCGGCCTTTCTTGTTTCCTCTCGGCCTCCTTGGCCGTGTCGCCTCAGTCGATGACCGGCAGGGTCTCGAACTGGTGGTAGGGCGGCGGGCTCGACAGCGTCCACTCGAGCGTGGTCGCACCCTCGCCCCAGGGATTGCCCTCGGCCTTCTTGCCGGCGAACAGCGACCAGCCGATGTTCACGAAGAACACGGCCATGCCGGCGATCGCGATCTCATAGCCATGCGTCGCAACGCCGTTCCAGTAGGCCAGCGCGTCCGTATAGTCCGGAACGCGGCGCTGCATCATGC
>JAGIAA010000024.1 GCA_017745115.1 Sphingobium sp. | reverse complement strand
CCGGATTCTTATAGTGGATGGGCAGGTCGTAGACCTTGGGGAAATAGTTGAAGACGAGCATGGGCGGACGGTCGGGCGGCACCTTCTGGTTCGGCCCCGGCAGGACGCCGCGGTTCGGTTTGGACCAGCCGCCTTCATAGGGAACATTGTAGGTGTTGTAGGCGTGGTCGACCTTGAACTTCCACACCCCGCCTTCCTTGACCATCTCGTTTTCATAGACCGCGGCGCCCCAGCCTGCCGAGCGGCCGGCCTCGCCCATCATCTGCAGCAGGCGGAGGCGGACCTTCGCGCTTCTGCCATCGGGCGAAACGTGGATGACCGGCTGTAAGTTGAGATGATTGCTCAGGCGATTGACCCGGGGGCCCTCCGGCCCGCCAAAGGCCGGCAGGAAGGCCCTGATATGATCCTGGCCGACATAGACACCCCGTTGCGCCAACTCCATCGATCCGTCCCTCGCAAAGAGGTCGGCCAGCTGGCTCCAGAGATTCTTGTCCAGATAATAGCCGTAAGCGGACTCCAGATTTTCGATGTCGTCATAGGCTCTGATCCGTTCGATGCGCAGGCGCGTCGCCGCGATCCTGCTCTCGAGCGCCGCGATGGTTCTGGCGGTGCCGGGATCGGCCATGGCCGGCGCAGCCGCCGCGAGCGCGGCCGCGAGCGCCAGGGCATCGACGCCGCACGGCTTCAGGAGGGCGCACACATTCACCGATAATTCCCCTCATATTGCACGGGCTTGCCGGTGACCGGGTTGGGATAGTGGAACGGCGGGATATGCGCCTTGGGATAGGCCTGGTAGACCTCCGTCGGCGGTCGATCAGGCGGGAAGACCGTGCTGGCCGTCTCGATCGGCTGGGCGTCCTTGCCGAAACCCTTGTCGTAGTCGGTGTTCAAATTGGTGTAGTAGTGGACCGACTGCAGCTTCCAGACACCCCGCTGCTTCACGAGACTATTCTCGTAGGTGCCTTCGCTGAGGTGGTTCCGGCCACCTTGATCGCCGCCCATGGTCAGCTCGCGCGCACGAAGCTTGGCCGTCCGTCCATCGGGCGCGACGTGCACAACGATCTGCAATTGCAGATGGTCGTCAATATGCCCTGGCTGCGGCCCCTTTGGCCCCAGCAGGTCCAGGAATCTGCGGATGTGGGCCTTGCCGACATAGACTCCGCGCTGGGCGAACTCGATCGTGCCGTCGGCGGCGAAGAGGTCGGCCAGCTGATCCCATTCCGCTCGGTCCAGATAATAGCCATAGGCCCGCTGAAGGTTCTCGATGTCCCGCTCGTCCTGCTGCGCCTGGGCGCGGCGATCGAGCTGCGCAAGGCGCTTCTGCGCAGCGGTGAGCGTCTTGTCGGGCGCAGCGGCGACCGACGTTGCGGCCAGCCCGGCGATGGAGAGCAGCAACCCGAAAGCGGTCCGGACCATCGTCAATTCTCCCGGGCCGAGACGGGGTTGCTGTAGTGGAACGGCTGAAGGCAGGCCGCCGGAAAGCCGGGGCATTGCTCATCGCGCGGCTGATCCGGCGGATGCGCCAGGTTGAAGCGGCCGCGGCTCGGCGCCGCCCCAGGAGGGGCGCCGCCCGGGGCCGCTGCGGGCGCGGAGTCGGCGGCGGGATCGGGCGGGCGGATGGGCTCGACCTTCGCCCAGCCGCCTTCATAGGGCGCCGAAAAGTCGTTGTAATAGCGCAGGTCCTTGATCTTCCAGATGCCGCCCTGCTTGACGTAGACATTCTCGTAGATGCCGCCCGCCCAGCTTGCCTGGCCGGGCCGGCCGCCGTCCGGGTCCGCAAGACGGCCGATCATGGCGAGCACGCGCCAGCGCCCCTTGGCGGTCCTGCCGTCTGGCGCCACGTCGATCACCGGCTGCAACACCATATGATTGTAGACGCGGCCATCCTTGATGCCGATCGAGCCGTCGCCGACGTTGCGCCAGATATGCTCGCGAATGCTCGCCTTGCCGATGAAGACGCCGGCGGGATAGGAGGCCCGGGCGTCGTCGGTGAACAGGGACGACAGATCCTCCCAGAGGCCTTTGTCGATGAAGAAGCCATATTCCCGCTGAAGCTTGCGGATCGCCGCGACATCCTCGGCGCGGGTCAATTCGGCGTCGAGCTGGTCGAGCTCCTTCAGGAGTTTCGCCACGGTGCGGGCTTGGGCGGGCGTCGGCGCGGCGTGTGCGACCTGCAGGGGCAGGCCGATGCAGCACGCCGCCATAGCGGCCTTCATCGTCCAGCGCATCCTCATGACGACAAGTCCCCACAGACCAAGCAAACGCGGCCCACATTCCACGCACCCATCATGGCCATCATCCGAATGGTCCCGGCGGCACCGTGCGCAGCGCCTCCCGCTCGGCCTTGTAAGGATCGTCGACCAGATGGTCATCGACATTGAATACCATCGTTGCTCGTCTTTCCGGCGTGAAGCGGTCCCAATGGACGTGCCCGGCAATGTTGGGGTCCCCGGACCGTGCGAAGGCGGCCCACATCCGGCTCATGCGCGTCGCCATGGGCTGGAGGTCCGCGCCATGGCCGACCAGACCGCCGGCGATCGCCAGATTGTTCCAGACAAAGGGAAGCTCGATCCCGTGCGGACTCATCAGCCTGCCGCCGTCGACCAGGGTGCGCCAGGCCATGCGATAGAGATAGACGGCGCCTCCGTTCTGACGGGCCTGGCGTTCGGCCTGAATGTGCGTCGGTCTGGTGGTGCGCAAGTCTGCCGTTAGGAAGAAGTAGAGCTCGCTGGGCGTCGCCCGAGGCCGGCCGGCCTGGTAGGCGGCCAGCACGGAGTCCAGCCTGTCCCCCAGCTGCGGCGCCATCCGCGCACGCAGAGCATCCATGGTGAGGGTGAAATCGGCGGGCTGCGCGGACACGGTCATCTCGGTCTCGGCCGATCCGATGAGCAGCGGAATGCCTGCGGCCGTCGGCGGCGCATCCGGTTCGAAGGGCTGGCGCGGAAGCGACCGGCCATCGACGACGGGCCCTGAGCCAACATTCCCCACCATGGTGCCGAAGGGCAGGAAGGCCTCGGTGGGCAGCGTCAGGACCTGCCGGGCGGTGTCTCGGCTGAGGCCGAGAACGGCGAGAGCCTTGTCGGTTGCGAGGACGGCCGCCTCGAGCGTCCGCACCTTCAGCGTCGCGCCGCTTTCGATGATGACCTTGTGATACAGGCCGGCCGCGGCGGGCATGGCCATAAGCGCGGATATTTTGGACCCGCCGCTGGAGTGGCCGAAGAGGGTCACATTGCGCTGGTCTCCGCCGAACTGCCCGATATTGTCGCGCACCCATTCGAGCACGGCGACGATGTCGAGCAGTGCGACATTGCCGGAGTCGGCATAATCCGGCCCGAGCAATTCGCCCAGATAGAGGTGGCCGAAGGCATTGAGCCGGTGGTTCAGTGAGACCACGACGACATCGTTGTCGCGGGCAAGGTTGGAGCCGTCGAATCGCGGATCGCTGCCGGCGCCCTGGCCATAGCCGCCGCCGTGAACCCAGACCATGACCGGCCGCTTGCCGGCATCGTTCACGGCCGGTGTGAACAGGTTGATGAAGAGGCAGTCTTCGGAGCTTGGCGGGGTGGATTCACCCGGACCGGTGGAAACCGGCTGCTGGGGCGCGCGGGGGCCGTCGGTCACGGCCTCCATGACCCCGGTCCAGGGCGCAGGCTTCACGGGCGGCCTGAAGCGATTGACCCCGCCTGTCGCCGCGCCGTAGCGCAGTCCGCGAAACACATGCACGCCGTTCGCCCGATATCCGCGCACGGTGCCATAGGCGGTCTTGACGAGGGGCCCCGGCCGGCGATCGGCCGTGCCCGTTACGCCCGTTCCTGCCCGGGCGAGCGCCGGAACAGGCAGCGCCTTGCCAGCGAGTGCCCCGATCCCGGCGAGGAGTGTGCGCCTGTCCAGCATATGCCTGCTCCTTCTCCCCTGCCGACGAGGCCGATCAGTATTTGAAGCGAATGCCGAACGTGAAGTTGCGGCCGAGCGTGTCGTACAGCGTGTAGTTGGTGGGAATGACGCCATAGCCGAAGGCGGCGCTGCCCGTCTGGGTGGGCGGTGCCTTGTTGAAGAGGTTGGAGACGACCAGGAAAGCCTGATACTTCCTGTCCTTGCCGAACCCGTAGGTCGCCGAGACATTGGCGTAGAAATAGTTCGGCACCCAGTTCGGCACCTGGCCATTTCCAGTCGCGTTGGGATTGACCGGCGCGTCCTTGGGGTTGGGATTGCCCGCAGCGTCCGAGGTTGCCGTGATCTTGCCGCCGTGGATGAAACGCTCCTGCCAATTGAGCGACAGCGGCCCAATCTGATAGTTCACGCTCAGGCTGCCCTGCCAATCGACGTTGCCGCCCGTACCTGCGGCGATGCCGCCGCCATTGATGCCTACGAGATCGGTGATCGCGGTGGCTCCGACGACGAAGGTCGAGTTTTCATACATGTGATTGAGCAGGAGCCGGAAGCTCAGCACGTCTTCGCGCTTGGCGAAGAGGCGAGAGAGCGGCAGCACGTAGCTCGCCTCGAAGTCCCAACCCTTCTGCTTCGTCGTGCCAATATTCTGTTGCGAGTTGATGATGGTCGTGATCGGCCCCACCGAATAGGCACCGGGATTGGCGGTATCGCGCGTGATGAACGAGCAGAAGCTCGTATTGCCGTCATAGCATTGGTTGACGATCGTCTGGGTGCCGGGCGAGGCGATCGCGTTGGTGATCTTGATGCTGTAATAGTCGACCGACAGCGACAGGCCGGGGATTGCGCGGGGCTGGAAGACCACGCCGGCAGTGGTGGTGGCGCCCTCCTCAGGCTTGAGCGCCGTGTTCCCCTGGGAGATCGTCAGCGCGCCCTGGGTCAGCAGATTGCCCCGGAACGGGTCGTTGAACTGCGCGTTGCTCTGGGTGACTCCGCCATAGAGGTCATAGAGGTTGGGCGCCCGGATATCCTTCGAGCGGGCCGCACGGACCCTAACGCCGTCGACCGGCTCCCACACGAGGCCGACCTTCCAGTTGGTCTGGCCGCCGGCGGTGGAATAATAAGCGTAGCGGATGGCGCCGCTGACACTCAGCGACTTGGCGAGGACCATATCCTTGGCCAGTGGGATCAGCGTTTCGGCAAAGACTTCCTTGACGTTGAAACTCCCCTTGAAACCACCCGGATTGAAACCCGACCAACCGCCACGGCCGCCTTGCAGCGCGGTCGGGAAGCCATTGATCGTCAGGGCCGGCGTCAGACCCGGCTTGAAGGCCGGCGAGAGCGGGTTGAGGATGGCCGGGAGATAGGATTCCGAGATGGCATCGGCTTCGGCATGGCCCTCTTCCCGGCGATAGGTCGCGCCGGCGCCAAAGGACACCGGACCGGCCCAGAGCTCAAAGGGTTCGCCATGGAAGCTCAGATCGAATACATCCTGAGTGAGATGCTGGTCGAGCGTGGGACCGGAGCCGGCCATGATCCAGGCAAGGGCCTGGGCATTGGCAACATTCTGGCCGATGACGTTGAGAGGCACGCAGCCGTTGCCCGGGTTGGTGAGCGTCGAGCGGCAGACCGGTGTTCCGGCGATCGGCAGGCCGCTGCCGCCCGGGCTCGCGACGGCGTCCAGGGCGTCATAGAGGCGGACGTTGTTGACCTCGCCCGGGCTGGCGTCGCTGTGGTTCGACTGACCATGCGTGTAATAAGCCGCCACGGACCAGGGCCCGATCTTGCCATCCAGGCCAATCGACCCACGCACCATGTCGAAGCTCGATTTCTGGGTTTCAAAGCCCCAGTCGGTATTGATGCGGCCGATCGTGAAGGTGCTGACCGTCGCGCCGTTGAACTGGCCGGTCGCGGGATTGTAGAGCTTGGCGCTGGTCGCGCCAGGTCCTTTGGCCAGCGCCTGCAGCGCCGGCGTCAGATAGACGTTGTCGGCAAAGATGGTGTAACCGCCGGCCGGCGACGTCTGGTACAGGCCCCGATATTCGACCTTCGAGCGGCCGTACATGAAGTCGGCATGCGCGGTCCAATCCGGCGTCAGGTCGTAGCTTGCGCGCAGATAGAGATTGTCGCGGCGCGTCTGCGGAAGCAGCGAGAAGTAGCGCCCGTAGTCCGGATCGAACCCGCCGCCGACCATGGTGCTCGTCGTCCGGTAGCTGCCGAAAGGAAAAGCCGTCAGCGTCGCAGCGGAGGTCAGGAAGGTGGAGTTCCTGAGCGCCGTCGCGCCGGTGAGCACCAGACCACCCGATGCCAGGCTCGAGCGCCGCACGTTGGACGCGACAATCGTGGTCGGTGTGGAGAGCGAGGTCTGGGGCAGCGTTGCGCCCGTCGAGATGCTGGCGGTCGAGTCGTTGGCCCAAGGGCGATCGGTAAAGTCAACGACGCCGTCGGTCTCATAATGTTCGCCAGACACGAGAATGTGGCCGCGTCCACCGGCAAAGTCCCGGCCATAGGCAAGCGAAAGGGACAGCGAGCGATCGTCGCCATAGGTGGTCACGCCGCCGCGAATCTCGCCCTTGAGGCCGGTGAACTTGGTGTCGAGCACGAAGTTGATGGCGCCGGACAGCGCGTCCGAGCCATAGGCCGCAGTCGCGCCGCCGGTCACCACATCGACCCGCTTGACCAGATTCTGTGGCAGGACGTTGAGATCGACCGCGCCCGCGACCGTGCTGCTCGCCTGCGACTGCACCACCCGCTCGCCGTTCAGCAGGACCAGTCCGCGCTTGGCACCGAGGCCGCGCAAGTTGATGAAGCTGCCGCCATCGCCGGCGCCATTGCGGAAGCCCGTGGAAGCGGAGACGAAAGAACTCTTGATCTGCGGAAGCTGATTGACGGCGTCGCCAAGGCTATTGGGTGCCGTCTGCCGCATCTGGTCCAGCGTGACGACCGTCACCGGCGTGGGAGCCGCGAAGCCGTTGGTGATGACGCGAGAGCCCGTGATGACAATGTCCTCGACCGGGCTGTCGTCTGGCTTGGCCTTGGCCTGTGAGTGCCCGGCGGTGGCGTGCGCCAAGCAGATGATGGCTCCGCCGTAGATGGCGACTGTCTTCGATGCGCTCCTAATCAATGCATCCCCCCCAAGTTCTCATTTATCAACGTTATCGATCGGCTGGCCTTCGGTCCGAATATGGCCTGCGCGGCTTCTGTCAGGGACCCCCCGCAGGCGAGATGTACGGCCAGCTGATTGCTGGTCCGCAAGCCCCGCAGCGCCCGCGCGCCCGATAAATGGTGGACTGTGCCCGTTGTTCCTGCGGCCTCGGCGCCGCGCCATGCGGATGGTCGGCGCCAGACCGATTGCGCCGGGCATTCATCGGAAAGGAGCAGCGATCACGGCACTTTGACATCCCGCCAAGGTCTCTTCGGGTGCTCCTCATCCAAAATCGCGATCAAGCCGCGTCAACGACCGTTTCTCGCTCGAAGCCACGCCAAGTCGAATGAGCGAAGGCGCCGATAACTTGACAAGTTGCGCCACGCCGTTGTCGTTTTCCGGAATATGACGGATGTTCGGATCGCGGAGAGGAGAGCAGCATTGAACGTCGAACAAACTTTGATTCGCGCCAATGTGCTGACGCCCATTGCCGATGCCCTGGCGAGCCAGGGGCGATCGATCCACTCCCTGCTCGATCGACATCCGACCAGCGCCTGGAAAATCCACGACACCTATCAGGAAATCCCGCTCCCCGACTATTTTGCCTTCTTCGAGGATGCGGCAGCCTTTGCCGAAGATCCCTTCTTCGGGCTGCGCCTCGGAGCCAAATTCCGGCCGGAAAGCTTCGGCATCATCGGCAATGTGTTCCGGTCATCGACGGACGTCCGTTCCGCTCTGGCAAGACTCTCCGCCTATCTATGCGCCGTTCGCAATGGCACGCGGATCGACTTCATTGTCCGGGCCGGAGGGGCAGACTGGATTTACATGGTCGAAGACAAGGCCATCGTTCATCGCCGACAGGACGTGGAGTTCTCGCTCGCGGCGACCTGCGGGTTCATTCGGGCGCTGCTTGGCCCGAAATGGGCTCCGGCCGCCGTCCACCTGGAGCATGGCGCGGATGATCCGCGGCCAAGAGAACGACAGATATTGCACCAGGTGTTTCAGGCCCCGGTGCTGTTCAACCAAAAGTCCAACAAACTCGTGCTGCACGAACGCGATCTCGACCGCCCGGGCCCGCGCGGCCGGAGCGCGGCAGCGCCCTATATGGAGCGCTATTTCCGGGAGATCATCGCGGAAGCCAATGGTGGGGACTCCATCGCAAACCAGGTGCGCTATCTGATTGCCCGTCGGATCGGTCACGCCGCGCTCGATCTCGGCAGCCTGGCCTCCGAAATGGGCATGTCCGGGCGCTCTTTGCAGCGGCGCCTTGCGGAGGAAGGCCTGTCGCTGCGCGCGCTTGTGACCGAGCAGCGCCGGTTGGTGGCCGAGGCGCTCCTCTCCCGCGACACCATTCATGTGTCCACCATAGCCCTGAATGTCGGTTACAGCGACCCGGCCGTGCTGTCGCGGGCCTTCAAACTGTGGAAAGGGTCGTCACCGTCGGCCTTTAGAAAACAGCGCCCCCGAAGCTAGTTTCATGCATGCACGCCCGCGTGCGGCTGAGCAGCGCGAGACGTGCCCATCCCTTGCCGACGACTATGCCGCCAGGGCGCCTTCGTCGCGGAGCTGGCTGACGAAACGCTCGGTGGACGCTCGCAGGTCCCGGGTGGACGCCGACAGGGCAGAGGCGCTCTGCCGGACCTGGGCGGACATCGTGGCGGCTTCCGATATCGTCGAAGCGACACGGCCGACCCGACGCTCCACGGCCGAGGCGTTGCTCGCAACGCGGTCGGCGCTGTGCTCGATCGCAGCGGCAATGGTCCTCTGCCCGGACACCTCGTTGGCAATCTCGTCCGCTGCGAGGGCGACTTCCTCGACGGCATCGGTCGCCTTCACGCAAGCGCTGGACGTCTCGCCGGCGGACAGGGTTATGCGCGCCAGAATGTCGGCGATACGGTCGCTCGCGCTACCCGCGTCCGCAGCCAGGCTCTTCACCTCGTTCGCGACCACGGCAAAGCCACGGCCCGCCTCGCCCGCACGCGATGCTTCGATCGTCGCGTTGAGCGCGAGAAGGTTGGTCTTGGAGGCGATCCCCTTGATCTCGTCGAGGAACATCGCGATCTGGCCCGTGCATTCGACGAGGACATCGAGCGTGACCACGCTCTGGGTTCCGCTCGACTTCGCCAGCAGGGTGAGCTCCCGCTGCTGCTCGGCGCCTGCCGCGACCGATCCGATCGAGAGGCTGAGCGCGCGCACCGCCTCTGCAACCTGCCGGATCTCGCCACTGGCATCCGCGGCGCCGGCCACCACTTCCGAAGCTTCCCGGCCCGCCGCGCTCGACATGTCGTCGAGATAGACGGCCGACGCTTCGAGCTGCCCCGCGGCGGCGTCGATCGCGACGGCGATGTTGGACACGGACAGCTCGAATTTTTCCGCCAGGGCGAGGAGTTCCGCCTGCCGGTCGCTGGCCAGACGGGCCTCGACCTGCCGATAGCGCTCGCGGTCTTTTTCGGCTTCTGCCTCGGCCAGCCGCGCGATTTCGAGAGCCGTGTCGGCGCGCCGGCGCTGCTCCTGGGCCTGTTCAACCAGGTTCCGGCTTTGCACGAGCGCCGCATCCTGGGTCGCAAGCAGGCTCTGCAAGCGAACCGTGATGAAACTCAGAACAGCCAACTGCAGAATAACCGCAGTCGCGTGGAAGAGGACGCGGCCGATATCACCCGAACCCGCGAACACCCAGCCGGGCATCACGCCGTTCAGCAGCAGATGGTGGCCGGCAACCAGGAGCGATGCGAAAGCGATCGGACGCCAGTCGCACAGGACGGTCAGCGCGGCGAGGCCGACGAAGAAGAACATATGCCCGTCCATCTGCCAGGCCTGCCCCTGAAGGGCGTAGACCAACAAGGAAGGCATGGCGGCGGCGAGCGTCGCGGTGACGAACCGGGCTGTGGCGTCATAGCGCCCCTGAAGCGCCATGATCGTGGGGCAGATACAGGTCAGGGCGCCGACACCGAGCACCGTCCAGTATGTCTTCAGTCCACCGGCCAACATGGCGCAACCGAGCGCGGAGAGCGTTACCCAGCCAAGCGCCGCGATCATCAGGACGCCGCGCTGTCTGAGCAGATCGGCAGAGCCCAGGCCTTGCGCCTCGCCGACTTCTTCAAATCCCCAGGACAGGAATACGGTACGCAACCGCTGCACCAGACTCATGCCGTGGCCCTCCGCGACTTGCCGCACAGGGGCGCCGGCGCCGCCAGGATCAGCACGCCGGCATTAAGCATGACGGGTGCGAGACGGCCGCGGTCGCCATCGACCACGAAGGTCCCAGCGATCGGACCGGCGCCTTCAAGACGCGCGCCTGTCTCGAGCGCCCGCTGCAATGCGATTCCCGGACCGCCATGTCCCAGCGGCAGCAGCAGGATCGCACCCGTCTCGGGCGGCGTCAGCAGCGCTGCAACCATTGCAAATCCGACGATAAGCGTCTGCGCAATGACCCAGCCGGCCGACTGGCCGAATCCTGTCCGATATCGATGTAGCATGATGGCGTTCGTCCCTTCACGCGACAGGCGTTAGCGACGCGGGCCTTAAATTTAGATTATGTACACTATCGTACATAGGATGGAACGCAATCTCGCGCGACCAATCGGTCGGCGAGAGACGCATGGCTAACGCGGTATTAACCCTCCCCTTTTACCGTCCTCCTCCTGACCGCGACGGACCAGCCCGCGCGCGCCTCCACGGGGACAAAAAGACGATGATTCCGAAGATCATGCATTTCATCTGGGTCGGCGACGAGACCAAGCGCCCCGACAATTGCATCGACACCTGGCGCCAGCTCAACCCCGACTGGCAATTCATCATCTGGGGCAATGAGCAGCTCAACAGCCTCGATTGGCTGAACCGCGCCCATATGGACGCGATGTATAGCCGCGAGCTGAATGGCGTTGCCGACATGATGCGCTGGGAAATCCTCCATGCCAATGGCGGCGTCGTCGTCGACGCGGACAGCATCTGCCTGCGTCCGCTCGATGATGCCCTGCTCGATTGCGAGGCGTTCGCCTGCTGGGAAAACGAGATCGCGCGGCCCGGCCTGATCGCCGCCGGCTATTTCGGCTGCAAGGCGGGCAATCCGCTGGTCAAGCAGATCATCGCCGATATCCACGCCGAACCGAGCGTGACGCATGAGATGGCCTGGAAAACGGTCGGCCCGCTGCGTCTCACCGAGAGCTATCGCAAATACGCCTATTCGCGGCTGCGCATCTATCCCAGCCACTTCTTCATCCCGCGCCATTTCACCGGCATCGCTTATGACGGCAGCGACCCCATCTACGCCGACCAGCTCTGGGGCTCGACGCTCAAGACCTATAACAAGATCCACCAGCAGGATATCAGCCAGGCGTCGGTTCCGGCTAAGGTGCTGAACGCGCCCGCGCCGGCCGTGGCGGCCCTCGCACCGGAGCCGGCCCCTGCCTCGACTGCGGCGGCCATTCCCGGCACCTCGAAGCTGGAATCGCTTCACGCCCCCTACTTCGTTCAGAAGGTCGAAGTCAGCAGCGAGATCGCCACCGTCGGCCGTCTCGGCGTGCTGCAGTCGCTGTGCCAGGGAAAGCGCGTGCTCCATGTCGGCTGCGCCGACTGGCCGATCACCGATCCCAAGACATCATTGCACCTGCAGCTCGAGCCGGTCTGCGCGGCGCTGGACGGCTGCGATCCGCATGTCGAAGCGCTCGAGCAACTCGCGCCTTATATCACGAAGGGCAGCCTGTTCTCCGAACTGTCGGATGCGACCGGCAGCTATGACGTCGTGCTCTGCCCCGAAGTCATGGAGCATGTGGCAAACGTCTCGGAATTCCTGCGTGATCTGGAAGCCATCGACGCTGAGACGTTCCTCATCTCGGTGCCAGATGCCTTCCAGTGCCGCAGCCGCCATTTCGACTATCTCATGGACGCGCAGACCTTCGTCGAGGTCGTCCATCCGGACCATAATGTCTGGTACACGCCCTACACCTTCGCAAACACGATCCGGAAATATAGCAGCCTCAACATCGAGAAGATGTGGTTCTTCAACGGCATCTCGCTGCTCGCTTTGCTCAGCAAGTCCGAAATGCGGGCCGCTGCCTGATGAAAATGTCCGTCGACCAAGCGTTCCGCAAGGCGCAGAGCGCTGCCGCCAACGGCAATTCAGACGAAGCCGAGCGGCTGCTGCGTGAGGTGCTGGAGCGCTTTCCCGGCAACAAAAAGGCGCAGGCCGAGCTCGAAGCGCTGCTGAAACCTGTTCTCCAGAACCCGCCGCAGGAGGTGATGGCGAACCTCGTCGCGCTCTACAGCCAGGGCCGCTGGCAACAGGGCGCGGACTGGGCAGAAACACTGGTGCAGAGCTTCCCGCATGGCGAGGTGCTCCACAATGTCGCCGGCGCGCTCAACAGCCGGATCGGACGCTTCGAACGGGCGGTCGCCCTCTACGACGTCGCCGTTGCGTTGGCGCCGGATTATTTCGAGGCCTGGAACAACCGCGGCAATGCCCTGCGTGAGTTGGGCCGCCCGACGGATGCCCTCGCCAGCTTCGACGCCGCGTTGCAGCTCAATCCGGCTTATGCCGAAGCGCATATGAACCGCGGCATCGCGCTCGCCAGCCTCAAGCGTCATGAGGAGGCTTTGGCGAGCTTTGGCGCCGCGATCCAGCTGAAGCCGGACCGCGCCGAGGCCTACAACAATCGCGGCAACACGCTGCAGGCTCTCAACCGGCCGGATGACGCCCTTGCCGACTTCGATCAGGCCGTAGCGCTCAGCCCCGCCCTTGCCGGCGCGTTCGTCAATCGCGGCAATGCGCTCAAGGCCCTGAACCGGCTCGAAGACGCGCTGGCAAGCTACGACCAGGCGCTGGCACTCCAGCCGGGCTCCGCCGAGGCCTGGAACAATCGCGGCGTGACGCTCAAGTTCCTGAAGCGGCCCGACGATGCGCGAACGAGTTTCGAGAAGGCACTCGAGATCAAGCCCGGCTATGCCATGGCGCTGGCCGAGACTCTCTACATGAAGGCGCATCTCTGCCACTGGAGCGGCATGGCCCAGGGCGAAGCGCTCTCGCAGCTGGCGCTGGCCGGTCAGGTCGTACCGCCATTCTACATGCTGCCCATCGACGACGATCCCGCACGCCAGCTGGTCTATGCCCGACAGTGGGCTGCGGAGCGCTATGGCGTGGGCCGCGCGGCGCGCTTCCAACCGCGCAATCCGGCCGCGAAGATCAAGATCGGTTATTTTTCAGCGGACTTCCACAATCACGCGACCATGTGCCTGATGATCCGGCTGTTGGAACTGCATGACAAGAGCCGGTTCGAGATCCATGCTTTTTCCTACGGGCCCGATTCCGAAGATCCGATGCGCCGGCGCGTGCTGGCCTGCGTCGATGGCTTTCACCAGGTCGCAACGCTGAGCGATCCCGAGATCGCTGCCTTGTCCCGCGAACAGGGCATCGACATCGCGATCGACCTCAAGGGTTTCACCGAAACGTCGCGCTCGGGCATTTTCGCGCACCGCCCCGCCCCGATCGCCGTCAATTATCTCGGCTTCCCAAGCACGATGGGCAGCGATTTCATCGACTATATCGTCACGGATCCGATCATCGCGCCGGACGCGCACCAGCCCTTCTACGCCGAAAAGCTGGCCCATCTGCCGCACAGCTACCAGGTGAACGACCGTGATCGCTCCATCTCGGACAGGGTCTTCAGTCGTGCCGAACTCGGTCTGCCCCAAGACGGCTTCGTGTTCTGCTCGTTCAACAACAACTACAAGATCACGCCGGCCGAGTTCGACATCTGGATGCGCCTGCTGGCGAAGGTCGACGGCAGCGTTCTCTGGCTGTTGCAGGACAATGAATGGGCGGCCGCGAATCTCAGGCGCGAGGCCGCCGCGCGCGGCATCGATCCCGCACGCCTGGTTTTCGCCGAGCGTGCGCCCAATGCCGAGCATCTCGCCCGCCAGCGCTGCGCCGACCTGTTCCTCGATACGTTCAAGGTCAATGCGCACACCACGGCGAGCGACGCGCTCTGGGCCGGCCTTCCGATCGTCACGAAGATCGGGAACAGTTTCGTCGCCCGCGTTGCGGCAAGCCTGCTCCATGCCGTCGGCATGCCGGAGCTGGTGACCGAAACCAACGAGGCATATGAGGCGCTCGCCCTGGAACTGGCGACCAACCCGGCAAAGCTGACTGCTGTCCGCGAGAAGCTTGCGAAAAATCGGCTGACAACGCCGCTCTTCGATACCGAGCGCTATGCCCGCGATTTCGAGGCACTGCTTGAAAATATGACGGCCGCGCAACGGCACTGAATGCTTGAAAACCGCGCCGTACATGGCAACATCATGGTTGTTCATGCGGTTGAACGTTCTGGCTCATGTCCGGCACTTACCGGTCAGCAACGGTTCAGTCGCACCCGTGCATCATGACGGGCAAGGAGATACGCCATGAAAATCGCTCGAATCGCTCTCGCTGCAGCAGCTCTCGCCACGGCCGCCGGCTCGCTCGCCGCCACGAACGAAACCAACGCTAAGGGCGAAGCGAGGATCGCAAAGCTGATCGCGGGCCGTACGGCCGGCAAGCCGGTCAGCTGCATTCCTGCCATGCTCAACGGCCAGAGCATGCAGGTGATCGACAGCACCGCCATCGTCTATGACGCCGGCTCGACCATCTACGTCGCTCGGCCTGACGACCCGACATCGCTCGATTCCGACAATATTCTCGTCATCGACCGTTTCGGCAGCCAGCTCTGCAAGCAGGACATCATCCGGACGGTCAATCGCTATTCCGGCTTCATGACCGGCGTCGTCTTCCTCGGCGATTTCACGCCCTACAAGAAGCAATAAGGATCGCGTCGGGTGATGTGCCCGACTTGAATCGTCATCGCGGGCGACGAAGTCGCGGTCTTGAGCCGCCCTGGATTGCTTCGCCCGGCGTCCGCCGGGCTCGCAATGACGGGCGGTTCAATATGGAGGGATCGGCCTCTAGCCGATCGGGCGGATGCGCAGCGAGCGGTTCGGCTGGTCCGCCCGCTCCGGGCAGGCCATGTAGCGCCGCCGGGCATTGAGGCAGATGCGCACTTCCTGAAACCAGCCCTCGCGGTTCGCCGCGATACGGATGGCATCGCGCGGAATTGCGGGATTGGCAGCCACAAAGGCGTTGATGAAGTCGCCGTTGGTGAGGCCGTCACGGCCGATCATCGGTGCCATGTCCGGCAGGCGTAGCTTCTCGAACGCCGCCCGCGCATCCGCGAAATAGCGCTCGGGCGTGCGCCACGCGCAGGTGCCGTGCTTCGCCCATTCATGCTGGAGCAGATCGGCGGACGGCGTCAGGCAGAGATTGGCACGGATCGTTGCCGGACGAAGCAGCTTGGTGGGCTTGCAATATTGCGGCCACGTCTTGCCATCGCCATCCGGCCAAAGCCCATGAAGCACGAACCCGAAGCGATTGGCCTTGGTATCGCACTCCAGGCTCGTGTCGAACGTGCCGCCCATTCCCTCGCCCGTCGCGCAATATTGCGGGGCCCAGCTGACGGCGAGCGTGAAGACGGTGCTGCGCAATGCGCGCCTGGGTTCGCGTTCGCTGGCGCCATAAGGCTTGGGCGTGGACGTCAGGGCCGGAAGCACGCATTGCGGACCATTGGCTGCCATCGCCGGCCCCGTCGGCAGCAACAGCATGATCGCCAGCCCCGCCAGCTTCGAGGGCCAACGCCTAATCATGGGAAAAATCGAGGCCAATGTCGGCCGCCGGTGCGGACTGGGTCAGCCGCCCGACGCTGATATAGTCGACGCCCGTTTCGGCAATCTCGCGGATATTCTCGAGCCTGATGCCGCCGGAGGCCTCGGTCGCCACGCGCTTGCCGACCAAGGTCACTGCCCCGCGCAGGACGCTCGGCGTCATATTGTCGAGCAGCAGATGCGTGGCGCCGGCTGCAATGGCCGGCTCGATCTGGTCGATGCGGTCGACTTCGACGATGATCGTCTCGATGCCGGCTGCTCTCGCCGCTCCGACTGCCTGCCCGACCGATCCGGCGACCGCGATATGATTGTCCTTGATCATCGCTGCATCCCACAGGCCCATGCGATGGTTCTTCGCGCCGCCCATGCGTGTCGCGTATTTGTCCAGCACGCGAAGGCCGGGCAGCGTCTTGCGCGTATCGAGCAGTGTCGCACCCGTGCCGGCGATCCTGTCGACATAGGCTCGGGTCAGTGTTGCAATGCCCGTCAGATGCTGGACGGTATTGAGCGCCGACCGCTCGGCCGTGAGCATGGCGCGCGCCCTGCCATGGATCCGCATCAGATCGGCTCCTGGGGCGACCACATCGCCCTCGCGCGCCAGGATCTCGATCTCGACATCGGGATCGAGTGCGCGGAAAAATGCCTCGGCGATCGGCAAGCCGGCCACGGTAACCGGATCGCGGCTATCCATGACGCCCGTGAACATCGCGTCGGCCGGAATTACGCTTTCCGACGTGACGTCGCGCCCGCCCGCGCCGGGCAATCCGCCCAGATCCTCGGCGAGCGTGGATCGGACGAAGGCATCGATGTCGAAATCGGGGAGGATCAAGGCGCCGGTCCTTCTGGGAAGTGATGAGAGCCGGACAGCCCCCTGTCCCGCCTCATTAGGCACAGGACCATGACAGTCAAATCAGGATTGGCAAATAAGACTTGGTCCAATTCAAGGGAATCGACGACGCCCGAGGCCGCTGATAGAACAGCCTGCCCGGGCAAGACCTGGGCATGGAGACAAAGGCGGGCGAGTGAGCGGCTGTAGCCGACACCGACCTTGCCAGGACATAGGGGGGAACATGCAGCAAGACGCACCATCCGCGCGCTGGGACACCAGCTACGAGTGGAAGATCATCCTGATTCTCAGCCTGACCTTCGGCCTGGTCGGGCTCGACCGCTTCATCCTGCCGGTGCTGTTTCCCACCTTCATGGCCGAGCTCGGCCTGACCTATGCTGATCTCGGCAATCTGGTCGGAATCCTCGCGGTGTTCTGGGGCCTCTCGGCCTTCGCCATGGGCTTCCTGTCCGACCGCGTCGGCCGCCGCAAGGTCCTGATCCCCGCGGTCATCATCTTCTCGCTGATGTCGGCTTTCTCGGGCCTCGCCGGCGGCCTCGTGGCCCTGCTGCTGATCCGTGCTATCATGGGCCTCGCCGAAGGTCCGGTCGCGTCCATCGGCGTGGCTGTGGCCGTCGAAGCCTCGCACCCCAAGCGCCGTGGCATGAACAATGGTATCTTCCAGTGCATGATCTCGCTGATGGGCAATGCCATCGGCCCGATCATCGCCACACAGTTGCTGCTCGTCACCGACTGGCGCACGGTCTTCATGCTCGTCGGCGTCCCGGGCTTGATCATGGCGGCCGCGATGTTCTTCGTCGTGCGCGAGCCCGAGCCGGCAGCAACGGCCAGCGCTCATGTGGCGCGGCCGAGCTTCGCCGACCTGTTCAGGCACCGCAACGTGCCGCTGGCCATGCTTACATTGATGTGCGCGATGGGCGGCGTGTTCGTGCTGGCCGCGATGGCGCCGAGTTATCTCACCGACTATCTCAAGCTCTCGCCGCAGGACATGGGCTTCGTCTTCTCGGCCGTCGGCTTCGGCGGCGCGATCGGACAGTTCGCCATGCCGACCGTCTCCGACTTCATCGGCCGCAAGCTAGCGACCCTGCTGTCCTATATCCTGGCGGCGGTCTTCACCTACCTGTTCGCGCATACGGGCGCGGAAAGCCTAAGCACCCTGTTCTGGCTACTGTTCTTCGCGTCGCTGTTCAACTTCTCGGCGCTGGCGATCCTCGCCGGACCGGTGGCGGCAGAAGCGGCGCCGATGGGGATGGTCGCCTCGGTCGCGGGCCTGGTCATCGGCGCGGGCGAGATCTTCGGCGGCGGCGCGGCGCCGGCCATTGCCGGGCAGATCGCCGGCTCGAGCGGCATCCAGAACGTCTTCACCTTCACGATCGGCAGCCTGATTCTGGGCTTCGTCGTCGCGCTGTTCCTCAAGGAAACCGCGCCGCGGAAGACGGGTGGAGTTTAGGATCGGGGAGAACGCCGCCGAACCGGATCATCTCGTGATTGCGAGGCGCGTAGCGACGAAGCAATCCAGGCCGATGATGCCGTTCCTTCGTCCCCTCGCAATGATGGCACGCAGATTTTGCGCTCAGTCCCGCGCCCCCACATCGCCCTTACCGACCGTCCCGCTCGCCATTTCCAGCATGCGGTCGAGCGGCTTCTTGGCGGCGAGGCGCAGGGTCTCGTCCATCTCGATGCGCGGCTGCAGGTCGCGGAGCGAGATGTAGAGCTTCTCGATGGTGTTCATCGCCATGTACGGGCAGACATTGCAGTTGCAGTTGCCATCCGCGCCGGGCGCGCCGATGAATTCCTTCGCCGGCAGGGCCAACTGCATCTGGTGGATGATGTGCGGCTCGGTCGCGACGATAAGGCGCTGGCCCGGCATGGTCTTGGCATAGGTCAGGATGCCGCTGGTCGAGCCGACATAATCGGCATGATCGAGGATATAGGCCGGGCATTCCGGGTGCGCGGCGACCGGCGCGTCGGGATACTGCGCCTTGAGCTTGAGCAGTTCCGTCTCCGAAAAGCTCTCATGCACGATGCAGACGCCCGGCCAGAGTAGCATGTCGCGGCCGAGCTTGCGCTTGAGATAGCCGCCGAGATGCTTGTCCGGCCCGAAGATGATCTTCTGGTCCTTGGGCAGCTGGCTGATGATCTTCTCGGCCGACGAACTGGTCACGATGATGTCGGAGAGCGCCTTCACCTGCGCGGAGCAGTTGATGTAGCTGAGCGCGATATGATCGGGATGCGCCTCGCGGAACGCCTTGAACTGGGCGGGCGGACAGCTGTCCTCCAATGAGCAGCCCGCATCCATGTCCGGCAGGATTACCGTCTTCTGCGGCGACAGAATCTTCGCGACCTCGGCCATGAAGCGCACGCCGCAAAAGGCGATCACATCCGCATCGGTCTCCGCGGCCTTGCGCGAAAGCTCGAGACTGTCGCCGACAAAGTCCGCCAGATCCTGGATCTGCGGCTTTTGATAATAATGCGCCAGGATGACCGCGTTGCGTTCCTTGCGCAGCCGATCGATCTCGGCAAAGAGGTCCAAGCCCGCCGGGCTTCCGCCGATCCCGCCTCTCGCATCCATTTGCCCGAATCTCCTCTGTCTCGGATCCGGGAGATGGCCATGATGACGCGGGCAATCAACCTTTAAGCGCGTCGACCAGCGAAACCAGCTGGGGCATCTGCGCGACATAGAGAGGGAGAACGGTGGCAAGCACCAGTGCGCCGAGGCCCCAATAATAAGCCGGATGGATGCGTCCACGCGCGCGCCAATCGTAGATGATCGCGGCCCCGAAGAAGAGAAGATGTGCCGGGAACAGCTTGTAGGAAATGAAGGTATCGATCATCGGCGGGGGCAGCAGCCGTCCAAGTCCAGGCTGGATGAGAAGGATCGTGCCGCCCAGCATCAGCCTTTTGTGCCAGTCGGCGCGATTGCGCATCGCGATCGCCGTCCATGTGAGGGCGCAGAAGGCGATGACCGTAAGCCCATCCATCGCGGGCATGAACGCGCCGGGGAAGAAGGGCGGCGTGCGGTGCTCCATCGTGTTGAAGGCGAGCACGCCGACGCCGACCGCGAGCACCCACAGGCTGTAGACCGACGCGATGATGCCCAGCCGCCGATGGAGCGTTACATTGCCCTGCGCCACGAGGCTGTTCTGCGCGACGTAGAGCAGCAGCCAGCCCATCATCGAGACGCCATGGAGGTGCACCCACCAAGGCGAGGCCAGGCTTGAAAGCCCAAGGAAGAAGAAGCGGACAAAGCCTGCTATTGTAATGCCGAGCAGCGCCAGCGCCATGTAGAAGAAGAATGTGCGTTCCTTCTGGAGCGCCGTGGGCTCCGGATTTGCGATCGTCGCCATCTAGTCCCCTCTTCAGCCGTCCAGCTCATGGAAAATGCGCCTGCATCTCGCGTGTCGCGCCCGGTGTCCCCTCAACGACGGATCTGGTGATCGACAGGCCGGCCGGGCTGTAGGCGACCGCACTCGCGATGAGTTGGCCGCCAACGAAGATGACAGCCCCCGCCAGCCAGGCCGGGTGCACTTTGCCTGACCGCCGGCGGTCGGCGACCATCCCGACGATTACGAAGACCATCGGCACGATGACGCTCGAGATCCACCATCCCCAGGGAATGAGCAGCGGCATGGGCATCAGCCGGCCGAAACCCGGTCCCGTGATGCTGGCCATGGCGCCGCACATGATGCGGCGATGCCAATCCGTGCGGCCGCGCAGAGCAATGCCGAGCAACGCCGTGATCACGAAGGTCACGACACCCGTGATGGTGCCGAACAGGAATTCGTTGAGCGCCAGGAATGGTGGCCCGCCGGTCGTCCGGGCGCTCTGCAGCGGCATCATGACGCCAAGGACGAGCATCGCCGGCAGCCAGATGAGCGCCAGCCAGCCGAGCCGCCGATGCAGCGCGACCGAGCCCGTCGCCACCAGGCCATTCTGGAGGAGGTAGAGCACGACCCAACCGAAGAAGATGAACGCGTGGACATGATAGACCAACGGCACTGCGAAGCTCGACCGCCCGGCGGCCAGATTGAACGCGAAACCGGCGACGATGACGATCGCCATCGCAATAGCCATGATGAAGAAGAAGGCACGCTCGCGCTCGATGAGCGACTTGGTCGGCTGTGCTGCAGTCGCCATGGTCTGATCCCCCCGGAACCCATGCGAATGGCGATGGATGCGCGCGAATCAGCGGGGCGTCAAGCGCCGGGAAACCGGTCGGCGCGCCCGTTCAATCAGGCGCGCGAACGCGCCAGCCTTCACCCTCCGGCACGACCAGATTTCGCCGTTCCAGATCAATGAGATGGGCCAGCACAGAGCGGCCGGCAGCGCCGTGGAGGCGTGGATCGATCGCGGCATACATGGCGGCAACCAGATTCGGGATCGACGAGACGCCGTTGCGCTCCAGGTAACGCAGGATCTGACCTTCGCGCATCTTGCGATGGCCGAGCGTACCGCGCACGAGCCGGCGCGGCTGCGGAATCCGTTCGCCATGGGCGGGGTAATAGATGGCATCGTCGCGAGCGATCAGCTTTTCGAGACTGGCCAGATAGGCGGTCATGTCTCCGTCCGGTGGCGAGACGACCGTCGTCGACCAGCCCATGACATGATCGCCGGTGAAAAGCGCCTGCTCGCTTTCGAGCGCATAGCAGAGATGGTTGGACGTATGCCCCGGGGTGGCGACAGCGGTCAGCGCCCAACCGTCTCCGCCAACGGTCTCTCCGTCCGCCAGCACGCGCTCGGGTGCGTAATCCGGATCGAAGGCCGCGTCGGCACGCGGGCCGTCATCCTCAAGCGTCAGCGGCGCGCAGCCGATGATCGGCGCGCCCGTCAATCGCGCCAGCGGCGCGGCGGCGGGACTGTGATCGCGATGCGTGTGGGTGCACATGATGGCGCGCACGGGCCGCCCTGCAATCGCCGCGACGAGCGCATCGAGATGGGCCGCCTCGTCCGGTCCCGGATCGATCACCGCGAGATCCGTCCGGCCGACGAGATAGGTCTGCGTGCCCTCATAAGTGAAGGGCGACGGATTGGGGGCGAGGATCCGGGTGACGAGCGGCGAAAGCGCCATGGCGCGGCCGGTAGCGGCCGACAGAGGTCCAAAAGAAGGGGGAGCAGGCGATGCCATGCTCCCCATGTGCAGGTTGTTCCCCTGTTTTCAAGACGCCTTGTGGGCGGCCTTATAGCCCTCTCCGTCAAATGGGAGAGGGTGGATAAGGGCCCTTCTTTCAGCTTGCGCTGATGCGGCCTTCGGCCCGCACGCCCTCACCCCGGCCTCCTCCGCTTGTGGGAAAGGGAGAAGGTGGCTTCACTTCTTGTCCTTCTCCTGCGCCTCGATCCGCGCGATGGTACGGTCGAGGTCGGCCAGGACCTCATCGCGAACCTTGTCCGGCAGGCCCTTTTCCTTGGCGAGGTCGGCACGCGCTTCCTTGAGGCCGCTGAGACCTTCGCCATGCCCACCGGCCATGGACCTCTTGCAGATCATGACCCGCGTGACGGTCCGCGTCGTCTTGCCGTCGGGCGACTTGAGTTCGGTTGTGGAGGTCACCGGCTCGCCCTTGGTGTCACAATTCTCGCTGATGTTCACTTCGGGCGGCAAGGGCGGCATCGGCGGCATTCCTTCCACGGTCACTTCCTTGCCGTCCTTGGTGATGTGGCGGATGATGCGGATCTGCTTGCCGTCTGCACCGCCCGGCGGAAGCAGCATGACGTGCGGTGGTGTTGGCGGCACGGGCGGCGTTGGCGCGGCACCTGGTACGGGCGGTGCCGGGGGCGCGGGCAGCGCCACGCCATCGGCGCTCGTCGTGATGATGATGGTCTTCACCCGACGTTCGCTCTTGGACTTGTCTTTGTCCTTATCCTTGTCGGGATCCGCGGCATGGGCGACCGGAAGGGCCGGGATTGCAGCAACGGCCGGAAGCGAGGGCAGAACGTCCTGCATTCGAGGGATCTTGGGCAGTGCGTCGCTGACCCTCGCTCCGACCTGGGCGGCCATGCCTTCGCCGGACGCCGTCAGGGCGAGCCCGCTCAGAACGACCGCTCCGGCCAGCACGATACCGGTCCGGCGGCGGCGGTTGCTCGGGCTCTTGTTGGATAACATGGCAAGTCTCCGTTTCAGACGATCGACGGTGGTGAGGTTGCAGGCCGCGGCGAACTCATGGCCGCTCGCGGACTTGACCAGGGCGCGCCCGTAAGCGTGACCGAGATGACTGCCGCGCACGGCGGCAATGACGTCGGCGTCGCAGGCCATCTCTTGGTCTGTGCGAAACGCGCGATAGGCGATCCATGCGATCGGATTGCACCAGTGCAGCGTCAGGATGGCAAGCGCGCCGATATTGGCGATGAGGTCGCCGCGCGTGTGGTGGGCGAGCTCATGCGCCAGCGCCATCGCCCGCTCTTCCTCGTCGAAGCGTTTCTCGGCATCCGCCGGAAAGACGATGAAGCGGCGGCGCACGCCAAAGGCCATGGGGCCCCGCGCTTTGGGGCTGCTGACCAGCATGACGCCCGGGGCGATCTCGTCGCGCAGCGTCGCCTCGCGCAGAATGAACCCGCAGAAGCGCCGATAGGCCAGATATTGGTGGAGCGCGAAGATCATGAGGCCTGCGGCCCAGAGAGCCGCGAGCAAGATGGGCCAGATCGCGCCTTGAGCAGCCGTCTCGCCCATCGCGGCAGCGGGCGCGGTGCCGGTGATCGTCTCCACGACGATCTCGGACCGGACCAGGCCGACGGCGGCGCCTGAGCTGTGCATCACGCTGCTGAGCGGCGTCGAGGCCGTCAGCAGGGCGCCCAGTGGCGGCAGGATCATGCGCAAGGCCGGCAGCAGCCAGAGCGCATAGGCGGCGTGCGAGCCGAAGAATTGGCGCACGGGCCCACGGATCGCAAGGACCAGCAGCATCAGCGCCGTCGTGGCGACAAGGGTCTCGACGAGCCAGGCGATCATGGCTTGAGCGCCTTCAACAGGGCCTCGATCTCGGCGATATCGGTGTCGGAAAGCTGCTGCGTCTCGGCCAGGTGCGCGACCAGCGGCGTCACGCGCCCGCCGAACAGACGGTCGACTAGACGCTGCGATTCATGCGCGACATAGTCCTCCCGCTCGACGAGCGGCCGATAGAGATAGCGCCGGCCATCGGCTTCGGTCGCCACGACACCTTTGGTCACGAGCCGTGACAGCAGCGTCTTCACCGTCTGAAGGCTCCAGCCCCGCTCTGGCGCCAGCGCATCGCTGGTCTCGATGGCGGTCAATGGCGCACGGCGCCACAGCACCTCCATGACGGCATGTTCGGCATCACTGATGCGTTCGGCCATATCCAAACTCCTCCAACCGACCGATTCGAACGATTACATCTGTAGTCATAGACCACATATGTAGTCAATGCGCCCGCCAAGCTGAAGCGCCAATGAACGACTTCGTTGACCAGAAGCGCGTATAGGAGGGAGACGCCTTATACCGAAAAGCGGCAGAAAATGGTGGGCCCGGCAGGACTCGAACCCGCAACCTAGCCGTTATGAGCGGCCAGCTCTAACCGTTGAGCTACAGGCCCAATCCCATTCTCCGGTAAAGATGAGACCGGTGCCGCCCGGTTAGCTGTCGTGCCCGAAATTGGCAAGCAGCGTGCGTCGCGTCAGGAGCCTTGCTCGCGCCCATGTTCATCGCGGTTGGCTGCCGGCAGCATGAGCTCGAACGCGTCGGCGGAGAGCAGCAGCTGCCCGCCCATCCGGCCGGCAATGCCGCGCACGAGACGCAGCGCGAACGCAAGGCCCAGCGGCGGCGCGTCGGGCAGCATCTGATCGATCGGCGAGGCATGATCGAGAAGTGTCGCCTCGCTATGCCCCTGCAAGGCCACGGGCCGCTGGATCGAAATCGACAGCGTGCCGGTGACAGGCAGGTAACGCAGATTCACCACCAAGGGTTCGTTCTCGCCCAGCGCCGCGTAGCCCGCGCGGACGAGATGACCGAGCATCCGCTCGATCTGCTCGCGGTCACCAGAGACGGGCGGCACCTCGCCGATCGCTTCGAACGCGATGCGGTGGCTGCCCGCGGACGCGAACCGCTGGACGATGGCGCGCAACTGACCGCCGAGATCGACGAGATCAGGATTGCCGCGCTCCTCGTTGCGGGCGATGCGGCCAGCGAGGTCGAGATCATCGAACGTGGCGACCAGTTCGCGCGCGTCGGCGATGATTTGTCCGGCGATCTCGCGATATTCGCTGGAGACCGGGCCGACGAGCTGACCTTCGATCATCTCGGCATAAGCATAGATGGCGCTGAGCGGCGTCCGCAGTTCGTGAATCAGCTGTCGAGCCCCGGCGGCGGACAGGCCGGTCCAGTCGAAACCGCCATCGCCACTCGTACCGTGGGCTTCTGTGGTACTTTCGCTGATATCATGGGCGACATTGCTCGACCGAACCAGCTGCTCATGCGCCATTTCGCGACGGGCGTTACCGGAATAGCCACGGAAGAGGCCGCTCGCCCGATCGAAGCGCGGCTCGCCCGAAATGCGCCATTCACCGGCGAGCGCACCGCTGGGAATTGCGAAGCGCGCATCGCGGAACGCCGCCCTGCGGCGATAAGCGCCCAGCGCCTGGCCATCGGCGCCGCTCAGGCCGTCGAGCGCTGGGGCACCGACGGTGAGACCGACGACGGCCGCCCGCGGCGCGCCGTGAACATAGCTGAACCGGCCCTTCTCATCGGTTTCGAAGCTGAATGCATCGACGGTGCCTTCCGGGCCGGCAACGACCTGGTCAAGGCCGAGATCGAGCGGCGCAGCGCCAGTGCTGCGGGGCTCCGGATGCATCCGCGTCGCCGTGAAACGCTCGATTCGCTCGACAATCTTGCGGATGTCGCTCGGCTCCCCTGTTCGGTCGGCCGAGTCGGGCGGACGCATGTCGTTGGCAGGACTCAGCTTGCGGGCGTTGGGCGCAGGCGGCAGCGCAAGATCGCTCGGCCCGAACCGGGCGAGCGCGGTGTACGCAAGGGCGCCGAGATCCGCGCGGCGGCGCAGAATGCTGCGCGCCAACGGGCCCAGAACGGGAATGATCGACGCCCAATCTTCGTCCGTGAGCCGCGCGCGGGCCATGGTGGCGGCAACCACGGCGGGATGATCCTGCGCAAGGAAACGGCAGAGCCGAAGCGAGCGCAGGCGCCCGCCCAGTTCCACGATCGACGCGACTCGCTGTTCGGGTCCGAGCTGCTTAGAAAGTTCGCCCAGGACCGCAAAAACGGCCTCGGCTTCGTCTTCCGTCAGGCTGTGCGCCGTCCGGGCGCCCGAGACATCATATTGCGCAACGAGATCAATGCATTGACGCCAGCGCGTGACGGCCGCAGCCATCCCCTCGCCACCATGAGCGAGAACGGTCCGCAAAAGATCATTGAAACGCATTTTTATGCCTGTTGGCCCCCACGGCGCTTGGATTAACCGGCTGTGTGAACCATCGCTAGCTACAAAAAATGGGACGTTACATTGTGGGACAATTGCAATCGCTTGAAATTATCTTATAATCCCTGATGTCCGCCATGAAAGGAAATATCGATAGGATGCCGGGCGCCGCAATCGACAAAATCGACCTCCAAATTCTCGCTGCGCTGCAAGACGACGGCCGAATGACGAATGTCGATCTTGCAGCAAAAGTCGGCCTGACCGCTCCGCCATGTTTGCGCCGTGTGCGCACCCTGGAAGAGCGCGGCCTCATCAACTCATACCATGCGCAGGTCGATCCGATAGCATTGGGCTATTCGATCATGGTCTTCGCGATGGTTAGCCTAAAGAGCCAGGCCGAGGCAGATTTGCGGGCATTCGAGTCTTATGTCGCCGAACTGCCGCAAGTGCGCGAGTGCCACATGCTCAACGGCGAGATCGACTTCATTCTCAAGGTCGTGGCAGCCGACCTTCGCAGCTTCCAGCAGTTCCTGACGACCAAGCTTACGCAGGCGCCCAACGTGGCTAGCGTGAAAACCTCTCTCACCATTCGCACGTCGAAGAACCTGCCGGGCGTTCCCATCGAAGGCTGATCGTACCGCCAAACTCCCATACGCAAAGGCCCGCCTGAACAAATCAGGCGGGCCTTCTTGATTCGTCCGGGCGTCAGAGAGCGGCTTGCGCGCCCGCCTTCGACTTCTGGCCCAGCCAGAGCCCCCACAGCTCGGCAATCTGCTTGCGGGCCGGCGAGGTTGCCGAGACAGCACCGAACGCCGCCTTGGCCCCTGCCAAATCGCCGCTGCGCCAAAGGGCGATGCCCAGGCGGGTGTTGACCTCGTCATTGTCGACGCTGCCCTTGGTCAGGGCGAGCTTGTAAAGCTCGATCGCCTTGGCGTTGTCGCCATAGCCCAGATAGGCGTCGGCGGTACGGCTGGCGGACTTGCCGTTCGGGGCGGCCGCTGCCGCCTTCTCCGATGCGGCCAGGCCGGCCTTGTCTTTGGGAATCGCGTCGGTGGCCAGCTTGTAATAGTCGGCGAACTGCGTGTCCTTGACCTCGCCCTTGGCGCGGCCGCTATCGATGATCGTCTTGACCTCCCCGGGCTGGCCCGACTTCCACAGCGCGTCGATGAACTCGCTGTAACTATAGTCGTTCGCAAGCGCCTTGGCGTCGTACATGAGGCGCATCAGGTCGATATTGGCCGGGCGCGCCATGTCCTTGTAGGTTTCCTGCAGCAAGCGCAGCGCGATGCGCCAGTCGGCCGCCTTGTCGGTCTGGGCCAGCGTCAGTTTCGCCCAGTCGAACGCATCGGGCGCCAGGGCGATGACCGACGTCTGGAAGCCGCGCTCATACCAATTGAGCGGCGGGGCCGCACCCTTGGCGACCTGTGCGTCGATCGCCTTGCGCAGATGCGGCAGGCCTTCGATCGCCTTGGCGCGGCCGGCGGCATTGAAACCATTGCCCTCGATCTGCGCATAGGCTTCGCCGAAATAGGTCTCGGCGAGCAAAGCTTCGGTCTCCGCCGGATCGGCACCGGCCGCGATGGCTGCGGCGTAGTGCTTGCGCGCGGCTTCGTTGTTCTTGAGATTGGACGAGAGGCCTCC
Source organism: Sphingobium sp. (assembly GCA_017745115.1). The sequence continues at coordinate 12,761 of JAGIAA010000024.1, read as the reverse complement.
CGCGGCCGTCTCGATCTTGGCCAGATCGGCGGGGGCAACCTTGCCCGACGCGAGCATCATCTCGACGCCCTTGAGCTGCGTGGCCTGATCCTGCTTGCCGATACCGATATTCAACCAAAAATTGCCGACGAAATAGCGGTCGTCCGGCGTCGTCGCGGCCGTTTCGGCCTGCGGCATCATGCCGAGTGCGCCATCATAATTCTTTGCGGCCAGCAGATCCTGCAGCGGCTTGGCAACTTTGAAAAAGCCTGCGCTCGCCTGAAGCTTGGCCGGCTGCGCCGCGGCCTCTTCCTTGCCCTTCTTCTGGGCCAGCGCCGCGCCTGGCATGAACAGACCGCCGGCCGCGACCAGAGCCAACGACAGGGCCGCAGTGGAAAACAAACGCATCCTCAAACCTCCAAACTCAGACTCTTTGCCGGCACGCACAGCAGAACATCGCTCCGGATCGAAACGATTTCCCCCATGACGGCCAGCAGGTGAACCACAATTGAATGCCGCTATAGCCCCGCTCGAGCGCCTTGTCATCGCCAAGCGCCCGTCTTGCGCCAACATTGCGCCGATCAGGTCAAGCCGACGGGCGAACGGGGACCCGGCAACCCCTTTTTGCTGGCATTCGCCCGCCCGCCCGGCTAGTCCTGTCCGACCCACTGCGCACATCACAGACATAAGAGAATAAGCTTGAGCAGCGACGAGACCATCCTCGCCGAACCTTCGGATATCAGCCCCGTCAACATCGTCGACGAGATGAAGTCGAGCTATCTCGACTACGCCATGTCGGTCATCGTTTCGCGCGCCCTTCCGGACGTACGCGACGGCCTGAAACCGGTGCATCGCCGCATCCTCTGGGCGAGCCACGAAGGCGGCTTCGTTGCCGGCAAACCCTATCGCAAGTCGGCAAAGATCGTCGGCGACACGATGGGCAACTACCACCCGCACGGCAACCAGGCGATCTACGACGCGCTCGCGCGCATGACGCAGGATTGGTCGATGCGCGTGCCGCTCATCGACGGCCAGGGCAATTTCGGCTCGATGGATCCGGATCCGCCGGCCGCCGAGCGCTATACCGAGGCTCGGCTCGCGAAGGTCGCCAATGCCCTTCTCGACGACATCGAGAAGGATACGGTCGACTTCGTTCCGAACTATGACGGTTCGCGCGACGAGCCGAGCGTGCTCCCTGCCCGCTTCCCCAACATGCTGGTCAATGGCGCCGGCGGCATCGCCGTCGGCATGGCGACCAATATTCCGCCGCACAATCTCGGCGAGGTGCTGCGCGCCTGTAAGGCGTACATGGACAATGGCGCCATCACCATCGAAGAGCTGATGGAGATCGTTCCGGCGCCCGACTTCCCGACCGGGGCCCTCATCCTCGGCCAATCCGGTGCGCGCTCGACATACCAGACCGGGCGCGGCTCGGTCATCATGCGCTCGCGCCACGAGATCGAGACGATCCGCGGCGACCGCACCCAGATCGTGCTCACCGAGATTCCGTTTCAGGTCGGCAAGGCCGGGCTGGTGGAGAAGATCGCCGAGGCCGCCAAGGACAAGCGGATCGAAGGCATCAGTGACATTCGCGATGAATCGAACCGGCACGGCGTGCGCGTCGTCATCGAGCTGAAGCGCGACGCCACGGCCGACGTCGTCCTTAATCAGCTTTGGCGGCACACGCCTGCCCAATCGAGCTTCCCCGCCAACATGCTGGCGATTCGCGGCGGGCGGCCGGAGCTGCTCAACCTGCGCGACATCATCGAGGCCTTTGTGCGTTTCCGCGAGGAGACGATCACCCGGCGCACGAAGTACGAGCTCGCCAAGGCTCGCGAGCGCGCCCACATCCTGCTCGGCCTCGTCATTGCAGTGGCCAATCTCGACGAGGTGGTGCGGACGATCCGCGCCTCGGCAAGCCCGGTTGCCGCTCGCGAAGCCCTGCTCGCGCGCGAATGGCCGATCGCCGACGTCGCGCCCTATCTGCGCATTGTCGACGCGTCCGAAGCCGCATCGAGCAGCGACATCTATCGCCTATCCGAAGTGCAAGTGCGCGCGATCCTCGATCTGCGCCTGCATCGCCTGACCGCGCTCGGCCGCGACGAGGTCGGCAGCGAATTGCAGGGTCTTGCCAACGCCATCGAAGGCTATCTGGCGATCCTGGGCAGCCGTGCACGCCTCTTCGAGGTCATGCGCGAGGAGTTCGACGCCATCGAGGCCGAATTCGCAACGCCGCGCAGATCGACCATCGCTCCCGCCGCCGACGGCATCGAGGACGAGGACCTGATCGAGCGCGAGGACATGGTCGTAACGGTGACCATGCAGGGTTACATCAAGCGCACGACCCTCGACACCTTCCGCGCCCAGAATCGCGGCGGCAAGGGCCGCGCCGGCATGGCGACCAAAGAAGAGGATGTCGTCACCGAAATGTTCGTGACGAGCACGCACAATCCGGTGCTGTTCTTCTCGACCCACGGCAAGGTCTATCGCCTCAAGGTATGGCGCCTGCCCGAGGGCGGCCCGGCGACGCGCGGGCGGCCCATGGTCAACCTGCTGCCGCTCTCGGAGGGGGAGACGATTCAGACCGTCCTCGCGCTGCCCCAGGACGAGGCGGAGTGGAAAGACCTCCACGTCATGTTCGCGACCGCCAAGGGATCCGTGCGCCGCAACAGCATGGATGCCTTCGCCAACGTCCCGTCGAACGGCAAGATCGCGATGAAATTCGAGGGCGAGGACGCGGACGACAAACTGATCGGTGTCGCCTTGCTCTCCGAAGACGACGATGTGCTTCTGGCAACGCGGCAAGGCAAGGCGATCCGGTTCCGCGCCGACGACGTTCGCGAGTTCCAGAGCCGGAACTCGACCGGCGTTCGCGGCATGAGCTTGAAGGAGGACGATGAGGTCATCTCGCTGTCCATCCTCCATCGCGTCGGCACGACCTCCGAGGAGCGCGAGGATTATGTCCGCTTCGCCCCGTGGAAGGCCGAGCGCGAGGATGGGGCGACCACCTCGCTTGAGGCCGAGCGCTATGACGAACTCAAGGCGCGCGAGCAGTTCATCTTGACGGTCTGCGCCAATGGCTATGGCAAGCTCAGCTCGGCTTACGAATATCGCCGGACCGGCCGCGGTGGCCAGGGCATCACCAATATCGACAATATCGAGCGCAATGGTCTCGTCGTCGCGAGCTTCCCGGCCGTGCAGCAGGATCAGCTCATGCTGGTCACCGACCAGGCCAAGCTCATCCGCATCGGGCTCGACAGCCTGCGGGTGATCGGACGCGGCTCGGCAGGCGTGCGACTGTTCGACGTGGCGGATAACGAGCATGTCGTGAGCGTCGCCCATATCGGGGAAAGCTCGCAGGACGAGTCCGACGGCGAGGAAGAGGCGCCGGCGCCCGAAAGCGCCAGCTGATCGTCATCGCCTGAGCCGATCGGGGGCGGCATCAGCCGCCGCAGTAAGTCTTCACGCGCTCGGCTGACTTGGGGACATTCTTGCGCGCGTCGAGCGCGCCGAGATGCTTGAGGGCCGTGATCCGGTCCCAGATTGCAACAGCGCGTCGCCCCGCCAAACAGGCCTCGCCTCCACGGCCCGCTTCGCCCAGCCGGTCGACGTGACTCCCCAGACCGATGGCGAGGTCGCGCATACGCTGCGGGTCTGCGGGAGATGCGGCCAGACGCTTATCGCGTAGGGCAACACTTGCCGCCGACGGCACGAGCGCGTCCGCCTTTCGGCCGAGATCGCTGAGCAGGAGCGCCTCTTGGCCATAGAGGACAAGCAGCTTCTTCTCGGCGGCGGCATCCGGCCCTTGGGCAAGCATTGTCTTAAGCACCGCTTCGCCTTGCCGCGCAATCCCCAGCGCTTCGAGGCCACGGCTGGGCATGTCCCCCATGGTGCCGGACAGGTCGAAGGCATTCTGGCCCTTGAGAATGATGAGGTAGGGCATCGGCCCTTCCCGCGCGATGAGGTCATCGATCACGGCCGCCGATTCACGATAGGCAGCCAGCGCGGCACCCAGATCCTCAGTCTGGTAGTAGGCCTCGCCCAGGATACTGAGCAGTTCGATGCGCAGTTTCGCCGCGACATCGGTAAGCCCGCCAGGCCAGGTGCGCGCCTTGACCTGGGCCAGCGCCTGCGTGGCGACCTTGACGGCGCCTTTCGCATCGTCGCTCGACCAGATGGCGTCATAGGCGTCGTTCTTGGTGGTGACGAGCAGGCCGAGCGCGACATCGACGCTGCCTGGTGCGAGAGCACGAGCCTGCTCGAAATAGCCCCGCGCCACGCCATTCTGTTTGGCGGAAGCAGCATTGTCGGGTTGCAGGGTCCAGCGGTCGAGGTGGATCCAGCCCCGCTCGACGAGAAAATCGCCGCGCAGCGGTCCAGCATCCTTGTCCTGCGCGACCAGTGCCTCCGCGCGATCGAGCGACTTAAGCGCGTCATCGGGATGGCCGAGGCTGGATGTACCCGAGAGACCCTGGATCGCGGCAAGACGCCGATAGCTGCGGGCCGCGTCGAGCCGCAGGGCCGGGGATGTCTCGGCAGAGAGGTTGAGGCGGGCAAGATAATTGGCGCTCGTCCGTGCGATCTCCTCGCGCTTGACGACCGTGCCCGGCTGGCGCGCCAATTCATCGTAGAGATCGTAGAGCATGAACTTGGACAGCTGCCGTACTTCATCGAAGCGCTGCTCGGCCCGCACGCGATTATTCTCCGCCCTGACGGCATTGAACATGGCGACCGCCGCGAGCAGGCTCAACGCAACAAGCGCCGCGGCCGTCGACAACACGCCGACAAAATGCCGCCGCACGAACTGGTGCGCGCGATAGGCCAACGTCGGTTCGCGCGCAGCGACCGGCAGCTGATCGCGCCAGCGGTCAAGATCGGCAATCAATGCAGCGACGCTGCCATAGCGCCTGGCCTCGTCCTCATGCCGCGCCATGGCGGCGATTGCCTTGAGATCCTCATCCCCGTCGGCCGTGACCAAGTCGCCCAGGATGATGCCGAGCGCGTAGACATCGTCCGCAATGGCCGGCGCCACGCCCACGAGGCGCGCCGGGCTCGCGTAAGCCTTCGTCATCGGAAGCGCGCCATGAGCGTGATCGTCGACTTCGAGCAGGCGTGAAATCCCGAAGTCGAGCAGTTTCACCCGCCCCTGCCCGTCGACGAAGATGTTGGACGGCTTGAGATCCGCATGAACGACGAGCCGGGCATGCGCGAACTGCACGGCGTCCGCCGCCTTGACGAACAGCTTCACCCGCGCGGCAAGCGATTGGCCCTGTACGGCTTCGTCAATCGGCAGGCCGTCGACATATTCCATGATGAGATAGGGCGTGCCCTCAGCAGTCACACCGCCATCGATCAGCCGAGCGATATTGGGATGCTCGAGGCGCGCAAGGATGCGCCGTTCGGCCAGGAAGGCCTCGCCGGCCAGGTCGACAAGGCCGGCGCGAATGAATTTGATCGCGACCTTCTGGTCATAGAGCCCATCTGCCCGCTCGCCGAGCCAGACTCCGCCCATCCCGCCATAGCCTAGCCGGCGCACGAGCCGGAACGCGCCGACCTGCGCCGGGATGTCTGCCTCGTCATGCACGGTGGCGCCGTCCGGCAGTTCCGTGGGAAGAAGGCTGGATGCCTGCGTCATCGCGGTCTGCAACGCCGACACGCGCACTCGGACGGCCTCAGGTTCGCCCGAGAGCAGGGTCTGCGCGAACGCCTCGTCATCCGGATTGTCGAGCAATTCTTCCAGCAGCGCCAACGCGCGCCGTTCGACTTCAGCCGAAGCGGGCATCGTCGCCGGTCTGCAGATAATCGTGCAACCATGCCCGGGCGACTTGCCAGCGCCGCTTCACCGTACGCTCCGGGACGCCGGTCTGACGCGCAGTCTCCTCGACCGTAAGGCCCAGCGTAAAGCGCATTTCGACGATCGTCGCGTGATCGTCCGAGAAATTCTGCAGGGCGCCGAGCGCCTCGTCGAGATCGGCAAGATCGATAAGAGTCGAGGCCGAGCCGGGCCAATGCGTCACCAGCGTCGGTGCATGACGCTTGGCGGCGCCCGCCTTGCGCGCTTCGTCGATGAGGATGCGGCGCATCGTGCGCGCCGCGAGCGCCAGCATATGACCGCGATCGGCGGCGATCACACCGGCTTCGGACAGGATCAGACGGACAGCCGCTTCATGGGCGAGATCGGTCGGCTGGATCGCCACGGCCATGCCATCGCCTGCCAGGATCCGACGGGCGACGCGGCGCATGTCCTCGTAGCATTGCGCCAGCAGCCGTTCCCCGGCGGCCACCGCCCCGTCCGTACCCATCGACCAGCGTCCCCCGCGCACCCGCACCTCTTGCGATAGGTAAGATTAGTGCAAGCTCAAGGGCTTCGCCAGCGCCATAACCATATTCCGCGCCTTTTTGGCACAAGGATGGAACACATGGTCCAGCGGACGCGACCGGCTTGTCCGGATTTTCACGGTTAAACGCCGCTAACACTAAGGTCTTGAAGCGCCGGGCCGTTCTCCGAGCCGTGGGAATGCTGAGTGACGCACAAGGATCACACCGATGAAGAAGCGCACGATTCAGAGGCCCCGCAAGAGCAGGCCCAGAGTCTATATCATTGAAGACAGCCTGATCTTCAGGGCGATGCTCGAAACGATGGTCGGCGAGGAACCCGCGTTCGAGATCTGCGGTGTGGCGTCCAGCTGCGACGAAGCGCGCAAGGACATCAAATGGGTCCTCCCCGACATCGTCCTCCTCGATCTCAACATGCCCGGTACGCACGGCCTCACCTTCCTCGAGGAACTCTGCGACTATTGGCATGCGATGAACTTCGTCGTCATTTCCGGCGAGGCGCGGCAGGGCTCGGACGTCTGCGACCGTGCCTTCGATCGCGGCGCCGTCGCCTGTTTCGACAAGTGCGAGGTCCTTCGATCAGGCCGCGACCTCATCGACCTGATGCACGATCTGGGCGCCCACCGCCCGCTCGACGGACATTTCATCAGCCCGGCCATCACGCTGCCGAGCGTCTGCTACATCTGAACCTCCGTCATTCCCGCGACGGCGGGGGTGACGACGTGGTGAGGAAAAGCGGCCCGCCGCTCAAAGCATGTAGATGTCGGCCACAGTGGGGATGCAGTCGTTCATGAGTGTGATCGTCTTGGCGGCGATCAGCCAGGTATTGCCATCAAATCTGAAGACATGGCGGTAAAGACCAAAAAAGACATGCGTCCGGTCGCTGCGCGCATCGTGATGATGAGCGGTGAATGAGGAGAGGACAACAGCCTCTTCCATACTCGTCGGTTCGACGATCACGTTGCTCACCATGTGCACGACGCGCGCCGGAATCTCCGATGCGTTCGAGAGGTTCGAGTTCAGCCGCCAGATGCGATCGGCGAGATGCTGCTTTCCTTCATAATAGATCAGCGAGAGTTCGCTTTCGGGATCGCTGGTCGGCGTGGTTTCGTCCTTCCAGGCCGGCACCCAGAAGGCAACATCCTCGGCGTACATGGCGAGCCAGTCATCGAAACGGCGCTCGTCGAGCGCACGCGCCTCGCGGTAAAGCAGGTCCTCCGCCTGACTGCGTGACAGACCCTCAGCCCGTGTGACGGTCCCTGTACCCAGGGTCATGGCGTCCGCACTCATGCCAGTGCTCCTGCCATGCGTCGCGCCCATTCGCGGTAATAGCTCTGATAGACAGTCTCGTCGCACAGCCGGCTATTGCCTTCGATCGACCATTCCGGCTTGAGTGCGATGCGGTCAGCCAGCGGACTGGAACCTGGCTTGCGGCTTGCCATGCCGCGCTGATAGCCCTGCAGCCAGGGCTCGACCTTGCCGGCGAAGCCGCGCTGGCAGTCTTCATAGGCGACCGTATCGTCCGGTGTCGCCATGCCCGACGGATTGTAGAAGTCCTCATATTGCCGAATGCGCTGCTTGCGCGCCGCCGGGCTCTCTCCCTTTGGGCCGATGCACCAGGTGCGCATGCGCGTCTTGTTGGTGCTGATCGGCTCGATCACGCGCAGCTGGCTCGCTGCATTCTCAGCGACCTGCAGGTTCGGGAAGATGGTGAGGTTGCGCATGTTGAACATCCAGGCGCGTTGCGCTTCCCCGACCGTCTCGGTCAGCCGGTCGAACCGTTCGAACAAAGGCGAAACCGGCGTCGGGGTACCCACGCCGAAATTGAGAACATGGCCATAAGGGAAGCTGAAGGTGCCCCCGACGATCTCGTCATCCTCGCCGGACCAATGCCGTTGCGACTGCATCGCCGAGGTGAAGCTGTTGGATGCGGCGTCCTCGGCCGCCTTGCGCCGCTCGAGCAGGCGGATGTAGCTCGGATGAGCCGATGTGAAATGATAGTTATCCGAGCAATTCTCGAGCTGGAGCTTCCAGTTGCCCTCATAGGTGAACGTGACGGAGCCGGGAACCGATTCAACGCCCTCTTCGCTCTGGTTGGCCACGAGATCGAGCAGCTTCGCGGTCTCGCCCAGCCAGTCCAACAGCGGCGGCACGTCCGCCGCGACACTACCGAAGACGAAGCCCTTGTAGCTGCCGAATGCGGGCAGCGGTGCGAGGTCATGGCTGTCATTGTCGAAGCCCGGCGTATAGCAGCCGCCCTGCTTCCACTTGATGCCCTTGTTCCGCCCGGCGCTGTCGAAGGTCCAGCTATGATAGGGGCAGACGAACTGCCGGGCATGCCCGCAAGCGGCATGGGCGATCCGGGCGCCCTTGTGCGGGCATGAATTTACGAAGCCCCTCAACACGCCATCGCCGCCGCGCTGAATCAGCGCCGGCACGCGGCCGATATTGACGGTGAAATAGTCGTGGGGGTTGGTCACCTGGCATTCGAGTCCGAGGAAAACCCATCCGCCCTCGAAAATGTGCCGCATCTCCAACTCGAAGATAGCGGGATCGTCGAACATCGCACGGTTGATGCGGAACACACCCTCATCCGGCCGGTCGTCGATCAGTTCATGCGGGCTCGTCAATCATCCTCTCCTGCCGGACGCGTCATGCCACCTTTGAAGGCGCATTGGCGGCAAGATGCAAGGGCGCCCGTGTCGTTTCATTGACTTCGGGCACATCTTGCCGCTCATGCGGGATGATGACCGGCATCGGAGACCATATCGAGCTTGAGGGCACACTCATCCGCGACGGCGCGGGCTTCGCCCTGCGCGCCGAGCGCGGCATCGTCTACCATCTGCAGCTCCACCGTGTGCCGGTCGATCATGTCGAAAAGAGGGTGCGCGTCGCCGGTACGCTGATCGAAGAGCGGCTCATCGAAGCCGAGGGCGTTGCGCCGGGTTGATCTGGATCTAGTCCTTTCGAACTACCAAAGATTTACATCAAATTTAGGGAGTTCTCGACACAAGGCACCCAATAAATTGGGTCTTTTCAGCATGCCACAGCGAATCCTCGCCGTCTTCGACCAGCTCCGCGCCGACATCGGCCAATATAACACCGCAAACGACGCCATCGTGCGGCAAATCCGACTGCTCGCCCTCAATGCCGCCATCGAGGCTGCCCGATCGGGCGAAGCCGGGCTTGGCTTCTCCGTCGTCGCACAGGAAGTGAAGGCGCTGGCGGAACAGGCCAAGGCCGCTTCTTCGGCCTTCGGCAGCGGCGTTATCGACAGGGTCCAGCTCGGCGCGAAAGCAGCGAGCCAGCTCGCCGAGGAGGCCGAGGCCGCGCGCCTTGCCGATCTGGCGTCGTCGATCGCCCAATCGGTGGCGGGCCTTCTCTCCGGTCGCGGATCCGAATTGCTGAGCCTGGCTTCCGACCGGGAGATTTGCGATGCGCTCGCGACAGGCGATCCGGAAGACATCGCACAAGCGCGCGAGCGACTCCTCCAAGTCTGGGGCTACTCGAGATGGTACCGCAATGCCTTTATCGCCGACGCGAACGGCAGAATCATCGTGTCCGCCGATCAAGCCTCGATGCAGCATGCCGACAACATCGGCGAGCGCGACAGCTTCAGGAAGGCGTTTCATGCAGGCCCTGAGGCCCACTGGTCGGCCGGCACCGTCTGGCAGAGCACATGGACGCAGGAGCGGATCTCGCTGATGCTCTGCGCAGGCGTACGCGACCGTCGGACGATGGGCATGCCGACCGGCGTGCTCATTATGGAATTCGACTGGCATGGCCGGATCAACGAGATTCTAAAGGCGGCATCCGCTACCAGCTGCGAAACGGAGCGGATGAAGATTTCGATCGTCGACCGCCAGGGCAGTATCATCGCGTCTTCCTGGGACGCGCCCTTCGCAGAGCCCCTGCCCTTCGCGCTCATCGGCGAACGCGGGTCTCAGAAGCGCGACGATGCGCTGGTGGGCCACGCGACCGCGCGGACCGTCCCGGAGCTCGAGCATCTCGGGCTGACCTGCGTCATCGAGAAACGCCGCCTGACCGCTGCAGAGGTTTCCCGCGCGCTGGCCAGCCAGGCCGCTTAACGGCGCATCGCCATCTTAGGGCGGACCGACCCGGCGCGGCCCGATTGCAGTAATTTCAATCGTCGTTCGCGGTGACCGGCCACAGCCGAAATGCTAAGTGCAAAAGTGTCCCCGCGACCGAGTCGAGCAGGACGCCTGACAAGCCCCCATTCCCTCGCTCACGAGAGACGATGGCGCCGGTCCCATCGGCCGGCAAAGCTGCCAAGGGAACCCCCTCCCATGACCTACATCACTACCAAAGACGGCACCCAGATCTTCTACAAGGATTGGGGCTCAAAAGACGCGCAACCGATCGTGTTCCATCATGGTTGGCCGCTCAGTGCCGATGACTGGGACAATCAGATGATGTTCTTCCTGGCCGAGGGCTATCGCGTGATCGCTCATGACCGTCGCGGCCACGGGCGCTCTACTCAGACCGACGAGGGCAATGAGATGGACACTTACGCGGCCGACGTCGCCGCGTTGACCGACCATCTCGATCTCAAGGAGGCCATCCATGTCGGTCATTCGACCGGCGGCGGAGAAGTGATCCACTATGTCGCGCGCGCCAAGCCCGGCCGCGTCGCCAAGGCTGTGCTGATCGGCGCCGTGCCGCCGATCATGGTCAAGTCCGACAAGAACCCCGGTGGCCTGCCGATCGAGGTATTCGACGGGTTTCGCGCGGCCCAGGCGGCCAATCGGGCGCAATTCTTCCTCGATGTGCCAACCGGCCCCTTTTACGGCTACAACCGGCCGGGCGCGAAAGTGGATCAGGGCGTGATCTGGAACTGGTGGCGGCAGGGCATGATGGGCGGCACCAAGGCTCACTATGACTGCATCAAGGCCTTCAGCGAGACCGATTTCACGGAAGACCTGAAGAGCGTCGACCTGCCCGTGTTCCTCATGCACGGTGAAGACGACCAGATCGTGCCCATTGCCGATTCCGCTCTGATCGGGATCACGCTGCTCAAGAACGGCACGCTCAGGACCTACCCCGGCCTGCCGCATGGCATGTGCACGACACATCCGGAGGTCGTGAATCCCGACTTGTTGGCGTTCATTCGCGGCGAACTGGCGCAGGACGGACAGACTGCGCGCGAGACCACGCCGGAAATGGCCTGAATCGACGTGCACGGGCTCGGCATGTCGCCGGCCCGTCTTCCTGCGGCTGGTGTCGATACAAGAGGAAGATGGTGGAGCCGAGGGGGATCGAACCCCTGACCTCTACACTGCCAGTGTAGCGCTCTCCCAGCTGAGCTACGGCCCCGAAATCTTGGCTGCGGGATGGGGTCCCACGTGGCGAGGCGCTGCCTTTAGGTCAGCAGGCCCCTCGCCGCAAGAGCAATTTTAACTAAGCTGAATTGGTTAATACCAGCCTTAATTTTCGTCGTCGCCGCTGTCACCTGCGTCAACGCCCAGATCGTCGTCACCGCCAAGATCGACATCATTGTCGGGCGAGCCCTCGCCCTCGTCGATGTCGATATCGACGTCGAGATCGTCATCGCGCGTCACATCGGCCTCGGCGTCGGCCACCGGCTGCTTCTGCACTTCCTCATAGGGAAGCGGCTGCTTGGACTTGAGGACCGGCTCCGGCATCCAGACGTTGCCGCACTCGATGCAAGTGACCGGCTCATCCTTGCCCAGATCATAAAAACGCGTGGCGCACTTGGGGCAGGTCCGCTTCGTTCCCCATTCAGGCTTCACCATGGGCTGCCTCTGTCCTTCTAGACGAAATGAAAACAGGCGCGGCGAAGGTTACCCTGCCGCGAAGTGCCGCGCGCCTTGCCATAGCCGGTCCGCGCTGTCAAAAGCCGCCGGTCATTTTTTCAACTTCGCCGTCTCCTGGGGGTTCCGGGACGGCATCAAATCGGACGATTTCGGCATGGCGCACGACGCCCAGAAGATGGTTTTCGAGCCGGGTGGGCCGCTGCGCGGCACGGTCACGGTCCCTGGAGACAAGAGCATCTCGCACCGGTCGCTGATGTTTTCGGCGCTCGCGGTCGGCGAGAGCTGCGTTTCGGGCCTGCTGGAAGGTGAAGACGTTCTCTCCACCGCCGCCGCCATGCGTGCGCTAGGTACACAGATCGAGCGCAGCGCCGATGGCATGTGGCGGATTCAGGGCGTGGGTGTGGGCGGGCTGGTCCAGCCCGTCACCGCTCTGGACATGGGCAATAGCGGCACCTCTACCCGGCTGCTGATGGGCCTGCTGGCGAGCCATCGCATCACGGCGACGTTCATCGGCGACGCATCCTTGTCCAAGCGTCCCATGGGCCGGATCACCGATCCGCTCGGTCTGATGGGTGCGACGTTCATGACATCGCCGGGCGGCCGCCTGCCGCTTACCATGACGGGTATCGTGCCCGCCGTGCCGATCGAATA
>JAGIAA010000023.1 GCA_017745115.1 Sphingobium sp. | reverse complement strand
GTTGTCGGCAAACTTCGCGTTGCGAATCGTGAAAAGCTCACCACGGCCCCAGAAACCTTGGTTCCGGTTCTTGTAGGATGTCAGATCCGCGAAGACCGTTTCGAGCATCTCGCTTTTGACATCGAAGGGGTCCTTCAGCGGCATGTATGCGTTGCCAGCGAGGGCGAAGGTATTGTCTTCGGCGATGTTCCGGTCGAACATGAACCCGTCAAAGTTGGAATGGGCAGTGTTGTTGCGGAAGGCGCGTAGAAGTAGCCGGCGCGGAAAGGTCTTCTCTGCGATTTCGGAGCCGAGGAACGCGCCATTGGGGTGGTGAGGGAGAGACAGCCAGAAGCCGGCCTGATCCGAGCCAGCCGCCACATTGTCGATGTAGCTGTTGTCCGGATTGGTGATCCAGAACGAAGAGACCGTGTTATCCGAAGGGAGCAAGGTCTTGCCACCGTGGAAGCTCTCGTTTCGATAGGCTGCTCGGTCAAAATACAACGGGGGCATCTCGCCGTTCGGCGCGATGTTGGTGGGCACGCATTCGAGTGTCGGGTGGCATTTGGTCTGGATGGCGAGGTTCTTGATGAGCTCGTTGCCATGTTCGATGCCGTCTTCCATGAAGAAGCAGTGGCCCACGGTGTTATAGGTCACGTTGTTCTCGACACGCAGGTCGTTGGTGCCGTGGATCGTCACGCAGCGGTTGAACGTGTCGTGGATCGAGGCATTCTTGATATATTGGCCCTTGCCCTCGCCGCCGATATGCCAGTGGATAGGATAGCGCGCGAGGTGCATGTGCTGGCCCATGCGATTGAGCTCGATGCCCTCGATGAACATTTTTGAGCCGGCCATCGCCATGATGTGGCCGCCGAAATAGCTCTTGGCCGCGTCCTCCGACGCCTGGATCTTGATGTTGCGGCTGAGCATGGCGACCTCACCGCGCTCGTCGACGCCGAAAGTAATCTCGCCAAAGTGCATATATTGCAGCGGCTTGTCGAGCGTGAGCGTGTTGCCGCTGATCGCGGTGATCGTGCGTTGCTCGGCTTGGCGGGGATTGAAGTCAGTGGAAGCCAGGACGATGATATCACCCTTGCGCCAGCCGGCGGCATTGAGGACCTGGATGCTCGCGGTGCCCGCCTTGGCGGTCTTGGCCAGCTTGGTCCAGGTGTTGGTGCGATCGCCATGTAGGCTCAGTGTGCCGCCGAGCATCATGATGCCGCGATCGCCCATCGTGTTGATGTCTTCATTGGGCACAGTGTCGGTGAGGGTGATCGTCGCCTTGCGCGTATAGGGCTTGGCCTCGCTGCCGATCTCCAGCTCGCCACGGGGCACATAAATCCAGTCGGTGGTGAGGCTGATGTCGCGATCGGTCGCGAAGCTCAATTTGCCGTTGATGGTCAGGCTGCGCAGCGCCGGCGGACTGACGTCGAGGATGACGCTCCGGTCGCGCGCGATGGTGACGGCGTCGCCCGCCGCCGGCACCTTGCCATCGGGCCAAGACTTGGGATCGGACCAGCGCGACGGCTTCATTGCTGCGGCCGGCGCCTGGGCCGGCATGCTCATGCCGGTGTGATCCATCTGGGCGCTTGCCGGGGCGCCCAGACCAAAGAGCGCGGACGCAGAAAGCAACAAAGACAATGAAAACCGGCGCGAGCAAATGCGCATGACGTTAATCCCCTCTCCCTCGAACGGCACGTGCCGCTCATTCTTGCTTTGCGAAGTATTATGCAAAGAACGACCCTCTTTGCCAAGCGGTTGAATAGCTTGGTCCAACCATGCCTCATAATGAACAAAAGGCAGCTAAAAGGCCGCCACACGGCGGGCTGGACGGCCGCTTTTAGGGCGATGACTGCCAGTGACCGCGCCTCAGCGCAGAGTGTCCTGCATCTTGATCAACAGAGCCAACAGCTGCCCTCGCTCGCGTGCCGTTAGCCCTCGACCGATCCGCCTCTCTTGGGCCGAACTGAGTGCATCGATCTGGGGCAATTTTTCCTGCCCTAGCTCCGTTAGATGAAGCTCAAACTTGCGCTTGTCGGTTATAGCCTGCCGTTTCTCGATAAGATCCGCCCTCTCCAGATTCTTAATGAGAAGGGCAGCTTTTGAGGGGTCGAGGAAAAGACATGCGGCTATCTCTTGCTGGGAGATGCCGGGGTTGAGGCCGATCAGCACAAGTGAAGACATGGTCCCGCTCGGGGGCGGCGTTTCGGTTGGTTGGGGGAGGCCAGTCGGCCGAAAGTCGCGCATCGCCTGGCGCAAAGCGCGTCGCGCGATATGCACCTGGAAGCCAATGTGATCGCCGAGGAAGCCAAGCTCGACATCTGACGGCTTCTGAAAACCTTTTCGCTCCTTGCCGGTTCGAAATTTCTCCGTTCGGGCCATCGTCCGACGCTCCATCGATCGTTGCCAAAGCTATGGCGGCTAGATTCCGTGTTGGCAACGCGCTGCGCAGAAGTTAGGTATCTTAGATATATAAATGGGACCGAGCGGGGGATGCGACGCGTGCTGGGACGGGAAAGAACTAAGGGGCAAATATCGGGTCGCATTTCGCCTTTTGCCGCTGCCGCCTTTCTTACCGTCAGCGTCTTGGTAAGTAGCAGCTCAAGGGGCCAATCGGGCGATGCAGACACGTCGGCTGGCTCCGGAAACGGAGTGGATGGCGGGCGACAGTCCTCGAATTGGTGGTCGCCTGGCAGCGGAATGACGTTACCGGCGTTTGCCGTCTATAAAAACTCAGCCGGTCATGTGGGCGTGCTCAACGCCAATGGCGCAGTAGAGACTAGAGGGCATCCTTTCTTCGAAGCGATCGGCGGAAACGGCCGTGCTTGCGTCAGTTGTCACCAGCCGGCGGACGGTATGAGCCTCTCGCTCAGCTCGATACAGGATCGTTGGCAAGAAACGAAGGGCGCCGATCCTATCTTTGCCATGAACGATGGCGCGAATTGCCCAAATCTTCCTCCGGAGAAAGCATCTTCCCATTCCCTCCTGCTGAAGCGTGGG
The DNA here is from genome assembly GCA_017745115.1 of Sphingobium sp. Next base: position 38,996 of record JAGIAA010000023.1, on the reverse strand, counting down.
CTGTTCCGGATCGCCGTGCCATGGCCGCCGCGGGATGCAGCCGGGCAGCCCATCCAACCTGAATTTGACATCGAGGTCGTGCGCGATCCGGGCGGGTGCAATAGTGATCCGGCTTACGGCATTGGCGGCAACAAGCCCACGATCTCTGTTTATCGGCGCCCGCGGGTCGTCGCCAACATGCCTTATGTGACGCATGACGGTTTCGGCGTCAGTCCATTCGTCGGCAAGACTGGGGAGCCGGCCCTGCGAGATCCCCAGTCCGGTAAGCCGCTCAACATGAACATGATGGCAGACGCCCGAACGGTTACGCTCCGAACGCAAATGCACGACGCCGCTCGAGACCACCTCGCGATCGCCGGCCAACTGACCCCCGACCAAATCTCACGGATCGAAGCATTCGAAAAACAGATCTACGTCGCGCAGGTTGACATGGGGTCAGGCGGCAGCCTCATAGAACCGGATGGCCCACCCGGAATGGGACCATTCAACCTACGCGATGGCGACAAAGGAGTGCTCGGCAACAACACGACGCGGTGGGTTATTCCGGTCGGAAATGCCTGGAAAACGGCAAAGCCGGGCGAAACACCGCAGATGCGCTCGACGCGTGAATCCATATTACGCGGGCAGAAGGTCTTTCACTTCCGGACGTTCTGGATCCGCGATTCAATGCACCTGAACACCGTTGGTTTGGGTAATCCAACCAAGCGAACCTGCTCGACCTGCCACGGCATGCACATGACCGGCATGGATACCGTGAACGGCTGGATGGACATCGGGACAACGAACCTGCCCTGGGCGAAGGAAACTCCGCGCAATCCTTGGCAGACCGAGGACGAGTTGATGCCGCTGTTCAAGATCACATGCCGCCGAAGCGCACACCCTCATCCCTATCTAGGCGGGGTCATCTACACGCAGGATCCTGGCCGGGCTCTCATCTCCGGTCGCTGCAACGACGTGGGTACGATTGTCATGCAGCAGTTCCGCGGGCTTTCCGCGCGAGCGCCCTATTTCTCTAACGGCTCTGCCCAGACGCTCCGTGAGCTGATCGACTTTTACGATCGTCGTTACAACATTCAGTTTAGCGAGCAGGAAAAGACCGATCTCGGTAACTTCCTGGCGGCGCTGTGAGACGGTTAGCGCAATCTGGTCGCGCAGGGCTCGCGCTGGCAGCCTTGTCTTTGATCGCCGCCTCCGCTGTCCAGGCGAAGAACCCACATCTCGCCTTCGTCGCCTGTCCAATTGTGCAGGATACGTCGACCGTACCGTGTTGGCTGGTGCAGGATCACGGCGAGACCTTCTATATGGGTATACAGTCGGACGTCTCCGCGGACTTCAATCCACCCTCGCTAGGACACAAGGTGCTCGTCGAGGGCACCATGACCGACAAGATGGTCTGCGGCGCACGCGTGATCGAGCCTATCCGGATATCGATCATGCCGGAGTTGTCGCCAGAGTGCGGCGAGCTGCGGGTCGTGCGGGAAGGTGTTGATCTCGGCTTTGAACCGCCAAGGCCACCCGGTCCGAGCGGCGGCAGACTCGCCTTCGCGCCGCCAGCCGCACCATCGCTGCCGAAACCGCCCTTTTCAGCGAAAACATTCATCGTGCCCTATGATTTCGAGGGCATGGTGGGCTTTCGCACGCCATATGTGCTGACCCCAGCGTTGGATTATGGCCAGACGATCAAGGCGTCTCGCATCGAAGTGACAGGCTATCGCGGTGCCACGCGCTTGAGCGACGGACGCCTGCTGACGGAGCACCAGGGGATCGCACGCGAACGGGCCAACGAGGTTGTACGTATGCTGCGAGGCGCCGGTCTCGACGAAACGAGATTCACGGTGGTCGCATCGGAAGCGCCCAAGGAAGGCGGACCCGAACTACGTCGCGTGGAGATCAAGATCATTCCCTGACATCAAGGGCGGCGTCCGGCATAAACCGCAATGGAGTAAAGCGATGCGAAACCCGTTCCCTTGGCTACTCCCGCTCGCCGTCGTCGCGGCACCTGCCGCCGGAGCGAAGCCGAGCGTCAGCGGGATGCTATATCCGGGTTCCGTCCCGGGATCGGAAGAATGGACGCAGCCGCGCGAAGCCGTCGCATGCAATGGCGATGTTTCCATCTACAACACCAGCAAGCCGCGTTACGATCTGTTCTTGCCTGAAGCCGGGCGAGCCACTGGCGCAGCCGTGCTGATGTTGCCGGGCGGCGGCCTTCGTGTGCTCGGCTTTGGGAGCGGCTCCGACGCTGCGATTCAGGCCTTTCTCGATCGGGGCATTGCGGTCATGCGCCTCGAATATCGAACCCTCCAAGTGCCCGCTCAATCGATCTAGCGGGCTTGCCAGCCTCGGCCCGCCGCCGCGCCGCCAATTCGCTTTCCCAAGATGGAAATCCACAATGGCAACGCCAATCCGGCACCCAACAATGCCGACCTGCGGACGGTCCTGAAACTGGCGACTCTCGACGCACAGGCCGGTCTTGAACTCCTACACAAAATGGCGCCGCAATGGCGCATCGATCCTCTGAAGGTCGGCGTGATCGGTGAGTCCGCAGGTGGCGGCGTGGGGTTGGGTGCCGTGTTCGCGACGGCCGAGGCGGCGAGGAAGCCGGCCTTCCTGATCTCGATTTTCGGTCCTTCTCTGCAGGATGTCGTGCCGCCGGACAACGCGCCGCCCATCTTCCTTGTGACGGAGGCGGACCATGGGCCAGTGACTGACGGACTGCTCGCGCTCTTTTCGATCTGGAAAGGCGCCGGCCTAAAGGCAGAATTGCACGTTTACGAGGTGCCGAACTTTTCGATGACCCCGGCGCTCTGGGCACCTAGATTGTTCGAGTGGATGGCCGAGCGAGGCATCCTTGCATCGAACGATGGCTCCGGACGATCCGACGGTTCGGCTGGCCAACAATAGACCGTGGTTGATTCGGTCCAGAACGGTATCCGGATGAACCGGTCGCTTGCGCCACGACGTGGTTCTGCTTAGCGTCTGTTGGTTGTCGGGGAATATTTTAAAGGAAATCCGCTATGCGCCTAATGATCAACCTCTGCGCTGCAGCAGCGCTGCTGGCCGGGTCGCCAGCCTTTGCCCAGATGCCCATGGGTGGTGCGAAGGCGACAGCCGACGGGCTGAATGACTCCACCGGCATGCCGCTCTACACCTTCGCTCGCGATACCACGCCGGGAAAATCGGCCTGCAACGGCCCCTGCGCAACCGCGTGGCCGCCGCTAACTGCAACCACTGCAGATAAGGACGCGGGAGACTGGACTGTTATCACCCGCGATGATGGTGGGAAGCAATGGGCTTATAAGGGTAAGCCGCTATACACTTACGCCAAGGATACCGCGGGCCAGCCGGCCACCGGCGTCAGCCCTGCTTGGCCGCGGGCCAAATAAGTCAAAAGAATAGGACATGACAGGAGGGCGCGCTTCTGTCCTACACCTCTCGTTCTTTAGCCTCGGCGTCCCGCCTTCGTTTTTCGAGAGCCGGTGCGCATGAGAGGATTTGAACCTTATTTTATGAGAGGTGAGCACCTGGAGCGGTCAGTCGTAGGCGAACTTGGCGCAACTAAACGAAGGTCTGAGCAGAGGCGGCAGGGTTGAGGCGGCGCGCTCACCGCGCGGGCGGCTGACCGTAAGGCTTTGTAAGGGTCTCTTCTAAAGGTGGGAGTTCTTCATCCTGTCGTAGGGTCAACGGCCGGGCTCCTGCTTTTCAGCATTCCGAGCGCCTTCATCGCGGCCCAACTATTACCGCAGACAAACTACGGAGATGCCGTTCGCCGATGAAAGCGGTGAGCTAATCACGCTCTTGGCAAATGCCTGCTTTTTCGCCGAGACGTCCTAAACTCCCGAATGGCGACCGCCTCCTGCGCCTAGAGTAAAGATCCTTGCGGCCCTGTCCAAGAGAGTCGTCTCAGCGGCCTCTAAGCTGGTCGCCGTCGGATCCTGGCTGATCCGCCAAAGGGCCGCAGTCTGCGGCGCAGGCTTGGGAGAGAGCGATGCCGAAGAAATCCAAGTTATTTGCCTGCTGCGGAACCGCCGCATTCACGCTTCTGTTCGCAAATCCGGCCACGGCGCGCAGCTGTACGGATCTGGCCAGCCTCCCTCTCCCTGCCATGGAAATTACCGCAGCGACGCTTCAGCCGGCTGGCCCGTTTAAATTGCCGGCGGAACTGGGGCCCGCGACGACGGTGGATCTGCCCGCTTTTTGCCGGCTTCGAGGTGTGTTGCGTCCCACTGCCGATTCTCAAATCGCTTTCGAAGTGTGGCTTCCGGCGGAAGGCTGGAACGGCCGATTTCATGGAATTGGAAACGGCGGTTTTGCGGGTTCGGTCTCCTATTCCGGGCTGGCCTCGGCACTTCAAAGCGGATCGGCGGCCGCATCGACCGATACCGGACATAGCGGCGGAGTCACCGACGCCGCTTGGGCGGAAGGACATCAGGAAAAGGTCGTCGATTTCGGCTGGCGGGCTATTCACCTGACAGCCACGACCGCAAAGGCACTGGCAGCGGCATTTTACGGCAACGCACCGCGGCACTCCTATTTCATCTCTTGCTCCAATGGCGGCCGGCAGGGATTGATGGAGGCGCAACGTTTCCCCGAAGACTATGACGGCATTATCGCCGGCGCGCCCGCTTACAATTGGACCAGACTCTTCACAGGCTTTGTCTGGAACGCCCAGCAGCTTGCGAAACCTGGCGCGTCGATCACGGCTGCCAAGGTTTCTGCTCTCACCAGTGCGGTGCTGGCGCGATGTGACAAGCTCGACGGCCTCACCGACGGACTGGTGAGCAACCCGCTTCGGTGCGGCTTCGACCCGGGCGACCTGAAATGCGCGCAGACCGAGACGGACGCCTGCCTGACGGACAGACAGATCGATGCACTTCGCGCCATCTATCAAGGCCCGCGAAAATCGAATGGCCAACAAATCTACTTCGGCTTTCCCCCCGGCGGGGAAATGGCGCCCGGATCCCCCGGCTGGGACGCGTGGATCTTTGGGCCCGCACCCGGCGCAAGCATCCAGAACGCATTCGGCAGCAATTTCGTCAAATTCATCGTTGGGGCGCCAGATGGATGGACTCCGGCCGACTTCGATTTCGATCGCGACTTCGACCAGCTTGATGCCAAGACGGCCCAGACCTTCAATGCGACCGATCCGGACCTGACGTCCTTTGCGGCACGGGGCGGCAAACTGATCCTGTATCATGGATGGTCTGATGCGGCCATTCCAGCCCAGGGCACCCTTGCCTATTATGATGCGGTCCAACGTAAAATGGGCGTGGGCAAGGCGCAGTCCTTTGCTCGATTATTCATGGTGCCCGGCATGCACCATTGCGCCGGCGGCACAGGACCCAGTGAATTTGGCCAGGGCGGGCCGTCCCCCGGCGACAGGAATCCTTCCACGAATCTCGCGGCCGCGCTGGAAACGTGGGTGGAGGATGGCAACGCGCCGGAACAGATTGTCGCACGACAGGCGACCGCGCCGAACGCGGGCGCGAGCCAAAGCTCTCGCACAGGACTGATTTGCGCCTATCCGAAGCGGGCGGCGCTGAAACCTGGCGGTGACCCCACTCGGGCCGAAAGCTATATGTGCAAAGCCCCGGCTGGCTTCTGACAAGGGCTATGGCCGACTAGCCACGGCGTCGACAGATGGATAGGATCGTCGTCAGAGGCAGCATGCGGGGAAGCCCCTTGGCGACCATCCATCGACTATCGACCGCCGCCGTGCCTGAGCCGCAAAGGCTCGCATACTGGAAGGACATCTTCGCCAGCGGTCACCGTCCGATCGACATCGATGCCAGGTCGGACGGGTTTGAAGGTATCCTTACCACACTCAACGCCGGTGAACTGGAAATCATGTCGGTTCAGTCGACCCCGCTTATCACGCGCAGCGCGGCCCATGCGGCGAGCGAAGATAAACGCTTCAGCCTTCAGCTTGTGAATTCTGGTCGCTGCCATATGCGGCACGGCGAAGCCGAATTGATCGCCGACACGGCCGACATGTTTGTTGCTGATGCTGCGAGAGCGTATGAACTGGCGTTCTCCCGCCCCGTGCAAGGGCTCGTACTGTCAATACCCTGGTCGCGCTTTCGCGATCATGCAGGGCAGCTCGAAGAGCTGGCTGGACGGCCCGTCAACCGTGGCGGCGGCCCGGCCGCAGTTCTCTCGGGGTTCGTGCGTTCAGCATGGAACCAACTGATCGAGCGCGATGGCGAAGAGTGGCCGGAGTCAGCGACGGAGGTGATCTGGGACCTGCTGGCGGCTACCATGCGTCGGAAGGACGATCCATACACCACCAGCAGACGATCGGACCACCTGCGCCGCAAAGCGGCAATTCTGGTTGATGGCGAATTGTCCGATCCGGAGTTTCGGGCGGTCGCCATCGCTGAGGGGTTGGGCGTAAGTGCGCGCTATCTCCAGCTTGTCCTCGCGGAGGTCGGAACGACGCCCTCGGAGTTCCTACTTGCACGCCGGCTGGATGCGGCAGCTGCTCGACTGCGGCATCCCGGCGGCGCTTGCCGCATTACCGACATCGCCTTCGAGTGCGGCTTCAACGACCTCAGCTACTTCAGCCGCACGTTCCGACGCCGTTTCGGTGTTTCCGCACGTCGCTACCGATCGGGTCGAGACGCAATATTGTCCGATTGACCGCTCGCACTCAGCGGCTGTGAGACATTCCATGCTCATCGCTAGTGCGCAGCGAAGGCTTCACGATGACCTCTCCGGCGCCTTGCCGAGATCGGCGACTATGCGTTCCAGTCGTTCAACTCTCTCCGTGATTTGAGAGAGCGGATCATAGTCCACCGCATAGGCGAGGGCTTCCAGGTAGCGCCGAATGTGGCGCGCGATCTGCTTCAGCTTCGTCATGGTCGCTCCCTTTCGATGTCATGTGATCAAATCAGAGTGGTTGGTTGCTCAGGCGGGGCCGGCCCCGTTCAAAGGCCCGCCAGCTCGCAAGCGCGGCCAAAACCGGCCGCAATGCTGCGGCGAACTCCGTCAGCATGTAGACATGGCTGGCATGCGGCGGCGGAAGATAGCGTCGCTCCACTAGTCCCGCGCCTTCCAGCGTGCGAAGCCGATCCGCCAGAATGTTCGCGCTGACCTGTGGAATTGCCGACCTCAGATCCGAAAAGCGATGCTGGTCCGTGTCGAGACACAGGAGAATTCGCAACATCCAGCGTCCCTCGATCTTCTCGAGGGGATCCTCTGCCATGACGGGGCCGGCCGTCATGACTTTCCATCGCGGCATGCGGCATCACTCGGCCGGGAAGGGATCAGCATGCTCATGCCTCTGCCTCCGGCGGGGTGCCGCGTTCATCTGCCTTGATACGATACCAAAGCGCATAAAGCGCCGGCAGGAACACGAGGGTCAGGATTGTGCCGATCAGCGTGCCACCGATCAGCGTGAAGGCCATCGCCCCCCAGAAGACCGAATGAGTCAGCGGGACGAACGCCAGGACGGCGGCCAACGCTGTCAGGATCACGGGTCGCGAGCGCTGCACGGTCGCTTCCACCACAGCGTCGAACGGCTTCCGGCCATGCTGCTCATTCTCATGGATCTGGCCGATCAGGATCAGCGTGTTGCGCATGAGGATGCCTGCCAACGAGATCAGGCCGAGAATGGCGTTGAACCCGAAGGGCTGGCCGGTCAGCAACAGCGTCGGCACCACGCCGATCAATCCGAGCGGCGCCGTTAGCAGCACGATCGTCATTGCCGAGAACTGGCGGACCTGCAGCATGATGACGATCATCATCAGCAGGATCATGATCGGGAAGACTGGCGCCAGCGCTGCATTGGCCTTGCCCGCTTCCTCGATAGAGCCGCCCATGTCGATGCGATATCCGGAAGGCAAGGTGCTGATCACGGGCTCAAGCTTCTTGAGCATGGCGGTTGAAACGTCGGGCGGCTGCAGGCCGTTGGCGATGTCGCCGCGAACGGTGATGGTTGGCACCCGGTCCCGGCGGAGCAGGATCGGATCCTCCATGCGCGTCTCAAGCTTGCCGATCTGGCTGATAGGGACGCGATGCCCGTCCGCCGCGGTCAGCGTGAAGTCGGCAATGCGTCCCGGGTCGAGCCGCGTCTTGCCGGCGGAGCGCATAACGACATCGACGGTGCGGATGTCCTCGCGGGCTTGCGTGACCGTTACGCCGGAGAGCAGGAACTGAAGCTGCTCGCCGACGTCGCCGGAAGTGAGGCCGATCGCGCGCAGCCGATCCTGGTCGATCGCGAAGTGAAGCGTCGGCACGCGCTCGCCCCAATCGGTATTGACCGTGCGCATCATTGGATCCGCGATCATGATCGCGCGGACCTGTTCAGCGATGGCCCTTACCTTATCGACATCGGGACCGCCGACGCGGAATGCCACAGGGAAGGGCGACGGAGGACCGAAGACGAGCTGCGTCGCCCGCACCCGCGCCGCGGGAGCGAGACCGTCAGCGACGGCCTGCCGCAACCGCTCTTTCAATACGTCGCGCGCCTCCTCATCCGGTGTGCGCACGATGATCTTGGCGAAGGAAGGATCGGGCAATTCAGGCGAAAGCGACATGTAGAAGCGCGGCGCACCTTGGCCAATATAGGCGGTGACGACCTCCGCCTCGGACTGCCTGCGCAGCCAGGCCTCCACCTGTTCCGCCGCCGCGCTCGTCTGCTCGATCGATGTGCCCTTGGGCATCTGGACCTCGATCAGGACCTCGGGCCGGTCGGATGTGGGGAAGAACTGCTTTTTCACCAGCACCATGCCGGCGCCGGCGATCAGGAATGCGGCGAGGGTCGCGAGCGTCACCAGTCGGTTGCGCCTGACCGCCCAGCGGATCAGCCCGCGCACCTTCTGGTAACGCGGCGTCTCATAGATGGCATCATGGCCACCCTCGACCGGCTTGATCGCAGGTAACAGTTTGACGCCCATATAAGGGGTGAAGATTACAGCGACGACCCAGGAAGCGAGCAGGGCGAAGCCGACCACCCAGAAGATGTTGCCTGCATATTCCCCCGCCGTGGACCTCGCGAAGCCGACGGGCATCAGGCCGATCACCGTCACCAGCGTGCCCGCCAGCATCGGCGCCGCCGTGTGGCTCCAGGCATAAGCCGACGCCTTGATGCGGTCGAAGCCTTCTTCCATCTTCACGACCATCATTTCGATCGCGATGATCGCGTCGTCGACCAGTAGCCCGAGCGCAAGAACCAGCGAGCCGAGCGTGATGCGGTCCAGGACGCGCCCGGTCGCCCACATGATGACCAGCACGATCGCGAGCGTCAGCGGTACCGCCCCCGCCACGACGATGCCGACCCGCCAGCCCAGCGCGACGAGGCTGACAATCATCACGATCGCGAGTGCCTCGAGGAAGGTCCGCATGAACTGATCGACCGCGGCCGAGATGTTCACCGACTGGTCCGTCACGGGATCAAGGGTCACGCCAAGGGGCAGTTCCGACGAGATCGCCTGCACCTCGGCCTTCAGCGATTTGCCGAGATCGAGTCCATTCCAGCCCTCGCGCATGATCACGCCGAGGAGCAGCGTCGGCTCGCCCTGATTGCGGATCAGGAAAGTGGCAGGATCCTCATAGCCATGTCGAACCTCGGCGATATCCGCCAGGCGGAGAGTCTTGCCATTGGCGACGATCGGCAGGTTGCGGATCTTTTCCAGGTCGTCGAACGCGCCGTCGAGCCGCACCAACACTTGCGGCCCTTTCGCTTCGATCGCACCGGCCGGCGTGATAAGATTCTGCTGCGCCAGCGCGGAGAATATTACGCGCGGAGGGACGCCCAGTGTCGCCATCCGGTCCTGCGCAAACTCGACGAAGATGCGTTCTGGCCGTTCGCCGACAATGTTGACCTTCTTGACGCCGGGCACATGCAACAGTCGCTGGCGCAGCGCCTCCGCCTGCCGGGCAAGCTCCCGCTGCGGTTCGCCCTTCGCCTTCAGCGCGTAGAGCGCAAAAGTCACATCGCCATATTCGTCGTTGACGAACGGACCGACCACGCCGCGGGGCAGCCTGGGCGCCTCGTCCTGCAGCTTCTTGCGCGCCTGGTAGAACTGTTCCTGCACCTCGGATGGAGGTGTCTGGTCGCGCAGGATCAGCGTGGTGAAGGCAAGACCGGGGCGTGTGAACGTCTCGGCGCGGTCGTACCAGCGAAGTTCCTGCAGCCGCTTTTCGAGCGGCTCGGCGACCTGATCCTGCATTTCCTGTGCGGTGGTGCCCGGCCACGCCGTCACCACGGTCATCTGCTTGATCGTGAAGCTCGGATCCTCGGCGCGGCCGAGGTTGAGAAAGGCGACGATTCCCGCAACGGAGATGGCGATGATGAAGAACAGGGTGACGGCCCGCTCACGCACGGCCAGAGCTGACAGGTTGAATCTGCCTTGGGGTTCCGAGGTGTTGCTCAACGGACCGCTCCCACCGCGACGCGGACCGGCTGGCCCTGGTGAAGCAGATGCGCACCCAGAGCGACGAAGCGCTCGCCTGGCCGCAGCCCGGCAGACACCGTCGCCTTTTCCTCGCCAATCGCGGCAAGCTTGATGGGTCGCCAGCTAACCTTCGGAGCACCTGGACCAGCGATGATCCACACGCCGGGCCCCTGGCCGCGATCGTAGATCGCGCCGAGCGGAACAGCGAGCGTCGGCGCCTCGCCGGGGACTGCAAGCCGAATGGTGACTGTCGATCCAAGGAGCGCTGCCGCAGGCGCGCCGCTGAGCACGAACCGGGCTTCGAAGGTCCGCGTCGCCGGATCGGCGGCGTCGCTCAGTTGCCGCAGCCGTCCTCTGCCATCGAGCCCGCCATAGGTGCGCGCCTGCACGACCGCGCCGAGTGCCGGGCGAAGTGTCTCGGGCAGCGCGACAATGGCTTCACGCGGCCCCGAGCGGGCAAGGCGGACGACGGTCTGACCTGCCGCGACCACCTGTCCGGCTTCGGCCAGCGTCTCTGCGACGACGCCGTCCGCGTCGGCGACCAGCACCGTATAGCCGGCGTCGTTTCGGCTGACGCGCGCTTGCGCCTCCGCCGCGGAGAGTTGTGCTCGTGCGGTAAGCGCGGCCGCTTTCGCCTGGTCATAAGCGGAAGCCGAGACAGCGCCGGCTGAAACGAGCTCGCGGTAGCGCAGCTCATCGGCGCCGGTCTGGGCAGCACGGGCACGTGCCGCGGCCACCGTTTCAGCCGCCGCTTGCGCCGCGAGCGAATAGTCTGTCGGATCGATCCGCAGGAGGGGTTGGCCGCGGCGAACGGTCTGGCCGGCATCGACCAGCCGCGCCACCACCTTGCCGCCGACGCGGAAGCCGAGATCGCTTTGCACCCGCGCCCCTACAACGCCCGTGAATTCGCGAGAAACTCCTTCAGCCGCTCCAGCCTCGGCGACTCGAACCAATGGCGGCGCGGTGCGCGGATCGGCGCCGGAACGCCCGCATCCCGCGAGCGCGCCAGTCAGAAGCCCAAGGATTGCGGCGCGTTGCGCAAAGGATGTCGACACAGATTCCTCCTGTTTGAGTGGGAATCAAATGTCATCGAGTGACTATTTTGTCAACTAGTCACAAACAAGCGCCTGATCTACGGTGCCAGACTGCGCAGCACCAACCCGGTCACCTCGGCCTGCGCATCGGGCAGACGATCAAGGCTGTGCTCAAGGAAGACCGGATCGATAAAGGGCCGCAGGGCGTAATAAATCGAGCGCCGCGTTTCATCGAGCGGCGTTTTGCGCTCGAACTCGCCGCTCTCGCGACCTTCTCTCAGAATCTCTTCGAGTAGGCCCTGAAGGCGCTCGCTGTAGGCCCGCACGACGTCCCAGTTTTCGGACGACGCATGGACCGCGATCTCATAAAGCTTGCGATCATTGAAGAGCAGGTCGACGGTTGCGGTGGTCACGGTTCTCGCAAATCTGCGCAGCTTGTCGGTCGCGTCACCCCCATTGCCCACCGCCTCCCGAACCTGGTCGAACAGCCCGCTGACGCACTCGTCGCAGATCGCCTCTCCGATCGCCTGCTTCGACTGGAAGAAGCGGTAGATATAAGCCTTGGAGAAGCCGATCTCTCGCGCGAGATCCGACACTGTTGTCTTGTCATAGCCATAATGCGCGAAGCATTCGCGCGCGGCCTTGACGATCTGGTCCCGCACCGAATGCTCCGCCGGTCCACGCGTGGCGGCCTTGCCCGTATTCTGATTTTTCATGGCTGCACCTATAACGTCAAAAGTCCGGATTGACAAATTGTGACCAATCACGTTATCAGTCACAAGCCATGAGATGGTTCATGGAACTTCTGGCGAACGGACGCATGCGCATTTCATCTTCGATCCTGACGGCGGCCGCGACGGCCGCGCTACTCGGTGGCTGTGCGGTCGGCCCCGCCTACATCGCGCCTCAGGCGGCGCCCCCGCCTGCCTTCATGGGCAGTCCCGCAGTCGAGGCCGCCACGGGGCAGGCCACGAAGGTTGATCTGGTGAATTGGTGGCGATCGTTCGACGATCCACTGCTGACGAGCCTGGTCGAGCGCGCGCTGGCGCAGAATCTCGATCTGCAACAGGCGAGCGCCCGCGTCGTGCAAGCGCACGCCGCACTGCGCCACGCCAAGGCCGACCTTCTTCCTTCCGGACAGGTCAGCGGCCAGGCGAGCGAAAACTACCAGTCGCTCGAGACGCCGCAGGGACGCATCGCCAGCGCCTTGCCCGGCTTCGACCGCGAGGCGCAGAACTACGAATTGAATCTCGGTGCAAGCTGGGAGCTCGATCTTTTCGGTGGCAAGGATGCCGCGCGCGACGCTGCACGCGCAGACTGGCGGGCATCCGCGGCCGGCGCTGAAGGCGCACGCCTTGCCGTCGCCGCGCAGACGGCCGATACCTATGTCGCGATCCGCAGCCTCCAGGCGCGGCTCGATGTCGCGCGCCACCAGCTGCAGGTCCAGCAGCAGCTGGTCGATCTGGTCGCACTTCAGTATCGCAGGGGCGTCGCAGCCGAATTACAGCTGCGCCAGGCCGAGGGTGCCTTGGCGCAAGTGAAGGCAACGGTGCCCGAACTCGAACAGAACCTCGAAAGCGCTATGAACGCGCTCGATGTGTTGCTTGGCCTTCAGCCCGGCGCAATTCGGCCGGAACTCGCCGCGATCGAACCCATTCCAGCGCCCCCTGCGGTGTCGGATGCAGGCGGTCCGGCCGCTTTGCTGCGTCGACGCCCTGACATCATCGCCGCCGAACGCGCGCTTGCCGCGTCCAATGCCCGGATTGGCGTCGCGATTTCGGAATATTATCCGAAATTCTCGCTCAGTGGGCTGATCGGCACGGCGACCATGAGAGTAGGCGGATTGTTCGGCGGCAATTCCGTGCAGGCCAGCGGCGTTCTCGGACTACGCTGGCGCCTGTTTGACTTTGGCCGCATCGATGCCGAGATTGCTGCCGCGCGCGGCCGCAACGCCGAGGCGCTGGCTGCCTATCGCCTGACGGTCCTTAGAGCCTCGGAGGATGTGGAGAACGCCTTTTCGGCGCTCGTCAAGCAACAGGCACGCGCCCAAATCCTTCACGAAGGCGTCTCCTCGCTCACCAGGGCGCGCGCGTCCTCGCTTGCCGCCTATAAGGGGGGCGTGTCCAGCCTGCTCGACGTGCTCGACGCCGACCAGCGCCTCTTGGCCAGCCGCGATGCCGAAGTTCAGTCGAAGACGGCTGCCGCCCGCGCCGCCATCGCTTCTTTCCGGGCGCTTGGCGGGGGGTGGGATGCTTCGATCTTGCCCGGCTGAGCGGGCGATCTTTCTCGCCGATGCCGCAGCCCCGCTCGCAGCCCGTCCCGAGCGCGCATCGGCGGACGATACTTCGCACCGGCCCCAACCGCCCCTCCAAACACAACATGGAGCCCATCACCATGGATGACGTCATCATCATCGGCGGCAGCTTTGCCGGCCTCGCCGCCGCTCTGCAGCTCGGCAGGGCCCGCCGGAAGGTCACGGTTCTCGATACCGGCCTGCCACGCAACCGCTTCGCCGGCCATTCGCATGGCATGCTCGGCCACGATCACAAGCCACCGCTGGACATCCTGGTCGAGGCGCGGCAGCAGCTGGCGCGTTATCCCGCGATCAGGCTGGTCAATGCCCGGGCCGACAGCATCTCCGGGGGCGTCGACGATTTCTCTGTCCTCACTGGCGGTGGTGAAAGCCTCGAAGCGCGCCGCCTGATCCTGAGCTATGGCCTCGTCGATCAGATGCCTGATGTTCCGGGCTTTGCCAAAGGCTGGGGCAGGTCCATTATACCCTGCCCATATTGTGATGGCTTCGAAGTCGCCGACCAGCATTGGGGCCTGGTCTGGTCCGGCCCACAGTCGCACAATCAGGTGAGACTGTTCCACGATTGGACCGACACGCTGACGGTCTTGGCCGATGGCTACGAAATTGTTCCCGAAATCCGGGCCGATCTGGCGCGCCGCGGTGTAGCTGTCGTAGATGGGCGGGTCGCCGAAATCGGCCATCAAGGGGACCATAACGCCATCGTCGTGCTCGATACCGGCTCCAAGGTTTCGGTCGACATCCTGTTCGCGCATCCACGCAACAAGCCGTCCGCAAACCTGCACGAGTCTCTGGGTCTCGCCACGGTCGATACGCCCCTCGGCGTCGTCCTCAAGGTCGACGAGCATCGCGAAACCAGCATCCCCGGCATCTACGCCGCGGGCGACCTTACCAACCCTCTCATCCCCTCGGTCGCCACCGCGTCGTGGCAAGGCGCAATGGCGGGCATCTTCGCCCAGCAGTCGATGCTGGTTTGAGGCGCATCGCCTCTCGGGTCGCCGCAGGCTATCATATTCCTAAAGTTGCCGGCCGGTCGAAATACGCCAACCAGAGACGGGCGCTCATTAGACTGACAGCACCGCCATTTTTTCTTCCCATCGTCGAGATCATCGAAGCTGGCGACGATGTCGGCGTGGCGGATGCGCTCCATCGCGTCGTCGAAGCTCTCTTTTCGGATCGCCCGGCTGGATATGCTGGCGGATCGCCTCATAATGTTTACGCGCGGCCACCCGCGAGACCGCGCGCGTCATATGCAGCCGCACTGCAAGACTGTCGGCGCCGTCACAGCCTTCGCGGACGCCTCCACTCAATGTCGCCAGGACCATAGGCACTGGCGTCTCGTCTTCCGCGGCGCGTAACCGCGCCGCGAGTAGCCGCCCGGGTAGTCCGGCGAGGAAGGCTAGATCGGATACGAGGCGCGACGCGAAGTGGCGGGCATTCTTGCACTGTTTGAGATTGGTGGAAGCTGCGATTGAGCTGGACAGCGGCTGCGTCGACTTCGGCACCGATGACTGCCGGCGGAAGCTTGCTCAACAGGTACTGCCTGCACCGCGAGTGGTCGAAGTCAGCTAACCCAACCCTGAAACATCTTTCGGAAAATGCGCGGCGAGGTGGTCGATGAGGGCGCGGACGGCTGGTGAGAGACCGCGACGTGTCGTGAAGACAACGTGCACAATACCTTGCTGGCCGCGCCATTCAGGCAGGATTTGTACCAGCGTGCCAGCACTGAGCGCCTCAGTGCAGACGTGATCCGGTAGCAGCGCCACGCCAAGGTCGGCGATCGCGGCTTGCCGCACGGCGAAGAAATCGCCGCAGGTCATGCGGGGCTCGTGGCGCAGCCGATGGTTTGCTCCATCCGCCCGCTCGAGCTGCCATTCGATCTCCCCCACATCGTCGCTGGTGCCCAGCGTCGGGCAGCCGCTGAGCGCAGCCAGGTCGCCACCGATACGGTTCGCCATTTGCGGGCTGGCGACGAGAATGCGGGAGGAGCGGCCTAGCGTGCGCATCGTCAGAGCGGCATCACTGGTCAGCGCGACGCGGACGCGCAGCGCGAGATCGATCCGCTCCTCAATGAGGTCGACCGCGCGATCGGTCGCGACGAGCTGTAGGCGCACCTTCGGATAGCAGGCGAGAAAGGATGGGAAGATCGCGGAGATCACCTCCACCAGACCTGTCGGACAGCTGAAGCGGACCCGGCCATGCGGTTCCGCTTGTGCTTGGGCGACCAGGGCGGCCGCCTGCTCCGCCTCCACCAGCATCGCACGGCAGCGCTCGAAGAAGGATTGGCCTACGTCCGTTACGCGGAACCGTCGACTAGACCGCTCGATCAGCCGCACGCCTAAGCGAGCTTCGAGCCCAGCGATCCGCCGGCTCAGTTTTGACTTCGGCTCGCGCAGGGCGCGACCGGCGGCGGCGAAGCCTCCATGGGTCACCACCTCCACGAAATAGGCATAGTCATTGAGATCGACACGCATCATCGTTCCTTTTGAAGAACGCTAAGTGCCATATTTGCTGACTACAAGCCTTATCGTTCTGGAGGCATCTCCCTTCTCGACGGCGAATCGGCCGCGAATGGGAAGGAAAAGATCATGGCAAAGTTCGAGAACAAGGTGGTGGTTGTGACGGGCGGAACGAGCGGCATTGGCCTCGCCACGGCAAAGGCCTTCGCGACGGAAGGCGCTTCGGTCTTCATCACCGGGCGTCGGCAGGAAGCGCTGGACGCTGCAACGAAGGCGATCGGCGGACGCGTCACCGGCGTTCGGGGCGACATGGCGCAACTCGCCGACATTGATCGGCTCTATGACGCCGTCCAGCAGCAACATGCCCAGATCGACGTCCTGTTCGCCAATGCAGGCGGCGGCGAGTTCGCGCCGCTCGGCACGATCACCGAAGACCATTATCAGCGTACCTTCGACACCAACGTGAAGGGTGTGCTCTTCACTGTCCAAAAGGCGCTGCCTCTGCTTCGCGATGGCGCGTCGATCATCCTGACCGCATCGACCACCAGCGTTTCCGGCACCCCTGCGCTGAGTGTCTACTCTGCGACCAAGGCAGCTGTGCGCAATTTCGCCCGCAATTGGATCCTGGACCTCAAGGATCGTCGCATCCGGGTGAACGCGGTCAGCCCCGGCGTGACTGAGACGGCCGGCCTCAACGAGCTGTTTGGCGGCGGCGCCCAGGCGGAGGGTGCCAAGGATTATCTCGCCGGTCAGATCCCCGCCGGCCGCATCGGCCAACCCGAAGAGATCGCCAAGGCGGTGCTGTTCCTCGCGTCGGATGAGGCGAGCTTCGTCAATGGCGTCGAGCTCTTTGTCGACGGCGGTCAGGCCCAGATTTGAACTGGCGCATACCTCTCAGAAATACCGGAGATTGATCATGACCCATGACATCGCCACACTCTTGAGCCGCAACTTGCACGAGGTGTTCGGAGAAGGTGACCCCATTCGCCGTCGCGCGACGATCGAGGAAATCTTCACGCCGGATGCCATCTTCTACGAGCCGGACGGCGCACGCCAGGGCTGGGACGAGATCGACAGGATCGCCGGCCAGATCCGGTCGACGCATCCCGACTTCCGCTATGCGCCCCTACGCGCGCCGGAGGTACTGCACGAAGTCGCCGGACGCATACAATGGGTGTCCGGGCGGCCGGGCGAGGCACCGGCCTATGCAGGCACGGACTTCATCAGGGTGCGCGACGGCCGTATTGCAGCTCTATACCTCTTCTTCGACCCGCTTCCCGAATAGATGGCTTTCATAGGTTGGGCGGCTTCAAGCCGCCCAACATTGCTGCTCAACCCCCACCCCAAGACATCGGCGGGGCTAAATCGTCTGCTTTCGGGCATCCTCACATGCAAACTGAATGACCGTTTTTGAGGGCGAAAGCCGACAATCAGTTTAGCGCTCGGATGTCGCGGTTTTTCCGCCAACGGCCCGGCGTAACACCTTCGATTTGCAGGAACAGGCGGGTGAAGTGACTTTGATCGGCAAAACCGCATACCTTCGCCACGGCGTCGAGCGAGAGTGCTGGGTCCAACAGGCCTTCCTTCGCCGAAAGAGCCCGCTGCGCTAGCAGCCATTGATGCGGAGCGAGCCCGTCGATTGACGAAACGCACGTCGAAAATGGCTTGTTGAAAGACCAGGGGCGCTCGCGATCTGATCGATCGACAAAGCGCCATCCAGATTGGCCCGGATCATCTCCTTCGCACGTCGTTCTTGATGAGGGCTGAGGCCGCCGCGCGCCATTCGGGAACCCGGAACCAGCCCGCCATAGATTTGCGCGATGTGGGTTCCCACCGGCGGCACTGGCACGGGCCTTTGCCCGCCCCGACTATTTTACCGGCGAAGCCGGTCAATCTTGCGCGTGCGCCAGATCTATCCGCCGCCAAACCTGCTGAGAAGCCGCTGTTGTTGCCCCCAGGTGTTTGGTCCCGGCATGTGGTGGCAATAGCCTCACGCGCCTAGGAGAATCCGAAATTGGCATTGCTAGAATTAGTCGGACAAAATATGCCTCAATGCGGAGGTGGTGTATGGCCGGAGGCGTAATAGCAGAAGCTCGAGCGGCACAGCCTGCGCCTTGTGCCTGTCGGATCCGCGCCCTTCATTACGCGACGAACAGGTCTAGCCGGAGCGGTGACGTTCGCAGCTATGCGCGCGGGCGACACCGCACTCGATTCTACCAGATTTCCGTGGGGCAAGATTGCGGTCCGGCGGTTCGCTTATGCGCAGCGGGACTTTGATGGCGGATAACGGTGATCTGGTTCGCATGAACCTCCGGCGCCGGGAATTGCTGAGGGTCACCGGGCAGGTGATCGTCGGCGGCGTGGCCCTCAGCGCGCCCTTGTCCGCTACTGCCTCGGGCGGTTCTTCGCCCGCCTTCCGACATCGCCTGGCGAGCGGCGTGCTTACGGTCACCCCGTTGATGGATAACGCCGTCCGGGTCCGCTTCTCGCCCGACGGCGCACCGCCGCCTCCCAGCCAATTCCTTGTGGAGGCGGACGAAACGCCTCGCTTCCAGTTGCACGACGAAGGCGCGAACGCGACGCTGTCGCTGGCGCAGCTGAAATGCCAGCTCGACAAAATCTCCGGAGATCTGCGCTTTTTCGATGCGGCCGGCGCTGAGATCCTTCATGCCCCCCTGGGAGGGATGGAACGTGCACAGTCGGGGAACGGGTCAGCCGTTGCTGTCGAGCAAGGCTTCACCGGCCCCCGCAGCGAACGCCTGTTCGGTGGCGGCCAATTCCAGGATGGCTTCCTGAATCTCAAAGGCCTTTCGCGCCGCCTTACCCAGGTCAACACGCAGATCAGCCTGCCGTTCTTCGTGTCCAGCACAGGCTATGGGTTGCTGTGGCACAATTATGGGCTGACCGAACTCAATCCTCTCCCCAATTCCGTGGCGCTTCGGAAAGTCGCGGATCGCGGCGCGCAGCGGAACGTTTCGGTCACCACCGGAACCGGCAGCCGCGACGAAGCCCGGCAGGAAGCCGTCTTCGAAGGCGAGTTCCGCACCGATGCGAGTGGACGGCACGCCTTTCTGCTCGATGTCGGGAGCAGTATGGCGGTTCGTTACAGCGTCGAAATCGACGGGAAATTGCTGGTCGATTTTGCGAACGAGTGGCTGCCGCCGACGACCGGCTTTTTCGCGACGCTGGAGCCCGGGCTTCACCAAGTGAAAGTGGTCGGGATCGGGCGCGATTCCCCGCGGCTGCATTTCGGGCCGGTCGACGAGCGAACGGTCCTGCGTTCCCCGGTGGCCGAAGCGCTCGATTATGTCGTGATCGCCGGCAAGGATGGCGCCGAGATCGTGGCGACCTACCGGAGGCTCACCGGACAGGCGCCGATGCTTCCCAAATGGGCGTTCGGCTACATCCACTGCCGCGAACGCTTCAAGAGCCAGGAGGAGTTGCTGGCCAACGCGCGCGAGTTCCGCCGCCGCGGGCTCCCGGTCGACGTCATCGTCCAGGACTGGCAATATTGGGGGAAGCACGGCTGGAACGCGATGGAGTTCGATCGCGACTTTTACCCCGATCCGGCGGGGATGCTGCGCGATCTGCATGCGATGGACATGCGGCTGATGCTGTCGGTCTGGGCGAAGGTCGATCGCGCCAGCGATCTCGGCAAGAGGTTCGCCGCGCTCGACTATTATGTTCCGGGCACCGACTGGGTCGACTTCTTCAACCCCGAAGCCGCGGCATTCTATTGGGCCAACGAGCGCGACAAGCTGCTGAAGCTCGGGGTCGATTGCTTCTGGCAGGATGCGACCGAACCCGAGAACGACGATCTGAAGGGGAAAGTCACCAGCGCCGGTCCCGGCGAGACTGTCCGCAACATATTCCCCCTGCAGGTTGCGCGCACGGTCTATGATGGGCAACGCCGCGACGCTCCACGTCAACGGGTCTTTACGCTCACCCGGTCGGCCGCCCCGGGGCAGCAGCGCTACGCCGCCGCCGCCTGGTCCGGCGACATCGGCAACGACTGGGAGACGTTGAAGCGGCAGATCACCGGCGGGCTCAACTTCGCCGCCGCGGGGATGCCCTATTGGACCGTCGATGCGGGCGGCTTCTTTCGGCCGGGCAAGGGCCAGTACAGCGACCCGGCCTACCACGAACGGCTCATCCGCTGGCTGCAGTTCGGCACGTTCCTGCCGCTCCAGCGGGTCCACGGCTACCAGAGCGACACCGAATTCTGGCGTTACGGGCCGGAGGTGGAAAGGCTGGCGCGTGCTTGCCTCGAGCTTCGCTACCGCCTGCTGCCCTATATCTACAGTGAAGCTGCCGAGATCACGCACGACGGATCGAGCCTGCTACGCCCCTTGGTCATGGACTTTCCCCAGGACGAGAGGGCGCTGGACGAGCGCTACAGCTACATGTTCGGCAAGGCATTCCACGTGGCTCCGGTCGTCGCGCCGGGGGTGCAGCATTGGCCGGTCTATCTGCCCACCGCACAGGGCGGCTGGTACGACTTCTGGAGCGGCGAGCACCGGGCCGGCGGCGCGGTTCATCGGCTTGCCGCGTCGCTCGACAGGATACCGTTGCACGTAAGAGCCGGGAGCATCGTCCCGCTCGCGGGAGTAGCCCAGTCGACGGCGCAATCGCGCAATCTCGATCTGGAGCTCCGCATCCAATCCGGCGCGGACGGCCGCTTCACGCTCTACGACGACGACGGCACGAGCTACGACTACGAACGCGGCAGCTATAGCCGGATCGCGTTCGCGTGGGACGATGCGCGCAAGCGCCTCTCGATTTCGGCGCCGCGAGGAAGCCATGACGCGAGCACGCGCGTGCGGAACCTGCATCTGGTACTCAAGCGACCGGGAGAGCCCGGGATCGAGCGCGATGTTCGCTATCTCGGCGAAGCGGTGGCCGTGAGCCTATGAACGGCGCGAAGGCCGCGTGACAAAAACGGCGAAGCAACCGACCGTCGACAGGAGAGGTGAACGAGGCTGAATAGCGCGGTCCCGAAGCATTGTGTCGCAGCCCTTGCGCTGACCATCGGATCGCCGGCACTGGCGTAAAACTCGACGGGGCTCGACGCCAATGGTCACTTGAGCCCGAATGCACAGGGCCCATCTACAAGCTTCTCCTATGTGCGCCTCGAGAACGGCCTGCAGCTGCGCCTCGACGGCGTGACTACGGTCCCGAGACGGTCCACGTGAACGCGACGCTCGGCCCCAATTACTGGACCGCGCCAAGCCTGGTCGGGCTCGAAAAGCCGGCGGCGGTGCACGCTGCATGATCTCAAGCCGCGAGCTCGACCTGGTGCTGACGAATGGCGCGGGCCAGGGCGGCATCGGGCCGGCCCCTGCCGGCAAGCGGATCACTTATGCCGGGAAGCAGGCCGTCGTCCGATTCTGATCGCGCTGGTTCGGAAGGGGCCAGGAATCCCGGCAGGCGAAGCGGCCCCTTCCGCGGAAACCCCGGCTTCGTTGCCCCGGGATTTTCGGATTGACTCGCCTATTTTTTACTCGGACAAATTCATTGATCGGGCGAACGCGAACGCGAACGCGAACGCGAACGCGAACGCGAACGCGAACGCGAACGCGAATGCGGCAGGCGCCGGGAAGATTGAGCTGCAGGAGGAAAACATCAGATTCCGTAAGGTTGCGTTCTTGACGCTCATGCCGCTCGCCGCGTCCTTTCTGTACGCCGTCCCACCCGCTGCCGCGCAGACGCCGCAAACGAGCTGGACGCCCGACAACGGGAACGGGACCTTCACCAATCCCTTGTTTGCCGATGAGTTTTCCGACCCTGACATAATCCGCGTCGGCGACGATTATTATATGACCGGTACGACGATGCACGTCATGCCGGGCCTTCCGGTGCTGCATTCCAGGGATCTCGTGAACTGGCGGCTGCTCGGCTATGCCTTCGACCGGCTCGACTTGGGTCCGGAATATCGGATGGAGGGCGGCAAGGAGACCTATGGCCAGGGCATTTGGGCGCCGGCTCTCCGCTATCACAACGGCACCTTCTACATCTTCACGAACATCAACCGTCGCGGGCTGCAGATCTTCACTGCCACCGATCCGGCGGGGCCGTGGAAACATCGCTCCCTGCCGGGGCCGGCGCACGACGTCTCGGTGCTGTTCGACGACGACGGCCGCATCTATGCGGTGTACGACTATGACGAGGTGAAGCTGATCGAGATGAAGCCGGATCTGAGCGGCTTCATCGAAGGTAGCGAGCGGACGATCATCCCTGCCGGCAACGCGATGGGGGAGGGCCATCACTTCTACAAGATCGACGGCCGCTACTACATCATCAGCGCCAACTACTCCCCGGTCGGGCGCATGACTGCGGCACGCGCCGACCGGCCCGAAGGTCCCTATGAAACGGTGACGATCAGCGCGCGCGAAACCATGGGACAGCAGCGCGGATTGTGGCTGACCGACAACGGCCTCGGCAAGCCCCTGCCCGGCCCCGGCGCGAAGCTCGCGATCGCTCAGCCGCCGACGCCCAATTTCGCGGGCGCCGTGCCGCTTCATCAGGGGGGCATCGTCCAGTTGCCCAATGGCGACTGGTGGGGCTGGTCGATGATGGACCGCAAGTCGATGGGGCGCACGACCTATCTCTCGCCGGTCACCTGGAAGGACGGCTGGCCCTATTTCGGTTTGCCGGGCAACCTTGGACGCAGCCCGGTGACATGGCTGAAGCCGGCGACAGGGACCAATCAGAAGCCAACCCCGACCTGGCAGCGGAGCGACGACTTCTCCGGTCCGAAGCTCCAGCCGATATGGCAATGGAATCATGTGCCAGACGACAGCAAGTGGTCGCTTGGGGCGCGGCGGGGCCATCTGCGGCTGCGAACCCTTCCTGCCCCCCATTTCCTGCTGGCGCGAAACAGCCTGACCCAACGCGCAGTCTGGCCTGAATCCATCGCCACTGTACAGCTCGATGCCCGCGGGCTCGAGGATGGCGACTATGCGGGCCTCGCCTTGCTGAACGTGCCCTTCGCAACGCTGGGCGTGGTGCGCGTCGGTTCGAGTTACCGCCTCCGATTCTACGACCAGATTGCCGACCGCACGCTCGAGGAGCCGCTGGTCGACCCGGTCCTCCAGTTACGCGTTGCCGGCGATTTTGATCGCGAGACCGCACGCTTCAGCGTCAGCAGCGACGGCCAGGCGTTCAGGCCCATCGGCGGCGAGCTTCGCACCGCCTATCAGCTCAAGACATTCCAGGGCGTACGCTACGCGTTGTTCGCCTTCAACGAGAAGGGCCGCGCCGGCGGTAATGCCGATTTCGACTCCTTTCGGCTGGACGAGCCTCTGGCGGATCGCAGCCACAACCTGCCGCTCGGCAAGGTGGTGACGATGAAGAACCTGGCAAATGGCGAGTTCGCCTGGGCCAATCCCCACGGGATGCTGCACACCGCGAGCCCGGCCTCGCCGGAGGCTGCAAAAGGCGGCATCCGCTTCCGCGTCCACGATCGCGGCCAGGGACGTGTCGCGCTGGAAGCGGACGATGGGCGCGGATTTCTCACGGTGGTAGGCGAAGGCCTGTCGGCAGACGTGCGGTTGATGCCGTCGGAGAGCGTCAATAGCCTCTTCCAATGGCAGGACCTGCTGCGCGGCGAGTTCATGCTGCTGTCGCTGCGTACCAACCGCTACCTTGGCATCGATACCGAAACGGGCGAACCCTATGCCGCCGACTGGCCCGGCGCCACCGCCAACCGACGTAACGGCACGGTATTTCAATGGCAGGAACCCTGATCTTCTGGCTCCGATGGGAAGTCCCACTCGCGACCGGACTCACGAACGGCAGCTTTCGGAGATGGCGAGTGCCGGCGCGAATGACCGAGATTGAGGCGGCAGCCGCCCAGAGCTGACTGGCCGGACAAGATGACATGCCGGCCATCAACTTCCGCGGACGGGATGGTCGCTGGCGTGGATGCATACGGTGCGCACCGGTCGCTTTCGCAGATCTCGGGCCATCGTGACGTCGATCCCCCGATTACCAAGGCGGACCTGAATGAAACGGGGAGCCGCAGGTGTCGGCATTAGGTTCTTCTAAAGATGCTCCGACGACAACGCGGGAGCTATTGGAGAGTGTGAGATGCGTAAGGTCGTTTTCGTTGCAGCCTGGCTGAGCGCCGCAGTGGGGGCTCGGGCGAGCGAAATGGACTGGCGGACGGAGGCGACACAGACTGTTATCCAATCCAGCCTCGCGACGGCGACCGACATGTGCGCCTCCTTCGGCTTTACCCGGATGAAGTTGCTCCCCGCCGCCGTCATGCGCGGCAGGATCGGAGCCCATCTGCTGGCCTCCAACGCGCCCGAGGCTGAACTCAATCGCTGGGTTGAGGTGGTGTTGGCGGCGAACCAGCTGAGGGTGGGGTCGGAAGATCCTGCCCGGCTCAAACGCGGCATGGAGGCGCTGAACGAGGCGCAGGCAGATCCAGCCGCCTTCAAGGCCGCGCGAGAGCGCTTCGTTGACAATGCTATGGGCCCGATCCGCACCGCGGTCGATGCCTGCACACGCGCGGTGTCGGACTCGTTTATCGGCGCGAATTATTTTACCGGGCGCGCCGAGGACCTCGGAAAGTATGAAGAACCGTTCCGCGCCCAGTTCGCCGTGATCCTGAAGAAGATGGCCGAGAGGAAGGCGAATTGACGGCAGAAGCGAGGCGCTGACGCCCCGAGATTTCGGAGTTTGGGTTGGGCCGGTGTAGCGCAGGCCAACCGCACGCCATTGGCGACGCAACGTCTCACCCTCCGGCTTCCTTCAAGCGGACATATGCTCACGACAGCCGATCGCGCATGAATTCCGATAGCGCGTCGACGGAATAGCGCGACCGTGTCATGTGAGGCAGTGTCGGGAACTGTTTGCAGCGCCGTCGATAAAGACCGCTCCAGCATCCTTACGCCACTATCGGAGGCATTATGACAGCCCCACGTCAGAGCAAGACCAGAATTGGGAATCATGTCCTCCACCCTGATACCCAGATGCTCAATTATGGCTTTGATCCCGCCCTATCCGAAGGCGCGGTCAAGCCACCGGTATTTCTGACATCTACTTTCGTCTTTCCGACAGCCGAGGAAGGGCGTGACTTTTTCGATTATGTCTCGGGGCGCAAGCAGGCGCCGGAGGGGCAGAATCCTGGCCTCGTCTATTCCAGGTTCAATCATCCTAACAGCGAGATCGTAGAAGACCGCCTCGCTCTGTACGAGCGGACGGAAGCATGCGTCGTCTTCGCCTCGGGCATGGCCGCGATCACCACAACCTTGCTTGCCTTTGCGCAGCCGGGCGACGTCATTTTGCATTCGCAGCCGCTCTACGGCGGCACCGAGACATTGCTCTCGAGGACGTTTGCCAGGCTGGACGTCCGGTCGGTGAGCTTCTCCGACGGGATCGATGAAAGCGCGGTTTTCGCTGCGGCGGACGAAGCTTGCGCGCTGGGCCGCGTCGCGTTGATCCTTGTCGAGACGCCGGCGAACCCGACGAACAGCCTGGTCGACATTGCCCTCGTACGCAGGGCAGCCGAGCGCATCGAAGCGCGCCAGCAGCATCGCCCCCTTGTCGCCTGCGACAACACGCTGCTCGGCCCTGTCTTCCAGCATCCCATCGAGCAAGGCGCCGACATTTCTCTCTATTCGCTGACAAAATATGTCGGCGGCCATTCGGATCTCGTCGCCGGCGCGGCGCTCGGCCGCAGCGAGGTGATCGGCCCGATCCGGCAACTGCGCAGCGCCATCGGAACCCAGCTCGATCCCCACAGCTGCTGGATGCTGGGACGGTCGCTCGAGACGCTCGGCCTGCGGATGGAGCGGGCGAACGACAACGGCAGGCTCGTCGCGGAATATCTGCGCGACCATCCCAAGGTAGCGCGGTTGCATTATCCGCCCTTTCACGATCCCGCGTCGCCGGAAGCGCGCGTCTTCCGCTCGCAATCGACGGGGGCGGGATCGACCTTCTCGTTCGATATCGTAGGCGGGCAGGAGGAGGCCTTCCGCTTTCTCAACCGGCTCCAGATCTTCAAGCTGGCGGTGAGCCTGGGCGGCACGGAGTCGCTCGCCAGCCACCCGGCCACCACGACCCATTCAGGCGTGGCGGCCGACATCCGCGCTCGAATCGGCGTGATGGCGTCGACCATTCGCCTCTCCATCGGGATCGAACATGCATCCGACCTGATCGCGGATCTCAAGCACGCGCTCGAGGAAATGTAGAGGGGCGGTTCAGCTCGGACAATTTCGGACAGGGGGTGTCTTTATGCTCGACATGCGCGTTCCGGACGTTAGCCAGCTGAATGCATGGCAACTTTTAGGACGCAGAATCCAGGCGACAAACGGCGGCAACGAAAGCGAGAATGGCCGCTACCTTGAGGCAAATTTCGGCAAGGTCGCTATTGCCTGACCAACCGATATCCAACACCCGGCTCGTTGCGCACGAACGACATGTCGGCCGCGTTGCCTTCCAGCTTCTTTCGGACACCGCGCGCGGCGACGCGCAGATATTCGACATCCTGCTCATGGCCTGGCCCCCATACATTGCGGAGGAGCTGGAGGTGCGTCACGACACGACCGGGATGCTTGGCGAGCTCAGCAAGGAAGCCAAATTCCTTGGGCGTCAGATGGACTTCTTCGCCTGCTCGGCGCACGAGGCGCGCCGCGAGATCGATCTCAATCTCGCCGACGCGGACCACGGGGGTTTCGATGTCCGCCGAGAGGCGATGGCGCAGAGCAGTGCGAATGCGCGCCAGCACCTCCTCCGTGTCGAAGGGCTTGGTCACATAATCGTCGGCCCCAAGGTCGAGCGCAGCGACCTTTTGGTCGGTAGCGTCCCGTGCGGAGACTACGATCACTGCCGCACCCGATCCCTTGATGAGCGGCACCAGCTCCAGTCCGTCGCGATCCGGCAGCCCGAGGTCAAGTAATACGGCGTCGGGCTTGTCGATCTGGAGCGCGTTGAGGGCGTCGCGCCCATTCCCTGCCTCCACGATCCGGTAGCCGGCGCGAAGCAGTCCTGCTGCCAGCAGCCGTCGAATCGCCGGTTCGTCGTCCACCACAAGTAATTTTGGGCCCGCACTCATTCGCCCGACGCTCCCGTCACCAGCTTTTCCTCCGGAAAGATAAGATCGAAGCGCGCTCCAGCGCGATCCGCCCGATTGGCCGCCAGCGCAGCGACCCCCATCGCCTCGGCAAAGCCCTTGACGATGGCTAGGCCAAGGCCGGTCCCGCCCTTCCGATCCGAGCCTTCGATCCGCGTGAAGGTCTCGAAGATGCGCCGTTCTTCGCCCTGCGGAAGGCCAGGGCCTTCGTCGAGAACCGAGAGCGTCAATCCCTGCCGGTTGCGCTTCGCGGCCACGCAGATCGGGGCGTCGGCGCTGCCATATTTCGCGGCATTCTCGATGAGGTTGATGAGGCAGTGATGAAAGAGTTGAGGGTCGACCGAGACGAAAGGCAGGTCGGGCGGCACGTCCAATTTCAGCGCATGTCCGCGTAGCACGCCGCGAAGATCGTGCACCGCCGCTCCGATCGCTTCGGTCAGGTCGACTGGTTCTATGGACTGGTGCAGGGCTCCGGTCTCGATCCGGACCATGTCGAGCAGGTTTCCGACGAACCGGCTGAGGCGTTCGGCTTCGCTGCGCGTTTCCCGCAACTGCTTCTTTTGCTCCTCATCGGCCGGCTGCATCTCGCCGAGCATGCCGAGAATGGTGGTGAGCGGCGTCCGCAGATCGTGGCTGACGGAGGAGAGCAGAGCCGCTCTTAGCCGGTCGCGCTCCTTGAGCTGCGTCACTGTGGTCATCTCCGCTTCGAGGGCGATGCGTTCGAGCGCAAGGGCAGCCTGATCGAGAAGACTCAGAAGAAGCGGCAACTGATCGGAGCGGATGGGCGTGCCCGCATCGGGTCGAGCCAGGCCGAAGACGCCAATCGCGCGCCCGCCGGCCGAGAGCGGGTGAAACAGCCATTCCGATGCCGTGAGCGTTTCGGAACTTCGACCGGCAGGCATGTTGTGATCGAGCGCCCACCGGGATGCAGCTTGCTCGATCGTTTCGAGATGGACGTCCGGCGGCACGGCGGCACGCAGCACCAGCTCACCATTTTCGGGCAGCAGGAGCAGTGCGTTAACGTCCAGAAGTCGGCCTACTTCTGCGCAGAGCAGCTGAGCCAGCTCGTCCTCCTTGCTGATCGCGGTGAGTTGCCGAGCGAAGCCCGCGAGCGAGCTGTTCTGAGCGGCGCTGCGCTGGGCGAGCAGCGCGTGATCGCGGACACGCGCGGCGAGCTGGCTGCTCACCACGGCGACGCCGAGCAGGACCAGGACCGTGATGATGTTTTGCGGGTCCTGAATGGTGAAGGTGTGTGTCGGCGGGATGAAGAAGAAATTGTAGGTCAGGCTTGCGACAAGGCCGGTGACGATGCCGACGCGCAGACCGTAGCGCGACGCCGCCACCATGACCGGGAGCAGGAAAAGCAGGCCGACATTGGTGACGCTCTCTGTGGCGAAAATGAGTTCGCCGAGCAGTGTGACCAGGGCGACGATGCTGAACGCAACCAGATAGTCGGTGAGCTTGCCCCAGCGCCCTGGCGCCGGCTGCACCTTCGATGGAGACGGCCCTTGTCCCGGCTCCATGGGAAGAACATGCACCGTGATGCCCGGCGTCTCGCGCACGAGCCGGTCCACCACCGACCCATGAAGCAACTCGAACCAGCGCGAGCGTGAGGATTTGCCGACGATAAGCTGCGTTGCGCGAGCCTCGGCCGCGAAGTGGAGGAGACCTTCGACAACCGTCTCTGCAGGCACAGTCGCAACCTGGCCACCGAGTTGGCCGGCAAGGTGCAGCGTCGCCGCAAGACGGGCATTGTCCGCATCCGAGAAATGGCTGGAGCGCGGGGTTTCTATATGAATGGCCGTCCACGGCGCGCGAAGGGCGTCGGCTAGGCGCTTGGCCGCGCGAACAAGCTCTGTCGCACCGGCTTGTTCACTAACCGCCACCACAATGCGCTCTCCGGCCGCCCATGTCCCCGCCAGCGCATGAGCGCGCAGATAGTCGAGCATTTCCGCGTCGACTGCCTGCGCGGCGCGGCGGAGTGCAAGCTCGCGCAAGGCGGTCAGGTTCGACTTGGAGAAGAAGTTGCCGAGCGCCCGCGTCGCTTCCTCGGGCACATAGACCTTGCCCTGCTTCAGCCGCTCGATCAGCTCGTCGGGCGGAATGTCGATGACCTCGATGTCGGCATTTTCGATGACCCGGTCCGGCAGCGTCTCCCGCACGCGCACCTTCGTGAAGGAGGCGACCACATCGTTGAGGCTTTCGAGGTGCTGGACGTTGACGGTCGAATACACGTCGATGCCCGCGGCGAGCAGCTCCTCGACATCCTGATAGCGCTTGTCGTGGCGGCTACCGGCCGCATTGGTGTGGGCAAGTTCATCGACCAGCGCCAGCTCCGGACGACGGGCGAGGATGGCATCGATGTCCATCTCGGTCAGGGCGCGTCCCTGATAGTCGCTCTGCTTGCGCGGGATGATTTCGAGGCCGTGGATCAGTGCTTCCGTCTCCGCGCGGCCATGGGTCTCGACGACGCCGACCACAATGTCGGTGCCGTCCTGTTTCCGTGCGAGCGCCTCGGTCAGCATCTCATAGGTCTTGCCGACGCCCGGGGCAGCGCCGAGGAAAACTTTGAGACGGCCGCGACCCTCTTGCGCGGCTTGGCGCAAGAGGGCCTCTGGATTAGGTCGCACGTCTGGAGGCGGTTGGGAACTCACGGCGCCCTATTAGCGCTTTCCGCCGTCAATGTATCGAGCGCCCGATTGAGCAACAGCACATTGACGCGGGGCTCGCCAAGAAAGCCGAGCAGCGGATGCTCGATTTTCCCCTTTACAAGAGCGCGGACCTTTCCCTCGGAGACGCCACGGGCGCGGGCGACGCGACCAATTTGAAAAAAGGCCGCCTCGGGGCTGATATGGGGGTCGAGCCCCGAGGCGGAGGTAGTCACCAGATCGGCGGACGGGGAAACGTCTGGCGAGGTGCGGAGCGCGTCGAGATCGCCTTTCACGCGGTCATGCAGGGCCTGGCTGGTTGGACCGAGATTTGAGCCGTAGCTGTTGTCGGCCTCGTAGCCCTTGCCTGCGGCGGACGGGCGGGAATGGAAGTAGCCATCCTGTTCAAAACGCTGGGCGAGAAGCTCCGAGCCGATCACGCGACCCTTGTCGAGAATGAGGCTGCCATTGGCCTGATAAGAAAAGGCGATCTGGCCAATGCCCGTGAGCAGGGCGGGATAGGCAAGGCCCAGCAGCGCGGCGAACAGCAATGTCAGCACGATTGCGGGGCGGAGGGCAGAAGTGAGATCCTTGAGCATGTGATGTTCCTCAGGCGAGGCCGAGACCGGCGACCGCGAGGTCGATGATCTTGATGCCGATGAAGGGCGCAATGAGACCGCCCATGCCATAGACGGCGAGATTGCGAGCGAGCAGCGGACCGGCACCGATGGCGCGGTACTTCACGCCCTTGAGTGCTAGCGGCACCAGCAGCGGGATGATCAAAGCGTTGAAGATGATCGCCGAGAGGATCGCGCTGTTGGGCGATGCGAGCCCCATGACGTTCAGCACCGCGAGGCCCGGATAAAGCGCCACGAACATCGCCGGGATGATCGCGAAATATTTGGCGACGTCATTGGCGACCGAGAAGGTGGTGAGCGCGCCGCGTGTCATGAGCAACTGCTTGCCGAGACCGACGATCTCAATGAGCTTGGTCGGGTCGCTGTCGAGATCGACCATGTTGCCCGCCTCGCGTGCGGCCTGCGTGCCAGTATTCATGGCCACGCCGACATCGGCCTGTGCAAGTGCAGGCGCATCGTTGGTGCCGTCGCCGCACATGGCAACCAGCCGTCCGCCTTGCTGTTCCTTGCGGATGAGGGCGAGCTTGTCCTCCGGCGTGGCCTCGGCGAGGAAATCGTCTACGCCCGCTTCGGCGGCGATAGCGGCGGCCGTAAGCGGGTTGTCGCCGGTGATCATCACGGTGCGAATACCCATGCGGCGCAACTCCGCGAAGCGGTCGCGGACGCCCGCCTTGATTACGTCCTTGAGCGCGACCGCACCCAGAATGCGTCCGTCCTTCGCGACCGCGAGGGGTGTCATGCCGCCACGCGCGATCTCGTCGGTGATGCGGCGCAACTCATTCGCGGACGGGCTGCTGTTCGAGCCGGGATTGGCCTTCAACACCGAATCCACCGCGCCTTTTTGGATGAGCGAACCTTCGCTCTGAACACCGGAGATGCGGGTCTGGGCCGTGAAGGGGATGACCTCCGCGCCCGCCGGCAGGGCCGTCTGCATCACCGAAAATTTCTCCCGCGCTAACGTGACGATTGAACGACCTTCCGGCGTCTCGTCGGCGAGGCTGGCGAGGAGCGCAGCTTCGGCGAGTTCTGAGACATGCACGCCGGTCACCGGGCGGAACTCGCTCGCCTGGCGATCGCCGACCGTGATCGTGCCGGTCTTGTCGAGCAGCAGCACGTCGACGTCGCCCGCCGCCTCGACCGCGCGGCCTGACTTGGCGAGCACGTTAAAGCGGACCAGCCGGTCCATGCCCGCAATGCCGATAGCGGAAAGCAAGGCGGCGATGGTTGTCGGGATGAGCGTGATCAGCAGCGCCGCGAGGATCGCGACCGGGATATGGCCGCCGGCATAGCTGGCGAAGCCGGGGATGGTCGCGACCGAGATCAGGAAGATGATGGTAAGACCGACCAGCAGGATGGTGAGCGCGATCTCGTTGGGAGTCTTCTGCCGCTCCGCGCCCTCGACCAGCGCGATCATGCGGTCGAGGAAGCCCTGGCCCGGCTCCTGCGTGACGCGGACCTTGATATGGTCGGAGATGACGCGCGTGCCCGCCGTCACGGCCGAGCGGTCACCGCCGGCCTCGCGGATGACAGGTGCGCTCTCGCCCGTGATGGCCGCTTCGTTGACCGAGGCAACGCCCTCGATGACTTCACCATCGGCTGGGATGAGGTCGCCGGTACCGACGATCACGATGTCGCCCCGCTTGAGTTGCGAGGCAGGGATGCTTTTTCCGTCCGACAGCTTGGCGACCAGTTCGGATTTGGTGGCACGGAGTGAGGCGGCCTGGGCACGTCCGCGCCCTTCGGCAAGCGCCTCGGCAAAGGTACCGAACAGCACCGTCAGCCACAGCCAGACGATGAGCTGGACCTGGAAGCCGAAGGCCAAGGTCTCGCCGCCGATGGCGAGCAGGACGGTCAGAAGCAGCGCGACGACCGCCGTGGTGAACAGCACCGGGTTCTTGATGAGTTCGCGCGGATCGAGCTTCCTGAAGGCATCGCCGATGGCGGGACCGACAAGCTTTGCGGAGAAGATGGATGAAGCCGTTGTCATGAGACGAACCTTCAGAAGAGCTGGCCGTGGATCATGGCGAGATGATCCGCGATGGGCCCGAGCGCGAGGCTGGGAAGGAAAGTGAGACCGCCGACGATCAGGATGATCGAGACCAGCAAGCCCACCCAGAGGCCGCCCGTGGTCGGAAACGACCCGGTTGTTTCCGGCGTGTATTTCTTGGCGGCGAGGCTGCCGGCGATGGCCAGCACCGGCACGATCATGAAGAAGCGGCCGATCCACATCGCCACGCCCAGCAGCCCGTTGTAATAGGGCGTGCCGGAGGTGATGCCGGCGAAGGCCGAACCATTGTTGCCGGTCGCCGAGCTATAGGCGTAGAGGATTTCTGTGAAGCCGTGCGGGCCTTTGTTGAGCGGTCCGGCGAGGCCCTGTGGCAGCACAGCCGAGAGTGCGGTCAGCTCGAGGATGCAGAGCGGAAGCACGGCGATGGCGAGCACCGCCAGTTTCACTTCCTTCGCCTCGATCTTCTTGCCGACATATTCCGGGGTGCGGCCCACCATGAGGCCTGCGACGAACACGGCGAGCAGGGCGAAGAGCAGGAAACCGTAAATGCCCGCGCCCACACCGCCGACGACGATCTCGCCGAGCTGCATGTTGAACAAAGGGATCATGCCGCCCAAGGCGGTGAAGCTGTCATGCATGGCATTGACCGCGCCGCAGGAGGCGGCGGTGGTGATGACCGAGAAGAGCGCCGAGGCGGCGATGCCGAAGCGGACTTCCTTGCCCTCCATGTTACCGCCCGGGACGCCGAGCTGGTGGAGCATGGGGTTGCCGGCCGCTTCCTGCCAGTAAACGACGCTGACGCCGGCAATAAACAGGATCATCATTGCGGCAAGGATCGCCCAGCCTTGACGGGTGTTGCCGACTGCCTTGCCGAAGCACCAGCTCAGGCCGACGCCGATTGCGAAGATGGAGAGCATCTGGACGAGGTTGGTGAGCGCGGTCGGGTTCTCGAAGGGATGCGCGCTGTTGGCGTTGAAGAAGCCGCCGCCGTTGGTGCCGAGCATCTTGATCGCCTCCTGGGAGGCGACCGGACCCAAGACGATATGCTGCTTGACGCCTTCAAGCGTGGTCGCGTCAATCAGGCTGGAGAAGGTCTGGGGTACGCCGCTCGCAATCAGGAAAGCGGCATAGACGACGCAGATCGGCAACAGGAGGTAGAGCGTCACCCGCGTCATATCCGCCCAGAAATTGCCGATGCTGTTCGCCTGCCGCCGCGCAAAGCCGCGAAACAAGGCGAAGGCGATGGCAATGCCGGTCGCTGCCGACAAGAAATTGTGGATGGTGAGGCCGAGCATCTGGCTGAGATTCGAGAGCGCGGCCTCGCCGGAATACCACTGCCAATTGGTGTTGGTGGTGAAGCTGATCGCCGTGTTGAGGGCACCGTCCGGGCTCAAGCCGGCAATGCCGCGCGGATTCATCGGCAGTACGCCCTGCAGGCGCAGGATCGCATAAGTGAAGAGCAGGGTCGCGAGCTGGAAAACCAGCATATGCAACGCATAGCGCCGCCAGCTTTGCTCGGCCCTGGGATCGATGCCGGCGAGCTTGTAAAAACCGGTCTCGACCGGCCCCAATACCGGGTGGAGCGGGGTGCGGTCTCCTTGGTAGAGAGCGAACAGCCACATACCCATCGGCTTGGCGAGGGCGACAATGAGGACGGTGAAGAGGAGGATCAGCGTCCAGCCTTGAATTGTCATGAGGAGCCCCTGTTCAGAAGCGCTCGGGCCGGACGAGCACGGCTACGAGGTAGAGGAGGAGAGCGAGCGCCGTGAGGCCGGCGAGAGTGAGCTGGAAGGTCATGGCCTTGTCCTCACGCCTCGCTGCACAAGCGGGTGAAGGCGAGCGTGAGCAGGAACAGGCCTGCCAGCACGCCGAGCCAGAGCATGTCGGTCATCGGGGAGGTCCTTTCGATGAATAGCGCCAGTAGCGCTGTGGCACGGGGACGAGTTTGAAAAGGCCGGGGCCGACGGCGAAGAAAGCCCAGCCGAGGCTCCAGCCGATCACGGCAAGCAGGGCCGCAAGGCATTCGATGGGCCTTGCCTCATGAGGCGGCGGCTGATGCACGAGACGGAACACCCAGAGTGCACTCGCAGCGCACATGCCGAGCATAGCCAGGCCGAATGATCGCAACACGATTTCGGCAGGCCAGCTCCGCTTGCCACGCTCCATGCGGCGGATGATGTCGCGCATATATCGGCACTCCCAGCGGCATTTGCTTGAGACCGATGTGGGCGAGGTGCCGATTAAGGTTCCACGGGGAATTTTGCCTGGCCCATAAAGATTGCGTAAAGTTCGTGGCGGGCGGCTTGGCCCTGGATTAGGGGGCGCATCCGCGCGGACCGAAGGTCCGCCAGCCGAAAGGTGACTTCGCTTGCAGCCTCTTGCCCCGGCAGAAGCCGACCACGCTCATGGCCATCACGAAAAGCTGAGCACGCTCGCCATCGG
Organism: Sphingobium sp.; assembly: GCA_017745115.1. The sequence continues at coordinate 3,982 of JAGIAA010000023.1, read as the reverse complement.
AGCGATCGGCGTGGTGTTCGGAGACATCGGCACCTCGCCGCTCTATGCGCTCAAGGAGAGCTTCGTGGGGCACCACCCGCTGGCCGTGGACCGCGACCATATCTTCGGCGTGCTCAGCCTCATCTTCTGGACGATGATGCTGATCGTGACGCTCAAATATGTTTTCGTGATCCTGCGCGCGGACAACAAGGGCGAGGGCGGCAGCCTTGCACTACTGGCGCTTATCACGCGCAAGCTCCCGGTAAATCGCTGGCACACGGGCATCGCGATGCTGGGCGTGATCGCGACGGCGCTCTTCTATGGCGATGCGATCATCACGCCGGCGATCTCGGTGCTGTCGGCCGTGGAGGGGCTGACCATCGTAGAAGACGGGCTGACGCCGATGGTCCTGCCCATCACCATTGCGATCCTCGTCTTCCTCTTCGCCATCCAGTCGCGGGGCACTGCGGCGGTCGGCAAACTGTTCGGACCGGTGATGATCTTCTATTTCGCGGTGCTCGCGGTTCTCGGGATCGGGGGCATCATGCAAGCGCCGGAAATCCTCTGGGCTCTCAATCCCTGGCACGCGCTCAACTTCTTCCTGCTCGATCCGATGCTGGCCTTCCTTGCGCTCGGATCGGTGGTGCTGGCAGTCACGGGGGCGGAGGCACTTTACGCCGATATGGGTCATTTCGGGCGCAAGGCGATCATGCTCTCTTGGCTCTACATCGCTTTCCCCTGCCTGCTGCTCAATTATCTGGGGCAGTCGGCGCTGCTGCTGCGCAACCCGCATGCGGTTGAGAACCCTTTCTTCCTGATGGCCCCGGACTGGGCGCGACTGCCGCTCGTCATCCTTGCGACGCTGGCGACCATCATTGCCAGCCAAGCGGTGATCTCCGGCGCATTCTCCGTGTCGCAGCAGGCGGTGCAATTGGGCTTCCTGCCGCGCCTCCAGATCATGCACACAAGCGCCAAGGCGGCCGGCCAGATTTATGTGCCGCTGGTCAACTGGGCGCTGCTCATCCTCGTTATCCTGCTCGCCGTCGGCTTCCGGAGTTCGAGTAACCTCGCAGCCGCCTATGGTATCGCCGTCACCGGCACGATGTTCATTACCGGCTGCATGCTGGGAGTGCTGACCTTCGCTGTCTGGAAATGGCACCCGCTCGTCGCCGGGCTGGTCACCGGTACCTTCCTGCTGATCGACGGGCTCTATTTCGCCTCGAACGTCACCAAGATACCGGACGGAGGCTGGTTCCCGCTTCTGGTCGCGGCGGTGGCCTTCACGCTGCTGACGACCTGGGCGACCGGACGGCGGCTGGTCCACGAGCGCCTGGCCGAGGGCGCGATGCCGGTCGAGGTGTTCATCAAATCCGCCGCACAGTCGGTGAAGCGTGTGCCCGGGACAGCCGTGTTTCTGGCATCGCAAGTGGACACAATCCCGCCCGCGTTGTTGCACAACTTGAAGCACAACAAGGTGCTGCACGAGCGCGTGGTGGTGCTGACCGTCGCCACCCAACCGATACCCCATGTCGTTGCCGATCGCACGACCGTCACTGATCTCGGTTCAGGCTTCTATCGGATCGTTCTGCGGCACGGCTTCATGGAGGAAGCGGACGTTCCCACCGAGCTGGCACAGATCAAGAATGCGGGCGCACCGTTCAAGTCGATGGACACGAGCTACTTCCTCGCCCGCCAGACCCTCATTCCGTCCGCACGACCCGGCATGATGCTCTGGCGCGAGAAGCTTTTCGCCTGGATGGTACGCAATGCCGCCAGTGCGATGGAGTTCTTCAAGCTCCCGACCAACCGCGTGATCGAGCTGGGGAGCCAGGTCGAGATATAGACCGCGAGCGCGGAGCAGCACTACCGCACCCCACACGTTATAGCATCGTGCTGGGTAATTGAGGTGACGCCTGCGCTACGAGATCAAGCGAGAGTTCGCACCTTATATCGGCGTATCTTGGACACGGCTGGGCGGGCGTACCGCCGACTATGCCCGAGCCGATGGTCACGACACGAGCGAACGCGCGATAGTGATCGGCATCAAGACCTGGCTTTGAGGTCCGCGGCATCGAAATGCGCGGCGACGCCATCAGCCATGCTGACCACACACCATCTGGAATAGAAGCCGCCGAGCAGCCAGCCGAGCCAAGCCCATGCGCCCTCGGGATGATTATAGTCGATGAAGACCGTGAAAGCTGAGCCATCGTCCTGACGGGCCATCGAAAAGCCCATGCGATAGTGGCCGATCACATAGAGACGCGGCGTACCGATCGTTTCCCAGACCTTGCTCTCGGAGTCGATGCGTTCGGTGACGACCTCTTTCAGTTCAAGGTTGATGCCCAGCATGCGGCCGGACATTCCGATGACCGCGCCGATTGCGCGGCCCTGCTTGTCGTCGAAGCTGATCTCCATGCGATTGCCCGCCATCATCATGGAGGACCGCATCATGTGCGATGCGAGGCGCTCGTGATCATCGACATAGGCGAAGAGCGCGTCAGGCTTGGCCCTGACCGCTACGGTCTTCGCGAAGTGGTGGCGATAGGATCGCAGCGCCATCTGAGGCATCTATCGAAGCGTGGAACCGCTGCTCTCGGCGGGCGGTGATGAGTTGCTTGAAGCGGACGCGCCATGGCCATGGCCGCGATGCATGAAGATGTGCATCAGCGGGCAGGCGAGGAGAAAGAGATAGGGAAGCGCGCTCAGCAGATGCCCCCAATGTTGCGTAACGACATAAAGCCCAGCAACTAGCGCAAATATTCCCCAGCCGATCTTGCCCAAGGCTGGCCGGTCAACGTTGAACATGGCAGCAGCTCCTTCCTCAGTGCTGATGCTGGTCGGTGCCGTCGCCGCCCTTGCCCTGGGCGTTCATGCACTTCTTCATCATCTCCTGCATCGCCTTCATGTCCTGCTCGCTTCGACCGGACATGTTGCCATGCATTGTCGAACCGCTCATGCCGCCCTTCATCTGGTCCATCATGAGGCAGGTCTTGTCGGATGGAGGGGTTGCGGGCTTCGCTTGCCGCGCGGGAGCCGTTCCCTCCGGATGATGCCCCGCATGAGGATCGTCGGCCTGAGCGGGCGACGAGCTGGCGGTGAAGACAAATGCAATGGCAGCGGTCGCGCTCAAAAGACGCATGGCAGTTCTCCGGCAGTGTGAGAAGCAATGACCGAGTCCTTACCATGCGCCGGAACGTCGGTATTTGAGCCAGGTCAATTCACTTGCGCTTGAGCCAGTCCATAAGAAACAGGGCTCGAGTGCTGCCGGACTGAGCCCTTTCCACGACATCGAATTTCCGGCTTGACCTTGACACCATGTCAGGGTGCATTTGCTTCTTCCTCACCGGAAAACCGAAATCATGGCACAGCCGCATCAGCACGAGCATCACGACCATCATGGGCATGATCATCAGCATCAGGCCGATACCCAGGCAGACGGGCGCGTGCGCGACCCCGTCTGCGGAATGATGGTCGATCCGCATGCCACGGCGCATCATGCCGAGCATGCCGGCAAGACCTTCTACTTTTGCAGCGCGAAGTGCCGCGAGAAGTTCGTCGCCGATCCCGCGCTCTTCCTTGGCGATACGCCGCCAGCGCCTGTGAACGCGCCGGAAGGCACGATCTGGACCTGCCCCATGCATCCCGAGATCCGGCAGGATCATCCCGGCGCCTGCCCGATCTGCGGAATGGCGCTGGAACCTGCACTGGTGACGGCGAACAGTGGACCAAGCCCCGAACTTCGCGACATGACTTGGCGTTTCTGGATCGGCCTTGTTCTATCGGTACCCGTGTTCGGTCTGGAGATGGGTGGCCACATCTTCCCTGCTCTCCATCATCTTATCCCGATGTCCGCATCGATCTGGGCGCAGATGATCCTCGCGACACCGGTCGTGCTCTGGGCAGGTTGGCCGTTCTTCGAGCGGGGCTGGGCGTCGCTCGTCAATCGCAGCCTCAACATGTTCACGCTGATCGCCATGGGTGTGGGCGTGGCCTGGGTCTATTC
>JAGIAA010000022.1 GCA_017745115.1 Sphingobium sp. | reverse complement strand
AGGTCGTCCGGCCCGTCAGCGCGGCGCGCAACGGCTGGGCTACCTTGCCGAGGCCAAGCTCGGCTTCCTCTGCCGCGGCGCGCACCGCGGTCTCGATCGCCTCGAGCGTCCATTCGGAAAGGGCGCTGAGACGCTCGGCCACGGCTGCAAGCAGTCCCCGCGCCGCATCGTCTAGCAACAATGACGCGGGCTCGTCGACAGGAATCGGGCGCTGTGCGAAGAGGAACGCCGCTCCGTCCAACAGCTCCAGCACGGTCTTCGCGCGGGGCTTGAGCGCGGGCATGATATCGGCGAGCTTGTGCAGGCGGGCCTGTGCCGCCGCGGCATCCTCGAGCGGCGGCATGCGCTCGGCAACGAGCAGCGCGAGCCGCCCGTCATCGGCCTCGCGGACATAATGCGCGTTGATGTTTTCGAGCTTCTTGATGTCGAAGCGCGAAGGCGACTTGCCGACGCCGGGCAGGTCGAACAGCTCGATCGCCCGCTCGCGGGAGATGGTCTCCTCGTCGCCATGGCCCCAGCCCAGGCGCAGCAGGTAATTGCTCACCGCCTCGGGCAGCATGCCGAGCTCGTCGCGATAGGCGTCGACGCCCATGGCGCCGTGGCGCTTGGAGAGCTTGGCGCCGTCCGCGCCGTGGATCAGCGGGATGTGCGCATAGGTCGGCTCGGGCCAGTTCATGGCGCGGATGATGCCGAGCTGGCGGAAGGCGTTGTTGAGATGATCGTCGCCGCGGATGACGTGCGTCACGCCCATGTCGTGATCGTCGACGACGACGGCCAGCATATAGGTCGGCGTGCCGTCCGAACGGAGCAGGATCATGTCGTCCAGCTCGGCATTCTGCACGGTGACGGCGCCCTGGACCTGGTCGTTGATCGTTGTCTGGCCCTCGCGCGGCGCCCTGAGGCGGATCACGAACGGCTTGTCGCCGCCCTCGGCGGGATCGCGGTCACGCCAGCGGCCGTCGTAGCGCATCGGCTGCTTGGCGGCGCGCTGCTGCTCGCGCAGCTCGGCCAGCTCCTCGGGCGTCGCGAAGCATTTATAGGCATGGCCGGCCGCGAGCATCTGGTGCGCGACCTCTGCATGGCGGTGCGCGCGCGCGAACTGGAACACCGGCTCCGCGTCGCCGGCGAGGCCGAGCCAGCCAAGACCGTCGAAGATCGCCTCGATCGCCTGCTCGGTCGAGCGGGCGCGGTCGGTATCCTCGATGCGCAGCAGGAACGTGCCGCCATGGTGGCGGGCGTACAGCCAGTTGAACAGAGCGGTGCGGGCGCCGCCAATATGGAGATAACCCGTCGGGGACGGAGCGAAACGCGTGACGACCTTCGTTGTTTTCTGTGCGTCCGACACGCTATGCAATGCTCCGTTGGGAAGGGGATCCCGGTTGACTGAGCACGCCCCTAGCACGGCCTTTTCGCTCCCGCAAATGGGAGTGCTGCGGCGCAGCAAGAGTGCGCTCGCGGGCTTGCCGGCGCGTGTCGAAACGGTGCTGGAGCGTGAGCGCGCGCAGTTGCCGCTGTTTGCGCCTGTGGCGCTTGGCGCGGGGATTTGCGCCTGGTTCGTGCTGCCCGCGCAGCCGCAATGGATCGCCTGGCTGCTGGTCTGGCTGGGCGTGGCCACGGGGCTGGGCGTCCTGGCACGAGGCGGGCGTTTTACGCAGATGCTTATCATCGGTGTGGTACTGATGGCGGCGGGGTGCATGATCCCGTGGGCCAAGGCACTGCTGGCCGGCGCGCCACCGCTGGGCCGGGCGGCGATGGTCGAGATGCAGGCGCCGGTGCTGGCCGCGGAGCCCCAATCCTCGCGCGGGGTGACGCGGCTGACGCTGGCGCCGAATGCCCGGCCCGACCTGCCGGCGAAGGTACGCGTCAATGCGCCGCCCGAGGATTTGCCGAAAGACTTGGCGGCGGGCGACACGGTTCGCGTGAAGGCGCGACTGATGCCGCCGCCCGCGGCCGCGTTGCCGGGAAGCTATGATTTTGCCGTCGGCGCCTATTTTTCCGGCATCGGCGCGACCGGGCGCTCGATCGGCAAGGTTGAGCGGATCGCCGCGGGCAAGCAGGGCCCGGGCCTGCGCGAGCGGCTGGGTAGCCATATTGCCGGGCGCCTGCCGGGACCGGAAGGCGCGATCGCCGTCGCCTTCGCGACCGGCGAGCAGGCCGGGATCAGCGAAGAAGATGCCGAAGCGATGCGGCGCAGCGGCCTTGCGCACCTCCTCTCGATCAGCGGGCTACACGTGTCCGCACTGATCGCGGGCGTCATGTTCATCGTCTACCGGCTGCTGGCGCTTTCGCCGACGCTGGCGCTGCGCTTTCCACTCATCCTCATCGCAGCCTGTGCCGGTGCGTTGGCGGGGTTGGGTTACACGCTGCTCACGGGCGCGCAGGTGCCGACGGTCAGGAGCTGCGTCGCGGCGCTTCTTGTGATCGCCGGGCTCATGCTCGGCCGCGAGGCGATCAGCTTGCGCCTGGTCGCCGTCGGCGCGCTCGTCGTCATGATCTTCTGGCCCGAAGCGGTCATCGGGCCCAGCTTCCAGATGAGTTTTGCCGCCGTCACCGCCATCGTCGCGCTCTATGAATGGCCGCGCACCCGCGACCTGTTCGCGCGGCGCGAGGAGGGGCGGGTGAGGCGCTTGATGCGCGGGTTTGCGGCGCTGCTGGTGACCGGCATGGCCGTCGAGCTCGTCCTGATGCCGATCGCCATCTACCATTTCCACCGTGCCGGCCTTCTCGGATCGCTGGCCAATCTGGTCGCCATTCCCCTGACCAGCTTCGTTGTCATGCCGGCCGAGGCGCTCGCGCTCGTACTGGACCTCGTCGGGCTGGGCGCGCCGGCCTGGTGGGTGACGGGCAAGGCGCTCGGCCTGCTGCTCGCACTCGCGCACCATGTCTCGGCACTGCCTTATGCCGTCATGACGATGCCGGCGATCGGGGGCGGGGCTTTTGCGCTGACCATGGCGGGACTTCTGTGGTTCATGCTCTGGCGCGGGCCGCTGCGGCTTGCGGGCGCCGTCGTCGCGCTGCTCGGCGTTGGCTTTATCGCCCTGTCACCGACTCCCGACGTCCTTGTGACGGCGGATGGACGGCATGTTGCGGTGCGGACGGTGGATGACGGCTATGCTCTGCTCCGAGCGCGCGCCGGAGACTATATGCGCGACCAGCTCTCGGAAGCGGCGGGCTATGAAGGCGAATTTGCCGACCTTGCGACGCTGCCGGGCGCGCTCTGTTCGCCGGACGCCTGCGCCGTCACGGTGAAGGGGATGCGGTTATTGGCCACCCGGAGCGGCTACATGCTGCCCTGGCAGGATGTCGTCGATGCCTGTGCGAAGGCCGACATCGTGATCGCGGACCGCATGCTACCGCAGGCATGCACGCCCCGCTGGCTCAAGCTCGATGTCAAAACATTAGGCCCGATGGGCGGCGCACTCATCCTGGCGGATGGCCATAAAGTGATTGCCGGCCGCGACCCGCGCGACCGGCATCCATGGGTTGTTCGTTCCGGTTTTCAGCGACGCATGGAATCGAGTGCGTCGGCGATAACCGGCGGAAGCCAGCGCCGGCTGACGCGCCGGGCGCGATCGCCGGCCGACTCCTCGCCCGGCAACTGACGGAAAACGGTCATGTGAGGGTCGCCGACTTCGTCCGCCGGACGGCCATTGGTGTAGTAATAGAAAGCGATCGAGCGGCGCGCATGGCGATTATCCGGCAGCTTCACCGGATTGGGATTGCCGTGGAAGCTCTTCTCGGTAGTCGAGAAGATGACACAGCGATTGAAGATCGGCAGATAGCTTGCGACGCAATGCTTCATCTCCTTGTCCCACAGCTGCAGTTCGCCGCCGTTGGATTCATCCCAATCCTTGTTGAGATAGAGCAGGAGATTGATGCGGCGATCGAGCTTCAGCACCCTGTGATAGTTGAAGTCGGCATGGATGTTGAGAAAGCCGGTGTCGCGCAACTCGTGCAGGCCGCCGCCGGCAAGCTGCGGATCAGGGACCAGACCCTTGATGCCGGTGAGCGTCGTCAGGAAGTCGGTGATCTCCTGGCCGTTCAGGAAATTGATGAGCGCGCGGGTGTGGGGGCCCATGAGACGGGTCGAGTTGCATGACCACTTCTTCTGGAAGCGATCGTCCATCACATTGCCTTCAGGTTCGGCGCGGCTTTCGACCTCCTCAAGCACGCGCTCGATCACGTCGGGACGAACGAAATTGTCGATCATGATGTGAGGGAATGGATCGGCATTGGCATAGACCTCGCGGTTCTCCGCAGCGAACCGGTCCAAAAACTCGATATCGACTTCCATTCCGTAACCCCCCATGCGCACGAGCCTCATGCTCGGCGAACTGATTGACCGGCGGGATATAGCCGGCCGGTCTTACGATTTTCCTTCTCGGCAGCAGCGGCGGATGCCCCCGGTCCACAACCCAGAGACATTTCTATGGCGTGGCCGGCTTTGATACAAGCGTAGCTAATAAGAAAAAGGGCCGGAAATCCGGCCCTTCACCCATCATTCGGCACGGTGTCGCCTCAATGATAACGGCGCAGCAGCCCCGCAAGCCGGCCCTGGATACGGACCTGGTTGGCGTCATAAACCTGCGCCTCATAGGCCGCATTGGCGGGGTCGAGCCGAATGTTGCGCCCATCCTTGTGGAAATATTTGAGCGTCGCCTCACTCTCGTCGATCAGCGCCACGACGATCTGGCCGTCGCGGGCGACTTCCGTCCGCTGGATGAGCGCAAAGTCGCCGTCGAAGATGCCGGCCTCGATCATGGAATCGCCCGATACTTCCAGCGCATAATGATCGCCCGAGCCGAGCAGGGCGGCCGGCACGGACAGCATCGTCGTGCCTTCCATGGCCTCGATCGGCACGCCGGCGGCAATGCGGCCGTGCAGCGGAATCTCGATTACGTCATTGGCGGCGATCGGCAGGTTGCGCGGCGCCACGCTCTGGGGCGCACTCGGCGCCTTGGGCGTCAATGCCGTTACATTGGCGGCCAGTGCCGGCGGGATCCGCTCCGCACTCGCACCATCGGGCAGCTTCAGGATTTCCAGCGCTCGCGCGCGATTGGCGAGGCGGCGGATGAAGCCGCGCTCCTCGAGCGCACTGATGAGCCGATGGATGCCGGACTTGGACTTGAGGTCCAGCGCTTCCTTCATCTCCTCGAAACTGGGCGAAATGCCGCCCTTGTCGAGATGCTGCTTGATATACATGAGCAGCTGTTGCTGCTTGGCGGTCAGCATAAAGGTCCCCTGCCTAGTCTGGAACGGACGGGGAACGTGTAGAGAACGAAAGGCGGTTGGTCAAGAGCGTCGCGTTCATGCCCGTAGAACAAGGAACCAACCTGTTCCCCGGCATAGGCCGGGGCCCAGTCCCGACGCGAAGCGTAGAATGCGTGCTATCGCATGCGCGTCCCGTTTTCTGCCTGGGCCCCGGCCTGCGCCGGGGAACGGCTACCGGTTAGATAAGCACCAAGAGCGCAAAAAGGGGGCCGGCCGCAAGCGCTTGCGGCCAGCCCCTCTCTCTTTTTCAGTGCACGACCCGTTCGATTGCGCAGACAAGCTTCTCGCGATCGAAGGGTTTGACGATCCACGCCGTTGCCCCCGCTGCCCGGACCTGTGCTTTTTCGTCGTCCCTCGCTCCGCTTGTCATCACGAAGATCGGCGCGCGGCTATAGTCGCGATGCGCGCGCAGTTGCCCAATGAGGCCGATGCCATCCAGATTGGGCATGTGCAGATCGGTGATCACGAGATCGGCCGGCGGATGACGCGCGATCCAGTCGAGCGCCTGCTGGCCATCGTCGACCGAATGCACGTCATAGTCGCTGTCAGCGAGCACCGTGCTCAAATGCTTCCTCAGAAAGGAAGAGTCATCGACGAATAATATTGTCTTGCGAACCATAGCGCGCTCCCACGTTGGCGGCTGTTTTCACGCAGAACGGATAGCCTATATTCGCATTTATGGCCTTGGTCCGAAGGGATGATCGCTCGGTTAGAAGGCGGTCATGCATGGGGCGAAATGCATGTCGAAGCCACTAGCCTGCTAACGGAAAAGGCCATAGAGAAGGCTCTGAAAAACGGGGAAGAGGAGCCCAATCATGAGACGCCGCGGTCTCTCATCACATATCGTCACCAAAGTTTCAGCCATCGCCGCCATTGCCGCGGTCATGACTGGCGCGAACGCGCTCGCGCAGAAGGCGCCCGCCGACCTGACGGCGCTGCCGCCCACGCCGACGACCTACACGCCGGGCAAGACGCCTTGGGGCGACTGGGATTTCCGCGGCACCTGGCCGATCGAGAACATCGCCTCGACGCGCATCCTGTTCCAGCGCCAGAAGACCTATGGCAACCGCATCTGGCTGACCAAGGAAGAGCATGACAAGCGCATCGCCAATGCCGAGCGCTCCGACAAGGGCTTCACCACCGACTCGCTGAACGCGGGCGGCACGCAGGGTCTCGCGGACTGGGTGAAGTCGTCCGACTACTCCTGGCGCACGTCGATGCTCGTGAAGCCTGCCGATGGCCAGTTGCCGCCGCTGACCGCCAAGGGCGAGGCGCTGTACAAGGCCGGCCGCTCAGGCTGGATTCCGCGCCAGGAATTCGACTGGGTCGACGATTTCGACAGCTGGGATCGCTGCATCTCGCGCGGCTTCCCCGCCTCGATGTTCCCCTTCCGCTACAATTACGGCCAGCGCATCTGGCAGTCGCCGGGCTACATCGTGATCGAGCTCGAGATGCTCGGCACGCGCGTCATTCCGATCGGTGCCAATGTGCCGAAGGTCCCCGCCGGTCCCGAAGCCTGGATGGGCTTCAGCCGCGCGCATTGGGAAGGCAAGACGCTGGTCATCGAGACCGACCACATCAAGTCGGGCGACAGCGCCACGCATGATCCGCAAAAGCGTGCCGCGTCGCCGCTCAACATGGCGACGCAGAACGTGCCCCCGTTCAACACCATTCCGACCAGCGACAAGGCACGCACGGTCGAGAGGCTGACCATGACCGGGCCGAATTCGATCCTCTACGAGATCACCTATGACGATCCGGAGACGTATACGAAGCCATGGACGGCACAGCTCGAATGGTCGCGCAACGACAAGTACGAAATGCCCGAATATGCATGCCATGAGGGCGACGTGCAGGTGCGCAACTATATCACGGCCTCGCGCGCGCATCGCCGCGATGTCGCCGCCGGCAAGGCAGAGCCGATCACGACGGACACGCGCGATCGTTTCGCGCAGCAGTTCGACTTCGATCCGGTCGCGCCGCCCGATCCGAACGCACCGCCTCCGCGTCCCCGCGGTGGTGGTGGCGGCCAGTAAGGCACGCTGCATGAATTTGGAGGGGCCGGCCGAAAAGCCGGCCCTTTCTCTTTGCACCCACGAAAAAGCTCGCGGAGCCTGCGCGGATATCGCATGCTGGACGCGCCGCCGACGGGAGAATGGCGGGGCGAGAGGAGGGGGAAGCGCATGATCCGCTGGGTTCGGGCCGCGTCGTCGCGTGGCGTTTTGATGGCTGCCGGTGCCGTTGCGTTCGGTTTCGGCATCATGCCGGTCGCGCTGGCACAGAATGGCCCGGGCGCTGAGAGCCCGCCTTCGCCCGGCCGCGCCGCTTATCTGCAGAATTGCGCGGCCTGCCATGGCCCGGCCCTGACGGATGGCCAGTTTGCGCCGGCGCTGAAGGGCACGGCGTTCCTCGCAAAATGGGGCGGTGCGAAGGCCGACGAACTCGACCGCTACGTGCGCACCTCCATGCCGCCGGCGAACGCCGGCGCGCTGGACGCCGGCACCTATGCGGCGGTGGTCGGCTATATCCTCGAGAACAATGGCGTCGCGGCCTCTGCCAATCTCGCCAGCGTCACCATTCCGAAGCCGCCGGCGAACACCTCGACGCTCGGCGGCGCGATCACCACGCGCCACGTCCTGCCGCCCTGGCCGCAGCCCGCCAATCCGCTCGCCAATTTCAAGCCGGTGACGGAAGCTGAACTGGATGATCCGGCCGCGCAGGACTGGCCGGCGTGGCGCCGGAGCCATCTCGGGCAAGGCTGGTCGCCGCTCAAGCAGATCACCGCCGCCAATGTGAAATCGCTGCGGCTGGTCTGGTCATCGGCGCTGCCGGCGGGAGAAGCCACGACCGAGCCGTTGGTGCGCGGCGGCGTCATGTACATGATGGGGGCGGGAGACAATGTCTTCGCGCTCGACGCAATGACCGGGCGCCAGCTCTGGCGCTACCAGCGCACGCTGCCCAAGGGCGTGAATCCGAGCGGCAAGAAGACCATCGCCCTCTATGGCGACAAGCTCTATGCCGCGACCTCGGACCTCCACGTCGTGGCGCTGGACGCCCGCAGCGGCCGCCCCGTTTGGGACAAGGTCGCGACCGACAAAGCTGGCATGCGGTCGATCGGCGGTCCCCTCATCGCCAAGGGCGTCATCATGCTCGGTTTCCAGGGCCAGGCGCCGGGCGGTGCGCTGATCGCGGCGCTCGATGCCGATACGGGCGAGAAGCTGTGGAGCTTCAACACCATCGCCCAGCCGGGGACGCCGGGCGGAGACAGCTGGAACGGACTCACGGCCGAGCAGCGGACCGGCGCGTCGGTCTGGACTTCGGGCAGCTACGACCCGACGACGGGCCTCGCTTATTGGGGCACGGCGCAGACCTACGACACGGGGCCCCTGCGCGACCGCAAGCCGGGGCTCAACAATGACGGCCTTTATACCGACTCGACGCTCGCCTTCGAGCCGCGCTCGGGCAAGCTCGTCTGGTACTACCAGCACATCAAGAACGACCAGTTCGACCTCGACTGGGTGTTCGAGCGGACGATCGGTTCGCTGAACATGAAAGGCAAGCCGCAGCGTGTTGTGCTGACAGCGGGCAAAGCCGGGCTGTTCGATGCGCTGGACCCTGCGACCGGCAAATATCTGACGACGGCCGACATGGGCTTTCAGAATTTCATTACCAGGGTCGACCCGGTGACGGGCGAGAAGATCGTCAATCCCGAGCTCATTCCCGACAAGACGCGCGTACGCTTCCTCTGTCCGCATGCGGGCGGCGGGCGCAACTGGCAGCCGACCGCGTTCGACCAGTCGAAGGGCATCGTGTTCGTCAATGCGCGCGACGTGTGCACCGACCTCGTGCCGGCGGAGGGCAAAGGCATCCTCACGACCGGCATCAACATGGACTATGCGCCGCCACCGGGCAGCACGGGGCTCTACGGCATGGTGCAGGCGCTCGATCTGGTGAGCGGCAAGCCGCGCTGGACCGTGAAGCAGCGCGCGCCCTACAGCATGGGCGTGCTGGCGACGGCCGGCGGCATCCTGTTCACGGGCTCGGTCGACCGCATGGTCACGGCTCACGACCAGGCGACCGGCAAAGTGCTCTGGAAGCAGCAAATGCCGGGAATGCCCAATGCATCGGCCATTTCCTACGAGGTCGGCGGCAAGCAATATATCGCGATGATCACCGGCTACGGCAATCCGGTCTCGCTCGGCATCAGCGTGCTGACGCCGGAAATCCAGATGGCGTCGGTGGTGAGCTCGGGCATTTACGTCTTCGCACTGCCCGACTGAAGCCGACTGACGGGAAGGGCCGACCGGTGGTTAAACCGGCCGGCCCTCATCCCCATCAATTTTGGCCCATCTGATCTTTCTTCAGTGCGTGAAGCGCGAGGCGCTGCGTCCGAGGCGGTCACGGTCGTGCGGTCGCACGCGCCAGGCATCCGCTTCGCCCGGCCAATGTCCTTTCGTCTTCGTCCGTCCCGCCGGCCAGCACGACGATCGGCGCGCCATGGCAGGTCCTGTGCGTATGCAGCAGGCCGATCAGGCGGGCGCGATTGCGGTTGCGGCGATAGAGATCCTCGAACGTCACGCCGGCGGGTGAGCCGGGCCGGAACGAGGCCATGACGCCACTTTCGTCATCCTCGTCTTCGTCGGCACCTATCAGCGAGAACTCGGCATGGTCATCGCCGAGCACATCACTCAGGCGCAGCCGGAGAAGCGAGGATTCCCCTATAAACGGAACAGATTTGCGACCCATCTCCACATCCTTTTGGACTTGTGCGGTTGTGATCCGCAGAACGGCGGCCGAAATCCGGGTTTAAGAGTTAACGTCCCGCTGAGGCTGTGCGGCGAGAGGCCGTTAACCGCGTCCGCGGCCGTGGGTCAGGCGAGGCCGAGCGCAGTCCAATCGAACACTTGCGCCAGATCGCCCGCGCGCGCGGCAGGCGCCTCGATCGGACGGTAGATGAGCGCGTCGGCGAGCGAGGCGGCATGCATTGCGGCGCTGTCCTGGAAACTGAGCGGCGTGGCGACTCCGTCGCGGACATTGGCGCGCACGAACTCGGCGCGCTTGCCGACCGGCGGCATGTCGGCGCCGAGCGGCAGGGCGCGGGGCTTGGGCAACGGATCGGCGGAGCCGGCAAGGCGGCGGATGAGCGGCAACAGGAAGAGCGCGCCAGTCGCCATCGCCGAAACCGGATTGCCGGGAAGGCCGAGGACGATGGCATTGCCGAGGCGCCCGACGATGAGCGGCTTGCCCGGGCGCATGGCGATCCGCCAGAAATCGATCGATCCGCCGGCAGCTTCCAGCGCCGGGCGAACGAGATCATGATCGCCGACCGAAGCGCCGCCCGAGGTGACGATGATATCGGCACTGCCGGCTGCGGCGAGCGCCGCCGTGATAGCGGGGAGGTCGTCCGGCACGAGGCATTCGGATGCGATGACGGCACCGGCCTTGGTGGCCATGGCGCGCAGCATGACGCCATTGGAGGCGGGCAGCTTGCCGGGCGGGCAGGGCGTGCCCGGCGGCACGAGCTCGTCGCCGGTCGACACGATGGCGACGCGCGGGCGGCCGTGCACGGGGAGGGCGCCATGGCCTGCCAGGGCCGCAAGCGCGAGTTGCGGCGGCCCGAGGCGCGTGCCCGCCGGCAGCAGCGCGTCGTGCGCCGTGAAATCGCTGCCCTGACTGCGGACGTGCCGGTTGGTTTCGGCGGGGCCCTCGCCGGTCAGGCGCACCGTCGTGCCGTCTGCGTCGACATCCTCCTGCAGTACGACCGCATCGGCGCCGGGCGGCATCGGCGCGCCGGTGAAGATACGCATGGCCGTGCCGGGCGCGAGCGCCGCTTCAGGCGGGAGGCCGCCGGCCTGAATGGCGCCGGCCAGTGTCCAGGGGCCGGGCAGATCAGCCCAGCGCACGGCATAGCCGTCCATGGCGGAGAGTGCCGTCCACGGCTGGTCACGCAGGGCGATGAGCGGTTCGGCGAGCCATCGCCCGGCAGCCTCATCCAGCGTGGCCGGCTCCGAACCCAGCGGTGCGACGAGGGCCATCAGCCGCGCCTGGGCCGCGTCGATGGGCAGCAGCTCCACTCAGGCCGTCCAGTCGCCCGACTTGCCGCCGGCCTTGGACGTAACATGAATGCCACTGATTTTCATGTGCTTGTCGACGGCTTTGAGCATATCATATAAAGTGAGGAGCGCGATCGAGGCAGCGGTGAGCGCTTCCATCTCGACGCCCGTCTTGCCGCTGGTCTTGACCGTGGCGGTCGCCGTCGCGCCCATATCGTCAAGCGCAAGCTCGAGCGTGATGCCGGTGATCGGCAGAGGATGGCAAAGCGGGATCAGCTCGCTGGTCTTCTTGGCGGCCATGATGCCGGCGATGCGGGCAGCGGCAAAAACGTCGCCTTTCGAAGCACTTCCGTCAGCAATGGCGGCGCGAGCGGCGTCGTTCATATCGATGCGGCCGGTGGCAGTCGCGGTGCGGGCGGTCTCCGCCTTGGCGGTCACATCAACCATGCGCGCGGCGCCGGCCTCGTCAGTGTGGCTGAGCTTGCTCATGCCCCGATCAGCGCGCGCGTCGCCGCCTCCACGTCCGCCTGTCGCATCAGGCTCTCGCCGACCAGGAAGCAGTTCACGCCATGCTCGGCCATGGCGTCGAGATCGGCCCTGGAGCCAAGGCCGGATTCCGCGACGAAGGTGCAGCCCTGCGGTGCGCTGCCGACAAGCTCGTACGTTCTTGCAAAGTCGACGGTGAAATTCTTGAGATTGCGATTATTCACGCCGATGAGCCGCGAGCGGAGATTGAGCGCACGCTCCAACTCGCTGGCATCGTGGACCTCGACCAGCGCATCCATTCCGAGGCCAAGCGCGACCTCTTCGATCTCCTGCATCTGCGCGTCGGACAGGGCCGCGACAATAATGAGGATCGCGTCGGCGCCGATCGACCGGCTCTCCAGCACCTGCCAGGGATCGACCATGAAATCCTTGCGGATGACCGGGATCGAGACCGCCGCGCGCGCGGCGATCAGATAATCCTCATGGCCCTGGAAATAGGGCGCATCGGTCAGCACCGAAAGGCAGGCGGCGCCACCCGCTTCATAAGCGCGGGCATGGGCCGGCGGATCGAAGTCGGCGCGGATCAGGCCCTTGGACGGACTTGCCTTCTTGACCTCGGCAATGAGGCCATAGCCGCCTGCCGCCACCTTGGCATCGAGCGCACGCCGAAAGCCGCGCGGCGGCGTCTGGGTGGCGGCGCGGTCCTGCAGGAACGCGAGGCTGGTGCTTGCCTTGCGGGCCGCCACTTCCTCGCGTTTGGTCGCGCAGATTTCGTCGAGCTTGTTGGTCATTTGCCCAATCTACCTCGCCGTTCGTCTCGAGCGAAGTCGAGAGACGGCTCACAATGCGCTTCACGTGTCTCGACTGCGCTCGACACGAACGGGAAGGGTGACGGAGGGAAACACTTCATCGGTAGGCGATCCAGCAGTTGAGCAGGGCGTTGGCAAGACCCTTGTCGATCGCCTCGCCGGCTTCCTCGACGCCTTCCTGTAGCGTTTCGGCGGCGCCGGCGACCATGAGCGCTGCGGCGGCATTCAACAGGACGGCATCGCGATAAGCGCCATGCTCGCCCTGTAGCAGGGCTTTCAAAGCGGCGGCATTATGAGCGGGGTCGCCGCCCCGGATCGCCTCCACCGGATGGCTGGGCAGTCCGGCATCGGCGGCGCTGATCCGGCGCATCGCGATCGTCTCGCCATCCCGGACCTCGGCCACGTCATTGCCGCCCGCGAGGCTCAATTCGTCGAGGCCCTCGTCGCCGGAGACGACCATGGCATGCCTCGTGCCGAGGCTGGCCAGCGCGCGCGCATAGATGGGGACATAGGCCGGCCGCGCGATGCCGATGAGCTGGCGCGTCACGCCCGCCGGATTGGCGAGCGGGCCCATGAGGTTGAAGATCGTCCGGCGGCCGATGGATTTGCGGATCGGGCCCATGCGCACCAGGGCGGGATGATGCTTCTGTGCGAAGAGGAAGCAGATGCCGAGGTCGGCCAGGCTGCGCTCGGCGGTTTCCGCCGCCACGTCGAGATTGAGGCCGAGCGCTTCGAGCGTATCGGCGGCGCCTGCCTTGGAAGAGGCCGCGCGATTGCCATGCTTGGCGACCGGCACGTCGCAGGCGGCGACGACCAGAGCGACGGCGGTCGAGACATTGAGGGTGTGATGCCCGTCGCCGCCCGTGCCGCAGACATCGATCGCGTTTTCGGGCGCGGAAATCGGGATCAGGCGCTTGCGCATCTCCCGAGCCGCCGCTGCGATCTCGATGTCGGTCTCGCCGCGGTCCGATAGGGCGACGAGAAAGGCCGCGATCGCCTCGTCGCTGACCTTGAAGTCGAGGATCGACGAGAAGGCGTGCGCCGCCGCAGCCTCATCGAGCGGCAGTGAAGGGTCAGGCAGGGCAGCCAGAGCAGGTTCGGGCGCAGTCATGTGCCGCCTTTGCCGGTTCTTGGCCTCCCCCGCAAGCAGAGGGTTCCGGGAGATCAGCTGGCGGAGCGGACCTTCGGGGCGAAGCGCGGGTTGTTCCGCAAGGCCAGCCAGAGGCCGCCAAGGTCGCTTTCGGTCATCGGGACATCGAAGGCGACGCCGGACGTGAACGTGTCGCGCCAGCGGGTGATGCCGGTGCGGACCTGACCGCTCGGGAAATCGATGCGGACGCGCGTTTCCGGCGGGAAGTGAAGCAGGCCGTCGATGCCGAGGCCTGAGCGCGAAAGATCGATGACGGCAAGCTCGGCATAGTCTTCCGCATCATTGACCAGCCGCACGTCGGCGCTGATCGGGAAACGCTGTTCGCGCTCCACTCTGTCATTCTCGTTCACTGCGAACCCCATATTATTATGGTCGTTGGGTTTCGCTTATTAGTAAGCTTATGAAAAATATGTGAATATCGTCAATTTGATGCATGGCTGATGCCGCCTCACCGCGATTTGGCATGCTGATCGGCCGTGATATTGTTCTCGATGGCCGCTGCAATGGCGCCCACGGCGAGCGAAGTGGCGGTCGACACCGCCAGGATTTCATCGAACTGGATGTTGCGAATGTTCATTGGCCGTCTCCCCCGCTGCTTTTCTAGCAGAGCCGGGGCGGCGGGGCCATTTTGCCCTGGCCGGCGCTATGCCCGCTCTTTCACCTTCAACCCGGCGAGCCTCATGAAGTTCGCCAGCATCGCATGGCCATGTTCCGTGGCGATGCTTTCAGGGTGGAACTGGACGCTATGGATGGGCAGGCTTTCGTGGCGGAAACCCATGACCGAACCGTCGTCGCTGGTCGCATTGACAACGAGCGAGGATGGGATGTCCTCAACGATCAGCGAGTGATAGCGCGTGGCGATGAAGGGCGAAGGCAGTCCCGCGAACAGCCCGGTACCGTCATGCGTCACCGGCGATGTCTTGCCATGCATGAGGCCGCCGCGGACGACATGACCGCCGAAATGCTGGCCGATGGTCTGGTGGCCCAGGCACACGCCGAGCAGCGGCTTGCCGGCATCGGCGGCAGCGGCGACGAGATCGAGGCAGATGCCGGCCTCGTTGGGCGTGCAAGGGCCGGGCGAGAGCAGGAAGGCCTCCGCGCCGGACGACATGGCCTGGCCGGTCGAAATGGCGTCGTTGCGCACGACCTCGACCTCGGCGCCCAGCTCCATCAGATAATGGACCAGGTTCCAGGTGAAGCTGTCATAATTGTCGATGACGAGGATCATGGGAGCCATGTAGTGCGGGTTTGAGTGAAGGAACAGGCTTTTTCCCCGTTCGTGTCGAGCGAAGTCGAGACACGTGGCGCCTGGCGGTTCTCGACTACGCTCGAACCGAACGGAACTGGTGTGGGATCGGGAAGTGACTGGCCGAACTAGCGTGTCTCGACTTCGCTCGACACGAACGGGTAGTAAACGGCCATGACCACGCCCCAAGACCCCATCATCCTGCTCACCACCGGCGGCACGATCGACAAGCTCTATTTCGATGCGCTGAGCGAATTCCAGATCGGCGACACGATCATGAAGCGGCTGCTCGAGCTGGCGCGGGTGACCTATCCCTTCGAGGTGCGCGAACTGTTGCGCAAGGACAGTCTCGATTTGACCGAGGAAGACCGCGCGCTGATCGCGAAGACCGTGCGCGAAGCGCCATCCAGCCGGATCGTCATTACCCATGGCACCGATACGATGACCCAGACGGCGGCGGCGCTGGCCGACATCGCCGGCAAGACGGTCGTACTGGTCGGATCGCTGTCGCCGGCGCGCATGGCGGAGAGCGATGCGCACTTCAATCTCGGCATGGCCTTCGCGACCGCGCAGGTCGCGCCGCCGGGCGTCTACATCACCATGAACGGCACGCTGTTCCGCGCCGACCAGGTGGTCAAGGA
This sequence comes from Sphingobium sp., assembly GCA_017745115.1. Next base: position 28,838 of record JAGIAA010000022.1, on the reverse strand, counting down.
CCGCGAAAAGGGCGCGTTCGTGCCGAAAAGCTAGGCGTTTTTGCCAAATCCCGTTCGCTTCGAGCGAAGTCGAGAAGCGTTAGCGGCGCGTGTCTCGAGTTCGAGCGAGTCACGCGCCTCGCTCGAACTCGACACGAACGGTCGAGGATCGGCTACCCTGCCATGAAGCGGGCGACGTGGCTGAGCCAATATTGCGGCATGAACAAAGTGCCGTGGCCGCGCGTCTCCTTGCTTGCGGGCACGAGCACGAAATGCGCGTTGGGTATGCGTTTCAGGGCTTCCGGTGCGATGTCGAGGCTGGCGGGATTGACCTGGTCGTCCGCGAAATTGATCCACAGGAGCGGCGCCTTGATGCGCGCGAGCTTGTCCCAGGGATTGTAATTGCGCGAGGCGTCGACCTGGTAGATCAGGTCGTTCGCGTCGGCGCCGTCGAGCCGGCCGGCAATGGCTTCGTCGAGCGCCTTGTCGGCGATCGCGCGCGTCGGCTGGGTCGTGTAGAGATTGAGTGGGCTCGCGCCCATCATGATCGCGATGCCGGTCGCGCTGCGCAGGCCGCCGAGTGGCTGGGCGGCGTAATTGCCGCCCTTCCAGCCTGGATCGCCCTTGATGGCATCGATCTGCAGCTTGCGGGACATGCGGTTCTGCCCGCCGATCTCGACGGGATAACAGCCCATCGGAATGAACTTCTCGGCGAAATCGGGATAGGTCGTCGCCCATTGGAAAGTGACCATGCCGCCCATCGACATGCCCATGATCGCCTTCAGCTTCGTCACGCCGAGCTTCTCGGCCAGCATCCGCTTCTGCGTCTCGACCATGTCGGCATAGTCATAAGCTGGGAAGGCCATGCGCAGGCCGTCGCTGGGTTTCGCCGATGCGCCATGGCCGATGGCATCGGGGAGGATGACGTAATATTTGTCCTTGTCGAAGGGTGCGCCGGCGCTGAACAGCGCTTTGGCCAGGTCCGGGGCGAGAAAATTGCCGCCGTTTCCACCCGTGCCATGAAGGATCATCACAGCATTGTCGATCTCGCCCTTGGCGTTGCGATGCGGCTCGCCCAGCGTCCGGTAGCCGATCCTGACCTCAGTAAGGCGCTTGCCATCCTGGAAGGCGAAATCCTTGAGGACGACGTTGCCGCTGCTGGCCCTGGCCGGATCGCTCTGCGCTGCTGCCGGCGCGCTCAAGACGAGCATAGCTGCAAACATGGCCGCAACCGGGGCCGCGCGAATGGTCATGCTCCTCTCCTCCGCCGCGTTCGCGGCCTTATTGGCAAGGATCGCAGGCCTTGCCGTCGTCGAGCTCGATCTGGATGGTCACATGGTCGATGCGGAACTGGTGCTGCAGGTCCTTGGTCAGGCCCGCCAGGAAGGCGTTGCCGGGATGACCGGCGGGCATGAAGAGGTGCGCGGTGAGGGCGGTCTCGGTCGTGCCGAGCGGCCAGATATGCAGGTCGTGAACCTCGGTGACGCCCGGCTGGCCGCGCAGATAGACGGCGACCTGATTGTGGTCGACGCTCGGCGGCACGCCCAGCAGGCTCATCTTCACCGAATCCTTAAGTAGCCCCCAGGTGCCGATGGCGATGACCGCGACAATGGCGAGGCTGGTCGCCGGATCGATCCAGAGAAGCCCCGTCCAGCCGATCAGCAGCCCGGAGATGAGCACGCCCGCCGACACCAGCGCATCGGCCGCCATGTGCATGAAAGCGCCACGAATATTGAGGTCGTCCTTGCGGCCCGACATGAACATGATCGCGGTGGCGGTGTTGATGACGATGCCGATCGCCGCGACGATGATGACGGTGTGCCCATTGACCGGCTCCGGCGCGAGCAGGCGCTGGATGGCCTCGACGGCAATGGCGCCGATGGCGACGAGCAGGAGCGCGGCGTTGAACAGTGCGGCGAGGATGGACGAGCTCTTGAAGCCGTAGGTGAAGCGCGCGCTCGGCGACCGGCCCGAGAGGATCGTTGCGCCCCAGGCCATGAGCAGGCCGAGCACATCCGACAGATTGTGGCCGGCATCGGCGACCAGCGCCATGGAACCGGAGAGGATGCCGTAGGTCGCCTCGACCAGCACGAACCCGAAGTTGAGCACGATGCCGATGGCGAAGGCGCGGCCATAGTCGGCCGGCGCATGGCTATGGCCATGATGATGGTCATGGCCGTGGTCATGATGGTGGTGGCCGTGATGGCCATGCGCATGGGTGTGCGATCCGTGCATTGGGCTGACATTTCCGCGTTTTGCCGTGCAAGGTCAACCGCTGTGCGACGTTTCACGCCGCGATGGGGCGAGTGCGCACTGCAGCTTGGCGGTTGAACTTTCGATCCCCAGCTGAACGATCCTATTGCGAGGCGTAGACCTTCACCAGCTCGGTCAGGAGATCGCGCCCTGTATAGACGGATTTGACGTTGGCGCGCTCGTTGAGGCCGTGCGTGCCATTGCCGTCCGGATCGCCGTAGAGACCCGGCGGTCCGTAGGAGGGAATGCCGACCGCTTCCAGGAAGATGCCGTCGGTCGCGCCGGTGGACATGGTCGGCACGAGCGGTACGCCCGGATAATATTTGGCAACCAGCTTCTCGGCGGGCCCCACGATGGCTGGCGAGAGCGGCGGCGGCTTGGCGGCGGGGCCGCGATCGTCGGTCAGCTTCACCGTCATCCTCGGGTCGCCAATTACCTTTTCCAGCGTCGCACGCACGGTCTCGGTGGAGATGCCGGGAAAGATGCGGCAATTGATGTTCGCGCCGGCGCGCTGGGGCAGGGCGTTGTTGGCATGGCCGCCGTCGAGCAATGTCGCGACGCAGGTCGTGCGCAGCATCGAATGATAGCTCTTGTCCTTGTTGAGGACGGCCTCGGCCGCCTTGTCGTTCGGGTTCGCCGCAATGGCGGTCATCGCCCGGCCGGTCTCGTCGTTCATCGTCGGCCCAAGCCTACCGAAAAAGGCCCGCGTCGTGTCGTTGAGCATGAGCGGGAATTCGAATTCGCGGATCTTCACCAGCGCGTCCGACAGCTCGTAGATCGCATTGTCGCGTACCGGGGCGGAGCTATGGCCGCCCTCGTTCGTGGCCTCGATGCGAAAATTGCTGGCCGCCTTCTCGCCGACGTGCAGCGACATGCGAGTGACCTTGCCGTTTCCGTCTGTTCGTCCGCCGCCACCTTCGTTGAGAGCGAACTCGGCGTCGATGAGGTCGCGTTTGTTCTGCGCGAGCCAGTTGGCGCCGTTGAAGGCGGTGCTGGTTTCCTCGCCGCAGGTGAGAGCGAGCTTCAGCGTGCGCTTGAGCTTGGTCCCTTCCTGCTTGAAGCGCATCATCATGTCGATCCAGATGGCGTCCATCGCCTTCATGTCGGCGGTGCCGCGGCCATAGAAATAGCCGCCTTCCTCGATGAGCGTGTAGGGATCTCGGGTCCAATCCTCGCGCCGGGCGGTGACCACGTCGATATGGCCGAGCAGCAGGATGGGCTTCAGCGTGGCCGACGTGCCGGGCAGGATGACGACAAGGCCACCCTCTTTTGGATATTCGGGCACGGCAAAGCGCGTGATGTCCTTGTCGCCGAAGCCGGCGGCGCGCAGATGCACTTCGATCTTGTCTGCGAGTGCAGTGCAGCTACCCGTGGTGATGCTGGTGTCAGTCTCGACCAGCTCCTTATAGAGCGCGCGAAAGGTGACCTGGTCGGGGCGCTGTTCCTGCGCAGGCGCGCTCGTTGCGCAGAGTGCCAGTGCGACAGTGCTGCAAGCCAGGCCGATGCGTCGTTTCATGTGCCGTTCCCCAAGTTGCCGGATCCAGATCAAGCTCAGATCGTCCGCTGAGAAACGACTTTTCGCGGCGTAGGGGAAGTGGACTTTTTACTGACCGAATTATTGGCCGAATTACTGGCCGAAGCCGCTGCCCCTTGCGACGCGGACGGCCTCGCGACCGGCGGCGAAGAGCGCGCCGGATTTGGCTTCGCACTCGCGCTGCTCATACTCCGGCTGGGAGTCCGCGACGATGCCGGCACCGGCCTGGACATGCATGACGCCGTCCTTGATCAGCGCGGTGCGCAGCACGATGCAGCTGTCCATATTGCCGTCCGGCGAGAAGTAGCCGACGCCGCCCGCATAAGGCCCGCGCGATTCCGGCTCCAGTTCGGCAATGATCTCGCAGGCCCGGACCTTGGGCGCGCCTGAAACGGTGCCGGCAGGGAAGCCCGCGAACAGGGCATCGAGCGCATCCTTTTCGGGCGCAAGCTTGCCGACCACGTTCGAGACGATGTGCATCACATGGCTGTAGAACTCGACCATGTAGCTGTCGGTGACCTTGACCGTCCCGGCGCTCGCGACGCGGCCGACGTCGTTGCGGCCGAGATCGAGCAGCATGAGATGCTCCGCGCGCTCCTTGGGATCGGCGAGCAGGGAATCGCGGTTCTCGATATCCTCGGCAGCGGTCTTGCCGCGCGGGCGCGTGCCGGCGATTGGGCGGATCGTGACTTCGCCGTCGCGCACGCGAACCAGAATCTCCGGGGATGAGCCGGTGAGGGCAAAGCCCGGCAGGTCGAGATGGTAGAGGAACGGCGAGGGATTGATCCGCCGCAGTGCGCGATAGAGATCGAGCGGGGGCAGGGTGAAGGGCGTGGTGAAGCGCTGCGCAAGCACGACCTGGAAGATGTCGCCGGCGACGATATAGTCTTTCGCTTTCAGCACCATGTCGTGATAGCGGCCCGGCGCCATGACCGGCGTCATGGCGATATCGTCGGGATTGAGATCGGCCGTCGTGTTGCGGGCGAGCGGCGCTGCGAGCTGGGCCGCGACGTCCTCGATGCGGTCCGATGCTGTTGCCAGAGCGCGGTCGATGTCGCCTGTTTCTCCAGCCCAGACCGGCGCGACGATATAGAGTACGTCGGCGAGCCGATCGAAGACCAGCACGACCGTTGGCCGCACGAACAGCATGTCTGGCGTGCCGAGACCGTTATCGGGCGCACGGGGCAGCTTCTCGACCAAGCCGATGGTTTCATAGGCGAAGTAGCCGACGAGGCAGGCGAGCGCGGGGGGCAGTTCCGGCGCGACGTCCGCGCGGCATTCGGCGACGAGCGCCCGCAGGCCCGCCAGCGGGTCGCTGGTGAGCGGCTGGAACGCCTCGCGATCCGTGCGCCAGTTGCGGTTGATCTCGCAGTCTGTGCCGTTCGCGCGGAAGACGAGATCCGGCGCGAGACCGACGAGGCTGTAACGGCCGCGCGTGGCACCGCCCTCGACCGATTCCAGGATGAAATCGCCGCGGCCGGGCTCGATGAGCTTCAGCGCCGCGGAGACCGGTGTTTCGGTATCCGCGATGAGCCGCTGCCAGACGAGTGCCGAGCGGCCAGCCTCAAGCGCGGCGCGCGCACTGGCATGACTGTCGGCGGGACTGCTCAAGTCGAAAGCCTTTATTGCTGCGGCGTCGGGCTGCTGGCATCGCGCAGCGCCTTCTCGACCGCGGCCATGGCGGTCGGGTTGCGCTGGACGTCGATGTCCTTCTCGATCGCCGCCGTGAGCTGTCCTGCATATTCGCTGCCCAGCACATTGGCGAGGCCGGCGCGCGTCGACTGCATGAGCGAGGCATTGCCGCGCGGATCCGCTTCGGTGATCTTCTCGAGGCGAACGACGATGAAGCCCGCATTGCGATCCATCGGCACAAGTCGCGCCGAGCCCGCGCGCATCGTCAGCGCCGCCGTAATCGGCGCCGGAACCTTGCCTTGATATTGGCCGAGTTCGGCCCGGCGTATGGCAATCGGCTTGCGTTCCGGGCTGAGGACGCCGGCTTGCTTCAGCGCTTCGTCGGGCGCCACGCCCTTGTTGAGCAATGCCGTCAGCTTGTCGGCGGCCACCCGCGCCTGGGTTGATCCTTGCGCGAGCTTCCAGCTGACTTCCGCCGCCTTGCGCACCTCGTCGAACGGCGCAGGGCCGGAGGGCACGACTTCACCGGGTGCGAGCACGGCGACCTGTTCATCGGGCTTGACCGGAATGATTTGCGCGTCGTCGCCGGCCGACATGGCGAAGGCGGGCTTGAGAAGCGCCGAAAGCGCCGGGTCCAGCTTGAAATCGGGATCGCGCAGATTGCGGCCCTGGCCGGTGATGAACGGCGTTTCGACGACCTGCAGATTGTTGGTCTTGGCGACCTCGTCGAGCGTTGCGCCTTCGCCGAGCTTGCCGTCGAGCCCGTTCACGAAATCGGCGAACAGCTGCTTGGACTTCTGGTCGCGGATGATCGGAATGAGCTCGGGCTTGGCCTGCTCCAGCGTCTTGCCCGGAATCTGGGTGATGTTCTCGACGCGGACGAGCGACCAGCCGAGCGCGACCTTGAACGGTCCGACCAGCTGGCCCTTGGACGCTGCGAAGGCCGCCTTGGTGGCTTCCTGCCCGGCTTGGGCAGCGAGGCCGACCTGGTCGAGCGCGGTCAGGCGGGCTGCCGAGAGGCCTGCTTCCTTGGCGAGGTCGTTGAGCGATTTCCCGCCGGCGGCCTTGGCAGCGAGATCCTTGGCCTGGGCCTGGGTGGGCACGATGAGCTGTGTGACGTCGCGCGTCTGCCGCGCCGCGAAATTGGCGGCGCGGTCCTTGTAGGCGGTCGCCAGATCGGCGTCGGTGGGCGTTGCCTGCGCGTCGAAACGCGTCCGGTCGAGCAGGATGTAGCGAAGCTTGCGCTGCTCAGGCAGGGTGAACTCATCGGGATGGGCCGTGTAATAGCCCCGAAGCTCGGCATCGGTGGCCGCGCGCGTCGGCGCGAATGCGGCTGAAGGGACGCCGATAACCTCGCCCTCGCGCAATTCGATCAGCATGGCCGCGTAAGGCGGGACCAGGCTCTCGGGCGCGCGGGCGCCAGCGCCGGCAGCGAGAAGCAGGTGCTGGCGGATGATGTTGCCGGCAAATTCCTCGCGCAGCTCCTTTTCCGAGATGCGCTGCTGCGCAAGCATGGCCTTGAACTGGTTTTCGTCGAAGGTGCCGGTGGCGCCCTGGAAGGCCGGTATACGTGCGATCTCGGCATCGACGAGCTTCTTGGACACGCGCATGCCGTGCTTCTCGCCATAAGCGATCAGCGACTTCATCGCGATCATCTCGTCGGCGACCTGCTTGAGGCCGCCTTGGGCGATGAACTGCGCCATGGTGAGTTCGGGCCGCTGTTCGCGCAGGCGCTCGAAAAGCCGCTGCGTGCGACTCTGCAATTCGGCCACGGTGACCGACTGGCTGCCAATCTTCGCGACCTGCGTCGAACTGCCGCCGCTCAGGACGCCGAGGCCGCCCGATCCCGTGATGTCGCCTGCCGCGAATGCGATGAAGATCAGCAGCAGGAGGCCGAGCGCGCCATATTTGCCGGCATTGGACCTGACGAGGCGCCTGAAGAATTGCATGTGTTTCTATCCGATGATCGCCGATGACGTATGGCGAGCCGCTTTAGGGCCGGCATCGGCCTGCATCAAGCATGCTTTGCCAAGCGGCGGCCGCCGGGGCTGGACAAAGCGGTCCGCGCCGTCCATCGGGCGCGTGCAATTTGAGCAACCCAATGTGCAGCAAAGGGAAGGCCGAGGAATGACGCAGCGACGCAAGCTGATCGCGGGGAACTGGAAGATGAACGGCCTCGCGGCCCAGTTGGAGGATGTGAGTGCGATCGACGCGCTGGCCCGTGGCCGCGGCGACATCGATGTCGCCTTGTTCGTGCCGGCCACGCTGATCGCTTCGGCAGCAGCCCGCGTGAACCATGCGACGATCGGGGCGCAGGACGTGCACCAGGCCGAATCAGGCGCTTTTACCGGCAATCTCTCAGCGGCGATGCTCAGCGAAGCGGGTGCCAAGGGCACCATCGTCGGGCATAGCGAGCGCCGACAATATCAGCATGAAACGAATGCGGACGTGGCGGCCAAGGCGGCGCGTGCGCATGCGCATGGCCTGTCGGTCGTGCTGTGCGTCGGGGAGACGCTGGATACGCGCGAGCAGGGCGACGACGTGGCGCATGCTTTTGTCTCCGATCAGCTCGTCGCGTCGCTGCCCGAGGGCGCGGACGCCGCCTGGCTGACCATCGCCTATGAGCCGGTCTGGGCGATTGGCACCGGCAAGGTCGCGAGCCCCAGCCAGGTCGAGGCGATGCACGCGGCGCTGCGCGCCACGCTGGTCAAGGCGCTCGGCGACGCGAGCGGCAATGCGATGCGCATTCTCTACGGCGGGTCGGTAAGCGGGGAGAATGCGGCCGAGCTGCTGCACACGGCCAATGTCGACGGTGCCCTGGTCGGCGGCGCAAGCCTGACAGCGGCCAAGTTCGGCCCGATTATCGAAGCGGCCTGATCACCGAGGCCAGGAGGCCAGGGGTTGAGGGCGTCCAGGGGTTGATCCCCGGACTTGGACCGTCGTTGCGAGCAATGACGAGCGGTTCAATATGGGTGGATCAGCGTCTGGAACTCAGTCAGCCGCGGCGACGGACTTGTCAGCCATAGCCAGCTCCGCCGGCTTCGGCCCGGACGAGCCATGCAGTTCGGCGACCTCGGCTTCGCGCTTGGCGAGATAGGCCTCGCGAATGGTCGAATAGCCGTGCGGGTTCTGCTCGATCACGGCATTGAGCCCGTCATTGCTTTCAGACCGCGCGTCGACCGTCTTGGCGGCCGTGGAGGACGCGGTGTAAACCTTGCCCCTGAGCGGCGCGAGCCCGGACGTCGGCATCGCCGTGGTGTCGAGCGCGAGTCCGAAGAGATCGCGCGCCGTCGTGGGTCCGATCAGCGGCAAGTAGAAGAACGGTCCCGGCTTCACGCCGTAATAAGCCAGCGTATTGGCGAAACCATTGGGGCGATAGGGCAGGTTGAATGGCTTCTTCTTCGCCATGTCGAACAGGCCGGCCCCGCCCACCGTGCTGTTGACCGCGAATCTGCCGAGCGTCTTGAGCGCCTTGCCGGGTTTGAGCTGAAGCAGGAAGTTCAGCGCGACGATGGGCTCGTGAAGATTGCGGAAGAAATTGCGTATGCCCATGCGCGCCGGCTCGGGCACGGTCTTCGCGTAGGTCATGGCCGCCGGTTTGATGAAGGTGCCGTCGACGGCTTGTGCCACGGCAAAGGTTTTGAGGTTCATGCCCTGCAGCGGATCGCTTTTCGGCGCATGCTGCCGTCCTGTGACGACGATCGCTTCCCCGTCCTGATCCGGCGTGACCGGTCCTTCAGGCGCGGCCTGTTCGGCAGTCGCGACTGTATCCGCTGGTGCGGTTGAACAATTCTCGCTCGCTTCGGGCGCGATGCCCGCTGCCGCGAAAGCCTGTCCGATGGCGATGTCCGGCTTGTTGCCGATGTCGGAGGGGCCGCAAATGATCAGCGCCGCCGCCATGATGATGGATCCGCTCATCCCTGACCTTCCGCCAGGGCGCCCGTGTTATCGAAATCCAGTCTTGCCATGAGTGCCGATCCCCATCCGCTCCCATCAACAGGACGACGCCGATCGGCCATTTCCGGACTCAGCCGGCATCTTTTCCTACGAAAGTACTAATTCCGCGGGGCGATGCCGAGCAATTCAATTTTGAAGAAGAGCGTCGCGCCGCCCGGAATCGGGCCCTTACGTCTTGGACCATAAGCAAATTCTGCCGGGATCGCGATTTCGGCGGTGTCGCCGACGCCCATTTGCGGCACGGCCATCTGCCAGCCGCGGATCAGCTGACTGAGTGGAAACACCTCCGGCTCGCCGCGCGCGAAGCTGCTGTCGAACACCGTACCGTCGGTGAGCCGGCCTTCATAATTGAGCTTGATGACGTCGCTGACCGACGGATGCGGACCCGATCCGTCGCCGCTGATCGGACGAATGCGGATGCCGCCGGGCAGGATGCGCCAGCCGTCCTGCCAGTGCAGCTTGGCAAGCGCGAGCATCTGCTGGTTCAGCCAGGCGGCGTCCTGCGAGAGATCCTTGGGCGCTGCCTGCGCCTGCTCGGGCGCGAAGCTTTGATCGTCCTGCGCGAAAAGCGGTGCGGGGAACGCCGCTGCCGCAAGCGCTGCCGCTGCAATCCATTTCCAATGCTGCACTGAGTGACTTCCTCTCGTTGTTTGCACGGCCATCGTCGGAAATGGTGTGAGGATCAATAGTCGTCGAACGGATAGCGGTTGGACCCGGGCTGGCTTATGAGGCGGGCATGACCAACCTCACCGCCAGCGCCATCGTCTGCGCCGTCCGCCCGCACGGCGAACATGGCGCAATCGTGCGCGCACTGACGGCAGAGGCAGGATTGCTCGGGGGCTATGTGCAGGGCGGGCGGTCGAGCCGGATGCGGCCGGTGCTGATCCCTGGCAATGTCGTGCGCGGGACGTTCCGGGCCCGCACCGCCGATCAGCTTGCGAGCCTTTCGGTCGAGCTGGTGCAGAGCCGCGGGCCATTGCTCAGCGAACCGCTGCCGGCTGCAGCCATCGATTGGGCCTGTGCGCTGACGGCCGCGGCATTGCCGGAGGGGTATCCCTATCCGGCCGTCCACTCGGCGCTGTCCGCCGTGCTCGATGCAGTCGAGGCCGCGCCCGCCGCGCGGGGCTGGGCGGTTGCGCTGGTGCGCTACGAGTTGCTCCTGCTGGGCGAACTGGGCTTCGGTCTCGACCTGTCCGAATGTGCCGCGACCGGCGCGCGAGAGGACCTTGCCTATTTGAGCCCGCGCACGGGGCGGGCGGTAAGCGTCGAGGGCGCGGTCGGGCATGAGCACAAACTGTTGCGGCTGCCGCGCTTTCTGTCCGAAGGCGGCCAGCCGGATTGGGGCGACATCCTGGCCGGCTTTGCGTTGACCGGGCGGTTCGTCGAGCAGTCGTTGCTGACGGATCGCCGTGCCGATGTCCTCGCTGCGCGCGAACGGCTGGTCGAGCGGCTGAAAAGAGCGGTTGCGTGAGGGCGGGCCGGGCCATATGCGTCCCGCCGGATTAAGGCTTGAGAGGATAGGTTGATGCTCGTCGCGTTGCTGCCCGGAGACGGAATTGGGCCCGAGGTCATCGCCGAGGCCAGGCGCGTGCTTGATGCGATTGCCGTTCCGGGTCTCGTCTTCGAGGAGGCGCCGGTCGGCGGCGCGGCCTATCACGCCAAGGGCCATCCGCTGCCGCCCGAGACGCTGGATCTTGCAAAACGGGCCGATGCGATCCTGTTCGGTGCGGTCGGCGATCCGACCTGCGACGCGCTTGAACGGCATCTGCGCCCCGAGCAGGCGATCCTGGGCCTGCGCAAGGAGCTGACGCTCTTCTCGAACCTGCGCCCCGCCAGATGCTTTCCCGAACTGACCGACGCCTCGACGCTTCGGCCGGAAGTGGCGCGCGCCATCGACCTGCTGATCGTGCGCGAACTCAACGGCGACGTCTATTTCGGCGAAAAAGGTATGAGGACGACTGCCGAGGGCCTGCGCGAGGGCTATGACATCATGTCCTATGACGAGGGTGAGGTGCGTCGTATCGCGCATTCTGCGTTCAGGGCCGCCCAGGCGCGGCGCGGCCTGCTATGCTCGGTCGACAAAGCCAATGTGCTCGAGACGAGCCAGCTCTGGCGCGACGTCGTGATCCAGGTGCATGCCGACTATCCCGACGTCCAGCTCAGCCACATGTATGTCGACAATGCCGCCATGCAGCTGGTGCGCAATCCCGGCCAGTTCGACGTGATCGTCACCGGCAACCTGTTCGGCGACATCCTCTCGGATCAGGCCAGCATGTGCGTCGGCTCGATCGGCCTGCTTGCCTCGGCCTCGCTTGATGCTGACGGCAAGGGTCTCTACGAGCCGATCCACGGCAGCGCGCCCGACATTGCCGGGCAGGGCAAGGCCAATCCGCTGGCGACGATCCTGTCCGCCGCCATGATGCTGCGCTTCTCGCTTGGCCTGGCGGACGACGCTGACCGGATCGACCATGCGGTCGCGCGGGCGCTGGCGGGCGGCGCTCGCACGGCCGACATTGCCGGGGGCATGTCGACCAGCGAAATGGGCGATGCGGTGATCGCCGCTCTGACGTAGCGGAAAGACCGCCTTAACCCTTGGCGGCTAGGACAACTCGATGAAGGCGGGAAGCACGCCTGCCCAAAGGGTTGGACGCCGTATATGAGACAGAAGCACAAGGAAGAGCATGATCATTTGCGGGTCATGATCGAGGACTATGTCGCGATGCTCCACGGCGACGTGGCGCCGGACATCACCGAGATTCTGAAGCGGCGGTTCGCCCTCTCCAACGCTCTGCGCGCTCATGTCGCGGAAGAAGGTCCGGTGTTCAATCGATTGCGCACGGGCGATCCGCACCATGCGGCGGACCGGGCGCTGGACGAATATAGCCGCAGGCTGCGCGACGCGATGCCCAATTATAGTGCGCTCATCCAACAGTGGACTCCCCAGCGCATCGTCGCCGAATGGCCTGCATATTGCAGCCAGGTCCGGACGCTTGTGCCGCGCTACCATGCCTATCTCGCCTGGGAAGAAGGCGAGGTGCTGCCATTTCTTGATTTGCATCAGCCCCAGTCGTGCGCCTCCTGACCACCTGCACGGCCTGTTAATTTCTTACGCTTAGGCTGGCGGATAAGAAATAAAATGGGTCGAATTCAACATGTCAGTGCAATTCAAGGACGATCATGATCGCCTGCGAACACTTGTGGACCAATATATCGCGTTGCTGAGCAGGCCCGTTCGGCCGGAGCTCACCGAGATAATGAAGGGCCGCACGGGCTTCACAGGGCTCTTCCATAGCCATTTCGCGAGCGAAAGTCGGGCGATCGAGGCGTTGCGGACCGGCGCTCCCGATAGCCTGGTCGAAAAGCTGCTGTCCGAGCATGGTTCGCGCGTACGTGAGGTCGTCCTGCGCCACAGCGGGCTCATCCAGCGTTGGCCGATCAAGCGCATCGAGCAGGAATGGCAGGCTTATTGCCGCGAAGTTCGCAGCCAGCGCGACTTCTATTTCACCTACCTCGCCTGGGAAGAAGCGAACATCCACCCGCTGCTCGATCAGGCAAGTGAACGCCGCCGTGCCTCCTGAGGCCATGCTCAGCGCCAGCTGTCGAACCACATCCAGCGATTGAAATCCTGCGGGTCGCCAAGCGCGCTCGCCGAGATGATCGGATAGAATTCAAGAAAGACCAGGCCGGCCAGTCCAATGGCGAGCCACGGCAAGAGCCGTTTGCCTCTCGACCAGAAATAATGGTCCAGCGCGCCCGCACTCGCGATGCAGAGCATCAGCGACGACAGGAAATAGTGATAGTAGAACTGCACCGGCTTGGGCGCGGCGATGAAGAACAGCAAGGGGCCGGCCCAGAGCAGGACCGGCAGCAGCAGCGGCCGCACCTTCTGCCGCAAACCCGCCCAAAGCGAGGCGGCGAGTGCGACGAGGCCGCCCCAGCAGATGGCGGGATTGCCGATGAGCAGGACGCCGCGCTGCACGCCCGCCACCGGTTCATAGAAATACCAGACCGGGCGCAAGTCCAGCACCCATTCCCACCAGCGGCTCTGATAGGGATGGGAGCCCATGGGCGCGCTCTGCCTGTGCAGCATCTCGAACTGCTGCGGGACGATCTGGATCAGCGAGAGCGGGTCATGGCGCAGGAAATGATAGGGGAGGAACGTCGCCAGATAGGCGAGCAGGGTAAAGGGCCCGAGCCAACCCACGGCTTGCGCCATGGGGAGGGGCGGGGCGTCGGCGGGTTGTTTCTGCGCGCGCCAGAGCAGCCACACGAACGATGGCAAGCCGGGCACGATGAACGACAAGGCCGTCCATTTGCAGGCCATGGACAGGCCCAGCGCCCCGCCCGCGACGACAAAGCGCGCGCGATTGGAAAAACCCGTCCGCCAGAGCGCGACAAGCTGCCATAGGGCCAGCATCAGGAAGCTCGCCATGAAGATGTCGAGCATGGCGATGCGCGCCTGAACGAAGAGAGTCTGCGAGAAGATCAGGAGGAGACCGGCCATCAGCGCGGCGGGACGGCGCAGGAATAGCCAGCGCGTGGCCATCACGGCGGAGAAAACCAGCAAGGCACCGGACAGGGCGCTCATGACGCGCCAGCCGAGCGGATTGTCTCCGAAGAGCAGCATGCCGAGCCCGATGAACAGCTTGCCGAGCGGCGGATGTTCGGTATTGGGCAGGGCATCGAGCGCCAGGAGAGTGCGCGCGGCGGGCACATAATGCGTTTCGTCGAAGTCGAGCTTGGCCGGATCGCCGATCCGCCACAGAAACAGCGCGAGCGAGAGCAAAGCGAGCGCGCCCGCGATCAGGATGTCGCGCTGCTCGGGACGCGATTGGCTGTCCTGTTGATAGACGGAAGCCCCCATGGTTGCGGTCTATCACGAATCCCTGCCGAGGCCCATCAAATGGCGGATTGAGGGGTGTGGGGCGCGCTCATTTGAGAGAAGGCGGCGCGTCTCCAGAGAGAGGGGCCGGCAACCGACGGAAAAACAATCCGTTTCGATTGCCTTCGTGAGTCATTCGCGCAAAAGCGGTTCCCACTGCCGCTCAAAATGATCTAGAGGCGCCCCATGAAGCGAGACACCGGACAGAACCGCGCGATCACCCGCAAATGGAAGCCGGCCACGCAGGCCGTGCGCGGCGGCACTTGGCGCAGTGAGCAGGGCGAGACGAGCGAGGCGCTCTTCCTGAACTCGGGCTATTGCTACGACGATGCCGAGACCGTCGCCGCGCGCTTCGCGGGCGAGCAGGAGGGCATGACCTATTCCCGCCTGCAAAATCCGACCGTGCAGATGCTCGAGGAGCGCATCGCGCTGATGGAAGGCGCCGAGGCCTGCCGCGTGCAGGCGACCGGCATGGCCGCAATGACCACGGCCCTGCTGAGCGCGCTCAAGACCGGCGATCATGTCGTCGGCGCCAAGGCGGCGTTCGGGTCGTGCCGCTGGCTGCTCGACAGCCTCCTGCCGAAGTTCGGCATCGAGACGACCGTTATCGACGGACGCGACAATGATGCGTGGGAGAAGGCGATCCGGCCGAATACCAAGATCTTCTTCTTCGAGACGCCGGCCAATCCGACGATGGATATCGTCGACATGCGGCACGTCTGCTCGCTGGCGAAGGCGCATGGCATCCTGACGGTCGTCGACAATGCCTTCGCGACGGCCGTGCTGCAGCGCCCGCTGGAGTTCGGCGCGGACGTCGTGGCCTACAGCGCCACCAAGCTGATGGACGGGCAGGGCCGCGTGCTCGCCGGCGCCGTCTGCGGCACCGAGCAGTGGATCAACGACGTGCTGCTGCCGTTCCAGCGCAACACAGGTCCCAACCTGTCACCCTTCAATGCGTGGGTGGTGCTCAAGGGGCTCGAGACGCTGGAATTGCGCGCCCATCGCCAGTCCGAAAACGCGCTCAAGGTCGGCAAATTCGTCGAGACGCGCGTCGAGCGTATCCTGCATCCCGGTCTGCCGAGCCACCCCCAGCACAATCTGGCGATGAGCCAGATGAACGCGACCGGGCCGATCTTCGCCTTCATCGTCGAGGGCGGGCGCAAGCAGGCCATGGGGCTGCTCAACGCGCTGGAACTCATCGATATTTCCAACAATATCGGTGATAGCCGTTCCTTGCTTACGCACCCGGCGACCACGACCCATCACAATATGGGACCGGAAGGCCGCGCCGAAGCCGGTATCGAAGAGGGCATGCTGCGGCTCAATGTGGGCCTGGAAGATCCCGACGACGTCATCGCCGATCTCGATCAGGCATTGACCGCCGTCGGGCTTTGATTACTGACTTGCGGACGGCCGAGGACTGCCTCCCGATGATGGACATGCTTTTTCCCTACGCGGCAACCACCCACGACGTGACCGTTCGCGTCGCGGTGACGCTCGCTCCGGAAAAATCCGAGCCCGACCAGGGCCGCTGGTTCTGGACCTATCATATCCGCATCGAGAATGGCCGGGGTGCGCCCGTGCAGCTGCTGATGCGCCGCTGGATCGTCGCGGACGGCCGCGGCACGCTGCGCCATGTCGAAGGCGAGGGCGTGGTCGGTGAGCAGCCGGTGATCCAGCCCGGCGGTGCCTATGACTATGTCTCGGGCTGTCCGCTGGCGACGCCGACCGGCTGGATGGAGGGCAGCTACATCATGCTCGATGGCGATGGCGGCATGCTCGAGGTCAACATCCCGCGCTTTGCGCTGCTGGCGGGAGCCGTGAACGGATGAAGCGTACTCACTTGCCGCTGAACGGCCTGCGCGTGTTCGACGCGGCGGCGCGGCACCTCAGTTTCACGCGCGCAGCCGATGAGCTTGCGGTCACTCCCGCAGCAGTCGGGCAGCAGATCCGCGCTCTCGAGGACATGCTCGGCGTCGTGCTCTTCCGCCGTACGCCGCGCGGTCTCGAGCTGACGCCGGAGGCCGAGGCTGGCTTGCCGGCGCTGCGCAATGCTTTTCTGGAGTTGGAAGAGTCCGTGCGCGCCATGCAGGCAGGCCAGAGCTCGCAGCATCTCACCATCGCCGCGCCGCGCGATTTCACCGCGAAGTGGCTCAATGCGCGACTTGCCGGCCATGCCAAGAGCGAGGTCGGGCTGCAGTTCCTGCTGGTCGCATCCGACGATCCGCTCGATTTCACCGAGGCCAATCTCGATCTCGCAATCCGGCTGGCCGACGGACCGGGCGAGCATGAGGGCGTGAAGCTGGGCGAAGCGCGCTTCGTCACGGTTGAAGCACCGGGCGGCGAGGGTGCTGACGCGCCGATCGCCTGGGCGGGCTGTCCGCAGGAGGATGGCACGGCGATCATGCGCGTCGCCGATGCTGGCCTGGCCATCGAGGCAGCGGCAAGCGGCTTCGGGCGAGCCTGCGTGCCTGAGTTGCTCGCGCGTGGCGATATCGATGCCGGCCGCGTCGTCCAGGTCGGCGAGGCCCGCGATGGCCTCGGATATTGGCTCATCGCCCCGTTGCCGCAATGGCGGCAGAAGAAAGTGAAAGCGCTGGTCGGCGCCCTGACGGAAGGCTGAGGCATGGCGGCGAAGCAGGAGCCCGGCCGGTTTCGCTTCGAGGATGGCGGCTTTCTGGCGCTTGTCCTTATCGTGACTGTCGCGTTTGCGCTGGTCGTCCTGCCCTTCTTCGGCGCGATCCTGTGGGCGCTGGTGCTGGCCATTCTCTTCGGGCCGCTCAACAAGAAGATCCTGAAGCGCTGGCCTGGACGCGCGAATATCGCGGCGTTGCTGACGCTGCTGGCCATCACGCTGATCGTCATCCTGCCGGCCGTGCTGCTCGGTACCGCGCTGATCCAGGAACTGACCACACTCTACGCCAAGGTGCAGAGCGGCCAGATCAATCCGCAGGACCTCTTCAATCGCGCGGTTGCCAGCCTGCCCAACTGGGGCTCGGACTATCTGCGGTCCAAGGGCTTCGGCGACTTCTCCGCCATGCGCCAGTCGATCGCAAACGGGCTCTCGGGCAGCGTCCGCTCGATCGCGGGGCAGGCGCTTTCGTTCGGCCAGGGTGCGCTCAATGTCGTGCTGATGATCGGCCTGACGCTTTACCTGACCTTCTTCCTGCTGCGCGATGGCGATCGGCTTGCGGAGCGGCTCGTCGAGGCGATCCCGCTGAGGGCCGAAACCCGGGAAGATATTGCCGAGAAGTTCGCGACCGTCATCCGCGCCACGATCAAGGGCAGCCTCGTCGTCGCCATCGTGCAGGGCGCGCTCGGCGGCATCGTCTTCGCGATCCTGGGTATCGAAGGCGCGTTGCTCTGGGGCGTGACCATGGGCCTCTTCTCGCTCATTCCCGCTATCGGCACGGGCATCGTCTGGGTGCCGGTCTCGCTCTACCTCGTCGCCACGGGATCCTATGGCAGTGCCGCGTTCCTCATTTTCTGCGGCGTGTTCGTAATCGGCATGGTCGACAATGTGCTGCGGCCGATCCTGGTCGGGCGCGACACGCGCATGCCCGATTATGTGGTGCTCATCTCGACGCTGGGCGGCCTGCAGGCCTTCGGCATCCACGGTTTCATCATCGGCCCGGTCGTTGCGGCACTGTTCATCGGCACCTGGAACATCTTCACCGAGCAATGGCGGGATCCGCCCACTGCAGCGGCGGGGACCGAAAAACCTGCCGTCAGGAAGCCCGCGGCCAGAAAGCCCGCAGATTAGACTCTGATCCATCCCTGTTGAACCGCTCGTCATTGCGAGCCCGGCGAATGCCGGGCGAAGCAATCCATGGGCGCCCGAGACAGGTCCGGATTGCCGCGCGACTTCGTCGCTCGCAATGACGATTCAGGTCTGCCGGATCAGACTCCGGAGGATCCTCCTCTCTTGGCTCTATTAAAATCGTGTGCGATATAATCGTAGACGATTGACATCGATGCGACTCACGCGTAGATGTCCTGCATCCGATTAAAGCGGATGCGATATAAATTTGCCCAAGCATCGAAAGGACCCGACCATGACTGCCAAGACCATCTATTCCGGAACGACCCATGTAACCGGCGGCCGCAACGGCGCTGCCCGCAGCACCGACGGTTTCGTCGACCTCCAGCTTCCCGCGCCGCACCCGGCCGCCGAGCAGCTCTTTGCCGCCGCCTGGTCGGCCTGTTTCATCGGCGCGCTCGAGTTGGCCGCCGGCCAGCGCAAGATCAAGCTGCCGGCTTCGCCCGAACTCGATACGACGATCGATCTCCAGATGGAAAATAATGCCTTCTTCCTGAAGGCCCGCCTCGACGTGGCAGTGCCGGGCATCGATGCCGAGACCGCTCAGGAGCTGGTCGAAGCCGCCCATGCCATTTGCCCTTATTCGAAGGCCGTTGCCGGCAACATCGAGATCGAGATCAACGTCCGCGCGCTCGATCTCGCCTGATCGGTTTCTCCCGGACCGGGCGGCGCGCATGCGCCGCCCGGTTTGTGCTCTTCCGATTTTCTCGCATGCGCCCTATGACCGCGGACCATCGCACCGGAGACACGCCAATGCCCGCGAAGGACCTCAAGCTCAGCGATTTTCTGTGCTTTGCCGTCTATTCGGCCAACCTCGCCTTCGGGCGGGCCTATCGCCCGATCCTCGAGAAACTGGGGCTCACCTACACGCAATATGTCGCACTTGTCGCGCTGTGGGAGCAGGATGGACAGACCGTCGGCGAACTGGGCGAAAAGCTGTTCCTCGAATCCAATACGCTCACGCCCATACTCAAGAAGCTGGAGGCGATCGGCTATGTCGAGCGCCGTCGTGACCCCTCCGACGAGCGGCAGGTGCGCATCAGCCTGACGGCGAAAGGCAAGCAGCTGCGCGTGGACGGCATCGGCGGCAATCTCAAGGATGCGACCGGCCTTGGCGAAGACTTCGCCAGGGTTCAGCAGGACATTGTTCGCCTGCGTGACAATCTGCTCGCCTTCACGGCGGCGCGGGACTAGGCGCCCATATCGATACGCATCGGATCGATCGACCGGGTGCTTCGTTGACCAGGCCCGGGAGCCGCGCCGCATGACACAGAAAACTTCCGGCGCCGGTGCGCGGGAACAACCGGACGGCCTCCCGCTTCCCCGCCGCTATTTCGCGGCTGCCGCCATCTGGCTGGCCATCGCTATGTCGGTGCTCGACAGCGCCATTGCGAACATCGCGTTGCCGACGATCGCCGAGCAATTGCATGCCTCACCCGCCGTCGCAGTCTGGGTCGTCAACGGCTATCAACTCGCGATCACGATTCTGCTGCTGCCGTTCGCGGCCCTGGGCGACCGGATCGGCCATAGCCGCGTCTATCTCTCCGGGCTTGGCCTGTTCATTGCCGGGTCGCTTGCCTGCGCATTGGCTGACAGCCTGCCGACGCTCATCGCAGCCCGCATGTTCCAGGGCATCGGCGCGGCCGGCATCATGAGCATGAACGCGGCGCTGGTTCGCGCGACCTACCCGTCGGGCATCCTCGGGCGCGGCATGGGTTATAATGCGCTGGTCCTGTCGGTCTCGGCGGCCATGGGGCCGACACTGGCATCGCTCGTGCTCAGCGTCGCAAACTGGCCATGGCTTTTCGCGGTCAACGTGCCGGTCGGGCTTGCCTCCCTGGCGGTAGGCTACCGATGCCTGCCGAAGACGGGCGGCCATGGGCGGCCGCCGGACTATCTGGGGGCATTGATGAGCGCCAGCATGCTCGGCCTCATCATCTTCGGCGCCGAGACGTTCGCACGCGAACTGTCGCGCGGCGGCTTGTTGATGCTTCTGGCCGGCATCGTCATCGGCGTGCTGCTGGTGCGGCGCGAATGGCACCGGCCCGCGCCGCTGTTGCCGCTCGACCTGCTGCGCATTCCGATCTTCGGTCTCTCGATCCTGACCTCGATCACGTCCTTCGCGGCGCAGATGCTGGCATTCGTCACCATGCCGTTCCTGCTGCAGAGCGTGCTCGGCCGCAGCGTTGTGGAATCCGGCCTGCTGATGACGCCCTGGCCGTTGGCGGTCGCCTTCGTCGCGCCCATCGCGGGCCGGCTTGCCGACCGTTATCCTGCCGGCATTCTCGGTAGTATCGGCCTTGCGGTGTTCGCTTCAGGCCTGTTCGCCCTGTCTGTCATGGGGCCGCATCCGGCATCGTTGGACATCGTCTGGCGCATGGCCTTGTGTGGTGCGGGCTTCGGCCTTTTCCAGTCGCCCAACAATCGTGCGATGGTCACGGCCGCGCCGCGGGAGCGGTCGGGGGCCGCGGGGGGCATGCTTGCGACCGCGCGGCTGCTTGGGCAGACGATTGGCGCAGTGGCCGTCGCGTCGGGCTTTCACTGGCTGGGACTCGGCTCCAGCCCCGCGCTGCTGACATGTGCGGCGGCTGCGGCGGCGCTTGCGGCCTGCATCAGCCTGCTGCGCCTCAGGGTGCCGAAAGGTCCTGGACCGGCCTTGCCCGCCATCGTCGCCTCCCCCGAATAGAAAAGGCCGCCGCGACAAGTATCGCAGCGGTCCAGTCCATCGCGTTCGCCTCGACGGGCGGTCGCGTGGCGGGTGCTTTAGAAGTCCGTCCAATCTTCCGCGGCAGGCGCAGCCTTGAGGGCAAGCGCGCCCCGAGTGCGCGGCTGGACAGGCGCAGGCGCCAGGGCAGCGCGCACCGAAGCTACGGCGGGAGCTGGCACGGGAGCCGGAGCATGCGCCGCCGTGGGCGCGGCATTGTCGACGCGGAAGCGCGACACGAGATCGTCCAGACGGCTTGCCTCGCTGGCCAGCGACTGCACGGCAGCATTGGTCTCTTCGACCATCGCGGCGTTCTGCTGCGTGGTCGAATCCATCTCGCGGACCGCGACATTGACCTGGCTCAGCGTCATCGACTGGCGGTTGGTCTGGTCGGTGATGTGATTTACGAGACGCGAGACTTCGCCCACCTGTTCGACGATCCGCTCGAAAGCCTGACCGGACTGACCGACCAGGCCGACGCCACGGTCGACCAGCTGGCCCGAGTCCTGGATCAGCTTCTTGATGTCGCTGGCGGCATCGGCGGAACGCTGGGCGAGCGCCCGCACTTCGCTGGCGACCACTGCGAAACCCTTGCCGGCTTCACCGGCACGCGCGGCTTCCACGCCGGCGTTGAGGGCCAGCAGGTTGGTCTGGAAGGAGAGGCCGTCGATCACGTTGATGATCTGGGCGATTTCCTGCGCGGACTTCTGGATGTCGTCCATGGCGGTCACGGCCTCTGAGAGAACCTTTCGGCCTTCCGTCGCCTGTTCCTGCGTCGCGCTGATGGCGTTGCTGGCCGACTGGGCCCCGTCGGCGGTTTCCTTGACGCCCGATGTTACCTCGGACAGCGCAGCCGCGGTCTCCTCCAGGCCGGCAGCCTGGCGTTCCGTGCGGTCGGCGAGATCGCCGGACGCCTGACGGATTTCGCCGGCGCCGCCGTTGATGCCGGTCGTCGCCTTGTTTACCGCCTGCATCGTGCGCGACATCTCGGTCATGGCGCGATTGAAGTCGGCCTTGAGCTTCGCAAATCCGCCGATCAGTTCGGCGTCGACGCGGGCCGTCAGGTTGCCATTGGCGAGCTCGTCGAGGCCAGCGCCAATGCTGGACACGATGAGTTCGGCCTGAACCTCCTTTGCCTTCTCGGCTGCGGCGAGCTGATCGCGGAAGCGAGCCATGGATTGCGCCATATGGCCGACCTCGTCCTCGCGCTCGATATAGGGGATGGCGAGGCTGGTCTTGCCCGCCGCCAATTCGCCCATCGCACTCTGCAGGCCGAGCAGCGGCTGCACAACCCCGCGGCGAGTCATCCGATAGCCGAAGGCGAGGCCAGCGACGGTCAGGATGAACGTTGCCGCGAAAAGGATGATGCGGGCCAAGCTTTCCGACGCGTCGGCAGCGGCAAGTCGTTCTTCCACGGTCTTGCTCAGCGTCTCGATGCGCTCATCGGCGATCTTGGAAGCTGCCTGCTCGGCCGGGCGGACGTTTGTCCTGAAATCGACCAGGGCGCCTGCCCGGTCGCCGGCATTCGCGAAGCCCGCGACATCGGCCACTTCCTTAGCGACGGTGTGCTGGCTGTCGAAGAACGCAGTGGGGACAATGGATTCGTCGATCGCCTTGGAAAAGCTGTCGAGTTCGCTTTTGAACGTCTCCAGCCTCTTGTCGAATTTTGCCCTGATGGCTTCGCGCGACTTCTCGTCGGTTTCACTGATCAGGTTGAGCGCATCGCGCTGCAGCGCGCGGCTGATCGACCGGATTTCGGCGAGCTGATAGACCTGGGACTGGCCGTCGATAGCGGCCTGGTTCGCCCTGGCGACCTTGAATTGAGCATAGACCATGATGCCTGCGAGAACACAGAGCATGGCCATCGAAATCGCCAAAGGCATCATGAGCCTGGCGGCAATACTGCGCGATATCATTTTGCGACCCATCCCGTCTTAGGATTGTGATTGGGCCGGAGTTTTATGAGGGATTTGTAAAGATAGTCCTTCCGGACGAAATGGCTTGAGAGTAACTGGCTTGGCTTGCCGAAACTATCGGAAATCTCTTAAATATCGCGATGATATTGCTGCATTTGACCGGCCGTCCACGGTCCGGTCCGGTGCTACATTCTTGTACGTCTGTTTTAGAGCAGGGCGTCCGCCTTCGTTATCGGCCGCGAGTCGAGGCTGTTCAGACCTTCGCGACGATGGGCGGCGCGTTCTGGAACAGCTCGCCGAACGGATCGTCCTCATGGTCCGGCGCCGGGGCCTCTCGGACTGTCGCGCGGCGCATGTCGCGGCGCTCGCTCCATTCGAAGCCGCCGCCGCGATGGAAGACCGCAAGATTGTCCCAAATCACCATGTCGCCGACTTCATAGTCGACCTTGATGGTGTATTTGTCCTGGGTCGCGAAGCTGTTGAGATAGTCGATCAGTTCGCGGCTTTCTTCCCAACCCCAGCCGACGACCTTGTAGCAATGCGCGCCGGCATAGATGGTCTTGCGGCCCGAGCCCTTGTGGACATGTACGAGCTTGTGAACAGGGCGGTGGCGCTCCTCGATCTGTTCCCGCGTGATGTCGGCGCCGGCCTGCTTGCGCGACCACCAGAGCGAATGTTCGCATTCGAGATTTTCGATCTTGTCCTTCATGTCCTGCGGCAGGTCGTCGTAAGCCCAACGCGTGTCCGCGAAACAGGTGGGACCGCCCGAAGCCGGCACTTCGACCGCGCGCAGCATCGAGTAGCTCGTGCGCAGATCCATGAAGCTCGAATCCGTGTGCCAGAGCATGTCGCCCTTGCGGTAGCGCATGGCGGACTCGGCCCAGTTGATCTCCCCATCAGGGCCGAGGTTGCCGGCATTGAACAGGTAGATGCGCGGGCGTCCGTCGCGCGGCGGCAGGCTTTCGAGATGGCCGAAATATTGGGCGAAGCGCACCTGCGCCTCGTCGTCGAGACCGGTGTCGCGATAAACCGTGACGCCCCACTTATCCTGCCCGGCGATCAGCGCCTGGATGGTCTCGCCGTCGAGCGGCTTCGAAATATCCACGCCGGAAATCTCGGCGCCGAAGCGAGGCGAAAGGGGCGTTGCTGTTATGGCCATCATCTCTCTCCAGAACCCGCGCTCGGCAGGCGCCATGCCTTATATAGCTAGCATGCTATTCATGTCGAGTTATGATGTGAAATTCAGGCGTTTCTACCGATGCGCATAGCGCGTCCCGGTTGACTCGATAAGGGGCCCCAATAGAAGCGGAAGCATCGGGTGAGACCGCAATCGGCGCCCGATGGAGGAGAGAGATGGCTGACGCCGACGGACGAATGATTGCCGTGCGCAATCCCAGGACCGGTGCAACCGACTTCATGCTGGCAGTGACGCCCGCGGAAGAGGTGGCGGCGAAGGCCGCCCGGTTGCGCGACGGGCAAGTCCGCTGGGCAGCGATGGGACTCGACGGCCGCATCGGCGTCATGCAGCGCTGGCTCGGCGAAGTCGCCAAGCGGCCCAATGACATTGCCGAGGCGGACGCGGTCGACACGGGCGGTTGCCACACCAGCTATCTCCAGGGCTTCATCACCATGGGCAACATTGCCGGCTGGATCGAGGACGCGAAGGGCGCGCTCGAAAAGGCGAGCTACAATGGGCCCTCCAAGGCGATGCCGACCGTGGAGGTGCGCACGCAGTTCGTGCCCTATCCGCTGGTCGGCGTAATCGGGCCGTGGAATGCGCCGATGATGCTGGTGCTGCTCGACGCGATCCCTGCGCTGTTCGCGGGCTGCGCGGTGCTTATCAAGCCCAGCGAAGTGACGCCGCGCTGGGTCGAGCCGCTGTTCGAGACCGTTCGCGCCGTGCCGGAGCTGGCCGCGATCTTCGATTTCGTCCAAGGCGACGGCGAGACGGGTAAACAGTTGATCGATACGGTGGACCTGCTCTGTTTCACCGGCAGCGTGCCGACCGGGCGCAAGATTGCGGTCCATTGCGCGCAGCGGCTCATTCCCTGCTTCCTCGAGTTGGGCGGCAAGGATCCCGTGATCGTCACCGAGAGCGCCGACATCGAGCGCGCCACCACCGCGGTGCTGCGCGGGGCCGTGCATGCCAACGGCATGGTCTGCTTCTCGGTCGAGCGCATCTATGTGTATGAGAGCATTCACGATGCCTTCGTCGCGCGGCTGATCGAGAAAGCGGGCGAGGTCCGGCTCAACAGCGACGATCCGCGCGCGGGCCATCTTCATCCCTTCACTTTCGCCCCGCAGGCGGCGATCGTGGAGATGCACATCGCCGATGCCGTGGAGAAAGGCGCCACCGTCCATACCGGCGGCAAGGTAGAGACCATCGAGGGCGGGCTCTATATGCGCCCCACCGTGCTGACCGGCGTCACGCATGACATGCTGGTCATGAAGGACGAGACGTTCGGTCCGGTCTTGCCGGTCATGGCCTATTCGACTGTCGACGAGGCGGTGGCGCTCGCCAACGACACCATTTTCGGACTAACCGCATCGGTAATATCTGGCGACGAAGAGAGTGCCCTTGCGGTTGCAGAGCGGATCAATGCCGGCGCGGTCTTCGTGCAGGACACGTTCCTGACCTTCGGCAAGAACCGCACTATCGGCAGCAACAGCTTCGGCGCTTCGGGAGTCGGCGGCGGCGCGCGCACGGGGCCTGAGGCGATCCTGCGCTTCGTCCGCCGCAAGGCGCTGCTCACGCAGCATGGCGAACCCGCCGACATCCGCAACGATCATCATCTGGGACCGCCGCCGGGGAGGCACTAGACTTTGCCGTTCGTGTCGAGCGTAGTCGAGACACGCGCGGCACAAACGGTTCTCGACTACGCTCGAACCGAACGGAAAAGTGGCTAGGAGATTCGAATGCCGAACTGGAAGTTGACCGCAGACGACCGGCTCGAAATTCAGGAGCTTTATGCGCGCTATGCCTGGGGCATCGACCTCGCCGACGCGGCCATGGCGATGCCGACCTTCGCGCAGGATTGCTGGTTCGACCATCTCTGGCAGGGCAAGGTGCAGGGGCATGAGGCGATTCTCAAGAACCTCCAGTCGCTGTGGAACGACCGGCAGCACTGGTGGTACGGCCGCCAGCACATCATGAACACCTTCATCATGGAGGAGCGCGAGGACCCCGGCGAAATCGACGTGCGCTGCTTCTTCCAGATCATCCAGTTCCAGACCGATTACCGCACCAATTTCGTATTCGGCATCGGCACGCGCATCGACCATCTGACGAAGAAGGAAGGGCCGTGGCGCTTCCAGTCGCTGAAGGTCAATGCCTGGACCGAGGCCGACCAGGTGCCGTGGCAGGGCGAGTATCTGATGACCAAGCGGCCGGTGCACAAAGCCGAGCCGGTGGTGAAGACGGCGTGAGTGAGAGTCCTTTCCGTCATTCCCGCGAAAGCGGGAACCTGGTCTCGGTGTGGAACACCCATACGCTCTGCCGCGCGCAAAATCCGTTTGCGGTGGGTTCCCGCTTTCGCGGGAATGACGAAGTGGGATTGTGTGTGGCATGCGCATAACCGCAGCCGTCAGCCGGCCAGGCCTGCCCGAACCGCGCCTCGAAGTGCTCGACCTCGAGGCGCCGCGCCCCGGCGAAATGCTGGTGCGCATTGTCGCGGTCGGCATTTGCCACACCGATCTTCACGAGCATCCCGGCCGCCATTCGCCGCAGCCGATCGTGCTCGGCCATGAGGGCGCGGGCGTGGTCGAAGCGCTGGGCGAGGGCGTGCGGGGCTTTGCCGTCGGCGATCATGTCATCCTCTCGGGCTCCTCCTGCGGCCAGTGCCCCAGCTGTCTTGCCGGCCGCCCGACCTATTGCGACCTTGCCATGCCGATGAGCTTCGGTGGCAAGCGGCTCGACGGCTCCGCAGCCCTGTGCTGCGGGGACGAGCGCATCCATTCGCATTTCTTCGGCCAGTCGAGCTTCGCCACGCACAGCATCGTCCCCGAGCGGACGGCGGTGAAGGTCGACAAGTCGCTGCCGCTGGAGATGCTCGCGCCTTTGGGCTGCGGCGTCATCACCGGCGCGGGTGCCGTGATCGAGGCGCTGAAGGTCGGCTATGGCGACAGCATCGCCATTTTCGGCACCGGCGGCGTCGGGCTCTCTGCGGTCATGGCAGCGCGGCTGGTCGGCGCGAAGCAGATCGTCGCGGTCGACATCAACCGCGCGCGTCTCGATCTGGCACTGGAGCTGGGCGCGACCCATGCTATCGACGCGGGCGGCGAGGAGGTGGCCAAGCAGATCCGCGCCGTCACCGGCCGCGGCATGAGCTTCTCGTTCAACACGACGACCGTCCCCGCCGTGCACAGCATGGCGCTCGACTGCCTCGCGATGAACGGCACCGCCGGCTTCGTGGCCGCGCCGCGCGGTGAATGGGCGCCTGCAATGTTCCCGATGCTGGCGGGCGGACGTCAACTGCGCGGTATTCTCGGCGGCGACGCCAATCCGCGCGTCTTCCTGCCCAGGCTCATCGACTATTGGACGCAGGGGCGCTTCCCGTTCAATCGCCTGATCACGACCTATGGCTTCGACGAGATCGGCAAGGCGTTCCACGATTGTGAGGCCGGCACGGTGATCAAGCCGGTGCTGAAGGTGAGTGACGCATGAACCCGGAAATCCGCCACAAGCTCGCCGCGCTGGGCGCCGAACTCAGCATGGACCTGTTCGCCGTGACCAACGGCCTGTTCGCCGCGCTTCAGCCGCCGCTGCCGGAAGGGCTGCAGGTCACGCGCGACCATGAATATGGGCCGGACGAGCGGCAGCGGCTCGATATCTTTGCCGCAAAGGGCCTTCAGAAGGCGCCGGTCCTGGTCTTCGTGCCCGGCGGCGGCTTCGTGCGTGGCGACAAGCGTTCGCCGACCCCGCCCTTTTACGACAATATTGGCGGTTTCGCGACGCGGAACGGCATGATCGGCGTGACGATGAACTATCGTCTCGCGCCCACACATATGTGGCCGGCGGGCACGGACGACATGGCGCTCGCGGTCGACTGGCTGCGTGCGAACGTCGCGCAGTTCGGCGGCGATCCCGAGCGCATCTACCTCGCCGGTACCTCGGCTGGCGCCGTGCATGTCGGCAGCTATGTGGCACTGCGCGACGCCAAGATCGCCGGCGCAATCATGATTTCCGGTGGCTATGACATGCCGAGCATCGATCACAATGACGGCCATCTGGCCTATTATGGCGACGATCCGGAGATTGACAGCAAGGCCAGCACGACGCGGGGACTCATCGCGAGCAAGGTTCCCTGCCTTTTTACCGTCTGCGAGTTCGATCCCGCGCAATTCCAGAAGCAGGCGGCCAGCCTGTGCGATGCCTGGGCGGAGGCGAAGGGCGTATTCCCGCGCATGCTCTGGCTGCGCGGGCATAATCACCAGAGCTCGACCGTGTCGATCGGATCGAGCGAAGATAGTCTGGGGCCGGAAATCCTGCGTTTCATTGCGGATACGGCGCGGTAACAAATATAGCCCTCTCCTTCAGGGGAGGGGCTGGAACGTGTGAGGAGTTTGTCATGGTCGAGCCGCTGCGTTTTCCCGAAAACGACCTGTTCAAGGGCTGGGGCGATCCGCTGCGCTGCGAGACGACCATCGAGGGGCTGGAGGTCATCCAGGGCGCCATCCCCGAAGGCCTCGAAGGCACGCTCTATCGGGTGGGCGCAGACTGGCAATATCCGAGCAAGCGGACCGACGACATTTTCATCGACGGCGAGGGGATGATCCACAGCTTCCGCTTCGAGAACGGCCAGGCGAGCTATCGCAGCCGCTGGGTGCATACCGACCGCTACAAGCTGCAGACCCAGACCAAGCGCCAGGTGTTCGGCCGTTATCGCAACCGCTATACCAACGAGCCCGAAGCGGCCGACACGGACATGGGCACAGCGAACACCACCGCCATGTTCCATGCCGGCCATCTCTATGCGCTCAAGGAGAGTGATCTGCCCTATGAGGTCGATCCCGACACGCTGGAGACCATCGGCAAGAGCGATATGTCTGGGCAGATCGGTTCGATCAGCTTTACAGCCCATCCAAAGGTCGATCCCATTACCAATGAGTTATTGGGGTTTGCTTATCAGGCAAGGGGCGATGCAACGCGCGATATCGTCTAT
>JAGIAA010000021.1:42286-52885 GCA_017745115.1 Sphingobium sp. | reverse complement strand
CCTTCTATGCGCCCAAGCTCGAATGGCACCTGACCGACGCGATCGGCCGCACCTGGCAGGTCGGCACGATCCAGTCCGACCGCGTGCTGCCCGAGCGGCTCGACGCGAGCTATGTCGGCGAGGACGGCGCGCGCCACCGCCCCGTCATGCTCCACCGCGCCATCTTCGGCAGCTATGAGCGGTTCATCGGCATTCTGATCGAGCATTTCGCCGGCAAGCTGCCGGTCTGGCTGGCCCCGACGCAGGCTGTCGTGGCGACGATCGTCTCCGACGCCGACGATTATGCGAAGGACGTGGTCGCCAAGCTGGGGGCCGCGGGAATCCGCGCCGACACGGACCTGCGCAACGAAAAGATCAACTACAAGGTGCGCGAGCATAGCCTCGCCAAGGTGCCCAACCTGCTGGTCGTCGGCCGGCGCGAAGCGGACGAAGGCACGGTCGCGCTGCGGCGGCTGGGATCGGACCAGCATCAGAAGGTGATGATGCTCGACGAAGCGATCGCTGCGCTCAAGGCCGAGGCGACGCCGCCGGATCTGCGCTGAGCCGGACCCGATGATCCGCAAGCCAACAGCGTCGTGGTGGGCCGTCCGTCTCGCCGCGACGCTGGTGCTGATCCTGACGGGGCTGGCGCTCTACGCCTACTGGGAGGCGAGTTGGGATCCAGTCGTGCGCCGGGCCGACGTCGCGTTGGCGGGCTGGCCGAAAGGCGAGAAGCCGGTCACGGTGCTGCTCGTATCGGACACTCATGTCGCCGGGCCGGAGATGCCACCCGAGCGGCTGGCGCGGATCGTGGACGGACTGAATGCGCTCAAGCCAGACCTGGTGGTGCTGACGGGGGACTATGTTTCGGACAAGAAGGTCGCGACGCACCGCTATTCCGTCGGCGAGTCCGTTGCGCCGCTTGGCCGGCTCAGGTCGCGACTCGGCATTGTCGGCGTGCTGGGCAATCACGATCATTGGCGGGGTGCACCGGCCTTTCGCGACGCCTTCGCGCGTCATCGCATCGCGCTCCTCGCCAATGAGGCCATCCGTCGCGGCCCGCTCGTCATCGGCGGCGTCGACGACGAGCCCACGGGCCATAGCGACCTTGCCGCGACCCAAGGCGCCATGACCGCACTGGGTGCCGGTCCGCGCATCCTCCTCTCGCACTCCCCGGATATCATGCCGTCCGTGCGTGCAGGTGTCACGGCGGTGATGGCCGGCCATACCCATTGCGGGCAGATTGCCCTGCCGTTCATCGGCCCGCTCGTGACGATGTCGCGCTATGGCAAACGTTTCGCCTGCGGGCACATCGTCAACGCGGGCACCGACCTGTTCGTCAGCGCGGGCGTCGGCACCAGCATCCTGCCGCTCCGCTTCGGCGCTCCGCCCGACGTCTGGCTGATCCGCTTCGGTCCAAAGCCCTGATGCCGCTTGTGAAACCGGCGCGCGATGCTTAGATAGGATGTTAACCGGACTGTGGCCAAAGCGCCGCACCGTACGGTGCGCCCGTCGCACTCACCCTTTCCGTAGCCGCTCAAAACCGTTAAGGAAGCGGCTCGCTCTATTGAACGAACCACAGGAGAAACTGCTATACGTCCCCCGATGATGCGCCGCCCGCTTGCGCCGCCCCCACCAATGAACGGTCCTCGCTACAATGAATTCATCACCGTGCCCAAGGTGCGCGTGATCGATGAAGAAGGCGAAAATCTGGGCGTGATGTTGACGCGCGAGGCGATCGAGCAGGCTGCCGACGTGGGTCTCGACCTGGTCGAGGTTTCTCCCAACGCCGATCCGCCGGTGTGCAAGTTCCTGGACATCGGCAAGTACAAATATGAGGCCCAGAAAAAGGCCAATATTGCCCGCAAGACCCAGAAGACGCAGGAACTCAAAGAGATCAAGATGCGTCCGAACATCGACGATCATGACTATGATACGAAGATGAAGAAGGTCCACGATTTCATCGGCGAAGGCGACAAGGTGAAGATCACCCTGCGCTTCCGCGGCCGCGAAATGGCGCACCAGCAGCTCGGCATGCAGCTGCTCTCGCGCGTGGCCGAAAACACCGCCGAAATCGCCAAGATCGAAGCCCATCCGCGCATGGAAGGGCGACAGATGCTCATGGTGCTCTCGCCGAAATAAGGGCGTTTTTTCCGGGCCTTCCGCTCGCTGATTTCGCTTGCCCCATCGGGTTCCCGGCGGCACAAGGCCGCCCGGAGAGGATGGGGGACATTCGCTTGCCGAAGACATTGCTGCTGCTTGCGCCAATCTTGCTGGCGCAGGCCGTTTCTACCGCACAACCGGATAATGGCGCTATCGCCGCGCAGCCTGCCCCGGCGGCTGCGGCGGTGCCGGCTTGCGGCTGCCCGACCATCAGCGCGCTGACCCCGATCAGGATCGAGATCCTGACGGAGTTGGGCAGCAAGATCAGCAAGAGCGGCGACACCTTCCCCATCCGGCTCGCCGAGCCGATCGTCGTCGATGGGCATGAGATGGTGCCGGCCGGGACAATGGGGATGGGCGAGGTCGTCCACGCCAAGAAGGCGGGCGGCTCGGGCGCTGCGGGCGAACTGGTGCTCGCCGCGCGCTATCTCGACATTGGCGAGCGGCACCTGAAGCTGCGCAGCATGCGCCTCGTTCCCGAGGGCAACAGCAAGATCAACACCGTCAACACGCTGATGGTCGCAACCTCGCCGACGATATTGGCGCCGGTGGCGCTCGCTGGCTTCTTCATCAATGGCGGCCAGGCGACGGTCCCTCAGGGCACGATCGCCGAAGCCAAGATCGCCGAAGCATTCGAATTTCCGGCCCCGGCCAAAGAGAGCGCGGTGCCGGAAGCAACGCCGCCGGCAGAGGCCGGCAAAACAGGGGAGAAGGATAGTGAAGCACAATAAGGCGCTCGCCATGATGGCGATCCTGTCGATGCCGCTCTTGGCGGTTCCGGCAGGTGCGGCCGACAAGGACAAGGGCAAGGACAAGGAAGCGGCTGCGCCCATCGCCCTTCCCAAGCCGCCTGCAGGCAAGGGCCAGATCGTCTTCTTCCGCCCCGGCGGCATGGGTTTCGCGATCGGCTGCTCGGTCAACGAGAATGGTCAGAAGGTCAGCTCGCTCGGCGCCGGCAAATATTTCGTCATGGTCGCCGACCCGGGCAAACATGAGTTCACGGTGAAGAGCGAGGCCAAGGACGTGCTGGCCCTCGAGGTCGAGGCCGACGAGACCCAGTTCGCCAGCTGCAAGATCAAGATGGGCATCATGGTCGGCCGCCCCGACATCCGCCCCTCGACGGAAGAGGAATTCCGTAAGCAGCCCAAGCTCAAGATGGTCGATGCCGATGACATGGGCCCCGCGCCCGGCGCGCTTCGCCCCGACCAGATCGCCTCGGCGCAGTAAGCCGCCCGCGCGATGCAGAAAGGCCGGGCCTAGCCGCCCGGCCTTTTTTTGCTCAAGCGCTAACCTTCCGCAGGCTCCAGTCGCCTTCTCCGATCCCGCGGCTGGATCGAAACCAGTCATGATGACCCGTAAACGACTCAGAATCGGAACTATTGTACTCAAGTTCACGCCTGATGATGGCATCGGTACTAGGCGGAAGAGATCGACCGCTAATCAACCGGATTTCCCGAACTTTCCTGTAAATTTCAGATAGATGCCCGTGACCGCCGAGCACCTCAAGAGCTCGACGCACGTCGTCTCGCCAAAGTGTCTTATTCGACAATTTCTCACCCTCCTTTCGGCTGGCTGCCACTTGGATCTGCACGAGCCCCAAAAGTCTGGCGAGAATCTCGCTTTCCGTTTGCTCGTCAGCTGCACGGCGTGACCAAATTGCCGCAAATACGTCTGTTGTCACCTCAATCGTCCGCACGCTCATCTCCAGATCTTTTTAGATCTTTTTAGATCTTTTTAGATCTTTTTAGATCAAAGATCTTCTGACGTAAAGTCGGCTGCGCTCGGACTCAGTTGTAAGAGGGAATCAAAGGCGCTGCTGGCTGGAGGATAGAAGCCGCCCCCTCACCGCAGGAATTGTCAGCATCGTGCTCAGCGCCGACATGAGCAGGAGCGCCGTGAAGCTGTCGCCCCCGATGATCTGCTTGTCGAGCAGCACATTGGCGAAGACGATGCCGACGAGGCCCTTCGTCTGCAGCAACAGCCCGATGACAAGCGCCTCGCCCCGCGGCCAGCGCAGGATGCGGCCCGCCATGCCGACGGCGACCAGCTTGCCCGCGAAGGCGGCGATGAACAGCAGCGCCGTGCCGCCCAGCACCATGAGGCCATTTGCCGACCATATTGATTTGAGCCCGGTCGACAGGAAGTAGACCGGCATCAGCACGAGCAGGACTGTGCTGCGGAAGCTGTCTAGCCGGGCACGGTCGAACATGTCGGAATCCAGGACTGCGCCCGCCAGAAAGGCGCCGACCATGTAGTGCAGCCCGGACCAGTCCGCGGCGAGACCGCAGACGATCAGCCAGATGATCCCGACCGGCCACCGGTCCTTTTCGGCGAGCCGGCGCATGAGCGCGCGGATGGCGACGGCCGCGGCGGCGAAAACGAGAAGGAAGGCCAGTTGCCGCCCGATCCGTTCCCAATCGAGCAGGATGAAGGCGAGCACTGCCCAGATGGCGACATCGTCGAGGCTGGCATAGCGCAGCAGTCGCTGGCCGAGCGGCGCGCGCAGGATCTTGAGCTCGTCCATGACGAGCAGCAGCACGGGCAGGGCCGTCACGGCGCAGGCCATGCCGATGCCGAGGACCGTCTGCCAGGGCGCACCGCGGGTGCCGACCCAGCCGGGAAAGTGCAGCAGGACGAGCGCCGCGACGCTGCCGAAGAGCAACGGCACGACGAGCGCCAGGGCCGCGGTCGTGCCGGCCTGGCGCCGATCCGCCCAGGCCGAGCGCAGGTCGAGCTCGATGCCGGCGCCCCAGACGAACAGCATGACCGCCCACCAGGCGAGGCCATTGAGCGCCGTCACGACGTCGGGCCGGAAGACGGCGGTGTAATAATCGGGGAAGGCCGCACCCAGCATGCTGGGCCCCAGCAGGATGCCGCCGATGACCTGAACGACGACGAGCGGCGCGATGTTGTCAGCGCGCGCCAGCCGCCAGACCAGCCACGGCACCGTGAAGATGATCGCCATCGCGAGCAGGAACGCCTCGGACGTGCTCAGGCTGTGCGGCATATGTCCCCCTCGATCGCGTCTTTCGCGCGCTTTCCACGCCTCAGTCTGCGCAAATGCGCGCTGCGCGCAAGCGGGATCTGGTAGCGCTCTCAAGGGTCGGGAGTTGACCGCGAGCGCCGGTCCGATCACATGGCGCAGCCATGACAGAGACCACGCCGCTGAAGCTGTTCAACAGCCTGACTCGCCAGACGGAGGAATTCCGTCCCGTCCACCCGGGTGAGGCGCGCGTCTATTCGTGCGGGCCGACGGTCTATAACTATCCCCATATCGGCAACATGCGCGCCTATGTGTTCGCGGACACGCTGGGCCGCGCGCTGAGCTTCAAGGGCTACAAGCTCACCCACGTCATCAACATCACCGACGTCGGCCATCTCACCGACGACGCCGATGCCGGCGAGGACAAGATGGAGAAAATGGCGGCCGAGAAGGCGCAATCCATCTGGGACATCGCCGAGCACTACAAGCAAGCCTATTGGGCCGACGTGAAGGCCCTCAACATCCGCCAGCCGGCGCAATGGACGATCGCGACGGACTTCGTGCCGCAGATGATCGAGTTTGCGAAGGGCATTGCCGACAAGCATTGCTACGCCCTGCCCGGCGGGCTCTACTTCGACACATCGACTGTCGCGGATTACGGCCGCCTCGCGCGCGCCGTGACCGAGGAAGGTGCCAAAGGTATTGGGGCCCGGATCGAGGAAGTGGAAGGCAAGCGCCACGCCGCCGACTTCGCCATCTGGCGCAACACGCCCACGGGCGAAACGCGGCAGATGGAATGGGAGTCGCCCTGGGGCCGCGGCGCGCCGGGCTGGCATCTCGAATGCTCGGTCATGTCGGGCGAGGTGCTCGGCTTCCCGTTCGACATCCACACCGGCGGCATCGACCATCGCGAGATCCACCATCCCAACGAGATCGCGCAGAACCAGGCGCATAACTGCACCAATGGCCTCGACATGGCCGAGAACAGCGGCGCGCGCATCTGGATGCACAACAACTTCCTGGTCGAGCGATCTGGCAAGATGAGCAAGTCGAGCGGCGAGTTCCTGCGCGTGCAATTGCTCATCGACAAAGGCTTCCACCCGCTCGCCTATCGGATGATGTGCCTCCAGGCGCATTACCGGAGCGAACTGGAGTTCAGCTGGGAGATCCTCGCGGCGGCTCTGACGCGGCTGAAGCGGATGGTGATGGCGGTCGCGCCGCTCACCGGCCTCGCCGCAGCGCCTGCGATCCGCAATCCGAAGCTCACCGAGTTGCTGGAGCGCTTCGACGCGGCGATCAGCGACGACCTCAACACCGCGGTCGCGCTGACGCTGCTCGACGAGGCAGTCGCCATCAAGAAAGTGCCGACCGAAGAGAAGCGCGCACTCATCGAGGCAATGGACGCCGTGCTCGGCTTCGATCTGCTCACCCTGACCCGCACCGACCTGCGCGTCCGCCCGAAGGATGCGGCGCTGGAGGACGAGGCGGTCGAAGAGCTGCTCGCGACGCGCAAGGCGGCCCGCGCGGCCCAGGACTTCGCGGCCTCCGACGCGATCCGAGACCAGCTCGTGGCAGCGGGCATTGACGTGATGGATGGCGATCCCTTGCGCTGGGACTGGAAGCCGATCCTTGGCTGAGAAACCGGTCCTCCAAAAGCCGGTGATCGTCGCGCCCGGCCTCATGCGCCCGATGCTGGAGCCGATGCTCCCGCTCGACCGGGTCGAGGTGCGCTGGTTCGCCGATGTGGACGAGGCGATCGCGCTGGCGCCCCTCGCCGATATCGGCTGGCTCGATATCCTCCGGCTGGAGGACGATCCGCGCCCGGTGCTCGCCGCGAAGAAGGCCAAATGGCTGCACACGACGCTTGCCGGCCTCTCCAAGATCCCGGTCGGCTTCGCCCGCGAACGCGGCGTGATCGTCACCAAGGGCACCGGCCTCACCTCCAAGGCGGTCGCCGATTATGGCCTGATGGGCGTGCTCATGCTCGCCAAGCGCGTCGACGAGGTCGTCCGCGCGCAGGACCGCCGCGAATGGCTGCCGCAGCCGCCATGCAACGACGATCTCGATGGCGCGAAAGCGCTGATCATCGGCTATGGTGCAATCGGATCGCAGCTGGGCGAGCGGCTCAAGGCCTGTGGGATGATGGTGACCGGTGTGCGGCGGCAGGCCGATCCGGCGCAGGGCATGATCGGCGCAGAGGACTGGCGGACACGTCTCGGCGAATATGATTATGTGATCCTCGCCGCGCCCGAGACGCCCGAGACCTATCATATGATCGGCACCGCCGAGTTCGACGCGATGAAGACCGGCGCCCGTTTCGTGAACATCGCGCGCGGATCGATGGTCGACCAGGATGCGCTGATTGCCGCGCTCAAGGGCGGGCGCCTGCGTAGTGCCTTCGTCGACGTCGCCGATCCCGAGCCCTTGCCCGCCGACCATCCGCTCTGGGCGGCGCCCAACATCATCATCACCATGCACATGTCCGGGCGCGGCAACCTGCCCATGTATGTGCAGGCGGCCAAGCGCTTCGCCGACAATGTCCATCGCTATCTCGCCGGCGAGCCGCTCGAGGCGGTCGCGGATCTGGAGCGAGGTTACTGACGCTGCGGGACGATGGTCAGCTTGTAGGGAATGTAGAGCAAGACTTCGGACGGGCCTGAGCGCGTCCATTGAACTGGCATGTTCAGGCCCTCGATCTGCACCTTGTACCCCTCACCGATCTTGGCGGCGAGCGAGCGTGCATCCTCGCCGACGACGGCGGCGATCTGCGCGCGATAGCCGTCGGGACCGACGATCGACAGGGTGGGATCATCCGCGCTGTCCATCTGGGCGCGGCCGACTTCCGGCACGGAATCGACATATTTCTCGATCTTTTCCTGGGCTTGTTTGCCTGACATCGACGACGACAGCTTCACCTTGGCCAGAAATGTGATGCGCTGGCTGTCGGGCCGATTGTCGTTCGCAAGGGACAGCTCCTTCATGTTCCCGACGTTCAGCGGCGTCAGGATATAATCGCCATAGGCGAGTTCGACGCCGTTCTTGCCGGCGAGCTCGATTGCCTTGGTCAGCATGGCGTAGATTTCCTGACTGCGCTGCTTGGCGTCGCGCGTGTCGCCCCTGATGATCACCTCCTGCACGAGATAATCGGCAGGCCGCCGCAATCCGACCGCCGGCATGTCACGCGAATAGCCATCCTGCTCGATGCGGCTGCCGGTGACGACGATTTCGGCTGTATTGAGGTCCTGCGCCGCGGCGGCACCCGCCAGCATGATGGCGCCGACCGCGCCCAGCCATGTCCGCTTCATATCTTCTCCCCATGTCCCAATCCTGCGAAAAGGATGTTCGGAGGCGCGCGCCACGTCAATGGCCGGCCTCGGCCGCCCTTGCCGCCGCGAACGCCTCCGCGCGCGTCGCCCGGTAGCGGGCATGGGGCGGGGTCACATGATGGGCGACCAGGACATGGCGCACAGCCGGCCGCGCCCCGGCGATGTAGAGCGCCGCGCCGCGCCGGGCGACCTTGCGTGCGAAGCCCTCGATGATCGCCGCACCCGTCGAATCGAGCATGGCGACGTCGGCGAGATCGATAACATAGGCCCGCGGATGCTCGCCGAGCCGGTCCAGCGTCGCCGAGACGATCCCGGCCGATCCGAAGAAGAAGGCGCCGGAGATGCGGCAAAAAGCAATATCCGGATCGCGCGCCGCGCCGGTTTCGATGGTCGGCGCATTATCGCTGTCGGCGCGGTCGGACTCGATCATGGGCGCGCCCTGCTCGACTTCGATGGCCTGGGCGAGCCGCTGCAGCGTGATGAGCGTGCCCAGGGCGAAACCGACCAATATCCCCATGCTGAGATCGCGGAAGATGACCACGAGGAACGTGACGCAAAGCACCAGCGCCGCCCCGCGCGAGGCGCGGAACAAAGCGGCGATCTGTTCGCGCTCGATCATGTTCCAGCAGACCGTGGCAAGCAGCCCGGCGAGCGCTGCCAGGGGAATGTAGCGGGCGAGCGGCGCGGCGATCAGAACGAAACCGAGCAGAAACAGCGCGTGGAGCATACCGGCCACCGGCCCCCGTGCACCGGCGCGCACATTGGTCGCGGTGCGCGCGATCGTGCCGGTGACGCAGAGACCTCCGAACAGGGCGCTCGCACAGTTGGCAGCGCCCTGCGCCACCAGTTCGCAATTGGAGCGATGCCGCCCGCCGCTCATGCTGTCGGCCACCACCGCCGACAGCAGGCTCTCGATGGCACCGAGCAGTGTGAAGCTGAACGCGGAGGGCAGCAATGCGGCGACGCGCTCCGGCGAGAGATCCGGCAGCTGCGGCGCCGGCAGGGCTCGTGGAATGCCGCCGAATTTGGTGCCGATCGTTTCGACGGGCAAATGCATCAGCGCGGCGACGAGCGACGTCAGCGCCACGGCGATGAGAAAGCTCGGCCAGTGCGGCCGCCAGATGCGGCAGGCGACGATGATGGCGATGGCGGCGAGCGCCACCCCGACGGCCGCCATGCTGATCGTCGGCAACGCTGCGGCCAGCGCTTCCAGCTTGGGCACCAGTTCGCCCGGTTCCTTGCCCGCCAAGGTGAGGCCAAGCAGGTCCCTCAACTGGCTTGCGAAGATGATGACGCCGATCCCCGCCGTGAAACCGACCGTCACCGGATAGGGGATGAACTTGATGAAGGTGCCGAGCCGCAGCCAGCCGACCGCCATCAGCATGAGTCCGGAGAGGAAGGTAGCGACGGCAAGGCCATCGACCCCGTGCTTGGCCACGGTCCCGGCGACGAGCACGATGAAGGCGCCGGCGGGCCCGCCGATCTGGAAACGGCTGCCGCCGAGCAGCGAGACGAGGAAACCGCCGACGATCGCCGTATAGAGCCCGCGTTCCGGGCCGACGCCCGAGGCAATCGCGATCGCCATCGAAAGCGGCAGCGCGACGATGGCGACGGTGAGGCCGGCAATGGCGTCCGCACGCAGGCCGGCAGCGTCATAGCCCTCCCGCAGCACGGTGACGATCTTGGGTGTGTAAAGCGCGGCAAAGCTCGGGCGGGCTGCGGCGCCGGCCACGTCAGTTCCCCCGACGGGCCGATTGTTTCAGGCGAATGCCGCGTCCGCCGGACGGGCTCGGCACGTCGTCACCGATCAACTCGATGCCGGCGCGATCCAGCGCCTCAACCACCTTGGTCAAGCTGTCGACCAGCCCGCGCACATTACCGTCGCTCGCCTCCATGCGCTGGATGGTGGGGAGCGACACGCCGGACATCTCCGCCAACTCCCGCTGATCGATGCCGAGCATGGCGCGCGCACCGCGCATTTGGGCCGAACTCATCATGATGTCTAATATATCGACACCTATAATTGATGTCTAGAACATCAATTATCGTGTTTCGAATCGCGATTCAGGCTCGCAATACTGACCGAAGCTGCATAATGCCGCCTCATCGTACCGAATAGGCACGCTTGATTGCCCAAAAGCCCATCCA
>JAGIAA010000021.1:0-42276 GCA_017745115.1 Sphingobium sp. | reverse complement strand
GAGGAGTCGATCGCCATGGCGGCGAACTGGACGCCAGCAAGCTGGCGGGATCATGAAGGGCGGCAGATGCCCGAATATACGGACGCAGCGGCACTCGCGGCGGCCGAGGCGCAGCTTGGCACCTATCCTCCGCTCGTTTTTGCAGGCGAAGCGCGCGCGCTCAAGGCCGACCTGGCCAAGGTCGCGGCCGGCGAAGCCTTCCTCCTCCAGGGTGGCGACTGCGCCGAATCCTTTGCCGAGTTCCATCCGAACAACATCCGCGACACGTTCCGCGTGCTGCTGCAGATGGCGGTCGTGCTGACCTATGCCAGCAAGCTGCCGATCGTGAAGGTCGGCCGCATGGCCGGCCAGTTCGCCAAGCCGCGCTCCAAGCCGACCGAAGTCATCAAGGATGTCGAACTGCCGAGCTATCGCGGCGACATCATCAACGACATCGACTTCAGCCCGGAATCGCGCATCCCCGATCCGCAGCGCATGGTGCGCGCCTACAACCAGTCGGCCGCCACGCTGAACCTGCTGCGCGCCTTCTCGGCCGGCGGCTATGCGAACCTGCACCAGGTCCATGCCTGGACGCTCGATTTCATGGGCCGCAGTCCCTGGGCCCGGAAGTTCAGCGAGATGGCCGACCGCATCGGCGAGGCGCTCGACTTCATGAAAGCCTGCGGGATCGACGCCGATACCGTGCCGCAATTGAAGGCCACCGCTTTCTACACGAGCCACGAGGCGCTGCTGCTCCCTTATGAGCAGGCGCTGACTCGCCAGGATTCGCTGACCGGCGACTGGTACGACACCAGCGCGCATATGCTGTGGATCGGCGACCGCACCCGCTTCGCCGGCTCGGCGCATGTCGAATATATGCGCGGCATCGGCAATCCGGTGGGCATGAAGGTCGGGCCCAGCCTCGAGCCGGACGTGCTGCTGCGCCTGCTCGACGAGCTCAACCCGGCGCGCGAGGCGGGCCGCATCACGCTCATCACGCGCTACGGCCATGACAAGATCGAGTCCGGCCTGCCGCCGCTCGTTCGCGCGGTCATGCGCGAGGGTCATCCGGTCGTCTGGTCCTGCGACCCGATGCACGGCAACGTCATCACCGCCCCCAACGGCTACAAGACGCGGCCGTTCGAGCGCATTCTCGCCGAGGTCCGCGGCTTCTTCGCCGTGCACCGCGCCGAGGGCAGCTTCGGCGGCGGCATCCATGCCGAGCTGACCGGACAGAATGTGACGGAATGCACGGGCGGCGCGGTCGATGTGACAGAGCAGAGCCTGGCCGACCGCTATCACACGCATTGCGATCCGCGCCTCAACGCGGCGCAGAGCATCGAGCTGGCGTTCCTGCTCGCCGAGATGGTGAGCGAGGAACTGGCCGAGCGCCGCAAGGCCGCAGCCTGATCACCTTTCTCTAGCCCCTCCCCTTCAAGGGAGGGGTGCAGATGTTGCCTTCTGCCTTGCGCCCGCCACATTCTCTGCCAATGTGGTTGGCATGCTTTCGCAACGCACTCGCTACTCGATCCGCGCGCTCCAGCACCTGGCGCGCCATTATGGCGAGGGGCCGATCCAGCTCAGCGAAATCGCGACCGCGCAGAATATTCCCGCCAAGTTCCTGACCGTCATTCTCTCCGAGCTGTCGCGCGCCGGCATCGTCGCGACCATGCGCGGACGCGACGGCGGCTACTGGCTTGCGCTGCCGCCGATCGACATCCGCTATGGCGACATATTGCGCATGACCGATGGCGCACTCGCCCTGGTGCCCTGCGCCAGCCGCTATGCGCACGAGACCTGCAAGAACTGCCTGCCCGAGGAAGAATGCGAGCTGCGGCGCATCATGATCCGGGTGCGCGACGAGACGGCGGCGGTGCTCGACAAGCTCACCCTCGCCGACCGCTTCGAGCTCCCCGAAGAAGATCGGCGGCCGTGAAGCGGATTCCGATGACGGTGACCGGCGGCTGCCAGTGCGGCGCCGTGCGCTACCGTTCCTCGGCGCTCATGGACAATGCCCATATCTGCCACTGCCGCATGTGCCAGAAGGCGGTGGGGAATGTCTTCGCGGCCCTGGTCGGCGCACCCAATGACGAACTCGTCTGGACGCGCGGCGCGCCCGCGACCTTCGCCTCGTCCGATCTCGCCGAGCGTGGCTTCTGCGCGGCGTGCGGCACACCGCTCTTCTACCGCAGCGTCGGCGGTACCCGCACCGGCCTCACCATCGGCTCGCTCGACGATCCGTCCGTCGCGCCGCCGCATGTGCAGGTCGGCATGGAGGGGCGCTATGCGTTCATGGACGGCTTGCTCCACCTGCCCGACAGCGGCGCGACCGAAGACGACATGGCCGAGGAAGCCCCGCTGATCGCGGCCAGCAATCACCAGCATCCCGATCACGATACGGACACATGGCCCCTATGACTCTCACCCTGCACGGCATCCCCAATTGCGACACGGTCAAGAAGGCGCGGACCTGGCTGGAGGGCCGCGGCACCGCCTATGACTTTCGCGACTATAAGAAGACCCCGCCGACCAAGGCCGAGCTGGAAGGCTGGGTGAAGGAGACCGGTTGGGAGCCGCTGCTCAACAAGGCCGGCACCACCTTCAAGAAACTGCCCGACGCCGACAAGG
The DNA here is from genome assembly GCA_017745115.1 of Sphingobium sp. Next base: position 39,669 of record JAGIAA010000021.1, on the reverse strand, counting down.
CCGATATCGACGCGGCGAAGGCGATCGCGCTGATGGTTGCCAATCCCTCGGTGATCAAGCGACCGGTGGTGACGGGTAAGGGCACGCCGCTGGTTGGTTTCAAGCCCGATCAGTGGGAAGCGAAACTCGGCTGACCACCCTCCGTCATTTTGGGGGGAATGGTTTGACACCCCAACCCATTGGTGAGAACGGACCTTCGTAACGAAGGAGAGCCCCCATGCCCGGCTTGCGCCCCGATATCGATCCCGACGGTCTGCTCGAATATTCGGTGGTCTTCACCGACCGTTCGCTCAACCATATGAGCCTCGCCTTTCAGCAGGTGATGCGCGACATCCATTCGACTCTTTGCGAGGTCTATCACGCCGAGCGCGCCGTCGTGGTGCCGGGCGGAGGCACCTATGCCATGGAAGCCGTGGCGCGGCAGTTTGCGACGGATCAGAAAGTGCTGGTCATCCGAAACGGCTTCTTCTCCTATCGCTGGACGCAGATCTTCGAGGCCGGGTCGATCCCGAGCGCCGAGATCGTGATGAAGGCGCACCGCACCGGCAATGGCGGCGACGATGCGCCCTTTGCGCCCGCAGCCGTCGCGGAGGTAGTCGCTACCATCCACGCCGAGAAGCCGGCCTTCGTGTTCGCGCCGCATGTCGAGACCGCGTCTGGCATGATCCTGCCCGACGACTATATTCGCGCCGTCGCCGACGCGACGCATGAAGTCGGCGGACTGTTCGTGCTCGATTGCATCGCCTCGGGCTGCGTCTGGGTCGACATGGAGAAGAGCGGCGTCGACGTGCTGATCTCCGCCCCGCAGAAGGGCTGGTCGGCACCGCCCTGCGCAGGGCTCGTCATGATGAACGAGACGGCGCTCGAAAAGTGCCGCGCGACCAAGTCGACCAGCTTCGCCTGCGACCTCGCCAAGTGGAATACGATCATGGAAGCCTATCTGAACGGCGGCCATGCCTATCACGCGACCATGCCGACCGATGCGCTCCGCACCTTCCATGCCGCCATGCTGGAGACCAAGGCCCTCGGCTTCGAGCGCCTCGCCGCCGCGCAATGGGAACAGGGCAATGCCGTGCGCAAGATGCTCGCCGAGCGTGGCATCAAGTCGGTCGCGGCCGAGGGCTTCGGCGCGCCGGGCGTGGTCGTGTCCTTCACCGCCGATCCCGAGATCCAGGCCGGCAAGAAGTTCCTCGCCCTGGGCTATCAGATCGCCGCCGGCGTGCCGCTGATGGTCGACGAGGGTCCGGACTATAAAAGCTTCCGCCTCGGCCTGTTCGGGCTCGACAAGCTCAAGGACGTCGACGCCAGCCTGGCACGCCTGCAGACCGCCTTCGACAAGGTCTTCGGCTGACATTCCGGTCAGGCGGGCGACCGTGCCATCCTGGTACGGCGACCGCCGATTCACAAATGTTAAGCGGCTTCTTGTTGCTTAACGTCTTGGTAACCAGCCAATTCTCCCGCCTGCAAAATCTGCATCTTGGATTTTGCAGAGATAAAGTGGGAGGTAAGTTTCAACATGAACATCACACGTTTGCTGGCCGCCGCATCGGTCGGCGCGCTCTGGATTTCCTCGGCATCGGTGCAGGCCGCGCCGATCGTCTGGGCGCCGCAGTCGACCGATACCGGATCGAGCAGCGACTTCGACAATGCGACGCAAACCTTTGCAGGCATCGCCGCCAGCAATATCACCTTCGGGGGCAGCGGCTATTTCCACAATCATGGCAGTGGCGCCGGCTTCACGATCAGTGCGGTCGTCGACGGCGTGTCGCAGACGATCTATTCGCTCAGCCCCTCGGGCGGCAACGTCGACTCCTTCTTTCTGAGCGGCCTCGGCACGATCAACTTCACGGGTGGGACCGTGACGGCGATCACGATCAAGTCCACCAGCGGAGTCGGCCAGGCTTTCCACAATTTCTACGACGAGACCTTCACGCTCGCCGGCAGCGTCTCGAACGTGCCCGAGCCGGGCAGCTGGGCGCTGATGATCGGCGGCCTCGGCATTGTCGGCGCGTCGATGCGCCGCCGCGCCACCAAGGTCAGCTTCGCCTGATCCCAGGCACCATATCGTGGGGCGAAGGGGAGCGGCCGCAGGGCTTGCTCCCCTTCTTCATGCACATATGGCAATTTCAGCGGAAATGCCGGACTCTGCGGGTTGACGATTCGGTCTTTGGCAGCTAATGGCCCGGCCTTCGCGCGGGGCTTGGCTACGCAGGCTTGCAGAGTCGCGCCGCGTTCCGTGCAACAGATTTTACGATTTGAGGACTTTAAATGGCAAATACGCCTCAGGCTAAGAAGCGCATCCGTCGCAACCAGCGCCGCGCCGAGATCAACGGCAGCCGCGTGAGCCGCATCCGTACCCTCGTCAAGAAGGTCGAGTCGGCCCTGGCTTCGGGCGACAAGGCGGCCGCGCAGGTTGCCCTCACGGCTGCGCAGCCCGAGCTCGCTCGCGGCGTGGCGCGCGGCGTGCTGCACAAGAACACCGCATCGCGCAAGTTCAGCCGCCTGACCAAGGCCGTCGCTGCGCTTTAAGCTGAATTCCGGTTGAAGCCGGGGAGAAAGACGGCGCCGGGGCATTCCGGCGCCGCTTTTCGTGTCTGCGGTCTTCGGGGTCCGATCCCGACGACCGTCAATGGCTCCTTGCCAACCGGCCCGGCTGGCTAAGGCCAAGAGCCCCCACGGCTCGCGCTGGGTGCCTGCGACGGGTGCATCTGACGGCGGGCTTTAGTCCCACAGCATCGCGGCGCCCCGCACGCCGGAGCTGTCGCCCCATCGCGCCTGCAGGATCTCGCCTTCCCAGCCGTCCGAAAAGGCGTAGCGGCCTATGATGGCGGGCAATGGCGCATAGATGTCCTCGACGTTGGACATGCCGCCGCCGAGCACGAAACAGGCCGGGTCGACGATATTCGCGACGACGGCGAGCGCGCGGCCCAGTCGGTCGGTATAGGCATCGAGTGCGGCTCGTGCAGCGGCGTCCCCGGCCCGGGAAGCCTCGACGATCTGCTGGGCGGAAAGCGCCTGGCCGGTGCGGGCCTCGAAATCGCGCTGGAAACCGCTTCCCGAAATCCAGGTCTCGAGACAGCCTTGGAGTCCGCACCAGCAGGTCGGCCCGGGATATTCGTCGGGCTTCAGCCAGGGCAGGGGCGTATGGCCCAGTTCGGCGGCAATCCCGCCCGCGCCCTCCACGAGCCGCCCGTCGATGACCAGACCGCCGCCGCAGCCGGTGCCGAGGATGACCGCGAAGACGCTTTCTTTGCCCGCGGCGGCGCCATCCAGCGCCTCGGACAGGGCGAGGCAGTTGGCATCGTTGGCCATGCGCACCGGCCTGCCGAGCGCCGTCTCCAGATCGTTCTTGAAGGGGCGGCCATTCAGCCAGGTCGAATTGGCGTTGCGGATGAGCCCGGTGCGCGGACTGGGCGAGCCCGGCACGCCGAGCCCCACCGTGCCTTGTTCGCCACCGATCGCGCCTTCGGCCGCTTCGACCAGCGCCTTGACCGCCAGCACTGCCCCCTCATAGGCGCCGGGATTGGCGATCCGCTCGCGCAGCAGGATGGCGCCACCGGGATCGAGCGCTGCGATCTCGATCTTGGTGCCGCCGAAATCGATGCCCAGCCGAATGTCTGTCATGCCCTCATTCTAGCGCCCCGCCAGCGACAGTCCACGACATGAACCTGCTCGAAGCGCGCACGCGTCTGGAGCCGGTGATCCGGGCCGGCGCAAAGCCTGGCTGGACTGAAGATCGGCGCCTAGAGGCTGGCGCCGGAGGAAATGTCGGGCTTGTTCTTCAGGTCCGGCGTGTCCGCCGCGCTGCCTTCGAGCACGAAGCGACGATCGCAATAGCCGCAATCGACATAGTCATGCTCGTCGATCTCGAGGAAGACGCGCGGATGGCCAAGGGCGGCGGGAATGCCGTGCCCGGAACCGTCGCAGACGACTCGGCGGGCATGAACGCGGATGATCTCGGGCGGTGCTTGCATGAAGGAGCGGTTAGCATCGCCTCGGGATGTGGGCAATATAGGGCGAAGAGCCTTATGGTTCGCGCTTTGCGAGGGCCATGACGGAAACACCTGTCTCGCCCGTTATGCCGCCGGAGTTGTAGAGGGTGAAAGTGGCGACACCGCCCAGCTCTTCTCCGGTCGGTCCGTAAAGCTGTCCGCCAAAGAGGCCGAGGCCGCCATAACCAGGAACAGGGCTCACCGGTGCAATTGAAGCACGCAGTTCACCCGTTTGGAAATTCACGAATCCGTCTTTAAGCGCCACATCGGGGATGACGAGTGCTGCACCCCCGTTCAGGGAAGATCCGGACATTTTCAATGTCGCGTCGAGCGCACCTGTCTGGAAATTTAGCAGGAAATTGCTCGTGCCCGATATGGACCAACTGTCGAGGCTATTGCGGGCTCGGCCGAGCACGATGCCGGAGTAGCCACCCTTTCCCGAAGGGCTGATCACACCGAAGGACGGCGTGATCCCATAAGTGAAGAAGGACGTATTACCCAACACGCTGGCTGGCAGAGCGTTTGTATTGATTGGAGGGCCATTGAGCACCGAATATTCGCCGAAACCGGCATAATGGAGCTGAATCAGGCTGTTGCCGTTTCCGGGCGTCGCAAGGCGAAGCTGGTAATCGTCGCCGCCGAAGCTCGTGCGATAGACCGTATAATCCGGGGAGGATAGGGAAGCGACGCGGTCCGACGCCTTGAAACTAGGGGCCTTTTCCCGCTGCGAGATGTCATTGATATAGGTGTAGCTGCCATCGGCCTTGTAAGCGAGACGACCTGCATAGTCGTACATCATCCGCGTCATCCGGAACTCTTGGTCTGCGATGAGTTCGGTCAAGAGGAAATTTGTGGGCGTGACATTACTGGCTCGCTGCCCAATGATGGTTCCCTCGAAATGATCGGGCTGACCGTCCGACCAGAAAACCGCACCCAGTTCGGCTGCAGCGGGACCGTAAAATCGGCCGGCGAAGCGATTTGTCGAGAAAAAGTGAAATGTCCCCGAGAAGCTGGCGTCCGACGCAATGGTCGCGAGACCAGTAAATGGGGTCCGCCGATCGTCGAGCGTGCCGTTTACCAGATCGAACGAGATCGCTGACCCAGACAATTGAAGCTGCGCGAGCGCGAAATCCACGTTGATTGTCCCGTCGCCTGCGACAACGCGCGAGCCCGCCGTCGTCCCCCGATCGGTATAAAAGCCAAAAAGGTCGATGGCGTAGCCGGCTTGGCCGGACCGTGGCATGTCTGGCGCCGCTGTCGGCAGTCCAAACGCAAAGGGATAGAAATTGATGTCGAACCCACCGTCAGACGCGAGAACATTGCGCTGCCAGTAGCCACCATTGACATATCGGTAGGCGCGACCGCCTCCTAGACTGGGCGAACCGATGTTGAAGAAACTGACGGTCGTGGGCGTCCCGTGTCGGAAGTCTCGATACGGCTCCGGATCGGAACCAACATGGTCGGCGGGGCTGAAAGTCTCGCTCAAGCCCGCAGTAGTCAATGTGTAGGTTCGTGTTGCGCTATCGTAATGAACCTTCAACGTCGTCGCACCGCCATCCTGAACGGCGCCGACAAGCGTCTGGGAATAATGGGTCTTGTTGAACACCGCGTCGTTCACGAAATCCTGACTCGCGGTCAGGTTGTTGAGATCCATGCTCGGCGTGGGCGTCGGCGTGGGCGTGGGCGTCGGTGTGGGCGTCGGTGTCGGTGTCGGAGTGGCGCTGGGTGACGGCGTCGGCGTTGGAGTCGGGCTGGGAGTGGGAGTAGGCGTGGGAGTCGACCCGACGCCACCGCTGCCGCCGCATCCCGCCAGAATCATGCAACATCCGGCCATTGCGGCCGCAGCCGCCGCTTTCAAAGCCATGCACTCCCCCCCTTTTAATATGGGGAACTTTAGGCATGACTCGGCGCAAAAACAATCAGCTACGTCGATGGCGAGCCTCCGGCTGACTGCGCAGGCTACAAAAAAGAGGGCCGCCCCTTCGGGCAGCCCCCCTCCCACATTATTCGGCGTGAAGCGCTTAGCGCTTCGAGAACTGGAAGCTGCGGCGAGCCTTGGCGCGGCCGTACTTCTTACGCTCGACGGTGCGGCTGTCGCGGGTCAGGAAGCCCTCGGCCTTGACCGCGCCGCGCAGGGCCGGCTCATACTTGCTGAGCGCCTGCGAGATACCGTGCTTGACCGCGCCGGCCTGGCCCGAGAGGCCGCCGCCCTTGACGGTGCAGACGACATCATACTGGCCGGTCCGGTCGGTGACCGTGAAGGGCTGGTTGATGACGAGACGCAGCGTCGGACGCGCGAAATAGATTTCCTGATCGCGGCCGTTCACCGTGATCTTGCCGGTGCCGGGCTTCACCCAGACGCGCGCGACGGCATCCTTGCGGCGGCCGGTCGCATAAGCGCGGCCCTGCTTGTCGAGCTCCTGCTGACGCAGCGGCGCGGGGGCCTGCGTGACGACCGGAGCCGCAGCTTCGACGCCTTCGCCGAGGGTCTGCAGGTCGGAAAGCGAGTTGACGGTGTCGGACATTAGGCACCCACCTTGTTCTTGCGGTTGCGCGACGCGATGTCGAGCACCTCGGGGTTCTGGGCTTCGTGCGGATGCGCCGTGCCGGCGAAAATGCGCAGGTTGCGCATCTGCTGGCGGCCGAGCGGGCCGCGCGGGATCATGCGCTCGACGGCCTTTTCGAGCACGCGCTCGGGGAAGCGGCCTTCCAGCACCTTGGCAGCGGTCACTTCCTTGATGCCGCCGGCATAGCCGGTGTGCTTGTAATAGACCTTGTCGGCGAGCTTGTTGCCGGTGAACTTCACCTTCTCGGCGTTGATCACGATGACATTGTCACCGCAGTCGACGTGGGGCGTGAAGCTCGGCTTGTGCTTGCCGCGCAGGATGTTGGCGATGATCGTGGCGGCGCGGCCGACGACGAGGCCCTCCGCGTCGATCAGCAGCCACTTCTTGTCGACGGTCGCCGGGGTCGCCGGCTTCGTCACCTTGGTGAGCGTCTTGATGGCCATGGGCCTCTGTTGACCTCCGAAATGGAAAAACGAAAACGGCGCCCATGCGGGCACCGCCGATGCGCCGCCAATGACGATTCATGCCTCGCAAGTCAAGTAAAAGCGCGCCTTTGCTGACGGGTATCAGAATACCCTATTGAGCGTCATGGCTTCCCGCCTCCACCCAATCCGCATAGCCGTCGCTGGTGACGGCCTCCCAGCTGCTGATCGCCGGCAGCTCATAATCGTGCGCTTCGGCCAGGGCCGCGATCAGCGCCGCGCGGCGCGCCAGGCTGGTCTTGAACAGGACGGGCACTTCCTCCGACCGCTCCGTTTCGCCCTGCCAGACATAGATGGACAGGCAGGAGGACTGGACATTGGCACAGGCGGCGAGACGGCGTTCGATCATCGCGGCCGCCGCGCGCTCGGCCGAGTCACGATCGCCGAACGTCACATAGACGAAGGCGATCTCCTTCAAGCCGCTCGCCCCACGCGATGCGCGGCCATCACGGCCGCGCCGAGCAGCGTCGCGCCGACAAGCTGGTGGCAGACCGCCAGCGGTACCGACACGCCGGTGATCACCGTCGCGATGCCGAGCATGATCTGCAGCAGGGTGATCGCGACGACCGCGAAGGCCAGGCGCGTCGCACCGATCCGATTGAGACGGCGCGCAAGCAGGAACAGTGCCACGGCAGCAGCCCAGGCCCACCAGCGATGCAGGAAATGAACGAGGAAGGGATCGCTCGTGATCGTCCGCCAGAAGCTGCCCCACCAGCTGATGCCCTCCGGCACGAAATGGTCGTTCATCAGCGGCCAGGTGTTGGCGACCTGCCCGGCCCGTAGTCCGGCGGTGATCGCGCCCAGCAGGATCTGCAAGAAGAGCAACGCCAGCGTCACGCCACTCGCCAGGGTGAGGCGCGCCCTGCCGCCCCGCTGACGCTCGGCCAGCAAGTCGCAAGCCGTCCAGACGACCGCCGCCATCAGGATGAGCGCCATTCCGAGATGCGCAGCGAGCATGGCCGGTTCGACATTGACCCGGTCGGTGAGGCCGCTTTTCACCATCAGCCAGCCGATGCCGCCCTGCGCGCCGCCGAGAATGAACAGCACGACCAGCCGGCTCGCATAGCCGGACGGAATCGCCTTGCGGATCCAGAACCAGATGAGCGGCAGCGCGAAAGCGACGCCGATGAGCCGCCCGAGCAAGCGGTGAACATATTCCCAGAAGTAGATGTGCTTGAACGCCGCCAGCGTCATGCCCTGGTTCATCAGGAGATATTGCGAGCTATGCTTGTAGGCGTCGAACTCGGCCTGCCAGTCGGCCGCATTGAGTGGGGGAAGCGTACCCGTCACCGGCTTCCACTGCGTGATCGAGAGCCCCGATTCGGTGAGTCGCGTGATCCCGCCGATCACCACAATGACCAGGATGAGTGCCGCGATCGAGAAGAGCCAGCTGGCCAGAGCGCGCGGCCGGCCGGCGCGCGAAGTCCCGGGATGGCCCCGGTGACCGCCAATGCGAATCCCGCCTGTGAGGCCGCTGTTTGCCGTCTTCGTCATGGCCGTCCCCATGCGCCCCGCGCCCGGCGGATGCAAGTCCAGCACGGTGCCCGGCCGATAGACATCAAATATTCAGTGTAATGTTGTATCTTGACCTCGATCGGACTAAATGAAGGCCCCCATGCCAACGTTCGCAAACTCTCGCTTCGGTCGCCTCGACCAGCTCGCCATTGGCCTTTCGGGCCTGTGCGCGATTCACTGTATGGCGACTGCCGTGGCAGTGGTTCTGCTCTCGTCTGCGGCGAGCATGCTCACCGCGCCGATCGTCCACGAAGTCGGCCTCAGCGTCGCCATGATCCTGGGCGCCGTCGCGCTCGGTCACGGCGCCCTGCGTCACGGCATGCTGCTGCCGGTCGCGGTGGGCAGTATCGGTCTCGGCGTCATGGCCGGCGCGATGACGCTGGACCACGGCGTCATGGAGACCGCCTACACGATCGCCGGCGTCTCGATCCTCGCCTTCGGCCACGAACTCAATCGCCGCTCTTTCTGGTGAGCCAGCCTCCGGGCTGATCCAATCGTCATTGCGAGCGACGAAGTCGCGCGGCAATCCAGATTCGTTTTACACAGCCCTGGATGGCTTCGCCCGACATTCGCCGGCCTCGCAATGACGAGAGTGAAGTGCGCGGCCCTGCCTCTAACTCTTCGCCAGAACCTGCGACCCAATGTCGCCAATCGTCTTGCAGCCGGTCAGTGCCATGCCGGTGCGCAATTCGGCCGCGACGCGTGACAGCATCGCGGCGACACCGGCCTCACCGCCCGCCGCCAGCGCATAGGCCCATGCCCGCCCGGCCAGCACGCCCTTCGCTCCAAGCCCCAGCATGCGGATGATGTCGAGCCCGCCCTGCACGCCGCCATCGGCAAGCACGGTGAGGCGGTCGCCGACGGCGGCGGCGATGTCCGGCAGGGCCTGTGCGGTACCAAGCGCGCCATCCAGCTGGCGCCCGCCATGGTTCGAAACGACGATCCCGTCGGCACCGATATCGGCCGCGATCTTCGCGTCCTCGACATCGAGAATACCCTTGATGACCATCGGACCGGGCCAATGCGCACGGAGGAATTCGAGGTCTTTCCAGCTCACCGACGGATCGAAATTCTGGCCGCTCCAGCGCAGGAAATCCTTGAGCCTCACACGGCCGTTCATGAGCGGCACGACATTGCCGAGCGCGTGCGGACGCCCGCGCAGGCCAACATTCACCGCCCAGCCGGGATGCGCGAAGATCGAGCGCCAGCGAATCCACTGGCCCCAGAGGTTCGCCGGGCCCGAGAGGCCCGAACGCTGGTCGCGATAACGGGGGCCGGGCAGCGGCAGATCGACGGTCATGATCAGCACCGGGCAGCCGGCCTCGCTCGCGCGTCCGAGCAGGTCGATCACGAAGCCGCGATCCTTGGCCATGTAGAGCTGGAACCAGAAGGGAATGCCGGTCGCCGACACCTCATCGATCGCGCAGACCGAGGCCGTGGACATGATGAAGGGCACGCCGTTGGACCGGGCGGCGCGCACGGCCTGCACTTCGCCGCGCCGCGACAGCATGCCGGCCATTCCGATCGGCGCCAGCATGAAGGGCATGGCGAGCTTCTGGCCGAACAGCTCGGTTGAGGTGTCGATGTCGCCAATGCCGGTGAGCACGCGCTGGCGAAGCGTCACCGCCTCGAGCGCGGCACGGTTGCGGCGCAGCGTCAGTTCGTCGAAGCTGCCGCCCTGGACATAGTCGAACAGGAAGCGCGGGATGCTCCGTCGCGCGGCCTGATAAAGGTCCGCATGAGTCGCAGGGCCATTCATGACCGCCTCCGCCTGGCCGACACGGCCCAGCAGCCGACACTCGTCCTCTCGATCGCGATCACGCGTTTGTCCTTCCCCACCCCACCCGGGCGCTCTTGTGCGGGGCGGGCGGGCATCCGTCAACTGGGCGGTCAACTGGGCCGTCGACGGGAACCGCTGCGGCTCCGTCCAGTCCGGGATTGCGCGCGTGCATGCCATCGGCAATGCTTGCGCAAAAGGGGAGGATGCATGGCCATGCCACGTCTTGATCGCACGATGCTTGCAGCCGCTATGCTGTGTGTGGCGGCTGCGCCGGCATTCTCCCAATCGCCGAATATAAGGAAGGCAGGCGACTATCCGCTCGGGCGCGACTCGCAGATCGATCCCGCCGTCGCGCATGGCCAGTTGCTCGGCCCCTTCGAACTCCACAGCAAGGTGTTCAAGGGCACGGTGCGGCGCTACTGGGTCTATGTTCCGGCGAACAACAAGGCGGACGGCCCCCCACCCAATCTGCTCGTCTTCCAGGACGGCCAGCGCGCCACCAATCCGGACGGGCCGCTGCGCGTGCCGACCGTGCTCGACAATCTCATCGCCAAGGGCGAGATCCCGCCAACCGTCGGCATATTCGTGACGCCCGGCAATCTCTCAGCCCATTATCCGGACAATCTCGGCACTGGAAATCCGGATCATCGCTGGCAGGAATATGACGAGCTGGACGACGATTATTCCCGCATGCTGCTCGACGAACTGCTGCCCGAGGTGGCGACGCGCTGGCGCTTCACCGCCGATCCCGCGCACCGCGCCATCGGCGGTACGTCGAGCGGTGCCATTGCGGCCTTCACGGTCGCCTGGCGCCATCCCGAAGCGTTCCGCAATGTCCTGTCGATGATCGGCAGCTACACCTCGATCGCGGCGCAGAATGCCGATCCCGGTGCGGCGCCCGTCCCGGCGGGCGATCTCTACCCGCGCCTGATCCGCCGCAGCCCGATCCGGCCGCTGCGCATCTTCCTGCAGGACGGCAGCAACGATCTCGACAATGAGCATGGCAACTGGTTCCTCGCCAATCAGCAGATGCTGGCTGCGCTCAACTGGGCCAATGCCAATGCCGACGCGAAGAAGGTGGCGGGTCCGCGTTACGATGTCGCTCATGTCTGGGGCGATGGCGCCCACAGCGACCAGCATGGCGGATCGATCCTGCCGGACATGCTGCGCTGGATCTGGAGTCCCTGAGAGGCAATCCATGTGCACGGGCTCCCGCCCCTCGCCGTCGCGGCACGTCGCTCGGCAAGGGGGAGAGCGGGAGCATGGGCATCGACAGACGGGTGTTTCTGGGCGGCCGGGCGCGATGATCGGCTGCACGATCGGGGGATCGGGATTTTCCAAGGCGCTCGCCGCGGGTAATGGCCCGAAGCCGATCACGCGCAAGGTTTGCGCCTTACTTTCGTTAATGGCTGCAGCTGTTCCCCGGCGAAGGCGGGGTCCAGTGGGGCGGACGCATCCCCGCAGGCGCAGTTTCCCCGGCCTTCGCGGGGGAACAGGATTGTCGTCGAACCGGATCTGACAGACGAGAACTAATGGAAATCCCGTGAGTTCGGCAGCAGCCGCACATTGCGCGGATGCTGGTGGAGTCTTGGAGAATTTTGGCGTGGCGCGGCAATGTGGCGCGGATTTGCGGGATTGAGGAAGACGTCGGCGCGGCTCAGCGTGGTCTTGGGTTCGTGCATATCCGAGAGACGCGCAAGCCATTCGCTCCGGTCGGTGACGCGGCTCGCCATGATGTGGATGACGCCTTCGCGGCTACGCTGGAGCTCGCCATCGACGATCATCAGCCGCGCGCTCATCACCGGCAGGCGATAGCGCTCGAAGGTGCGCGCCCAGAGCAGGACGTTGCAGATCGCGTCCTCGTCCTCGAGCGTAATGAAGATGGCATTGCCCTTGCCCGGGCGCTGGCGGACCAGCACCACCCCGCCCACCCGGACATGCGCGCCGTTCTTCGCCGTCCTGAGGCCGATGCTGGGCGTGACGCCCTCGGCATCGAAAAAAGGACGCAGCAGCCGCATCGGGTGCGCCTTCAATGAAAGCCGATGCGTCTGGTAATCGGCGGCGACATGTTCACCCAACGTCATGGCCTTGAGATCGATCGCCGGCTCCCTGCCCAATTCACTTGCGCCCAGCTCGCGCGCACGCGCCGCGGCGAAGAGCGGCAGTTCGTCGGTCGGCGTGCGCCGCACTTCCCACAGCGCCTGCCGCCGGTCCTGCCCCAATGAACGGCAGGCATCGGCATCGGCCAGCAAATGCAGCGCGCGCGACGGCAGGCCGGCACGGCGGGCGAGATTCTCAACGCTGGTGAAAGGGCCGTCCTTGCGCGCTGCCTCGATCCGCTTGCCCCACTCCTCGCTGAATCCGCCGATCTGGCGAAAGCCAAGGCGCAGGGCGAGGTGGGGGGATGAGTCTGAACTCAAAATCCGTTCGTCCTGAGCTTGTCGAAGGACCGCTCTTTTTTCTTCGTGCGGGCCCTCCAGGGAAGAAGGATGGCCCTTCGACAAGCTCAGGGCGAACGGTGGTTTTTCCTCAACTTCCTCCAGCCCATTGTCCCAGCCGCTCGCATTGACGTCGATCGGCCGGATCTCGACTCCATGCTCGGCCGCATCGCGCACGAGCTGGGCCGGGGCATAAAAGCCCATGGGCTGCGAGTTCAGCAGCGCGCAGGTGAACACCGCCGGATGATGGCATTTCATCCAGGCCGAGACATAGACCAGCCGCGCGAAGCTCTGCGCATGGCTCTCGGGAAAGCCATAGGAACCGAAGCCCTCGATCTGCTTGAAGCAGCGCTCGGCAAAGGCCTGCTCATAACCGCGGCCAACCATGCCATTGATCATCTTGTCGCGGAATTTGTCGATCGTGCCGAGATTGCGGAAGGTCGCCATGGCGCGCCGCAAGCCATTCGCTTCCTCGTCGGTGAACGCCGCGGCCGTGATGGCCAGCTGCATCGCCTGCTCCTGGAACAGCGGAACACCGAAGGTCTTGCCCAATACACCCTTCAGTTCATCTGGGTTGTGCGGCGGATCGGGCGAAGGAAAGTCGACCGCCTCCTCACCGCAGCGCCGCCGCAGATAGGGATGGACCATATCCCCTTCGATCGGACCGGGACGCACGATCGCCACCTGCACGACAAGGTCGTAAAATTCCCGCGGACGCAGCCGGGGCAGCATATTGATCTGGGCGCGGCTTTCGACCTGGAAGACCCCGATGCTATCGCCCTCGCAGAGCATGTCGTAGACCGCCGGATCGCTGGACTCGATGTCGGTATCAAGCTTGTGGTCGCCAAGGCCGTGCTGACGCATCATCTCGAAACCCTTGGCGAGGCAGGTGAGCATGCCCAATGCCAGCACGTCGACCTTCATCAGCCCGAGCGCGTCGATGTCGTCCTTGTCCCACTCGATGAAGGTACGGTCGTCCATCGCGGCATTGTGGATCGGGACCATCTCGTCGAGCCGGCCCTGGGTCAGCACGAAGCCGCCGACATGCTGCGAGAGATGGCGCGGAAGATCGAGAATCCTCTGCACGAAATGATTGAGCCGGGCGATCTCCGGACTGTCCGGATCGAAGCCGCTCTCGACGACGCGCTGCCGTTCGTAGGTTGAGGCATAGCTGCCCCAGACCGTGCTCGACATGCGGCTGGTGATGTCTTCGCTGAGACCCAGCGCCTTGCCGACCTCACGGACGGCGCTGCGCGCGCGATAATGGATGACGGTTGCGGCAATGCCCGCGCGCTCGCGGCCATAGCGCCTGTACATATACTGGATTACTTCCTCGCGCCGCTCATGCTCGAAGTCGACGTCGATATCGGGCGGCTCCTTGCGCTCCTTCGACAGGAAGCGGGTGAAGAGCAGGTCGTGATGGAGCGGGTCGACCGAGGTCACGCCGAGCAGAAAACAGACGATCGAGTTCGCCGCGCTGCCGCGCCCCTGGCACAGGATCGGCGGATCGCAACTGCGCGCATAATTGACGATGTCGTGCACCGTCAGGAAATAATGCGGATAGTTGCAGTCCCGGATGAGTTCGAATTCCTTGGCGATCAGCCCTTTCACCTTCTCGGGCAGCACGTCGCCATAGCGCGCATAGGCTGCTTCCATGACCAGATGCTCCAGCCAGTCCTGCGCTTCCCAGCCATAGGGCACCGGCTCATGGGGATATTCATAAGCCAGGTGCTCGAGCCGGAAGCCGATGCGCTCGAACAGGGTGCCGACCTGCGCTATGGCGTCCGGACAAGGCGCAAAAAGGCGCCGCATTTCGTGAGGCGACTTCAGGTGCCGCTCGGCATTGGCGAGCAGGTCTCGGCCCGTCTCCTGCACCGTCTTGTGCAGGCGAATAGCGGTCATCACATCCTGCAGAGGGCGGTCCTCGGGCGCCGCATAAAGCGCATCGTTGAGCGCGATCAGCGGCACCTGCGCATCCCACGCCAATTGCTGCGCGCCCGCCAGCCTGCGCGCATCGCGGCCGCTGCGAGTCATGACCGCGCCCAGCCAGACCCGGCCGGGGGCATGGAAGGACAGGCGCTGCAGCAAAAGCCGTGACGCGCCGGGCATGGCGATGAGAAGCAAGTCGTCGATATGCTCGATCAGGTCGCAGAGATAGAGTTCGCAAGCGCCCTTCTCCTCCCGAAGATTGCCCCGGCTGAGCAATCGCGTCAGCCGCCCCCAGCCATGGCGGGTGGCAGGATAGGCGATGATGTCGGGCGTTTCGTCCGCAAAGACGAGCCGTGCGCCGGTCACCAGCCGGAAGCCGTCGGGCAGGAGGCCCTGTTCGCGTATCTCGTCGATCGCGATCTTGGCGCGGACTACGCCGGAGACCGTGTTGCGGTCGGCAATGCCGATGCCGCCATGCCCGAGCGCCACGGCATGCTTGACCATGTCTCCCGGTGCGCTCGCGCCATGCAGGAAGCTGTAGGCCGTGGTGCAGGCCAGCTCGACATAGGCCGGCGGTGCCATCTCCTCGCTCATGCGAACAGCCCATGGACATACCAATGCGGTGCATTGGTCTCGCGCTCGTAGAGACCGTGGCGGAACAGCCAGAAGCGCCGCCCGCCTTCATCCTCGACGCGATAATAATCGCGGCTGAGGCCCGGATTGGCCTCATGCCCGCCGGGACGCCGCCACCATTCGGGGGCGATCCGCTCGGGCCCTTCCTGCGCGACGATGCGATGCGCGCTCCCGCGCCACCTGAACTGGCGCGGCGGTCCGTCCGGCACTTGCGCGAGCACCTCGATGCGCTCGGGCGGATCGAACAGGGTGAGCGGCCGCAGCGGCGGCTCTCCGGGCAAGGACGCCGCCCACGCCACAGCGGCCTCTTCCGATGCCATGAGCCGGGTTTCCCGCTCGGGGACATGGCTGCCCTGGGGCGCCAGGCGGCGGAAACGCTGCGCGCCCAGCCGCGTGCCCAGGCGATCCAGCAGCGCCGCCAGTTCATGCGCGTCGTCGGGACCGGACATGAGCCCGGCTTGTTCGGCGACAAGGGCTTCGCTCCACGGCACGGCCAGGCGCACCATGTCGAAGCCGAAACCGGGATCGAGCGGATCGGACAGCGCCTCGATGCGCTCGTTGACGAGGCGCAGCACGACGGCGGCCTCACGGACCGGCGCGCCGGTCTCCACCGCCAGGTCGCGCATCGCGCCATCGCTCCGGAACAGGCGCAGCGCGAAGCGCCGGCCGCCTTCATGCCGCTCGCGCAAGGTCTCGCAGACCGCCTCCAGCAAGTCGCCCAGCACGAGCATCACCGTCTCGATCCGCGCCACCGGCTCGGGGAAACGGCGCACGGCGAAAATCGGCGGCAAGGCGCGGCGCGGTACGATGCGGCTGTCCTGCCGGCCAAGCAGCCGGTCGAGCGCGTCGACGAGTGCCCTGCCGAACCGCGCGGCAAGCGGCGAAGGCGGCAAGTCGGCGAGATCGCCGATGCATGCGAAGCCCGCCCGGCGCAGCGCCAGCAGCGTATCGGACGGCAGGCGCAGGGCGAGCAGCGGCAGATGGCGGATGGCTCGTACTTCGTCCCGCTCGCGTCCCTTGCCGAGCCGGGCCAAGGCCAGGGCCGCCTCGGGGCTGTCGGCACGTGCATGGAAAACCCGCATGCCCTGCCGGATCATGAAATGCGCGGCGTCCTCTGCCAGCTGTTCCTCGCCACCAAACAGATGCGCACAACCTTCGATATCGAGCACCAGCCCCTCGGGCGGGTCGATCTCGACCATCGGCGTGAAGCGCTGCGCCATGTCGGCGAGACGCGCCATCAGCGCCGTCTCGCCCTCCGGATCATGCGGCAGGTCGACAAGGCCCGGGATGCGTGCCCGCGCATCCGCAAGCGGCATGCCCGGCTCAAGGCCCAGCGCCAGCGCGCGCTCGTCCAGCGCGTGCAGCCGGAAGGCGCCGCGCTGCTTCACGGTGAAGACGTGCGGCGATTGCGTGTCGTCAGCCGGCGAGGCGCCAGCACTCGCCCCCATCAGCGTCCGTGTCTGCAGCCGGAAGAGATCGGCCGCCAGAAAGGGGAAGACGAGTGCCAGAAAGCGCCGCCGGCCTGAATTGGCCTGCGTCACGGTTCCACTCCAGGGTCCAGTGAAAGTCCGCCGGCCCGCCGCGCTGACGCAGCAGGGTGACGGCGAGCATGGGATGGCCGGGGGCATCCGCCTCCAGCCGCAACGACGGCGCGGGTCCCACTTCCCAGCGTGTGCGCGCGGCGCTGGGTAGCGGCGTCGCACCGCCCGTACGCAGCAGCAACAGCGGCACGCCCGACGCTTCGGCGGCAAGCGCCATGCGGCGGCTCGCCGTCAGGTCGAGCAGCGGCACATTGCCGGCCATTTCGAGCAGCACGAGCCCGAGGCCGCCCCGGCAACGCAGCGCATCCACGGTGGCGCGCAGCAGCGCCTTCGCATCGGGAAGCACACCCAGCACCAGCCGCGCCGGATCGAAGCCGAGATCGACAAGGCCGGGACCGCTCAGCGCCGCCTTGCGCTGCACCTTTTCCTCGCGCAGCCAGAGCAGGGCCTGCGATCCGTCCCGTGTCAGGCATTGCGCCAGCATCAGGCCAAAACCCAGGGCGCTGGCGCCGCCTTCTTCGCCCCGGGCGAACACCTCGTGACAGGCACCCCTGGCCAGCCCGCCGCCCAACACCCGGTCGACGGCCTCCGCACCCAGCGGACACAAGGGGCCCTTTGCCGGCGCAAGCGGCGCCGACAAGGCAAGGGCCCGCTTGAGCGCGGGACGAAGACGACTCGACTCATTCATGTTCCCTTTATGTTCTCATAAGAGCGAAAAGAGTCAACCAGCCGAAATTAGAACGTCACCCCGGTCTTGACCCGGGGTCCCACTTCTTTGCGACGGGATAGAAGGAAGCGAGACCCCGCTCAGGGCCGGGGTGACGACGAAGGTGTTTGCGCAATGGCTACCGGTTATCCAGCTGCGGCCGCACCGACTCCCGGCCCAGCCGCGAGATGCGATAGGGACTGGAGTCATGTGACTCGATCAGCCGCTTCCGCCGCAATTTGCCGAAGGTCGCGAGATCGCAATCGCTCAGGATAAAGCCGTCGCGCGTCACGCACTCGACCATGTGGATGTGACCGCGCGCGTCGCGGTAATGCTTGATCAGCCCGCCCTTGGCGAGTTCATGGAGCACGCGCTGCTCCGCCCGAGAAATGTTCATGAATAAAACCTGCTGCTGAAACGACGACGGGCCCGGAGCGCTGGCTCCGGGTGCGTTCAGCGTCCGCCGTCAGGCGGCGACGCTGCGTGTTTCAGGCAAGTTCCTGCATAGGCACGGGCGGAGAGTAGGATCTCCAGGGCGATCAGGTCAATGCAGCCCCATCCTTTCTCAACAACCAGTGCTCCTGCGCAGGCAGGAGCCTAGGGCGAGATGACACTGCCCGTGCGCCCTGGGTTCCTGCCTTCGCAGGAACGCAATCACCTCAATCCGGCCTTTTGTCCCAGATGCTGATCGTGCCGGCGTCGCCGTCGACACGCACCCAGTCGCCGGTGCGGATGGCCTCGAGCGGATCGGCATCGCACTCCGTCACGGTCGGGATCCGCATCACCACCGCGCCCAGGGCGATCTTGGTCGTCATGACGGTGAAGATCATCGCCCGCGGCGCCGTGCCGCGCAGCCGCGCGAGATGAAAGGCATTGGACCAGCCCGAAGACCCCTTGGCGCCGGGGAAGACGAGGATCTTCTCCGCGAAGCTCACGCCCTTCAATTCATGCCGGCTCTCGATGACCGTGCCGGTCGCGGAATCGATGCCGCCCCAGCCGGAAATGGTCTCGTGCGTGACCAGCGCCTCGCCCTCGGCAATGCCGCCCACGACCTTGCGGCCATGGATCACGAGGCGCGGCTTCATGAGCGTCTCGGTCATGCCAGCCTCCCCTGCCATTTGCCGGTGCAGGCCGCCTCGATGCATTCGGCGGTCGTGCCGTACCAGCCTTCGAGACCCATCATCGCGGGGAGGTAATGGACCTGCTTGGCGCTATCGAGCGCGGCGACCTTCGTGCCCTTGGGCACGGCCTGGCTGATCGCCGAGCAGGTGTCGGTCATGAGATAGGCGCCGGCGTCGCGCAGCGTCCTGGTAAAGCCGCTCGCGTCGGCATTCGCTTTCACCGCGCGGCTCGTGAAGACCCAGAGCGCCGCGTTCACATGCACCTTGCGCCCTTCGATCAGCGCCGCGATCTCGGCGAGCTGCTCGATCGAGGCATGCGGGCAGCCGAGCATGACATAGTCAACGTCGGTGCTGCTCCCGACGCTGTTCAGCGTCTCGTAGATGCGCCGCCGGGCGGCCGCGTCGTAGACGAACCGCTCTCCTTTCGGCGCGCCGCCGAAGGCCGCGTCCACGCTCGGCGCTTCGGGCGTGATGCCGACCATATGATACATCTCGACCCCCCCGGACGAAGCCGCCGCCGCGCCGAAATGCTTGTGGCGGATAAGGTTGGCGTCGCTGATCGCACCGGAAATAACGGGAATGCTGTCCTGCACGGCGTCGCCCACGAAATAGCCCAGCATGCCCCATTCGAAGATCGAATCGACCGGCACCTCGACCGACACCGAATGGTGCCCGAAGCGGAAGTCGTCGCGATGAAAGCCCCAGTCGGGAATGCGCTTGGCCAGCATGGCCGCGCTGGTCGATTCACGGCCTTCGCAGTTCGTGCGTGCGCCGACGACCGAGTTGGCGAAAACCACCGCGCTTGATTCCATCCAGGCGCAATGCTCGCCCATCACCGGCATGTTGCCCGCCAGATAAGGCGTGCAGGTCTTGAGCACCTGGATGCCGTGCGCCGCCACCTCGGCCTCGTCGGCCACGAAATTGGCGTGCGCCGCCTCGCTCATGCCCTGTTCGCGCCAGAGCTCGGGATCCATGCCGCCCTGGAGATGGCAGGAGAAGGCGTTCATGCGCGGCACGTCGACGACCTCGTCCGAATCGAGATCGTAGCGCGAGAAGACGGCACGATAGTCGCCGCCATCGGCTGCATAATAGTCCTTCACCCATTGCGGCGAGGAGCCCGGCACGCCGGCAATATTATTGGTCTCAACGAAACGGTCGGCGCCGAGCGCATCGGCATAGCGAATGAGCAGGTCCATCGCCTTGGCGACCGCCGCGCCGGACTCGCCGTCCAGCATCGCCCGTTCGGCATCGGTGAGAGCAACCATCGTCTTTTGTCCTGCGATTATTTGCCGGCGATCGCCTTGAACGCCGCCTCGCGCTGCTTGGCGAAGCGCGGGCTGGTCGAGGTGATGAAGCCCCGTAGCTGGATATTGCCCTCATGACAGGCATATTCGAACAGCTCGTATTTCTCGTTGCGCGTCCAGGGGAAGGACATTTTGAACGGCGCGGTGAGATCCTCGGGATCCGAGACCGTCATCTCATACTGGATCGTGTCCGGCCCCGTGGGCGTCAGCCGCTCGACGATCCTGAGCGACTTGCTGGTCGGGACCGGCTGGTTGGTCGGCCCGACGATCACCATCGGCGCCTCACCATTGAAGTTCGTCGTCTCGACGACGAGCGTGTTGCCCTCGAAATGCCCGCGCGAACTGCCCAGCCAGGTCTCCATGTTGCCGGGCAGCTTCGCCCGCCCGTCGAGCGGGACGATCCGCGTCTCGTGGATCAGCTCCAGCTGGATCACGACATAGCCGGGCGCCTGGAAGATGCGGACGCCGTTATTATAGGGGAACGGCACCATCGAGGCGGGCAGGCCGCGCGTGATGCAGCGGTCGAGTGAATTGAAGTCGGCAAGCGTATCAAAGGTCTGCGACGACCAGCTGCTCTTCATCGCCGCCGCGCGCTTCTTGCCGAGCTCGGTCATCGGCGGCACGCGGCCATTGGCCGGCTCGACGATCAGCGAGGTCTGCCGCAGCGGCCGGCCCCGCTCGAACCAGTTGCCGGAGCCCAGCTTGTTGGCCTTGTTCTCGCGCTCGGGTTCGCGCGCCATCTGGTCGGCTTCCTTGACCGCGGCGGCATATTCCTCGTCGGTGAGCGTCGCGCGCGTGCCATAGACCGGCAGGCGCTGCATCGGCGTGCGCCCGACGCCGTCGAGCGGCCATGTGCCGCGCAGATCGGGATCGCCCCAGGGCGTCTTGGGGGCCGTCCAGGCTTTCGATGCCGGCTTTGCGGATTGCGCGACGGCCGGGTAGGCGGCCGCCACCAGCAGGGCGGCTGCGATTATTTTGGTCGGCTTGCGTTGCCTCATCGCTCTCCACTCCCAGACCGGCGATAGCTAGCATAGATTATTCGGCCACGCGCGACGTTTAGGGGCTTGGCGCGCTGCGTGAAACCAAGGCAGGTCATCGTATGCAAAGGCAATTGCCGGAATGGGCAAAGTCAACTAACACCGAGCGCGAGACAAGAT
Organism: Sphingobium sp.; assembly: GCA_017745115.1. Next base: position 18,504 of record JAGIAA010000021.1, on the reverse strand, counting down.
TGCGGGAGAGGTTCGCCATGAAGAAGACGATTTTGCTGACGTCATTGACCTTTGGCGTGCTCGTCGCCGCGCCCGCCCTCAGCCAGGGGGGCGGAGGCGGCCTGCCACCGCCGGAACCGGCCGAGCATATCACCGGCAACGTCTACAAGATCTTCGGCGGCGGCGGGAACACGCTGGTCGTCGTGCAGAAGGACGGCGTCGTCCTTGTCGACACCAAAATGCCCGGCAATGGTCCGGCAATCATGGCCGAAGTGAAGAAGATCACCGACAAGCCGGTCAAGGTCATCATCAACACGCACAGCCATCCCGATCACATGGGCAGCACGGACTATATCCGCGAGCAATATCCCAATGTGCAGGTGATCTCGTCCGAGGCGACGAAGAACGAGATCACGGCCAACAAGTCCTATAAGCCGGGCACCTATCCGAACGTCACCTTCAAGGACCGGATGACGATCGGCAAGGGCGCCGACCAGGTCGAACTCTATACATTCGGCCAGGCCCATACCGGCAGCGACACGTTCGTCTACTTCCCGGCTCCGGGCGTGCTGTTCATGGGCGACGTCATGGCCTGGAACATGGCGCCGTTCCTGCCGAGCGGCGGGGCGCGCGAGCTGCCGTCCGTCGAGGAGAAGCTCGTCGCCGCGCTCTCCAAGCAGAAGGTCAAATATGTCGTCGAAGGCCACGGCTATGTCGACACTTGGAAGGACCTGGTGCGCATCACCAAGTTCAACCGTGACCTGGTGACCTTCGCCAAGGCCGCCTATGACCGTGGCGATCCGCCAAGCGCGGCCGTCGCCCAGCTTGCCAAGAACCCGGATTATGCGCCGCTGCTCGACAAGCAGATCAAGGACGGCCTGCCCTATGGCAACACGCCCTTCGCCCGCGCCAACATGAACGTGAACGTCGCCTTCCTGGAATTTGCGGGCGAGCCGATCGGCTTCGGCGTCGCCAACGGCCAGCCGTTGAAGGAGACGGAAAAGCACAAGGGATCAGACCCGGCCGACACCGCAGCGCCTAAGCCGGGCTCTGCCGTCAAGCCGCGCCCGCCGATTCCGACGGTCAAATGAGCCTCAGCATATTCGAAAGCCGAAAGGGCGGGCCGTTTCGCGGTCCGCCCTTCGCGTATCAGCCGCCGATTTCCTTGAGCAGGGCCTGCGCTTCTGGCCCATTCCATGCGAGCGCGCCGATCACGCGGGCGACTTCCTTGCCCTTGGCGTCATAGAGCACAGTGGTCGGCAGGTTGGCCTGATACGCAAAGCCGAGGCCCGTCTCCGGATCGAGATAGCGCTTCAGGTTCGCGAACTTGCGCTTGGCGAGGAAGGGATCGACCTGCTTGGCGCCCTCCTGGTCCTGCGAGACGGCGATCAGCTTGACGCCCTTGGCTGCAGCGGCGCCCGCGAAACTGTCGAGCTCCGGCAACTCGGCGATGCAGGGCACGCACCAGGTCGCCCAGAGATTGACGATGAACGGCTTGCCGCCCGCTTCCTTGGCCAGCGTCGTCGGCTTGTCGCCGAGCCCCGTGAACGAGATGTCCGGCATGGCTTCGCCCTTGTGGCTGCGATCGACGACATGTTTGAATCCACTCTCGGCGCTCGACTTCACGCTGTCCGCAGTGCCGGTGGACGGCACCTCATCGCTGGTCGCGCCGCCTGGGCCGACAACTTCCGCCTTATTCAGGAAACCGCCGCTAAACACGACGGCATTGTTCCCCTCACCTTGCGCCACCTGCCCGGATTGCTTATCGCAGCCGCCGAGCGCCAGAGCGAGCGCGGCAACCGAAATCAGGGCATTTGAAGGACGCATGGCAGACTCCGAAGGTAGCGACGCACCGGGAGGCGCGAACAGCATGTGGGGCGGCCGTTTCGCGGCTGGGCCCGCTGCCGTCATGCGCGAGATAAATGCCTCGCTGCCCTTCGACAAGCGTCTCTGGAAACAGGATATCATGGGCTCCATCGCCCATGCCGGCATGCTCGCGTCAAAGGGCATCCTCAGCGAGGCCGACGCCGCGACAATCATCGCGGGCCTCGAGGAGATCGACGGCGAATATGCCGCCGGGGATTTGCCGAGCGACCTGAGCCTCGAAGACATTCACATGGCGACCGAGAGCCGGCTCGCCGAGAAGATCGGCCCCGTCGCCGGGCGGCTGCACACGGCCCGCTCGCGCAACGACCAGGTCGCGACCGATTTCCGCCTGTGGGTGCGCGATGCCGTCGACGAGGTGAATGCCTCGCTCAAGGCGCTGCAGCGCGCCCTGCTCGCGCGCGCCGCCGAGCATGCCGATGCGGTCATGCCGGGCTTCACGCATCTCCAGTCGGCCCAACCGGTCACGCTCGGCCACCATCTCATGGCCTATCATGAGATGATCGCGCGCGACCGCTCGCGCTTTGCCGATGCCCGTGCGCGGTTGAACGCGTCTCCGCTCGGCTCCGCCGCGCTCGCCGGCACCGGCTTTCCGATCGACCGGGCCATGACCGCCAAGGCGCTCGGCTTTGCGAACGGCCCCATGAAGAACAGCCTCGACGGCGTGTCCGACCGCGATTTCGCGCTCGATTATCTGATGGCCGCGACGCAGGTGGCCCTCCACCTCTCGCGCCTCGCCGAGGAATTCATCATCTGGGCGAGCCAGCCCTTCGGCTTTATCTCGCTGCCCGACGCCTATTCGACCGGCAGCTCGATCATGCCGCAGAAGCGCAATCCGGACGCGGCCGAACTCGTGCGCGGGCACAGCGGACGCATCCTTGGCTGCATGAATGCGTTGTGTGTCACGATGAAGGGACTGCCGCTCGCTTATTCGAAGGACATGCAGGACGATAAGCCGCCCGTCTTCGAGGCGCACGACCTGCTCGGCCTGTCGATCACCGCCATGACCGGCATGGTCGAGACGACGGCGTTCCGCACCGACCGGATGCGCGCGCTCGCCGAGTCCGGCTTTGCGACGGCCACCGATCTTGCCGACTGGCTGGTGCGCGAGGCGGATGTGCCGTTCCGCGAGGCGCATCATATCACCGGCCGCGCCGTGAGGGCCGCGGAGGAAGCCGGCATATCGCTCGCCGCCCTGCCGATCGATACGCTGAAGGCCATCGACGCGCGGATCGACGAGCGGGTCTATGCCGTGCTGACGGTCGACGCGTCTGTCGCCAGCCGCAAGAGCTATGGCGGCACCGCGCCCGACCAGGTCCGCGCCCGCATCGCCGAAGCGCAGGCCGCGTTGGACGGAGAAAGCGCATGACGCGCGTCGCCGCCGCACTGCCGTTGCTCTGCCTGCTCGCCGCCTGCGGATCGCGGACGGAACTCAAGCCACGGCCCGGCATGAGCCCCGTGCCCAAGGCAGCCGAAGCCGAGGCGCCCCAGACGGCGGCTCAGCTCATGAAGCCGACCACCCAGTCCCGACCGGACCGCAAGGCCGACCTCATTCTTCAGTCGGAAGAGCGCAAGGACGATCCGTTCGACCTGCCGCCCGGACCCGACAACGGCAAGCAGGCGAAATAAGCCATGGATCATTTCGACTACAGGAACGGCGTGCTCTACGCCGAAGACGTCCCGATGAGCGCGATCGCCGAGGCGGTCGGCACGCCCGTCTACGTCTATTCGCGCGCCACGCTGGAGCGGCACGCCCAGGTCTTCCGCGACGCCCTCTCCGGCGTTCCGAACAAGCACATCGCCTTTGCGATCAAGGCCAATCCCAATCTTGCCGTGCTCAAGGTGCTGGCGAAGCAGGGCTATGGCGCGGACATCGTCTCGGGCGGCGAGATGAAGCGCGCGCTCGCTGCCGGCATGCCGTCGCAGGACATCGTCTTCTCCGGCGTCGGCAAGACGCGTACGGAACTGCGCGAAGCGCTCGAAGCCGGCATCGGCCAGTTCAATATCGAGCTGGAGGAGGAAGGCGCGGCGCTTGCCGAGATCGCTGCCTCGATGGGCACGGAGGCGACCGCCGTGCTGCGCGTCAATCCGGACGTCGATGCAGGGACCCATGCCAAGATCTCGACCGGCATGAAGGAGAACAAGTTCGGCGTGCCGATCGACGAGGCGGGCGCGATCTTCACGCGGCTTGCCGCCCTCCCCGGCCTCGCCATGCGCGGTCTCGCGCTGCATATCGGCAGCCAGCTGTTCGACTTCGGGCCGATCGAAGCGGCTTATGCAAAGGTCGGGGCACTGGCGCTCGAATTACGCCAGCAAGGCCAGGACATCGATCGCGTCGATCTCGGCGGCGGACTCGGTGTCCCCTATGAGCGCGGCAAGGTCCCGCCGACCCCCGCAGACTATGGCGCCATGGTCGAGCGCGTCACCAGGGACTGGGGTCTCAAGCTCATGTTCGAGCCGGGGCGCGTCATCGTGGGCAATGCCGGCGTGCTGCTGACGCGCGTCATCTGGGTGAAGCCCGGCGTGGTACGGCCCTATATCATCGTCGATGCCGCCATGAACGACCTTGCTCGCCCGGCCATGTACGACGCCTGGCATGATTTCGAAGCGGTCGTGCCGACCGGCGAGCGCATGACCGCCAATATCGCTGGCCCGGTCTGCGAGAGCGGCGACACCTTCGCCGTCAATCGCGACATCGATGCGGTAAAGTCGGGCGATCTCGCCGTCTTCCGGACCGCGGGCGCCTATGGTGCGACCATGGCGAGTACCTACAACAGCCGCGCTCTCGTCCCTGAAGTGATGGTCGACGGCGACCAATTCGCCGTCGTCGCCGAGCGTGTTCTGCCCGAAACGCTGATCGCCGCCGAACGCGTGCCGGATTTCTTGCGGTACTGAGGGAGACTGCGCGATAAGGGGTACAACATACCCCGGATCGGAGGCGCAGGTGAAGAAGACCTATCATGGCAGCTGCCATTGCGGCGCCGTCACGTTCGAGGCGGACATCGATCTCGATAAGGGCACCGGCAAGTGCAATTGCACCTTCTGCTGGAAGCAGCGCATGTGGAATGCCGGCCATCTGACGCCCGCCGATTTCCGGCTGCTGAGCGGCGAAGACGTGCTCGGCGACTATGCCAAATCGGGCGATTGGGGCGAGGGCCATCACCGCTTCTGCAGCCGATGCGGCATCGCGACGCATGGCCATGGCCGCATCGAGCAGATGGGCGGCGAACCCTATGTGTCGGTCCATCTCGCCGCTTTGGACGACTTGCCGGTGGAGGATCTGATCGCCGCGCCGGTCACGTACATGGACGGGCGGCACGACAATTGGTGGAACCCGCCGGCGGAAACGCGGCATCTCTGAGCGAGACGATCCATGTTGCTCTCCGTTCGTGTCGAGCGCAGTCGAGACACGTTGCGCATGCCGGTTCTCGACTTCGCTCGAACCGAACGGCTAAGTTAGGGCTATGCACAGCCTCCCCCTCTTCGTGAAGATCGACGGCCAGCCGGTGATCCTCGCCGGCGAAGGCGAAGCGGCCCAGGCCAAGCGACGCCTCATCGAGCGCGCGGGCGGCATTCCGATCGGGGAGGATGATCCTCGCGCGGCGTCAGCCCGCATTGCCTTCATCGCCCTGGACGCACCCGAAGAGGTCGCCGCCCGGCTGAAAGCAGCGGGCAAGCTGGTCAATGTCGTCGACCGCCCGGAGCTGTGCGACTTCACCACGCCCGCCATCGTCGACCGCGATCCGGTCATCGTCGCCATAGGGACCGGCGGCGCATCATCGGGCCTCGCTGCGGCGCTGCGCCAGCGCCTGGAGGATATGCTGCCAAGCGGGCTCGGCGCCCTGGCCAATGCGCTCAAGGCCGCCCGCGAAGCGATGCGCGCGCGCTGGCCGGATGACGGCGAACGGCGCCGCGCCCTGTCGCGCGCACTTGCGCCCGGCGGCCAGGTTGATCCGCTTGGCGCGGAGCCGGACGTGCAGCGATGGCTGGACAGCCCGCCCGACACGCCGGCGGCGCTGACGCTCGTCATCCGCCCGCCATCCACCGACCCGGACGACCTCAATGTCGCGGAGGCACGCGCACTGGGCATGGCCGATCGCATCGTCTGCCCGCCGGAAACGCCGCCCGCCCTCCTCGCCCGCGCCCGCGCCGACGCGCATCGCCTGACCCATCATGCCGGCATGCCGATCCCCGAAGCACCGGGCCTCACGGTGGTGATCGACATCGCGATCATCTGAGCCCGGCATTTTTCGCTGTCCTACAGCCGCTATGCCATGCCAGCATTCCGCATGGCATGCCTCCGCAACATCCTTCTGCATCCCCTCGGCGACGGCCCCATGGGAGGCAGATTTTCTCATTCCATGGGCGCAACCTTCACAACCTTCGGCCCCGCAAGCGCCGGGGCCGCGCCGCCACCGCGCTTGCCCCGATTCGTGAAAAGGTCCATGGCTTGACCATGGCAACGCAGACCGTCGAACTGGCGCTCGATGCCCGGGCCGAACTGGGGGAGGGGCCGCGCTGGCATAGCGCCGAGCGGCGGCTGTACTGGGTCGATATTGCCCGCAACCGGCTTCACCGTTTCGATCCCGCGACCGGCGCCGATGCGTTTCGGACCTTCGACGATCCCGTGGGCTGCTTCGCCTTCCGTGCCGGCGGCGGCCTCATCCTTGCCATGAAGGACGGCCTTGCCCTGCTCGACCACTGGGAGAATCGTCCGCGGCCTTTTGGAGAGCAGATCCTGGCCGACAAGGACGACCTGCGCTTCAACGACGGGCGCACGGATCCGGCCGGCCGCTTCTGGGTCGGCAGCGTCAATACGGCCAAGAGCGCCCGCGACGCCGCGCTTTATCGCGTCGATCCGGACGGTTGCGTCAGGTTCGTCGAGGGCGGCATGCTCACCTGCAACGGGGCAGCTTTCGACGCCGACGGCACCGCGTTTCGTCATGCCGACACGCCGAGCCACGAGCTGCGCGGCTATGCCGTGGATCCGGTTGCCGGCACGCTGTCCAATCGCCGCATCTTGCGCCGCTTCCCCGAGGGACGCGGCCGCCCGGACGGCGGGAGCTTCGATGCCGCGGGCGCCTATTGGTCGGCCCTGTTCGACGGCGGGCGGGTCGTGCGTCTGGATGAGGCCGGCGACATCCTGATGACGGTCGACCTGCCCGTCACGCGCCCGACAATGATCGTGTTCGGCGGGGCGGACCTGCGCACCGCCTATGTGACCAGCGCCCGCACCGGCCTCAGCGACGAGCAGCTTGCCGACCAGCCGCATGCCGGCGGGATTTTCAGTTTCCGGGTCGATGTGCCGGGCCTGCTGGAAGTGCCGTTTGCGGGCTGAGCATCGGGGTTCAGAACGGATTCAGGTGCCAAGGCGCACCAGCAACGCGGAATAAGGGAGGAAGATGCCATGATCCGCATTATGACGACGGGCCTTGCGGCGGTCGCGCTGCTGGCGGCGCCGGTCCAGGCGCAGTTCCGCGAGAGCGGCGTCACCTCCGCCGCGCCGACAAGCAGCAGCGCGAGTTCGGCATCGGACCCCAATGCCGGCAAGGGCTTCCTCGGCGGCATTTTCGGCTGCTCGGCGGAAGGCGGCAAGCAGGGCACGGGCGCCGTGATCGGCGGCATTGCCGGCGCTGTCCTGGGCAATCGCATTGCCGGTCGCGGCAGCCGGACGCTGGGCACGTTGCTCGGCGGCGCGCTTGGCGCCGCGGCGGGCTCGGCCGTCGGCTGCAAGCTTCAGAAGAACGATCGCGACAAGGCCGAGCGCGCTGCGCAGGACGCGCTCGAAACCGGGCAGAGCCAGAGCTGGTCCAACGCCGACACCGGCGCCTCGGGCCATGTCGAGGTGACCGATGCCAGCGCCACCAGCGGACCCGCGCTCGCCGGACTCAAATTCCCCGACGGCGTCGAGCCTGCCGGCAGCTTCTCCAAGGTCGGCGACAGCTTCACCACGCGCGCGGCCACCAACCTGCGCGCCGGCCCCAGCACAGCCGCGACCGTACGCGGCACGCTACCCGCCGGGATGCGCGTCTGGGTGCCTGCGCAGGTGACCAGCCAGCCGTGGATGCTGGTCGCCGAGCGCGGTGTCGCTTTGGGCTACGTCTCATCGAGCCTGCTCACCCGCTCCACCACCGTCGCGGCATCGAACTGCAAGGTGGTGACGCAGAGCGTCAGCGTGCCGGGCGAAACGGAACAGTCCGAGAGCTACCAGGCCTGCAAGGGGAGCGACGGCGCATGGACGATGACAAGGGTCTGAGAGGCCGGATCGGATCGTCGCCCGAAGAGGACGAGATCTGGTTCGAGCCGAAGCGCTATGGCTATGGCGCGGGGCTGCCGATCGCGCGGGAAGGCTGGCTGGCGATGGGCGCCTATGTCGGCATCATGCTGCTCATGGCAGCCATGTTGGGTCCGCTCGGGGAGAATGATCCGCTCTACACGCTCGCGCCGGTGACCGTCATGGCGGCGGCGACCATATGGTTCGTGCCGCTCTGCGCGCGCCATACCCGCGGCGGCTGGCGCTGGCGCTGGGGCGGTGACGAGGATTGAGACGTCAGCTGCCGAGCGTCTCGTCGAGCAGGCGTGCGAGTCTCAAGCCGCCCTTGACCACTTGGCTGCGGACGACCGGGATCAGCGCCTCGATCGATGCGTTGCTGATCGCGCCGCGCTTGTCCTTGGGCATTTTGCAATAGTCCGGTCCGAAAGCAGCGGGATAGGTCTGGTTTCGCGCAATCTCCCAGCCGTCCTTGCTCCAGTCCTCGATCGTCCCCGCCGCCAGCTCGGCCCGCTCCGCGGCCGGATAGGCATGGACGAGTCCCGGCGGCGTCGTGATCGAGCGCTCGGCCAGATAGCGGTCCCATACGGTGTGCAGGTTCATTCGCTCATTGTGCACGATCCCGTAATCGGTCTTCCGGCCGTTGCCACCGCCATCCCCGTCATGATCGATGTCATGCAGCGGCTGGTGCAGATCGCCGACCAGGTGGACAAGGAGCACGAGTGCCTGAACGCGCTCGCGCTCCGGCACCGTCTTGTCCTTGAGCAGCCGGATCTGCCGCTCGATCTGCGCCGAGATGCAATTGCCGCCGCGGCAGGGCGCCTTGAGATCGAAGGGCTTGCAGACCTCAATATTCTGGAAATGCCACGCGTCCTGGTAGCTGAATCGGTCTCGCAGCGAACGCGCTTTCACGCAGTCGGCCCACACCGACGCGTCCTCGATCGTTCCAGCCGGGCAGGTCGGCGTCTCCAGCAATCCCTGATGCGCAAGCAGCTGGGTGATCGCAGCGCGCGTTTCGGGTTTCACCTTCGCCAAGGCGATCGCGCTGATCGTCCTGTGGCCGTAATCCGACCAGGCCAGTGCGGGCGCGGCGTTGACGAGGAAGAGCAGAGCGCCCAGATGGAAAAGGACTCGGCGAGGAAAAGTCATATTTTTCCGTTAGGCATCGCCCTATCCCGCCGCAACAGCGCAGTGCGCCTTTCGCCGTCGCGCTCCAGTCCCTATAAGCGAGCCAAGTCCCTCACGGAGCAATCCACGAATGTCCGACCATAATCCCGGCCTGCGCCCCTGGCGCGACATCCAGCGGCGCCAAAGCCGCCAGATCATGGTCGGCAACGTCCCCGTCGGCGGCGGCGCACCGGTGACGGTCCAGACGATGACCAACACGCCGACCTCGGATGCCAGGGCGACGATCGACCAGATTCGCCGCTGCGAGGAGGCCGGCGTCGACCTGATCCGCGTGTCATGCCCGGACGTCGAGAGCACCGCCGCGCTCAAGCGGATCGTCCGCGCTGCGCGCGTGCCGATCATCGCCGACATCCATTTCCACTATAAGCGCGCCCTGGAAGCTGCCGACGCCGGCGCGGCATGCCTGCGGATCAATCCCGGCAACATCGGCAGCGAGGCGCGCGTCAAGGAAGTGGTCGACGCCGCCAAGGCCAATGGCTGCGCGATCCGCATCGGCGTCAATGCCGGCAGTCTCGAGAAGGACCTGCTCGAAAAATATGCCGAACCCTGCCCGGAAGCGCTGGTCGAGTCCGCGCTCGACCATATCAAGCTGCTGCAGGATCAGGATTTCCACGAGTACAAGGTTGCTGTGAAGGCCAGCGATGTCTTCCTCGCCGTCGCCGCCTATATGCAGCTTGCCGACGCGGTCGATTGCCCGCTGCATCTCGGCATCACCGAGGCGGGCGGCCTGATCGGCGGCACGGTCAAGAGTGCCATCGGCATCGGCAATCTGCTCTGGGCCGGCATCGGCGACACGATCCGCGTCTCCCTCTCCGCCGAGCCGGAAGAGGAAGTCCGGGTCGGCTACGAGATCCTCAAATCCCTCGGCATTCGGACAAGAGGCGTGCGCGTGGTCTCGTGCCCCAGCTGCGCGCGGCAGGGCTTCGATGTCATTCGCACCGTCGAGGCGCTGGAAAGCCGCCTCCAGCACATCCACACGCCGCTCTCGCTCTCCGTTCTCGGCTGCGTCGTCAACGGACCGGGCGAAGCGCGCGAGACCGATATCGGCATTACCGGCGGGGGCAACGGCAAGCACATGGTCTATCTCTCCGGCGTCACCGACCATCATGTCCAGGACGCCGACATGATCGATCACATCGTGAAGCTGGTCGAAGCCAAGGCGGCCGAGATCGAAGCAGCAACCGCCGAGAAAGCGGTAGCAGCTGAGTAGGATGCCTGCAGATCGGAGAGCCGTTTTGCTTGGCCTGGGGAGCCTTGGACTGGTTGCGCTTTCCGCTTGCACATCGAGAAGTGAAGCCGCCTCAACCGGCCCAGAAGCGGACCAGATAGTCGCCGACGTTCTCGGCGCGCTCGAAAAGGCCTCGGGCGGCAGGCTTGGCGTCGCCATACTGGATTGCAAGGACGGGACGCTCGTCGGGCATCGCACTGGCGAGCGCTTCACCATGTGCTCGACGTTCAAGCTGAGCCTCGCCGCGAATATACTTGCCCGAATGGATGCAGGCGAGATTGCGTCTGACTCCACGCTTCCCATCACGACGTCCGATCCGGTCGGCCATTCTCCCACGGTGCGCGCTGCGCTCGACAAGGGCCAGCCACGGATGAACATACTCGCGCTGGCCGAGGCGGCACAGCTGGTGAGCGACAATGGCGCCGCCAATATCCTCCTGCGTCACATTGGCGGACCTGCAGCGCTCACCGCCTTCTGGCGCGCGCTCGGCGATGGGGTTACGCGTCTCGACCGCTACGAGCCCGAGCTCAACACCAGCCGTGACGGCGATCCACGCGACACCACGACGCCGGCTGCCATGGCCAACGCGATGCGTTCCATGCTGGTCCGCCCGGCCCTGCTCGCGGCCTCCCGCGCCCGACTGATCGGCTGGATGGAAACGACACAAACCGGGCTCAAGCGAATTCGCGGCGGGCTGCCTACGGGTTGGCGCGCGGGCGACAAGACCGGCACCGCGAACGGCCTGGCCAGTAGCGACAAGATCAACGATATTGCCATGGTATGGCGCCCCGGCCGGGCAGAGCCTTTCATGGTCACGGCCTTCCTCGAATCGGCCGCGAAGGGAAGCGAGGCTATAAGGCCGCAGGACGAGGCCGTGCTGGCCGAGGTCGGTCGGATTGCGAGGCGCTGGATGGAGGCTCGAACAGCATGAGCGACGAACCGATTGAACAGGTGCTGAGGCCAATGCTCAAAAGTTCCGGCGGTCGTGGCGCCGTCGCGACCGGCGCCGAAATCATGGGCGCCGAGGCCACCGGTGCGTCGGCGACCGGCGTCAAGGTCCTGGGGTCCGCTGCGCTCGGCGCATTCGCTCTGGGGGCGATCGCGATCGGCGCATTCGCCATCGGCCGGCTAAGCATCGGCAAGGCGCGCATCAAGAAGCTGCGCATCGACGAGCTGGAAATCGGCAAGGTGACGCGGATCGGCGAGGACTGACCGGGCTTACCCGGAACGGCGACGCCCTGATGCCGTTCTCCGGTCATGATCGATCACACCGGCATCGTGGTCTCCGATCTCGCTGTCGCACGCCGCTTCTACGACGCGATTGCCAGCGCGCTCGGCCTCGCCACTGCGGACAATGGCGATTCCGCCTTCCTGTTCGGCAAGAGCAAGAAGGAGCCCATTCCCTATCTCTGGATCGGTACCTTGCGGCCGTCCTATTGGGCTGAGGGATCACGGGTCGGCGTCAACCAGATGCACGTCGCTTTCATCGCACCGTCGAAGGCGGCCGTTCACGCCTTTCATGAAGCGGGCATTGCCGCCGGAGGTCGCGATCACGGCAAGCCCGGTCCCCGAGAGGGAGCGTCGGGCTATTATGGCGCTTTCCTGCTCGATCCCGACGGTAACAACATCGAGGCCTGCTTTCGCGAGCCAATCCCGCCCGCCTGAATCAGACCTCCGCGGTCTTCCGTCCTTCCTCGACAGCGCCCGGGACGATCTGCTCCATGAGATGCTTAAGGTCGACGGCCTTGTTGTAGAGCCGCAGTTCATCCAACCGGCCATCGCGGATCTTGTTCACGAAATCGGCATTGGCGATGTGCATGCGGCCGACTCCCACCAGGTCGAACTCATTCGCTTCGAAGCGGCGCACCAGCTCGGCCAGATCGGCCGCGATGGCGAGCGCTGGATCCTCATTGTCGAAGAGATCGGCGAACATGTCCTTGGAAAGACCGATGCTGCCGGTCGTCATGACGGGAAGACCCGAGAGCTTGCGGGTCCAGCCGGCGATGCCGAGGGCGGGATGCTGATCGGGCCACTCCGGCTTGGCAAATCGGCGTGAGGAGACGTTGAGCATGTCGATGCCGGCGGTGCGTGCCAGCGCGCCGAAGCGGTCCAGCTCGTCGGGCGTCGCGAAGACCCGCGCGCCATAGTCGACTTCCTTGAACTGCGAGAAGCGGAAGGACAGCAGTGCATCTGGCCCGATCGTGTCGCGGAGCGCCGCGGCGATGCGGAGGGGATAGCGGGCGCGATCCTCGATCCGCTCCCCGCCATGGCCGTCGTTCCGCATGTTGGTTTCGGCCCAGAGGAACTGGTCCATGAGATAGCCATGTGCGGCATGGACCTCGACGCCGTCCGCGCCGATCGCCATCGCATCCTCGGCTGCGCGCACATAGGCGGCGGCGAGATCGTCCATTTCGTTCGCCGTCATCGCCCGGCCGCCCTCGCGCTCGGCGGCGAGCAGGCCGGACGGGCTCAGCGTATCCGCGTCGGAATGGGCAAAACCTTCGAGCGGCCGCCGCTGCCCGCCAGGATGCCAGAGCTGGATCGCAAAGGCCGCTCCGGCGCCCTTCACTGCATCGCACAACTGCGCCCAGCGCCCACGGGTTTCGGCGTTCATGACGCAGAAGGCCGCTTGCCAATAGCCGCTCGGATGATCGGGCGCGCAGCTCTCCGAAAAGATCAGGCCCGCGCCGCCCTCGGCCCGGCCGCGCAGATAGTCGATAGTACGCAGCGAGGGACCGCAATTCTCCGTGAACCCGATCTGCATGGCCGGCATGACGAAGCGATTGCGCAACGTGACCCCACGGACCGCGAGCGGCGCAAAGAGCGGAGCGAGATCGGGCGATGCCATGCACGCAGTCTGCCGGGCGCCGGCCCGTTCGGCAAGCCACCGCAAGCCGCGCCCGAGTCATTTCATTTTCGAATGTCCAGATGCGGTGTCACCCAAATTCAATAGCTATAAGCCGACCTATAAGGTCAGCTCTATATGTAGGTAAAACGCTGTTTGATGGTGATTTTATCATCATATTCGCGACAATCATTAACCTGTGTTCAGAAATAGATGCTTTTTGGCAACATTGATGAAGCGACCGACGGAAGCCTGATGAGACGCACTGGACAAGCCCTTCCCTGAAGGCCTAGGCGGCCCCGTCGATAGCCCTGCATTTATTAGGGTCAAAACGAATAGGGGTTCACAACTGAACCCGCCAAAGGTCTTTGGAAGGATCTGCCATGGAAGCAAGCCGCGCCCTGCGCTGATTCAGCGCATCGCTTCACCGGCAGCCCGAAAGCCCCCTCGGCTCCCCCTCTCCTTTTTGTCGTCGCGCTGACCGCTGCCGGACCTGCCGGCGGCACGGCCGCTTGCGTCCTCTCTCCCGGAGGCCGGGCAGGCCGTGACATCGGTTCTGCGACTTGCCGGTCGACTTGGCCGAGCAGGCGGCGCGGCGACCATCCGGTCCCTCGGGACCCAATAACAAAAAGCATGGACGCTCCGATCGCCCCCGATCGGTCCGTCCCAACCATCAGGACTTGGAGATAGATTTCATGACCAACCCCGAGAAGACCGGCCGGGATTTCGGCCAACAACTGCGGACGGCACTGTTTGCCAGCTGTGTGGGCGCTGGCCTATTTGCCGTGGGCGCACCGGCCTATGCGCAGGACAATGCCGCAGCCCCGCAGGAAGCCGCTGCCGATGAGGCCGCACCCGCCGAGGCAATCGTGATCACCGGCTCGCGCATCGTTCGCCGCGACTATCAGGCGAACAGCCCGATCCAGACCGTCGGCTCCGAGCTTCTCCAGAACTCGACGAGCGCCGCGCTCGAGACCAACCTCAACAAGCTGCCGCAGTTCTCCGCCACCGCCAAGGTTCCGACCGCGGGCGGCGACATCCAGCCGACGGCCACCAACACGCCGGGCGCCGCGACCATCTCGCTGCGCGGCATCGGCGCGAACCGCAATCTGGTGCTGATCGACGGCCGCCGCGCGACCCCCGCCAACGCCTCGATGGCGGTGGACATCAACACCATCCCGACCGCCGCGATCGAGCGCGTGGAAATCATCTCGGGCGGCGCCTCGTCGACCTACGGCGCCGACGCAGTCGCCGGCGTCACCAACTTCATCATGAAGAAAAATTTCCAGGGCCTTTCGCTGGACGCCCAGATCGGCACGAGCGAGCATGCCGACAACACCGAGTGGACGATTTCGGGCCTGATGGGCACGAACTTCGCCGATGGTCGCGGCAACATCAGCCTCGCCTTCTCGACCAACACCCGCAAGGCCGCCTACCAGCGCGACCGACGGTGGTATCGCGACCTGTGGGCGAATCCGAACATCGGCGGCACGGGCTTCTTCCCGCCGCTCGCCGGCGTGAACCTCGGCTTCTCGAACCTGCCCAGCGCGGCTGTCATCAACGGCATCTTCAACCAGGCCGCGACACCGCTCGGCAACTCCAACTACACCATTTACGCCAATCCGAACGGCACCGTGTTCTCGGGCTTCGACGCGGTCAGCACCGCCGGCGCCTATCGCAACAAGGTGGTCGACGGTTATAACTATAAGGCGTTGGCAAACGGCCAGATCGCGCGGAACTTCACCGACAGCTATCTCGTCCTGCCGCTCGAGCGCTACAACATGTACGCCCGGGGCAATTATGCGATCAACGACTGGCTGAGCGTCTTCGCGGACGGTACCTTCAGCAAGGTCAGCACCACCACGGTGCAGGAGCCGGGCCCCATCACCTCGGGCTGGAGCGTCAACGTCGCCAATGACGGCCGCGCGCTTCCCGCCGAGCTCAAGCAGATCCTCGACTCGCGCAGCAACCCGACCGGCACCTTCGCGCTGCGCGCCATGCTGCCGTTCAACCGCGGCTCGGTGACCGACGTGTTCACCTACAACATGACGGCCGGCCTCGACGGCAAGGTGCCGGGTACCGACTGGACCTGGACGGTCTTTGCCCAGCAGGGCGAATCGGAGACCAACGTCCTCCAGACGGGCTTCGTCTCGCTGCAGCGCCTGCGTGCCGTGATGCAGGCTCCCAACTGGGGCGCCGGCTTCAAGGCGACGGGCAATTCCGGCTTGCCGGACAATGGTTTCGGTGGAGCAACCGCGACCTGCACCAGCGGCATCAACCCGTTCTCGTACCTCTATGGCGGCTCGGTCAGCCAGGACTGCCTCGATGCGGTTTCGGCCAATCTGAAGACCCGCGCGGTGATGCAGCAGTCGATCTGGGAATTCGATGCCCAGGGTTCGCTGTTCAAGCTGCCGGCCGGCACGGTGAGCGCGGCGATCGGCGCGAGCTACCGCCACGACAACTATCACTTCGACAACGACACCTACACCACGCAGGGCACGATGTTTAACGACCAGATCCTTGGTCTTTACCCGTCGGGCAACTCGAAGGGCCGGATCACCGCAAGGGAAGTCTATGGCGAGCTGCTGGTTCCGGTCCTCGCGGATCTGCCGGGCGTCAAGAAGCTGGAGCTCGAACTGGGCGGCCGTATCTCGGACTATAACACGACCGGCACCAGCTACACCTACAAGGCCCTGGCCTCGTGGGATGTGACCAACTGGCTGCGTCTGCGCGGCGGCTACAACCGCGCCGAGCGCGCTCCGAACATCGCGGAGCTGTTCCTTGCGGCCCAGCAGACCTTCACGTCGGCACCCGGCGGTGACGTCTGCTCGCTTCAGAACCGGCAGGCCTGGTCGGCCAACCCCACTGCTAAGGGCAACACGGCGACCAATGCCGCCAACGTCCAGGCGCTCTGCCGCACGCTCATGCAGCGTTCGGGCAATCCGACGGCGGATCAGGAATATTATTCCGGCATCCAGTCGCCCAACGCCGCCTTCGTGTTCCCGACCCTTACCGGCAATGCGAACCTGAAGCCGGAAACGGCCGATACCTGGACGCTCGGCGCGGTGATCAGCTCGCCGTTCGATTCGCCCTGGCTCCGCTCGTTGCGCGTCGCCGTCGACTGGTACAGCATCAAGGTGAAGGACGCGATCGGTGCACAGTCGCCTGACATCGTGCAGCGCCAGTGCTTCGACACGCTCTTCAACCCGACGTTGAATCCCAACTCGACAGCCTGTCTCGCGGTCGCCCGCAATTCGACCGGTGCCCTCGGCAACCTGGCGCTGACCTATCTCAACAGTGGCCGTTTCCAGACCCAGGGCCTCGACTTCCAGGTCGACTGGGCGAAGGACATCGGTCCGGGCCGCTTCACGGTCAACAGCGTGCTGAACTACCTCATCTCGCTGAAGTCGGTCGAGTTGCCCGGCCTGTCGCTGGTCGACTATGCCGGCACCACCGGTCCGGCGCAGAACGGCCTCGATGGCGGCGCGTTCCGCTGGAAGCTGTTCACGACGTTCGGCTACTCGGTCGGTCCGGTCAATGTGGGCCTGCAGTGGCGCCACCTGCCGGGCGTTCGGACCGAAATCGCGGCCACCGTGCCGGGCACGACGACCGTCGGCGCGGGCGCTTACGACCTGTTCAACCTGAACGCGAGCGCGAAGGTGACCCGGGACGTGAGCTTCCGCCTCGGCGTGGACAATCTGTTCAACAAGGCGCCCCCGCTGTTCGGTGTGGACACGGCACCAACGGCCGGCAACCTGGCCGGCGGTTCGTACAATGCCGCTTATTATGACGTGAACGGCCGTCGCTTCTACGTTGGCATCAACGCCAAGTTCTAAGCGGATCTAGTCTCCCCCTTGAACCCTCCCCGCATTGCGCGGGGAGGGTCTTTTCCACGTACGACGCTACGGAAGGCTGACATCTCCGTCGTGCATAACCCGAGCGAAAGCGCCCATCGGGCCAGCGTTCATTCACCAGGTGAAATCTCCGGAATATAATTGACTTCGTCATCAAGGCGGGTCTCAATTATTTCGGCTGGTGAAACTGTTTTGAACGCATGCTACGCTCTGTAATTACGCAAAATCAGTAGCTTGGTGCGACAGCCACGGTCCCGTTCGTTAAATTCCGCGCGCGTCCCGTTAACCTATCCTCCCCGCCGATTTTTGAACTGAGGCATTTTAACCACGCTGCACCACTGGAGACACAGTCGGCAACTTTCGGATGCTGGACGGACCTCCGGTTGCGGAATAGGATGCTTCAATCGATAGAAACGTATCGATTAAAACAAAGGCGCGGCGCCTCATGTGCGTCGCGGGGGATGGAGAGGATCGTCATGAGAGCAACGGATGCCGTACGTTGATCCCGCAATGCGCGCGGAACGAGGCATCGCTTCTCGGTTGCCCACCGTCTTTTTCTCGACCGCCGACCACCGCCGACATTCTCGGCGGCATGGTTTTTCGGGCGCCTCGTTCCTCTGAGGGCCCAGTAAACCACGCAGCAACGGTCCTTCGGTTTCGCCCCGGGAACGGGTGAAGCGGCAGTTTGGGTCTAATGGCCTTCCGAGGCCCAAAAGCAAAAAACGTCACAGGATGAGATCGGGTTCTCGCAAGCCCGGCCATCCAAAACCTTCAGGATTTAGGGAGATTAATCCGATGACTACCGTTAACAGGGACCGTGATTTCGGTCACACGCTGAGGGCGGCGCTGTTTACCAGCTGCGTCGGCGTCGGCATGCTCGTGGCGTCCGCGCCCGCATTTGCTCAAGACGCGCCGGCAGGCGATGAGGCCGCACCGGCTGAAGCCATCGTCATTACCGGTTCGCGCATCGCGCGCCAGGACTACAACTCGAACAGCCCGATCGTGACGGTCGGCAAGGAACTGATCGAGCAGTCGTCGACGGCCGCAATCGAGCAGAACCTCAACAAGCTGCCGCAGTTCACGCCCGCCAAGACGCCGGCTGGCGGTGGCGACATTCAGCCGACCGCGACCAACACGCCCGGTGCTGCGACCGTGTCGCTGCGCGGCCTTGGTGCCAACCGCAACCTCGTGCTCCTCGATGGCCGTCGCGCCACTCCGAGCAACGCTGCGGGCGTCGTCGACATCAACACCATCC
>JAGIAA010000020.1 GCA_017745115.1 Sphingobium sp. | reverse complement strand
CTCTCAAGTTTGATGTTCAACCAACGGCGCGGAGGAATAGTCCACGTCGAAGGCTGCCATTTCTAGGAGCCGATACCTGCACAAATCTTACATGGTGTGTAGGACATTGCAGGTAACGACTAATTTAACCGAGCACTCGACACCTAGAAGCTGTCGAACCCGGGGCCGCCGCCCACATGTCCCTTCATCAAAACCGACAATGTCAAAGAGCGCACTCAACATTAGAAGCGGACAGCGATGGCTCCCCGATTTTTGATACCGGGGGACATGTGTCCGATTATGTTGGCGACCGATTGCGGCGAAAACCGTGAGGCATCACCGCGTCGGTGGAGTGGCATATATGGACGGCTCCCCGACCCGTCAAACACTTTTTGCAATTATGTTTCAGCCTTTTGTGGCGTTTGAAGGAAAGGCGCAGAATTCCGCCATTTTCGGGCTATTTCGGATGGACATATGAGGAGCTGAATGGGCTCCAACAACCTATCAGCAGGGCTAAAAAGCCCCGAAAATTGGCCGATTCTCTCTTTTGGAGCCCGCCCGGCACTGAGTCGGGTGAGGACGACTCAGCGAGTCATCCGCGAGTCAGGCGCTCTGGATATAGCTGCGCATGGCATCGGCCTCTGATTCGACCTTGTCGATCCGCGACTTGACCAGGTCGCCGATGCTGACGAACCCGACCATCCTCTCTCCCTCGACGATCGGCAGGTGCCGGACCCGCCGCTTGGTCATCAGCGCCAAAGCTGAAAGGATGGGGGTGTCTGCCGCAATCGTGACCGCCGGTTTGGTCATGACCTCGCCCACCGACTTGTCCAGGAGGGCCGCGCCGGTCCGCGCAATACCGTAAACCAGGTCGCGCTCGGAAAAGATGCCGACGACCTTTCCCTGTTCGACCACCGGCACGCAACCGATGCGCCGCTCCGCGAGCATCGCGACGACCTGCGCTACTGTATCGCCGATACTGGCCTGGATGACTTCGCCGCGCGCCGCAGCCACAAACATGCCGACCGTCATGGGCTCTCCTCCCTCATGCGGGCGGCCGCGCCGGCGATATGCTGGACCGAGTGCCGGCCGCCTTATGCAAGTGACACGTGCGCTTCTGCGTCGGCGCCTGCTTGCTGTACGCAACTATGCGCCTCTTGGAGAAACAGGTCAAAGCCGTTGATCGTTCCGACCGGCGATCATATCTCCGCCCCATGAGCAAGCTGCCCAACGACCGGCCAGGTCTCGACGATCCTCGCAGCGCCGTGCATGCCTGGACGCGCTTCCGGCGCATCCTTCTCGCCATGGCGGCGGCCGCCATGGCGTGCGCATTGCTGGTGGTCGCCTATCTTTGGTGGCGGGACGGGCCACTGCCGCTCATCTTCGTCGGCCTCACCATTGCAGGCGTCTGGGCGACGATCATGATGGCGGCGCTGCTGATGGGCCTCATGTTTCTCTCGAGCGGCACCGGCCATGACGACCAGGTCGAGGACCGGGTCAGCAAGGATGCACTCAGAGAGGATGACGGACAGGACTAGGCCCGGTTCCTGCTATCTCCGCTGAGACAAGACTCTCACAGAGCGCTGCTTCAGCATTCTCCGTTTTAGCGGCAGACTGGAGTCTGATCCGGCAGATTTGTATTGTCATTGCGAGCGACGAAGTCGCGCGGCAATCCAGGCCCGTCTTGAACGCCCCTGGATTGCTTCGCCCGGCATGCGCCGGGCTCGCAATGACGAGCAGTTCAACATGGATGGACCAGCGTCTTATGCGCCGCCCTCGAGCTGCCGCTGCAGCTGCCGGATGTCCGCATCCATCTCCGGATTGTCGAGGCGCATCGCCTCGATCGTCTTCACGGCATGAATCACGGTCGAGTGGTCGCGCCCGCCGAAGATGCGGCCGATCTCGGGCAGCGAGCGCGGCGTCAGCTTCTTCGCAAGGTACATGGCGACCTGGCGCGGCCGGGCCACCGCCCGCGCGCGGCGATGCGAACGCATCTCCGAGGCATCTATTCTATAGTGCGCCGCGCAGACCTTCTGGATCTCGTCGATCGTGATGCGCCGGGCATTGGCGCGTAGCGCTTCGGCCAGCATCGTCTGGGCGAGTTCGGCGGTGATCGCCTTGTCCATCAGCTGGGCATAGGCGACGAGCTTGTTGAAGGCGCCTTCGAGTTCGCGAATGCTGGTCCGGATGGAACGGGCGAGCAGTGTAACCACATCCTCCGGCACGACGATGGGCAGCACGGCCGCCGCGCGCGCGCGCAGGATCTTGAGCCGCAGGTCGAGCCCCGCGGGCTGGATGTCGGCGACGAGCCCGCCGGCAAGGCGCGACAGGATGCGCGGATCGACCGCGCCGAGTTGCTGCGGCGGACGATCGGCGGCAATCGCGATGCGCGCGCCGGAATCGATCAGGTCGTTGAGGGTGTGCAGAAACTCTTCCTGCGTCGGTCCCTTGCCCGCGATGAACTGGATGTCGTCGATGAGCAGCATGCGCGCCGCCCGCAGCCGCGCCTTGAATGCCATGGTGTCGTTGGCGCGGATCGCCGCGACAAACTCCATCATGAAGCGCTCCGCAGACATATAGAGAATGGCGTCGGCGCTCGCGGCCTGTCCAAGCTCCGCCGCATAGGCGCCGGCGATCGCGTGGAGCAGGTGCGTCTTGCCCTGTCCGGTGGCGCCATGGATGAAGAGCGGATTGAAGCGGGGCCGCGCAGCACCGGCCATCGCGCGCGCGGCCGAGCAGGCGAGGATATTGCTCTCGTCGGTCATGAACGCGGCAAAGTCGTGACGCGGCTCGAAGCGGCGCCCGCGATCGCCGGCCGGCGCAAGCACCGGCATCGCCTGAGGCTCGGGCGCGGGTGCAACCGCCACGCTCTCGGCGACACCGCGCGCCTTGACGATGCGAACGTCCCGCACGCCGACCTGCGCCGCCCGCCAGGCGAGGCAGATACGCGGCGTGAAATTGCCCGACACATAGTTGGCGGAAAAGTCGGACGGCGACTCCATGTCGAGCGTCCCGCTCACCGGACAGAAAGTGCCCGGGCGCAGGGTGCGAATCCATTGATCGTAGAGGCGCGCGCCGATGTCACGGCGCAGCCCGGCCCGGACCGAGGTCCACGCCGTCTCGATCTGGCTTCGTTCAGGCGCCAGCACGGCCTCTCCCGCCTCGCTCGCCCTCGCGCCCGCCACTTCTTCATGCACTTGTTCGACGTGCCGACCCAAGCCCTGCGTCACCTTCTTCCAAGCCCCCGAAAATCAAACGACCCCATGCACGAAAGGCGCGCCAATCCCGCCGTGGAAACCCGGTCACCACGCCTTCGGTACGATCTCTTCCGCTGTGACAGGAACCACGATTCGGGACCTGTCGAGCGCCTTTTGTGGCAAGCTGGGCGGGCCTGATCAAGCGCTCGGTATGTAAAGATTCTGAAATAAATCTCTTGACCAAGGATTCCAGCCGGCTGCGCCGTGAACATTATTAAATGTTTGAAATTACGTCACTTCTTAACTTGGAAAACTCCCGTCAAGTCGATTATCGGGATGCGAATCGCGGCGAATCCGTAGTTTAACCGACGGCCGTAAACAGGCTGCGGAACAGTTGGTCAGTCGGCGCCGTCGCAGTGACGTAACGGAACGCCGCTATGTTCAAATTTCGACTCGCCGCCGCGCGTCATAATCGGAGTCCAAGCCCCCTTCGCGCGCAACAACAATATAGCCGTCCGCTGCGGCGGGATGGAAAGGATCAGCCGGCGCTGTTCCAGCCGCCGCCAAGCGCCTTGTTGAGCGCGATTGCAGCCTCGGTGGCGGCCGCCCGGACCTGGGCATTGCGCTGGAGGGCCTGGATCTGCGCAAGCCGCGCGCGGGCCAGTGCCAGACGGTCGTCCTCGCCCGCCGCGGTGCGCTGGCTGGCCAGTCCGAAACCCGCTTCGTCCCGCTTCAACGCCGCATCCGATGCCGAAAGCGCCGCCAGTGCCCGATCGAATCGGTTGATGGCCGTCTCGCTGTCCGACAGCGCCCCGATCACCGCCGCGTCGTAGCGCGCGGCCGCCTGGTCGACCTTTGCGCCCGCCACGCGAATCCGCGCGCGCGTCGATCCACCCGAGAAGATCGGCCAGACCAGGCTTGGGCCGGCTTGCAGCCGCGTCGAATCACCGCTGAACAGGTCGCCTATCGCGCGCGCCTGCTGCCCGATGCCGAATCCGAGCCGCAGGCGCGGAAAGAGATCGGCCGTCGCCACGCCGACATCGGCGGTCGCGCCAGCGAGATCCCGCTCGGCGCCGCGAATATCCGGACGGCGGCGCAGCAGCTCGGAGGGCAGACCCGTCGCGATCGCCGTCGGCGGCGCCGGGATCGCACCACTCTCGGCAAGGCGCGGCAGCATCGCCCCAGGCTCCACGCCTACCAGTGCGGCGATACGGAGGGCCGCCGCCCGTTCGCCGGCCTCGGCATTGGCGAGCGCGGCACGCGCATTGGCCGCGTCCGATCCGGCGCGCTCGGTCTCCACGCGGCTGCCTTCTCCCGCCCGTTCGCGCAGCGCCGTCAGCGTCTCGAGGCTCTGCCACGCCTCCAGCGACTCCTTCGCGAGCGCTGTCTCGCGCTGCGCCAGCCGCAGTTCGACATAGGCGCGCGCCAGTTCGGCGACGAGCTGCAGCCGCATGCCCTGCGCCGCCATTTCCGCCTGGCCGGTGCGCGCTGTCGCGGCCTCGATCGAGCGCGTGCGGCGGCCCCACAGATCGAGCTCCCAGCTCGCGTCGAAGCCCAGATCGAACAGCGGGAATTCGCGCGCGAAGCCCGGAATGGTGCCGACCGGGAACTGGCCGTTCTTGCTCAGCATCGTCTCGCTCGCGCTGCCTGACAGCTGCGCCTGCGGCCCTGTCGTGCCGCGCACGGCATCGCTCGCCGCGCGCGCCTCGGCGATCCGCGCCGCTGCTTCCCGCAGGCTCGGACTTTTCGCGATCATCTCGTCGATCAGCGTATCGAGCAGCGGATCGTTCAGCGCCTTCCACCAGGCGCCCTCGTCCACCGCACCGGCCGTTGCCGGGCTCGTCCACACCGCCGAGATGCGCGTCTCCGGAGCGTGATAGTCGGGCCCGACAGTGCAAGCGCCGACCAGCGCCACCAGCGGCAGGGCAAGAAGGAGATGGGATCGCATGACATTCACTCCATTCGCGCACGAAACAGCCAGGCGGCGGCACTCAGCGACACGCAGGCAATGACGAGCAGCGGCCAGGTCTGCGCGAAGACCACGCTCGCCGGCATGGTCTTCAGGAACAGGCCCTGCACGATGATGAGGAAATAGCGGATCGGGTCCGCATAGGTGATGACCTGCAGCCAGTGCGGCATGTTGTCGATCGGACTGGCATAGCCCGAGAGCAGCATGATCGGCACGGTCGCGATGAAGCTGCCGAGAAAGGCCTGCTGCTGCGTCTTCGAAGCGGCCGAGACCAAGAGGCCAATGCCCGCCAGCGACAGCATGTAGGCAAGCAGCGAGAGGAAGAAGAGCAGGTAGGAGCCGGTGAACGGCACCCCGAAGATGAACTTCGCGACGAGCAGGTAGACGGTACCGTTGAGGAAACCGACCAGCATCGGCGGGATCGCCATGGCGATGAGGATCTCGTGGACGCGCAAGGGCGAGACCATGAGCTGATCGAACGTGCCGAGTTCACGTTCGCGCGCGATCGACTGCGAGGTGATGGAAATGCCCGAAACCGAAACGATGATCGCGACCAGCGACGGCAGGGTGAACCACATATAATCGAGGCTGGGATTGTACCAGTTGGTAATGCTCGAACCGCCCAGCCGCGCGGACAGGCTCGGCCGCAGTTCCGCGCCATATTCGGCCGCGATTCGGCTCACATAGCCAGCCATCAGCTGCGCCGCGTTGGATTTGCGCCCATCCAGCACAATGCCGAGCGTCGCGCTCTTGCCGGCCGATATCCGCGCATCGAAATCCGGCTCGATCACCAGCGCGGCGATCACTTGCTGATCGTCGATCGCTCGTTTGAGTGCTGCGTCCGAGTCCAGACGGATGATGTCCCTGAACTGCGGGCTGCCCGCGACTCGCTGGACCAGTTCGGCGGCATGCGCGCCGTTCGACCGGTCGAGGACGCCGATGTCGACATTCTTGACGTCGAGCGTGGTCGCGAAGGTGAAGATCAGGAGCTGGATGAGCGGCGGCAGCACCAGCACGATGCGCGTCTTCGGGTCGCGGATCAGCGCCCAGATTTCCTTGACGATCATGGCGCGCAGCCGCGTGAAGCTGGGCAGGCTCATGAATCGAGACTCCGCCGCGTGGTGCGGAAGCACAGAAAGAAGAAAAAGAAGCCGAAGCCGAGCATGATCGCGATGTTGGGCAGGATCACCGCCCAGACGTCGCCGGCGATGAACACCGTCTGCAAGGCCGGAATGAGATAGCGCGCCGGCACGACGTAAGTGATCAGCCGGATCGGCCAGGGCATGGAGGCGATCTCGAAGAGAAAGCCCGACAGCAGGAAGGTCGGCAAAAAGGCCGAGAGCAAGGCCACCTGGCTCGCCACGAACTGGTTCTTGGTGGCGGACGAGATGAACAGCCCGAGGCCGAGCGAGGGCATGAGGAAAGCCGAGGCGATGGCGAACAGGGTGAGTACCGAGCCGCGCAGGGGCAGCGCGAAGACCGTCACCGCGATCACCGTGCAGAGCGCCATGGAGGCGAGACCGAGCAGGAAATAAGGCACGACCTTGGAGGCAATGAATTCGGTCATGCGCACCGGCGTCGCCAGCAGCGCCTCCATCGTCCCGCGCTCCCATTCACGCGCCACGACGAGTGCCGTCAGCAAGGTGCCGATCATGGTCATGACCACGGCGATGGAGCCCGGCACCAGGAAGAAGCGGCTCTGGAGCGCAGGATTGTACCAGATGCGGGTCGAGACATCGACCGGCGGGCCGGGCGTCCGTGCATTGCCTGTCTTCTCGCCCAATTCGCCGGCCATCCAGCTCTGCCGCACACCGTCGGCATATGCGGCGATGAAGCTGGCCTGGTTGGGCTGGCTGCCGTCGGTGATGATCTGGATGTCGGCCGGGCGGCCCTTCGTCACGCTCGTTCCGAAATCGGCGGGGATGACGACGATGCCGCGCACATCCTCGCGGGCCATGGCGTCACGCGCCGGGCTTATGGCGCGCAGCGGCGTCACATCGAAATAGGGGCTGTTGGCATAGCTGGTCGCGAGGCTCAGCGACTGCGCGCTCGAATCCTCGATGACGAGCGCGATCTTGGTCTTCTTGACGTCGAGGCTCACTGCATAGCCGAACAGGAAGAGCAGCAGCAGCGGCAGGGCGAAGGCGATGGCAAAGGTCGAAGGGTCGCGCCGAATCTGCGCGAATTCCTTGACCACAAGCGCCGTCAGCCGCCGTCGCGGCGAGGCGCCGCTGGGCGACGAGATCGTCGAGAGAGGCGCGTCCTCGCTCATGCCGCCTGGGCCTCATCATCGGCGTCGGATGCCTGGATGAGCGCGATGAACGCATCCTCCATCGTCGGATCCTCGGTGCCGGCCAATGCCTTCGCCTGCGCCTTGAGCGCATCCGGCGCGCCGCTCGCAATCTGCTTGGCGCGATAGATGAGCGTCACCTGGTCGCAATATTCAGCCTCGTCCATGAAGTGCGTCGTCACCAGGACGGTGACCCCACGCCCGACCAGACCGTTGATATGCGTCCAGAACTCGCGCCGCATGACCGGGTCCACGCCCGAAGTCGGCTCGTCGAGGAACAGCACGCTCGGCTCGTGCAACACGGCGCAAGCCAAGGCGAGGCGCTGCTTGAAGCCGAGCGGCAGTGCGCCGGCATTGCGCTTGAGATGCGGGGCGAGCTCGAAAATGTCGGTGGCCCGTTCGATCGACCGGCGCGCGGCGGCACCCGAAAGATTGTAGGCGCCGGCGAAGAAATCGAGATTCTGCTGCACCGAGAGATCGCCATAGAGCGAGAATTTCTGCGCCATATAGCCGAGCGACGCGCGGGCCTCGCCGCGGGCATGCCGCAAGTCATGGCCGGCAACCGTGCCGGTCCCGGCGCTCGGCGTCAGCAGGCCGCACAACATCTTGAAGGTCGTCGACTTGCCCGCGCCATTGGGACCGAGCAGCCCGAAAATCTGTCCGCGCGGCACCGAAAATCGGACGTCGCTCGCCGCGGTGAACTCGCCGAAGCGCTTGGTGAGGCCCAGCGCTTCGATGGCCGGCCGGTCGCTGGGCGGACACAGGCAATAATGTTCGGCAAGCCGGCTGGTGCCCTTGGGCCCGCCGCCCAGCCGCTCGATGAAGCCGTCCTCGAACCGGGGCTGTGCAGGCACCACCTTGGTCTCGGAACCCATGTCGAGCGCCTTGGCGTCGGGGACGCCATGCCCGTCGCGCACCAGCAGCCGAATCGCGCGGCCCTGGATTGTGCCGTCGATGATGTCCGGCCGGTCGAGTGCATCGGTGAGCGCATCGCGGCGGCGCTTCTGGAAACCGGTCACGCGGATGACGCGCCCGTCGACAGCGCCGGTCAGCTCCGCGGGCGCGCCGTTGAAGATGAGCTTGCCCTGATTGAGCAGGCAGACATCGTCGCACAGCTCGGCTTCGTCGAGATAGGCGGTCGACCAGAGCACGCCGATGCCCTGCCCGGTCAGTTCGTGCACCATTGCCCAGAGCTCGCGCCGGCTGATCGGGTCGACGCCGACGCCCGGCTCGTCGAGCAGCAACAGGCGCGGCGTGCGCACCAGCGCGCAGGCAAGGCCCAACTTCTGTTTCATGCCGCCGGAAAGACGCCCGGCCAGCCGCGACTGGAAGCGGCCAAGATCGGTGAACTGGTAAAGCCGCTCGAACACCGCGTCGTGATCGGTGCGCGGCAGAGCGCGCAGCTCGGCATAGAGCGTCAGATTCTGGCGGACGGTGAGGTCCTCGTAGAGACCGAAGCGTTGCGGCATATAGCCGATCTCGTCCAGCCGCTGCGCAGGCGGGCCGCCGAGGATGTCGACCGTCCCCGCATTCGGCGTCATCAGCCCGCCGAGGATGCGGATGAGCGTCGTCTTGCCGGCGCCGTCAGGGCCCACGAGACCCGTCACCTTGCCCGGGCGGATCGTGATGTCCACGCCATCGAGCGCCTTCGCGCCGGCGAACGACTTCTCGATGCCCGAAGCGCTGGCGACGATGTCGGGGCCGAAGGATGCCATCATCGGCCCACGCTCCGTTCGGCAGTGCTCCTGCGAAGGCAGGAGCCCAGGGCGCATACGCAGACCCTTCCCGCCCTAGGCTCCTGCTTTCGCAGGAGCACCAAGTTGCATCGGAACCTCACCGCTTCGCTTGCGCCGGCTCGGAAACCCCAACCGTCACCGGCTGGCCCTGGCGGAGCGCGCCGTCCGGGTCGCTCACCACGATACGCAGGCGATAGACGAGGTCGGTCCGCAGGTCGCTGGTCTGCACGGTCTTCGGCGTGAACTCTGCGCGCGGCGAGATATAGCCGATCGTGCCATGATAGGTCTTGTCATTGCCGTCGGCCTTGACCGTCACGGCCATGCCAGGCGCGATGCGGCTCAAATCGCCTTCCGCCACATAGGCACGGACGCGCAGCGGCCGGTCGATGGCGAGCGTGAACACCGTCTCGCCCGGCGCGACGATGGCGCCCGGCTCGCGCGCCCGCGTCACCACCGTGCCGTCGCTGCTCGCGAGCAGACGCGTGTCGCCGGTATCCGTGGCGATGCCCGATTGCGCCGCCTTGGCGGCCTGCACCGCCGCACGGGCAGCCTCGATATCTTCGGCGCGCGGGCCGACCTGGACCAGCGAGAGATTGGCCTTGGCTTCGGAAAGGGCAGCGCGTGCGCGGTCGCGCGCCGCAACCGTCTCTTCCCAGAGCGCCTTGCTGATCGCGCCAGGCTCGACCAGCGGCTGGCGGCGTGCATAGTCGCCTTCGGCATCGGACGCCGCAGCCGACGCGC
Organism: Sphingobium sp.; assembly: GCA_017745115.1. Next base: position 32,832 of record JAGIAA010000020.1, on the reverse strand, counting down.
TGGCGACACGCGCCTTCGCTGCCTCGATATCCTGCGCGCGGCTGCCATGGACGAGCTTGTCGAGCTGCGCCTGGGCCTGCGCGACCTGGGCCGTCGCCTGCGCCGCGCGATCCTCGATCGGCGCCTTGTCGAGCGAGGCCAGGAGGTCGCCCGCCTTCACATGGGCGCCTTCCTCCACCGGAATCTGGGCAATCCGCCCGCCGACTCGGAAACCGAGATCGACTTCGCGAATGTCGACATTGCCGTACAGCGCAAGCGGACCCTGCGCTTTCGGGAAAAGCCCGAAGCCGCGCGTCGCGAAGGCGGCAATGATCAATCCGACGACGAGCACGATCGGGATGAGACGCTTGCGATTCATGGATTCGTCTCCGTAAGCAGTTCCTGTGCGGACCGGCGCAGGCCGGCGATGAGCGTTTCGGCAGTGGCTTCGTCGAGATCGTCGACTTGCATGAGACGGCTGACGCAGGCGCGGCCCAGCCGCAGAATGAGCGCCATACCCACGATGTTCATGACCAAGCAGCGGCGCCCCGTGTCATCGAGCGAGGGACGCGCTATCTTCAGCAGGCCGAGCACGGTCTCCAGCACCGGCGACATGATGCCATGGTAGAGCCGCTCGAAGGCCTCGGTGGGACGCTGCTGCTCGCGCGTGATGAATTGCGACCAGGTCTCGGATTGCGGCGCCAGCATGAGCCGCGCGAAATTTTCCAGCAGGGCGAGCATCGCCGCGCGCGCCTGCTCCGGCTCCTGGGGCGGACGGGCGCGGATCGGTGCCATGCCCGCCGCGTGCACCGCGCCGATCTGGTAGGCGATATAGTCCGCGCAGGCCAAATAGAGCCCCTGCTTGCCGCCGAAATGATAGGTGATGGACGACATGGCCGTGCCGGTGGCAGCGGCAATGTCACGCGTGCTGGCGCCATCGAAGCCATGCTGCGCGAACTGTTCAATGCCAGCCTCGACAAGGCGAAGAGCCAGGCCCGGCGCGGGCAGCTGCGGGCCCTCGGGGCTGGACGTTCCGACTCCATCTTGCGCTTGCGTCGCCATGGGCTTGCCATTTGTTCGATCGAACGAACAATGTCAATGGGTGTTCACAAATGACCTCTTCGTCATTGAACTGTTTCCAGTCGCTCAGTCGGCTTTGTCGGGAGTCGGCCTGCCGGACTCGGCTTGGCCATCGTTTTGCGCGCGCTCGCGCGCCTGCCCTTTGCGGCGGCGCAGATTGGCGCGCAGGGCCTCGGCGAGGCGGCGCTGGCGTTCGGGATCGTCGGCGGACATTAAATGCTGATTAGCCATTCGGCGCTAGGGGCGGCAAGTCGCCTTGACAAATCGGAGGCGGTGAGGCCATAGGCGCGGCCTTGCTGACGCGGGGTCCGCCCTGCGAGCCGTCGTGCTGCCGTAGCTCAGTGGTAGAGCGCATCCTTGGTAAGGCTGAGGTCGCGAGTTCAATCCTCGCCGGCAGCACCACTTTCTAGAGAATAGAAACCACCCCTCAGGGGGCCTAGTCGACGGTGTCGGGCAGATGCCCGAGCGCGTCCGCGTCCAGCTCGAGACGGTCCTCCTGGCGATCGGCGAAAGCGGATATCGCTTCTATTTCGGGGACTGAATATGGCAGAGCGGGCAAATGGCCGATAGCGACGTGATGATCGACGAGAGCGAGGCGCCCGGCGGCACCGGTGGCGTCATGGCCATCCGGCTCGTGCTCGGCATCCTCGAGTTGCTGGCCAAGCGGGACTCGGTCGGTGTGACCGAACTGGCCCGCGAGCTCGGCACGACCAAGGCCCGCGTCTATCGTCACCTCCGCACGCTCGTGGACCAGGGCTATGCGATCCAGGACAGCGACAGCGAGCGCTATGCCGCCGGACCGCGCCTCATCGCGCTCTCTCGGATCGCGGCCTTGACGCCATTCGAGGGCATCACGCGCCTCGCACGCCCTACGATGATGCGGCTGCGCGACGACGTCGGCCACACCGTCAATTTCAGCCTCGTCTATGGCGATAGCGCGTCCATCGTCGAGACGCTGCAGGGCCACTCGATCATCGGCATCGTCATGCAGACCAATGCATCGCTCCCGCTGCACTCGACTGCCGCGGGGAAATTGCTGCTGGCCGAACTGCTGGCGCGCACGGGCACCATGCCGGAGGGAACGCTCGAAAAGTTCACCGACAATACGATTACCGATCCCGAACTGTTGCGGATGGAACTCGAGCGCGTGAACGAGCAGGGCTGGGCGGCGGCGCCGGAAGAGACGATGCTCGGCATCAATGCCCTGTCCGCGCCAGTCCGCGATCATCGCGGCGAACTGGTCGGCATGATCTCGGTCCTGAGTTCGATCCAGTTCATCCCGCGCCAGCCGCCCCGTGCGCTGATCGATGCGACCATCGCGGCCGCCCGGGAAATCTCCACGGCCCTCGCTCTGTGACTGTGGCCGATGGCACACAGGCCGGGCGCCCATTGGAATCGGCAACGCTCAATGCCGTCTCGTGAAAGTCATTTGACGCCAGAAGAGAGAGCGGATGCGAATGGCGGATCGCGTTCGCCGCTGTGGATGACAAGATAAGCCAATGGAGAGTGCGAGCACCGAAGCGCTGAAGAGCGCCGGCAAGGCGGAAGCCTGGAACCGAATCTATTCGGGGATGCTCGCGGCTGCCGATTTCATCCCGACCGACAAGGAGTTTTCGGCAGGCCTCAAGGTCAGCCATGTCGGTCAGCTGGGGCTTGCGCGCCTTGCCACCGGCCCCTGCACCATCCGCCGCACCACGGCCCATATCGACCGCTCCTCGCCGCAGCTCTATTCGATCATCGTGCAGGCGAACGGGCGCGGGCTGTTCACCCAGAGCGGCAATCGGACGGTGCTCAATCCCGGCGATTTCGCGCTCTGCGACCATGCGCTGCCACACAGCCGGCGGCTGGAAGGCGGCGCGGAAACGCTGATCATCCGCGTGCCGGCCGAGATCATCGGCCATTATCTGCCCCGGCCCGAGGAGCTTTGCGGCCAACGCCTGCCGGCGAGCGCGGGTCTGACGCCATCGGCCGGTGCGATGCTTCGCAGCCTTTGGCATCGGCTCGAGCAGGGCATTGCCGCCGATTATGAGGATTGCCTCGCCCATCACATGCTCGAGATTATCGCGACCAGCTACGCGATGGTGTTCGGCATGCGGGTGAAGAGCGACCATGTCGGTGAGCGGGAGATGCTCGCCGTGCAGAATCATGTCGAGAACCGGCTGCACGATCCCGACTTCAAGCCGAACGCCATTGCCGAAGAACTGACCATGGACCCGCGCGATGTGCGGCAGCTCTTCGCGGCGCGCGGCGAATGCGCGCGTGCCTATGTCTCGCGACGGCGCCTTGAGGAGGCGGCGCGGCGGTTGCGCGATCCGCGCTGGCGGGGGCATACGGTCGCCGAAATCGCCCATTGTTGCGGATTCGTCAGCACCGCCCTGTTCGCAAGGTCCTTCCGCGATCATCATGGCATGACGCCAACCGACTATCGTGAGTCCGGCGGGGCGAACCGGCCGAACTGACGCCGCACTCCTATTCGAAGCAACATGTGTTCCTGCGAAGGCAGGAACCCAAGGCCTAACGCGCCATCTCGCCCAGGGGCTCCTGCCTTGGCAGGAGCACTGCCTGATTGAAGGCCTGCCACCCCTCTTCCGTCCCCCGGACCTGATCGGCGCTTATATCCTTAAAGCAGGGAACCAAGCCGTTCCCCGGCGCAGGCCGGGGCCAGTCTCGACGCGAAGCGTCGAATGCGTGCCGTCGCATGCGCGGTCCCGCTTTCGGCCTGGGCCCCGGCCTGCGCCGGGGAACGGCTATCTGTTCGAACGGCATAAACGCCGACTTGATCCGGGATCCCGCTATGTTGCGACGGCGTAGAAAGAGCAGGACCCTTGCTCAGGGCAGGTGTCTCATTGGTAAGGCCCTGGCGTTCAACGCCCCCCCGACACCGCAAGATTGGCGCCCGTCACGAACGACGCATCGTCCGACGCCAGATAGAGCACGGCTGCCGCCGCTTCGGACGGCTGGCCGAGGCGGCCGAGCGGGACCAGCGACGCTGCGCTCTTGCGGCGCCCGTCGTCCAGCATGTCGGTATCGATCGGCCCGGGCGAGACCGCGTTGACGCGAATGCCCTCGGGCCCGACCTCGCGTGCCAGGCCGATGGTCAGCGCATCCACGCCACCCTTGGACGCGGCATACCAGACATAATCGCCCGGCGATCCATAAGCGGTCGCGCGCGAGGAAAGGAAGACGATGGAGCCGCCCGTGCCGCCGCTTTTGGTCGACATGCGGCGCACGGCTTCGCGCGCGCAGTGCATGGCACCGGTGAGGTTCACCTCGACGACGCGCGCATAGGTCGCCGGATCCGCCTCGGCGAGGGGCGAGCGGTCGCCGGTAATGCCACCGCTATAAGCGAGTACCTTGAGCGGCCCCATGGCATCGGCAGCGGCGAACAGGGCCGCGACGTCTTCTGCGCTCGACGTGTCGGCGCGCACGGCCTGTGCCGTGCCGCCTGCCGCGCGGATCGCCTCGACCACGCTGTCCGCCTGCGCCGCGTTGCTCGCATAGGAGAGCAGCACCTGGTAGCCGGCCTGCCCGGCCGCGACGGCGATCGCAGCGCCAATGCCACGGCTGCCGCCCGTGACGAGGAAAACCGATGCGCTCATCGCTCAAAACTCCTTGAAGTACGCCCCATTTCTGCCTCGTCAGGCTTCGGCCCCTTGCACGCTTGCCCAATATGGCACCAAGTCTTGACGCTCGCCGGGACACGCTTGGTTCTGCGCAGTTTTCTCTGCTAGCCCAGCGCATGATTGCTGAAAATGGCCAGATGCCAAAGGCCGAAAACCATAGGATAGTATCAGTCCCTTGATGAATGACGTTCCGCGCCGCGGGGTTCACAATCCGCCGCCCGATCCCAATCCGCGCCGGCCGGCTCATGCCGTGCCGCCGGGCAGCTGGGATTGCCATATCCATCTGTTCGGGCCGCAGCGGCTCTTCGCCTTCGCGCCGGAGAGCCCCTATGTCTCGGACGATGCGCTGCCGGACGACTATCTCGCCCTGCAGGACGTGCTGGGGCTGGAGCGCGCCGTGGTGGTCAGCGGCGGCGGATACGGCACCGACTATTCGCACCTCAAATGGGTGCTGGAGAAACATGGCGACCGCCTGCGCGGCGTGATGCTGCCGAGGCCCGATTTCAGCACTGCCGAGATGGAAGAGCTGAATCGGCTGGGCGTTCGCGGTGTTCGTATGTTCGGCGCGCCGCCCGGAAACGAATGGGACCATCTGCCGCGCATCGACAAGCGCATTGCCGGCATGATCCAGGAGATGGGCTGGCACGTCCAGTATCACAGCATCACGCGCGACGACATTGAGGGCGCTGCCGATCCGCTGCTGACGCTGCCCGGCACGATCGTGATCGACCATCTCGGCATGTTCGACCCGCGCCTCGGCCTCGACCAGCCGGGCTTCAAGGCGATCCTGCGCCTGCTCGACAGCGGCCGGGTGTGGATGAAGCTTTCGGGGCCGATGCGCGCCGCGCGCGAGGAGGATTACCCCTATCCCAGCATCACGCCTTATGCGCAGGCGTTGGCCAAGCACGCACCCGAGCGCATGCTCTGGGGATCCGACTGGCCGCATGTGCAGATGAACGGCCGCATCATGCCCAATGATGGCGACCTGCTCGACCTGCTGGCGCTCTGGGTACCGGACGAGACGACGCGCTTCCGCATTCTCGCCGACAATCCGCTGGAAATTTACGGCTGATCGTCGGCCCCGCGACCCGAAGAGCGACCGAAGGTCAACGCTGGGACATCAGGCGATAAAGGGCTGCCATGACGAGACCTCAGCTTTCGGCGGGACGACGAAGCTGGTCAGGCTCGCTCCTTCGTCAATCGGTGGAACGCCAGCAAGGCGCCGAGCGAAAGCAGCAGCGGCAACGCCATGCCCTGAAATACGGCGATGGGCGCGAACCCGGCGGCGAGCAGGCGTCCGGCCGCCCAAGGACTCAACACGTTGCCGATCCGACCGAATGCCACGGCCGCGCCGATGCCGGTCGACCGGATCTCGGTCGGATAGAAGCGCACGGCGGGCGGATAGAGCAGGTAGAAGGAACCGTTCACGAACATGCCCGCGCCGAGGGCGATCACCAGGTTGAGCGGCATGGCGCCAGCAACCGTGAAGCCAAGCGTCACACAGCAGACGCCCGCGGCGAAGATTGCGCACATGAGGACGCGATTGACGTGCCACCTGAGCGCGAACAACGGCAGCAGGAGACCGCTGACAATCCCGCCCGACCAATAGGCCGAACTGGCCTGCGCGCCCTCTATCGCGGTCTTGCCGGCGCTGACGAAGATCAGCGGCAGCCAGGAGGTGAAGAAGCTGACCATCGCGCACACACCGATGAAGACGAGCCACAGCAGCACCGTCCCGAGCGCACGATCGCGCGTGAACAGCGCGCTGGCGCTCGCGTGGCCGGCGGTTTTCGGATCGGCCTCGGGCGCGGGTATCTCGGTCAGCCGCAGTCGGGTGAGCGTATCCGTCAGCTTCTTGGTGCCAGGGTGCCGCAGCAGGAGATAGCGGGGGCTCTCGGGCAGTGCCGCGATCATCACCAGAGTCGTGATGCCGCACAGGATGCTCATCCAGAAGACCAGCGTCTGCCAGCCGAGCGTCGCAAGGCTCGTCTGCATGCCCAGCGAAACGAACAGCCCGCCGAATACCTGGCCGAGAATGACGAACGCCACCACACTGCCCCGCGTCCTGGTCGGCAGGAACTCGGAGACGAGCGCGGCAGCCGCCGGCACGACGCCGCCAAAGCCGATGCCGGTCAACACCCGGCAGGCGAACAGCTCGGGGAGATTGCGCGCGAATGCCATCAGCAGCGTCGCCAGGGTCATAACGATCATCGCGGAGATGAGCGCCCCGCGCCGGCCGATGCGATCGGCGAGCCAGCCGATTCCGAAACCGCCGGCGATCAGCCCGATCGGCCCCGAGGCGAAGATCGCGCCGAACGCAGCCGCATCGAGCTGCCACGCCTTCTGCATCGCCGGCGCCAGCAGCGGGATCAGGTTGAGATCGATGCCTTCGCACAACGTCACGAGCGTGCAGAGCAGGATCGCGCGGATCTGGATGGGCGTGATCCGCCCCTTGTCGATCAGCGCCTGCAGCGGCGAGGCGGGCAGGCCGGCATCGGCGGGTTCGGCCATCAGGGCTCCGGCAGGATATATTTGGGCATGAGATAGGGCGGCACGCGGCCGCTGACCGGATTGCGATAGTGGAACCACATATGCGGCAGCTTGGGATAGGCCGCATTGATGTCCCCGGTGTTCATCGCGTCGAACGTCTCGCCCGCAACGGCGCCGAGCGACGGCGAACTGCGGGCGCCGACGCCTTCCTTGATGCCGGTCCAGCCGGTCTTGTACGGCATGTAGATCAGGTGATCGATGTCGGCGCGCTTCATCTTCCAGACGCCGTCCTCGAAGACGAGGTCGTCCTCGTACATGCCGCTCACGAACATCGCGCCGCTGCGCCCCGTCGTCGCATTGGCCGGCGCGATCACGATCTGAAAGAGCCGCGTGCGGTCCTGGCCCGTCATGCCGTCCGGCGAGATGTCGATCACCGGCTGGGTGCGGATGTGCATGTTCGCGAAGGTGCGATGCTCGTTATAGGCGCCGTAGCGCTTGCGGGAGAAGCTGGCGATGCGGGCTGGCGTGCGGATGAAGCCGCCGCCGGCCGAATCGCGTTCACCCTGCGCGGCGAACAGGCTTCCGAGTTCCTCCCAGTGATTGTCGTCAAGATACTGGCCATAGCCGCCGGCGAGGTTCTCGATCGCGTCGAAGCCCCCCGCAGCAAAGACGCCCGTCTCCGCCTTGGCAAGCGTCGTCGCCGGGAGCGGACGCGCGACCGGCGCCGGACGCTCCAGCTGCCAGAGCGGCGGTAGCTCCGCAGGCGCCGGCCCATCCGGCTTGAACTGGGCACTCGCAGGCTCGGTCGCGATCCAGCTCTTGCCCCAGCCCTGGAAGTAGTCGGTCTTCACCGCACGGGCGAGACGCATCTTGTCGAAGCGCCACTTGCCGCCCTGCTTCACGTAGAGATTGTCGAAGCGCGTGATGATCCACCAGGCCGGCCCGTCATTATTGCCGACCATGCCGATCTCGATGCCGCGCCCGCGCGCGTGAATGCCGTCGGCAGCGACCTCGACCACCAGGTCGGCCTGGATGTGGTCGTACATCTCGCCATAGCGCAGGTTGATCGCACCGCCCTCGCGCTCGAGATTGCGGCGCACGCCTTTGATGCCCTTGTAGCTTCCGACGCCGGCGACCTCCACGCTCCCCGTGGGCGCGAACAGGTCGGTGACATCGTCCCACATCTTGAAGTCGACATAATAGCCATAAGCGTTCTGCAGATTGCGGACCTGCTCCTCGTCGCGGAGCGCCTGGACCCGCCCGCCAAGGGCGGCGAGGCTTGCCTTGGCAGGACCGTTCGCGGCCACGCCCGGCCCGAGCGCGACGGACTTGCCGACATCCGCGGGCTCGAAATGATAGGGAACGAGCGGGACTTCCTTCTTCCAGCTCGACCAGCCGCTCTCATATGGCCCCAGCAGCTGCGGCGTGAACACCTGGCTGGCGATCTTCCAGGCGCCGTTCCGACGAACATAGACGCATTCGAAGATGCCGCCCTGCCAGCTGGCATCGCCACCCAGCGTCCCGCGCATCGAAAGGGCGTGCCAACGCGCCTTGGCCGTGTTGCCGTCGGAACTCAGCGTCACGATGGGCGTGAAGAGATAGGGCGTATGGATCATGTTGGCGGGCAGGCCATCCGTGTCCTTGCCGATCATGCGCCGGAAATAAGCCAGGATGTCCGCCCGGCCATGGAATTGGTCGTCGCCATGCTGGAGCAGCGCATCGTCGGCAAACAGCGCGGCAGCACGTTCCCACTGGCCCTGGTCGACATAGTTCGCCCAGCTGAGCATGATCCGCTTCACGTTGCGCACGCTCTCGACGCGGTCGACGTCGCGGGCCAGGGCAGCGAGCCGGGCACTGTCGGACGCCGCCCAGGCCGCCTGCGGGACGATCGCAAAGGCCAGAAAGACCATCGCCGCCCGGCCCAGGACGGACCACAGGCGGCGACGGACGATCGGCAGGCTCTCCATGGTTCGCATCAGACTGTTCGCCGCCCCTTGAGTCAATCGTGGTGAAGCGGGTTGGCGGCGTTCCGGGAGGTTCACTGGAACGCCGCCGCCCCCGTCAGGGCTCTCGATCAGAATTTCTTGCCGACGGTCAGATACCATTGGCGCGGAATGCCCGGCTGAGCCTCGGTATTGGCACGGCCGAAGGTCTGATAATCGAACCAGTTCAGATAATAGAACTTATTGAAAAGGTTCGTGACGCCCACCGCGACGCTGAAATCGTGATCGGTGTTGTTGTAGGTGATGCGGGTGTTCACCAGGCCGCGCGGACCTGTGAACGAGTCATATTTGGCCGAGTTGCCGCTCACATATTCGCGTGACTGGAACTGCCAGTCGATGCGCGGTGTGATCGAGCCGCCCATGCCGGGCATCTTGATGGTGTACTGAACCGACGTGCCGGCGGTCCAGCTCGGGTTGAGCTGGCGCTTGTGGACGGTCTGAGCATCGATCGACGGCGCCGTGAACTTGGACCAGCCCAGCGAGCCGTTGATCAGCAGGCCTTCGACCGGGTTCAGCGTATATTCGACCTCGAAACCGCGGATCTTCGCCGGCTGGCTCGTATAATAAGGCCGGCCGAAGCAGACGATACCGGTGTTGCTCGGCAGAAGCGTCGCACTGCAGCGCGTCGATCCGGGAGGGCCGCCGGGCAGCGGCTCGAGCTGCTGGTTGCCCGCGACGGGATTTCCGGCGCTGTCCAGCGTCGGCTCGGAGCCGCCGGCGACCGGCGTCGGGCGATTGTTGAAGTCGGTGTAGAAAGCCGAGAGATTGAGGCGCAGCTTGCGATCTAGGAGATCGAGCTTGGCGCCAACCTCGTATGCGCGGTTGTCGTTGCCGTCGATCTGGAAGACCTGGGTCTTCTGGAGCGGACGGGCATTGTAGCCGGGCAGCGAGTTGCCGGTCGCGGCCGAGGCATAGAGCAACACATTGTTGTTGAGCTGATAGTTGAGCCCCAGTTTCCAGCTGAACTTCCGCTGCGTGGGATCGACCTGGAAGATCGTGTCGCCGCCATTGGGATGCGGCGGGACGTTGACGTCGCTGATGTTCGCATAGTCGACGAACTTGTGGTCCCAGCTGTAGCGCGCGCCGAGCACGATGCCGAACTGCTCGCCGAACGGCCGCACCGTCGCATTGGCGTAGACGGCCTTCGAATTGGGATCGAAGGTCGTGTTCAGCGTCTTCACGAGGAAGGTGGCTGTCGGCGAATAGTTGACCGCGTGGAAATAGCCGTGGCCGTCGAAATAGAAGCCGCCGACCACCCAGTCGATCAGGTCGGACTTGCCGGAGATGCGAAGCTCGGCATTGTCGTATTTCTCGCCGATTTCCGAGAGGACGTGCTCGATCACGAGCGGGCCGCCGTCATTGTCGAACGAGTGATGCTCGTTCATCTCGCGATGTCCGAAGATGGCGGTCACATCGATGTCGTCGGTCGCGCTCCAGACCAGCTTGCCCGAATAGCCCCAATTGGAGAGCTGCCCATAAGGCGACATGATGAGGCCGCCGCGGGTGTTGGCGCCGGTGTAGAACTGCTGCGAGGCGGGGGTGACGGGCAGGACCGTGCCCCGCGCGATCCGGTCGGTGTAGCTGGCGTACGTGGTGTATGGATCGCCGGTCGCGAACCGGCTGTCATAGACCAGCCCGAAATAGTCGGCTTGCGCCTTGAGATTGGCCGGGACGGCCGCCGGATTGATGTCGACCGTGCTGTCCGCCGGGTTTTCGCTATTGTCCCAGGTCTGGTCGTAGCTGAGCGTCAGCTTGATGTCGGGCGTGACCTGCCAGAGGAACGAGGCCTTAAGGCCCTGCACATCCTCGCCGCCCAGCGTGCCGACCGTGCAATCGGTCGCCTTGTAGTTCGGCGTCGTGGCGCGCATCTGGTCGATATAGGGGAAGCTGCCGGCCAGAGCCGGCGTGCCGCGCCGGTTCATCTCGCAGGTGAAGTCGAGCACCCGCTGATAGCCGCGGCGCTTCTTCGAGAGACCGGAGACCATTACCGCCATGGTGTCCGAAATCGGCATGTTGAAGCCGCCGCGGAACTCGCGCCGGTCGAGTTGGCCGACCGTCGCCTCGAGATAGCCGCTGGCGCCGGCAAGGCTCGGCTGCTTCGATACGATGTTGACGGCGCCGGCTAGCGAGTTCCGGCCGAACAGCGTGCCCTGCGGTCCGCGCAGCACTTCGATGTGATCGATGTCGAGCAGGTCGAAGTTCGAGCCGAGCAGGATCGGGTAATAGACGTCGTCGATATAGTAGGCGACCGCCGCCTCGCCGCCGAGGCTGGTGTCGCCGGTGCCGAGACCGCGGATGAAGGTGGTGACGCCGGGGCCGAAGGCGCCCTGCACGCGGCGGAACTGCGCGTTCGGCACGACCGCCGAAAGATCCGCCACGCTCTTGAGGCCCGCGTCCTTCAGCGTCTCCCCGGTGACGGCCGTGATCGCGATCGGCGTCTTCTGCAGGTTCGTCGCCTGGCGCGTGGCGGTGATGATGATGTCACCAATGCCCTCGTCGCTGTCGGCAGCGGCGGCGGGCTTTTCCTGCGCGCTCGCGGCGCCGGCCAGCATGATCCCCAGAACCAGCACTGACGCTTGGCTGAAGGCTCTCATTGTCTTCTCTCCCCAGGTCGGCAAATCTTGCCCGCAGCCGGACTGGCGGCGGTCTTCGCATCGTTGCCGAAGAGCTATCTGGTGAGAGGCTTCGTTGACTTGCCTGCAGCGGCATGCGGTGTTGCCGGTCGGTAAGACACCGGAAGCGTGGTTTGACATACCGGCCACGGGGCATAGGATCGCCGCCAGAAACCGGCGATTTCAGTCGGACGGAGCGCTCTGATATGGGGTCCATGCGGTGCCACAGGGTCTGACGATCGCGGCCGCCCCACCGTGGCGTGAGGCCGCGCCGCGCCAGATCGAGCGCGGCGACCTCGTGCCCGCAGCGAATGCCGAAAATGGCGTTGCCGCACTGGGGCCCATCGGGATCACGCGCTGCAGCGGCGAGGCGAACCTGGCACTGGAAGGGCCCGACGTGAAGGGGCGCGGCGGCGTCTCCTGCTATACGGTGTTGCTCCAGCAGGGCGGCGTCACCCGCCTCGATCATTACGGCCTCGCATCGGTGCTGAGCGAGGGCGACCTGGTCCTCGTCAACAATGCCGCGCCGCATGGTATCGCGCTGTCCGCCGACAGCGATCTGATCGCGCTGCATGTCCCGCTCAGGCTCTTGCGCACCTATCTTCCATCGCCCGAGCAGTTCTGCGGCCGGCCGCTGCGGCGAGGCGAGGGGATTTCGGAAAGCGCCGCCGAGCTGATCCTCGGCATCTGCGCGCAGATGGCGCAGGGCCTCGCGGACGAGTTTCGCCACCGCATCGCCCGCAATCTGCTCGACCTGCTGGCGACTGCCTTCTCGCTGGTGCTGGACGGCACCTTCGCCGGTTCGCCGGTGATCTGCGACCGCAACGCCCGGGTGCGTCTCTACATCGAGCAGAATCTGCGCGATCCCGAACTCTGCCCGGCGGTTATCGCCGCCAGTCTGAGACTCTCCCCCCGCTATCTTCGCGCCATATTTGCAGCGAGCAAGGAGACGGTCTCCGCCTATATCCTGCGCCGCCGGATCGAGGAGTGCGCGCGCGAGCTGCCCGATCCGCGCCTGCAGCATCTTTCCATCACCGACATCGCCTTCGGCTGGGGCTTCAACAGCGGGCCTCATTTCGCGCGCAGTTTTCGCGTCCACTTCGCCATGTCGCCGCGCGATTATCGCCGCATGGGCCTCGAGCGCGCCGCCCAGACCGTCGGCTAGCTGCCCATGGGTTCAAGGCTCGATGCCGTATTGGACAAGCCAGCGCGGCGCGTTGAGCACAGGGAAGAGGCCATGCTTGAGCCTGAGAGAGACCAGAATCCGTGAATGAAAGCCGGCCCATTGCGCTCGTCAATGTGGGGACCCTCCGCTTCGGCACCGGAGCGGCCCTGCAATGTGCGTCTGATTTCGCTGGGCGCGGCCTCAAGTCCGCCTTTCTCGTCACCGGCGCACCGACGCGCGGCCTCGCCATGCCACTGGTCGCGGCCTGCGCCGACCGGGGTATTGCAGTCACCATCTTCGACAGCATTGCCGGCGAACCGACGCTGACCGAATTCAGGGCGGCAATGAACGAGGCCAAGGCGTCCGGCGCCGATTGCGTCATCGGCCTCGGCGGCGGCAGTGCCATGGATGTCGCCAAGCTGGTCGCAGCGCTGCTCGATAATGCGCAGTCGATCGATGAAGTGATCGGCGTCGACCTGCTGAAGTCGCGGGCCCTGCCGCTGGCCTGCATCCCCACGACGGCGGGGACGGGCAGCGAAGTCACGCCGATCGCGATCCTCGAGGACGAAGAAGCCGACCTCAAGAAGGGCGTCGTCAGCCAGTGCCTCGTGCCGGACTATGCCTATCTCGACCCGGCACTTACCGTCACCATGCCGCGCAGCGTGACCGCCTCGACGGGCATCGACGCGCTCACCCACTGCATCGAAGCCTTCGCCAACAAGTTTGCTCATCCGCTGGTCGACATGTTCGCGCTGGAGGGAATCCGCCTCATCGTCGCCAATATCGAGCGCGCCTGTGAGGATGGCAGCGACCTCGAGGCCCGTGCCGCGATGTTGCGGGCAAGCTATTATGGCGGCCTGTGCCTCGGTCCGGTGAACACCGCCGCCGTGCACGCGCTGGCCTATCCGCTCGGCGGCGAGTTCCACGTCCCGCATGGCGTCGCCAATTCTATCCTGCTGCCGCACGTCCTGCGCTTCAACCTCGAGGCCGCGCCCGCACGCTATGCACAAATCGCTGAATCTATGGGAATTTCTCGAACCGGCGACGACCTTGCCGACGCCGCTGCCGGCGTCGAGCGCATCGCCGACATCTCGCGGCGCATCGGCATCGCCCCCGGCATGTCCGCTTACGGGATCAGCTCCAACGCCATCCCCCACATGGCCGCCGCCGCCATGACCGTGCAGCGACTTCTCATGCGCAACGTGCGTGAAGTTACTGAAGAAGACGCCGCCCGCATCTACGAAGCCGCGCTCTGAACGAGCCGGCAACGTCACAATCGAAGGACTGCCAATGACCGTGATGACCGAACTCGACGACGCCCTGCTCAAGCTCAACATCGAGCTCTCGACGCAGCTGTCCCATTACTGGCACGAGATCGACTTCAACGGCGGGCGCGACGCATCGAGCTATTATACCGAGGATGCCGAGTTCCACGGCAACTACGCCTCCTATATCGGCGTCGCGAAAATCCAGCAGTTCTACGACTGGCGCGTGGCACAGGGCCCGCGTCTCTCGGTGCACAGCTTTACCAACCATCGCGCCTGGTTCACGGGTCCGGACACCGCCGAGGCAACCAATTTCTTGATGCTCTATGCGCGTAACGGCGTGAAGATCCAGCCGAGCCACGCACCCATCACAGTCAGCCTGTGCACCGACAAGTACAAGCGTGTGGGGAACAGGTGGCTCTGCACATGGCGCCAGTTCGAACATCTGTTCGAAGGCGATGTACCGGTCACCAATCCCAATCTCGACGACGACAAGTAAGCGTCCTGGGCTAACCCATTCTCTTGCGAAGGCAGGAGCCTGGCACATTTGGGCGCCAAGTTTCCGTTGCTGCCTAGTGTTCCTGCCTTCGCAGGAACACTAGGACGTGAAATACAGATCGAGCGCCGTGCGGTCGATCTCGGCACGGATGCGCGCATCCGGCATCCAGCGATACCAGCTGGCCAGCACGCGGTCGTAATCGACGCGCCGCTCATAGCCGACGAAGGGCGCGTCGCTGCCCCAGAGCAGGCGATCGGTGCCGACACGAGCGATGAGATCGGCGGCGATACGATCGGCAACGGCGTCGAGATCGCTCGTCGGGTCCTTGTAGGCCTCGGTGCCCGCCATGCGGAAACCGGCAGCCAGCTTGATCCACACACGGCCCGTTTGCACAGCCTCCGTCATCGCCTTGTAGCCCGCACAGCCGAGCGGATCCGCCGGGTCGGGATGGCCGAAATGGTCAACCACGATCTTCGCGCCGCTCTCCAGCAGCATGTCCAGCACCGGCGGGAAGCGCGGTCCTTCCAGCGCGACATGCACATGCCAGTCGAGATCGCGGACCCGCGCCAGCAGGCGGCGCCAGTCGTCCGATCTGAAGTCGGGCAAGTCGGCCATGCGCGCCAGTTGCAGCCGCACGCCCACGATCCCGTCCGCCTTCATCTTCTCAAGTGTGTAGAGATCCGTCCGCGGATCGAGGATCGCCGTGCCCCGCAGCCGCTTGTGGGAACGGACCGTGGCAATGACATAATCATTATAGGTGCCGGTGATGCTGAGACCGGACACCACGGCATGACGCACGCCGTGCTCGTCCAGCATCTCGATCAGCTGCTGCGCGGTGAACTGATAGTCCAGCTGCGTCCACGCGCCTTTCGCGACCGGCATATCGGCGCGAAAGACGTGGACATGCGCATCGACGAGTGGCGCGGACGGTGCGGCTTCAGCCATGGCGCCCGCATATCACGAGAAATCGGGCCGGCGATATTCAGGCCGGTGGCATGGGATATTCGTCGGCATTCAGCACCCAGCCCGCCATGTTCGAGAAATCGTGACGCGGCGGCGAGAAGATATCGACGAGGAGGTTGTCGCCCGGATCGGTCGATGCCGAAGTGTGGATGACGCGCGGCGGAATGACGGCGATCGAAGGGCTGCGGCATTCCTCATGCTCGTCGGCTTGCCAGTCGGCGAGATTGGCCGTCCAGGGCCAGCGCAGATGGTGCACATAGGTCCCGCGCGTGGCGAGCGAGCACTGCTCGAAATCGTCGTGATGATGCGGCGAGAGCTTGCTCGGATCGCGTGGACCCGCCGGCGGGAAGACATTGACCATGAACGTCGTGCAGCGGAAGATCTTGCCGAAGCGGCCCGGCTCGTCGGGGACGTCGAGACTGTAGGTGCGAATCCTGAAGCCGCCGACCGGATCGGGCCAGGCCTCGAAAGCCGGAATCTGCGGATGCGGCCCGGCATATTTCTCGGGATTGGAAGCCAAAGCGGCGACATCCGTGTTCCGGGTCGTGATCAGGCGGATCACCGGCCCGCCCGCCTTGACCGTCACCTTGCTGGTGCCGGCTGGGATGAAGGTGATGCTGTGGCCGCCGATATCCCTGGTTTCGCCGCTGGCCTCGACGGTCACCGAGGTGCCGGCTTCCGGCAGCAACAGCACATATTCGTCGACCTGGCCGGCGCGCTCGAACACGGCACCCGGCTTGGCTTCCGAATAGGCTACAACGAAATTCTGCCCGCGCGCGAACCACGACTTCTGCGTGGCGTCCTCGGACTGCGGCGGTGACTGGTAGAAGCGCGCATAGGTCGAGGCGCCGAAGGCCGTAGACGTCGGCACCGGCGCGGCACCGGCGGTCGCGAGACGCGAGCGGGGATCGTCAACTTCGTACATCAGGTTACTCCAGCGTCTCGGCGACGGCGGCCTGGGCAGCCTTGCCGAACAATGTGGTGTCGTTGCTGACCATGACAAGCGAGTAGCCAAGGTCGAGATAGGTGCGTGCTTCCTTCGGGCCGCCCGCCGCAATTCCAGAGAGTTTGCCGGCATTTTCGGCTGCCCGGACGACCGCTTTCACCAGCGCCTGCACCTCCGGATCTGAGGGTGGTTTGCCGCTGGACAGGAAGAGATCGCCAAGGCCAACGAACACGCCGCCGACATCGTCGAGCGCAAGATAATCCGCTGCCTTGTGGAGATTGTCCCAGTCCTCGAGCTGGATCATGCGCAGGCACTCGTCATTGCCGCGTTTCACATAATCGGCCATCGGCATCAGGCCCCAGCGGCCGGCGCGCGAGGTCGCGCCAAGGCCGCGCTCACCGCGTGGCGAGAAGACCATCCGCCGCGTGATCCGCCTGGCCGTCTCGATGCTGTCGATGCGCGGCACGAGCAGGCCATCGGCACCGCCGTCAAGGAGCCGCTGTACCTCGTTGCCGCCCTGGTCGGGCAACCGCACCAGGGCCGCCATGCCGCAGGCCTGCGCGGCAAAGATCAGCTCATAGGCCGCGCTCATGCTGTGCGGGGCATGTTCCATGTCGATGACGACGAACTCGAATCCGGCGTGACCCAGAAGTTCGACCGTCTCCAGCGACGGGATCTTGACCCAGGTCCCGAGCATGCCGCGGGGCCGGTCCGGAAAGGACGACAGAAAATTCTTCAAAAGGGTATCCTCTCGTCTCGACCCGGGCCTCGACTTGCCCCGTTTCTCGCGCCGCCCGGGCAGCCATTCTTGCTCAGAGGGGCACTCGCAATTGATTTGCCCGGACAGCCACGCATATCTGTCACTTCACCGGCGGCAGAGTGCCCAAGGCCGCCGGGCGGCGCAAGCATCCAAGCCGCAATGGGCAAGTGGGGCCTGAGCCAACCACATAGAGCAGGCCCGACAGGATGATGGAGCAGATCTTGCCAACGCATAACGCCGACAGAGACGCCGTCCGCAACTCGCCTCTTTTCAAGCAGCAGGCGCTGATCGGCGGGCAATGGCGAAACGCCGCCTCGGGCAACACGATCGCGGTCGACGACCCCTTCACGGGCGAAACGATCGGCACCGTGCCCGACCTCGACCGGCAGGAAGTACAGGGCGCCATCGACGCCGCCGAAACCGCCTTCAAGGACTGGTCGCGTCGGCCGGCGAAAGACCGCGGCGCGCTGCTGCGGCGCTGGCATGAGCTCATCATGGCCAACAAGGAGACGTTGGCCCGGATCATCACGCTGGAAAATGGCAAGGCGCTCAAGGAGGCGCGCGCCGAGATCGATTATGGCGCGGCCTTCGTCGAATTCTACGCCGACGAAGCCCCTCGCGCACTGGGCGAGGTCATTCCGGCGAATGTGCCTGGCCGCGAGCTGCGCGCGACGCGCGAGCCGGTCGGCGTCTGCGTCGCGATCACGCCGTGGAACTTTCCCAACGCCATGCTGACGCGCAAGCTCGCACCGGCACTGGCCGCCGGCTGCACGATGGTCGCCAAGCCAGCCTCGCAGACGCCGCTCTCGGCAATCACGCTCGGCCTCCTTGCGCAGGAAGCGGGCATTCCGGACGGTGTCCTCAACGTCGTCACCGGCAAGGCTTCGATGGTCGGCGAACTCGTCACATCGAGCGAAGTGGTCCGCAAGATCAGCTTCACCGGATCGACCAGCATCGGCGCCTGGCTGATGCAGGCCTCCGGCCCGACCATCAAGCGCCTCGGCCTGGAGCTGGGCGGCAATGCCCCACTCATCATCTTCGACGACGCCGACCTCGACATGGCGATCGAGACGGCGATGGTCGCGAAGTTCCGCAACAGTGGCCAGAGCTGCATCGCCGCCAACCGCATCTACGTGCAGGCCGGAATCCACGACCGCTTCGTCGAGGCGTTCCGCGCGCGCGTCGCGGCCATGGTGCTGGGCGACGGGTTCGAGGAGGCTACCGACATCGGCCCGCTCATCGATAAGGCCGCGGTCGACAAGGTTAATGAGCATCTCGATGAAGCCGTGAAAGCCGGCGCAACATTGCTCGCCGGCGCTCGCGGCTCGGGTCGCCTGATGCCGCCCACGCTGCTTTCGGGGGTCAGGCAGGATGCGCTGCTGACGCGGGAGGAGACCTTCGGGCCCCTCGCGGCGGTAATCAGGTTCGACAGCTATGAAGATGCCATCCGCCTCGCCAACGACACGCCGTTCGGCCTTGCGTCCTATATATGCTCGTCCGATCCGCGGACGATCGCACGCGCCACGCGCGACATCGAGAGCGGCATGTGCGGCATCAACACCGGGCTCATTTCCAATGCCGCAGCACCTTTTGGCGGTGTGAAGCAGTCGGGCCTTGGCCGCGAAGGCTCGCACCATGGCCTCGAGGAATATCTGAACATCAAATATCTCTGTCAGGCGGGGCTTTAACGAAGCGATTCCGTTTCCCGTTCGCCCTGAGCTTGTCGAAGGGCCGCTCTTCTTTCCGAAGAAGGACAGGGCTTCGACAGGCTCAGCCCGAACGGTGTGAATGGGAAAGAGGGGAAACGCATGTTCGACCAGGGCAAGAACCGCAAGGTCATCATTACCTGTGCGCCGACGGGCTCGATCCACACGCCGTCCATGTCACCGCACCTGCCGGTGACGCCCGACCAGATCGCCGAGGCGGCGATCGGCGCGGCGGAAGCTGGCGCGGCGATCCTGCATCTCCACGCGCGCAATCCGGAGGATGGCTCACCCAGCCCGCTCGCCAGCGATTTCATGAAATTCCTGCCACGCATCAAGCAGGCGACCGATGCGGTCATCAACATCTCGACCGGCGGCAGCGCGACGATGACGCTCGACGCGCGGCTGGAAGGCGCCAAGGCCGCGAAACCCGAGGTCGCCTCGCTCAACATGGGCCCGCTGATCTTCGACTTTTCGGGCGCCGGCGCACGCGTGAAGGAATGGCAGCATCCCTGGGAGCAGCCCTATGTCGAGGGTGCGCGCGGCCGCATCATGTACAACGACAATGTCTTCATCGAGCGGATCATGACCGAGGTCGGGCAGGCCTTCGGCACCCGCTTCGAGTTCGAATGCTATGATATCGGGCATCTCTACACGCTCGCCCATTTCGCCGACAAAGGCCTGATCAAGCCGCCGTTCCTCATCCAGGGCATTTTCGGCATCCTGGGCGGCATCGGGACGGATGTGCGCAACACCGCGCATATGATCACGGTCGCCGACAGTCTGTTCGGCGGCGACTATCATTTCTCGGCCTTCGCGGCGGGCAAGAACCAGATCACCTTCTGCACGCAATCGGTTCTGCTCGGGGGGCATGCGCGAGTCGGCTTGGAGGACAGCCTCTATATCGGCAAGGGGGAGCTTGCGGCGTCTAATGCCCAGCAGGTCGCGAAGATACGGCGCATCGTCGAGGAGCTAGGGCTGGAGATCGCGACGCCCGACGAGGCACGCGCGCTGCTGGGGCTCAAGGGCGGCGATCAGGTGGGATTTTGAACTCCTTTCCCCGCCCATTCAGGGGAGAGGATGCGAAGCCTTGCCGCTTCGGCGGCTAGGCGAAGTTGGAGAGGGGGCCCGCCGTTCCCGTAGCCCCATCCCCTCTCCAAATTGCGCGGCCAGCCCACTTTGCCCGCAAGCGCCACTATCCTCTCCCCTGAAGGGGCGAAGAAAGACCGCGCAACCTACAGCGCCCCGACATAACCACCGTCGAGCGGCAGCGTGTGGCCGTTGACATAGGCGCCGGCGCGCGAAGCGAGGAACGTCACCGCACCGACCACATCGTCCGCCTCGCCAGGGCGGCCGAGCGGAATGTAGGTCGCTACGCTCCTCTTGAGCTGCTCGGAGCTCGTGTCGGTCATGCGCGAGGGGAAGGGGCCTGGCGCGATCGCGTTGACCGTGATCCGGTCCGGCCCCAGCGCCTTGGCGAGACTGCGGGTCAGATGGTGAATCGCCGCTTTTGACGCACCATAGGCGTGCGCCTCCCAGCCGGGCACATGCAGTCCGCCGATCGATCCCAGATTGACGATCCGCGCCGGATCTTCGGCGCTCGCGCTGGCCTTCAGCAGCGGCAGCAGGGCCTTGGCGAGGAAGAAGGCGGCGCGGACGTTGACGTCCAGCACCAAGTCCCAATCCTCGACGGTCATGGCGGCGAGGCTGCCCGTTGCGTTGGCACCGGCATTGTTGACCAGCAGGTCGAGCCGGCTTTCCTTGGCGGCATAAGCATCGGCGAGGGCTTGCGGGCCCGCCTTGTCGGCGAGATCGGCAGCCAGGCCAATGCAGGCGCCGTTCGCTTCGGCAGCGATCTGGGCCGCTATTTCGGCCGTTCGGGCTGCGTCACGGCCGCTGACATAGGTTTTCACGCCGCGCGCCACGAGTCCCTTGGCGATCATGAAACCGATGCCGCTGGTGCCGCCCGTGACCAGCGCGACCTTGCCGCGAATATCGAACAATGGGTCCGTCATGTCGCTCTCCCGGCGGCCGTGCGCATCGGCACTAGCGGCGGAAATCCGGGCTTTGCAAGCCGCTTGCGCAGGGCCTGCAAATTTCACATTCCGTACAACTCCGCAGGCCGCTTTCATCAAGCTGCACAGGACCGGTTGGCGTAACATCGCGAGGAGACCATTGTGCGCTGGGGAGGAATGATCGTGTCTGGGTGGCGGCCGAAACGGCCCATTTCCGAGCCTTGCGCCACGCCCGTTGCGGCAGATCCCGCCCGCTTCGCGGGGATCCGATCATGATGGGCTGGTACCGCGAGTCGGACAAAAAGACCCGGCGCGTCTTCTGGACCTGCGGCGCCGGCTGGGCGATGGATGCCGCCGACTCCCAGGTCTACCAATATCTCATTCCGCTGCTCATCGGATCGCTGGGCCTGACGCTGGCCCAGGCGACCTCCATCGCCAGCGCCAATTTCTTCGCCGCCGCCGTCGGCGGCTGGCTCGGCGGCTGGCTGTGCGATCGTTTCGGCCGCGCACGCATGCTGCAGCTCACCATCCTGTGGTTCTCGGTCTTCTCCTTCGCCTCGGGGTTCGCGCAGGATTATTCTCAGCTGCTCGTCATCCGCATCCTGCACGGCATCGGCTTCGGCGCTGAATGGGCCGTCGGCGCCGTACTGCTCGGCGAGATGATCGCGCCCAAGCACCGCGGCAAGGCGCTCGGCATCGTGCAGAGCGGCGCGCCGATCGGCTCGGGCATCGCGGCGCTGCTCGCCGGGCCGGTCGCGACGATGTTCGAGCCGGACATCGGCTGGCGCTTCGCCTTCTGGGTCGGCCTGCTGCCGGCGGTGCTGATTTTCTTCGTCCGCCGCGGATCGGACGATTCCGACATCTACAAGCGCGCTAGGGAACAGCAGCAGGTGCGCGGCCAGAACGCGAACCTCGCCGCGATCTTCGGCCCCAGGGTGATCGGCCTGACGCTGCTGACGGCCCTGCTCTCCTTCGGTGTGCAGGGTGCCGCTTATTCGGTGGCCAATTTCCTCACTGCCTTCATGACGTCAGAGCGCGGACTCACCCAGTCGGTCGCGAGCTACTGCGTGCTCATGAACAGCATCGGCGGCTTCGCCGGCTGCCTGGTCAATGCCTATCTCAGCGACCATTTCGGCCGGCGCGCCGTCTTCCGCATGTTTGGCGTCGGCTTCCTGATCATGGCGGCCATCTATCTCTTCGGACCGTGGGGCGCGGACCTGCATTTCCTCATTCCCATCGGGCTCGTCTATGGCGGCTTGCAATTCGGCATGTACGCATCGTTCGGCCCCTATTTCACGGAGCTTTTCCCGACCGAGCTGCGCGGCTCCGGGCAAGCCTTCGCCTATAATAGCGGCCGCGCCGCCGGCGCGCTCTTCATCCTCGGTATCCCGCTGCTCGCCAAGGACATCCCCCTGAGCGCGGCAATGGCGATCTTTGCGATCGCCGCCATTCTCGTCGCGGTGGTCATGACTTTCCTGCTGCCGGAAACGGCGGGGCGGCCATTGCAATCGATGAGCGACCTGGACGACACGGCCCGGCCGAAATCGGCACGGGCCCCTAAAGCGGCGTAATGAAATTACTCGCGCATCGTTTCGCCAAACGATACAGGATTTCGATATTATATGCCGGGTGACTTAGGAGAAGGCGGGCGGGACCCGTGAATCGCAGGGACGCGCTCGCCAAGAAGTGAGGCCTGCCGGGGAGGAAGAGGAACGTCGAGATGGAGAGGTTCAGCACCACAGGCCTGCCGATGGCCGGACGCGCGGCGGCATGGAATGCACTCTACGCGCAACGGATGAGCCGGGGTGGCTTCGCGCCGGAGGATCAATCGCAGTTCGACGCGGATCTGCGGATCGGCAAGATCGGTCCCGTCAAACTCGCCAAGCTCTCGGTCGACTGCTGCAGCTTCGAGCGCAGCCAGGCCGACATCCAGCAGCATTCGCCGCGGCTTTATTCCTTCCTGCTGCAAGCCGAAGGACATTCGACCTTCTATCATTGCGGCAACGAAGCGCATCTTTCCGAGGGCGACTTCGTGCTTTGCGACACAGGCCTGCCGCATTATTGGGCGACCCGCGACCATTCGACGACCATCATGGTCCGCGTCGAGCCCAACACGCTGCGCGAATATCTGCCGACGCCCGAGCAGTTCTGCGGCCTCCACCTGGGGCGGGCTGTCGGCCTGACCGACACGGTCTCGGCGATGGTCCAGTCGCTCACCAACCGGGTCGAGGCGGGCATCGACAGCGCCTATGAGGGCCAGGTTGCGCGCCATCTGCTCGAGATGATCTCGATGAGCTACACCATGGGCTTCGAGGGCTCGAATGCTTCCGCCACGCTCTGGCAGCGGCGCAAGGACATCATCCGCTACATTGAAGAGCATCTGCGCGATCCGCAGCTGAGCCCAGCCTCAATTGCCTCCGGACTGCGGCTGAGCCCGCGCTATTTGCGCACCATCTTCTCCATCTCCGGCGAACGAGTCAGCGCCTACATCCTGCGCCGGCGCCTCGAGGAGTGCGCCCGGCAGATGCGCAATCCCGCCTGGAACGGTCATACGCTGACCGAGATCGCCTTTTCCTGGGGATTCAACAGCTCGGCCTATTTTACGCGCTGCTTCCACGAGCAGTTCGGCGCCGCGCCGCGTGACTATCGTCGGTCCGCGCCCGTGGAACGCTTCAAGGGCTGATCGTCTTCCGGACCACTGCGGGCGAAATGGCGCCGGCCGCGGGGAGCGTGGCCGGCGCAGGAGGAGTCACTTGTTTCTGACCCAGCGGCCGCTCGGCCTGGCGTTCCGATATCCGTCGAGCTTGGCGTCCTTGAGAAACGTGTCGAGCAGCGCCGCGACCTTGTCATTGTCCATGTCGGCAAAGGGGATGTGCGTGCTCCCCTTGAGGCCTACCTCACCCAACATCACCACTTCGGCATGGCCGCCATATTTGTTGATGAGCTTCGCGGCCAGGCGCGATTGCTCGACATAGGGATAGACGATCGTCTTGGGGTCGCTGCGATTGTCGCCCCAGACGAACTGGATCGACTTCAGCTTCGCAAGTTTCTTGAAATCCTCAAGCGGGATGCCGATCGGCCCGAAGCCGCAGGCATCCGGATTCGTGCAGAGCTTCGGGCTCTCGGGGTCGCCGATAGGAAAGACATAGCCTATGCTCTCATAGGTCACCATGCCGGCGACATTGTTCTTCGTCGTCTTGGAGACGGTCACCTGCGCGCGCAGGCCGCCCGCCGAATTGGTGAGATAGATGATATTGTTGCCGAGCTTGCCGGAATCGGCGGCTACTGCCGCGGCGTCGGTCTCGATCATGATGTTCTTCAGGAAATCGAACTCGTCGTAGCGCGCGGAGGTTGCCTGCGCCCAGGCCGCTTCGTCATCCTTCGGGAATTGGATGCCCGGCCACCAGTTCTTGTACGACGGACCGAAATTCCAGGACGTGAAATTGCCCTCGTCGCGATAGCCCGGCTTGTAGGTGACTGTCTCGCAGCTCCAGTTGGCACGGCCGACGCGCGGGCCGTCCCACAGGTAGACGGGATAGTCGCGGCGCAGGAACATGTCCTTGAAGCCTTCGCCGCCATCCCAGCGATTCTGCCAGACCTGTGTGCTGGAGCTATGCCACATGACGAGGCTCGTCCGGCGCGGATTCTCCGGCATGAAATATTCGACATAGCCATGATCGCAGGACAGGTGCTGGTTCGGGTTCTCGGGGTTGACCATGACCTTGCCGCCGATCTGGAAGCCGCCCGAATTGGCGAGCACGATCGGGCGCTGCTGTGGGCGGGCCGGCTGTGTGCGCGTGGATTGGGCGTAAGCGCTTGCGGTCAAGGCGATAGGCAACAATGCCGCCAGCAAACCCAAGGTCTTCATGAACACGCCCTCTCCGACATAACGGTCATGCCGGATGATATTCCATCGCGGCCGACCGACGTCCCGTTTTCCAAACCAGGTCTGCAGCGTGCTCTGGTCCGGACCCGTACGATGGCACGAACGGATCCGGACCGCAGCATCAGAAGCGCTTGCTGAGCGTTACCGAGAAGGTCCGCGGCATCGCTGGCTGGGCATCGGTCTGCGGATAGCCCAGCGTCTGATAGTCGAACACGTTGATATAATAGAACTTGTTGAACAGGTTCACGATGCCCGCCGCAAGGGTGAAATCATGATCCGTGTTCTCGTAGGTCAGGCGCGCGTTGAACAGATTCCTGTGCGGCATCAGGTAGTTATACTTGGTCGAGGTACCGCTCACGATCTGGTTCGATTCGAAAGTCCAGTCTAGGCGCGGCGTGATCGAACCGCCCAGGGCAGGCGTCTCGATCTTGTACTGAATCCCGCCGCTTGCGGTCCAGAACGGGTTGTTCTGGCGGCGGTTGACGGTGCGCGCTTCAAGGTCAGGTGCCCAGAACTTCGACCAGCCGACCGATCCGTTGATGACCAGCCCGTCGATCGGCGTGAAGGTATATTCCGCCTCGATGCCGCGGACGGTCGCCGGCTGATTTCGGAAGTAGCTGCGCGAGAAGCAGACGATGCCGGTGTTCGACGGCAATGTCGCCGCGGCGCAACGCGTCGAACCGGGAGGGCCACCGGGTAGCGGCTCGAGCTGCTGATTGCCTGCAACCGGATTGCCGTTCTGGTCGAGCGTCGGTTCGGCACCGCCGGCGATTGTGGTCGGACGGTTCTTGAAGTCGGTATAAAAGGCCGCGACGTTCAGGCGCAGCTTCCGATCGAAAAGGTCGAGCTTCGCGCCGATTTCATAGGCGATGTCCTCGGCGGCATCGGACTGCTCGATCTGCGTCTTCTGCAGCGGCCGGGTGTTGTAGCTCGGCAGCGTGTAGCCGGTCGAGGCCGAGGCGTAGAACAGCATGTCGCGGTTGGCCTGGTAACTTGCACCCACCTTCCAGCTGAACTTCTTGCTCGACAGGGTTTGTAGGAAGGCGATGTCCGACCCCGCATTCTGCCAGCTGGTGTCGGCAATGTTCGAGAAGTTGACCCGGAAAATTTCGTCCGACCAGCGGCCGCCCAGCTGAATGCCCAATTTCTCGCCGAACGGCCGGACGGTGGCATTGGCAAATACCGCCTTGGAGAGCGGCGAATAGGTGGTGTGCAGCTGGCGCTGACCGGCCGAATAGACCTGCTGCAGGGAGGCGTGCTGATCGCCATTGGCGCGATAGTAGAAGCCGCCCGCGACCCAGTCGATCAGATCGGACTTGCCGGAGATACGAAGCTCGGCGTGGTCGTAGATCTCGATGAGATGATTGATCACATGCTCGACGACGAGCGGCGTGCCGTCGGTATCGAACGTATGGGTCTCGTCGAGATCGCGATGGGCGAACACTGCGGTCAGGCCGATGTTGCCGCCGAGATCGATATTGAGCTTTCCGGCGATACCCCAGTTCTTGAGGTTGTTGTGATTGGGCAGAATATAACCGCCGCGGGTAGGCGTGCCGCGCTCGTTCTTGGCGCCGTTATAATAAGTGTTGCCCGGAATGACCGTGCCCGCCGCAATCCGGTCGCTGTAGCTGACATAGGTTGTGTAGGGGTCGCCAGTCATGAAGCGGCTGTCGATCTGCACGCCGAAATAAGCGGCCTGGGTGCGTAGATTGGTGGGGCCAGGCGTGGTCAGGCTCGGGCTGACCTTCGTCACATCCATATCGACGATGGAGTCCGCCGGATTTTCCGAGAGATCGCGCAGATAGTCGCCGGTGACGGTCAACTTTATGCTGGGCGTGACGTTCCACATGAAGCTGGCCCGTCCGCCCTTGACGTCCTCGCCGCCATAATGGCCGATGGTGCAGTCCGTGACGTTGTCAAACTTGGTCGTGCTCTGGAGCGGCGTGGTCAGCGGAAATGTGCCGGCGAGCGCCGGCGTGCCGCGACGGGCCATCTCGCAGGTGAAGTCGAGTTGGCGCTGATAGCCTTCCCGCTTCTTGGCCATGCCCGAAACCATGATCGCGGCGGTGTCGCTGAGCGGGTAGTTGAAGCCCGCGCGTACATCGAGACGGTTGTAGGAGCCGGTGGTCACCTCGGCATAGCCTGACGCCTCTGCCGTGTTGGGCTGCTTGGCGACGATATTGAGCGCGCCGCCCAGCGAGTTGCGGCCGAAGAGGGTACCCTGCGGGCCGCGCAGCACCTCGATATGATCCATGTCGAGAAGGTCGAAGTTGGCGCCCAGAAGGATGGGATAGTATACGTCATCCAGATAGAACGAGACCGGCGGCTGGCCAGCGAGGCTGGTATCGCCCGAGCCCAGACCGCGCACGAACGCGGAGACGCCGGGGCCAAAGGCGCCTTGTACGCGGCGGAACTGGGCATTTGGCACCTGCGACGTCAGCTCGCCGATGTTCGTGATGCCGCGATTTTCCAGCGCCTCGGAGGTGACCGCGGTGATCGCGATCGGTGTCTCCTGCAGGTTGGTCGCCTGGCGCGTGGCCGTGATGATGATGTCGTCGTCGCCGGCCTTTTCCTCCGCCGCCGGCTTCGGCGACGTGCCCTGCGCCACTGCGGCGCTTGCCAATGCAAGAGACAGCACGGACGCCGTCGTGACCGCAATTATCCTCACCATAATAGATCCTCCCCTTTCGGGACATGTGAGACCCGATCATGGAGTTCATAGGGCCACCATCCACTGGCGCTTGACTTCAGCGGATCAACATTTTGAAGCTGGCGAGCGACAGGAGGCCGGGCTCCGGCCCGTCCACAATGCGTCAGCGGCACGCCGCGAGGGCGCTTTAGAGGGTCATGCGCGAGCAGCGCACGTCGCTCCTCCACTGCCGATTTGCGGCACAGCGGACTCAAGAGGCACAAATGTTTGGACCGCTTTGTGTCCTCGCCGATCATCGCTTGCAATCTTTCCGGCGGCGGACCGAAGTGTGGGCAAGAAAAGATCGAGAGGACGGCACCATGACGCTGAAAGCCTTCGCCGCGTGTGCGACATTCACGCTTACCTTCGTCCCGCTAACGCAAGCGAATGCGCAGGCCATCACCCGCGCGCAGATAGACAGCCTCGCCCGCGACGTCTCCCGAACGGAGTCGGTCCGCGCCGTGAAGGACCTGCAGCGCCTGTATGCGCAATATGCCCAGTTCGGGCTTGGCGACGAGATGGCGACCCTGTTCGCCAGGAACGCGCGTATCATCTGGGGCGGTAAGACCATCACCGGCCAGGCGGCGATTGCGGACTGGCTGAAGACGCGGGTCGGCGGCGGCAAGGGTCTCGGTCCAGGCGCCATGCACACCGAGCTGATCGACAGCGAGCTGATCAACCTCTCGGTCGACGGCAAGTCCGCCAAGTGCCGCTTCGAGGCCATGGCGTTCATGGGCGACGGCAAGGGCAAGACCGCCATCGACGGCGGCACCTACGAGAATGAATATGTCCTCGAGGACGGCCACTGGAAATTCTCGGTTATTCGCTACTTCGCGCAGTTCGAAGGCGACTATGCCAAAGGCTGGGCCAATGTCGGCGGCGGCGACCTGCCGCGCGATCCCTATCACTTCACGGTCGACCAGACCGGCATCCCGATCCCGGCTGCCACGGGTCCGGCGCCCGCCACCAAGGCCACGCTCGCCCAGCTCGAGTCGCGCATCGGGAAGCTCAATGCCGAAGACTCGGTCCGCAATCTGCAGAACGCCTATGGCTATTATGTGGACCGCAAGATGTGGGACGACGTGGTCGACCTGTTCACGGACGACTCCGCCGTCGAGATCATCGGGGTCGGGACGTTCAAGGGCAAGGCCGGCGTACGCCAGGCCATGGAACTGATGGGCACGCAGGGTCTCGCCACCGGCCAGCTCAACGATCACCCGCTGTTCGCCGTGATGGTCGAGCCCCTGCCCGGCAACAACGAAGCGGTCTCACGCGGAATCGAGCTCGGCATGATCGGCGAGTCGAGCAAGGGCACGTCATCCTGGGAGTTCACGACCTTCCGCAACCGGTTCGTCAGGGATCAAGGCCTGTGGAAGATCAAGGAGCTGCGCCTCTATCCCTTAATGAAGGCCAATTATGCGGAAGGATGGACCAACGGCGGCGTGTCGCGTCCGGCCCAGGGCATGCTGCCTGCCTTCATCCGTCCCAACCCGGTGACCGGAAAGGATGTGGCTGTGCCGGGCGCCAAGCTCGTGGCCAACGACCGCCTGACCGCGGCACCCCCCGCCGTCGCCATCAGCCCTTCGAAGCTCTCCGATGCCGAACGGCTCTTCGAGGCGCAGCGCCGGCTTCGGCGTTCGGCCGCTTATGACGGCGTCGAGAATGTCAGCCATGCTTATGGCTATTATCTCACCGACGCCCAATGGCCGGAGCTCGGCTCGATCTTCGCAACGAACGGCAACAAGCTCTCGCCCTTCGCTGGCTATTATCTCGGCCGCGACCGCATCAAGGCGGCTGCGACCGCCATGTACGGTACGACGACGACCAACATACGCCCGTCGATCCCCTATCACTGGCGCCCGCAACCGGTCGTCATGGTCTCGCATGATGGCCGCTCGGCGATCATGCGCACGCGCCTCTTCCAGCCGGCCACGGGCAAGCCGAAGACCGATGGCGATTCCATCGGCGGGGGTCTCGCCGGCGGCATGTATAACGATCAGGCCGTGCTCGAGGACGGCATCTGGCGGTTGTGGACGGTCACGATCGACGAGCATTATTTCAACTCGGCGGGATGGAAGGGTGGCTGGGCCGCCGTCGAGGCGAAGGATTCGCCGCCCGGTTCCGGCGTCAGCCCCCTCGTCGCACGCCTGGCGCCCGACATATTGCTGACCAAGATGGGCCGCCGCGCCGAGCATTTCCGCGGCGGGCCGGGCAAGCCGATCGACTGGCCGGGCATCCTCCCGATGTGGTTCAACTACAAGAACCCCGTCAGCGGCCGGGAGCCGGAATTTTACTGGCCGGACTCGGCCACCAGCCTCATGCTCCCGCAGTCGCGGCTCATCGCCAATGGCTATCAGATGCCGCCGACCGGCCCGGATATCGACGGCATTCCCGTCGAGCTGACCCGGCCCGGCAGCGACAAGATGGAGGGTCAATAAGGAGTCCCGCTCCGCTTCATGCGCTGCAGGAGAGACGTCATGCGCCGCATTGGCTCTTCGCCAATCGCCGTCAACAAGCACCGGACGCGCTGACCAATAAGTCGGGAAACGGAAAGGAAGCGGGGTTGCCTCAGCGCTCCGCCGCAGCGCGCACGGGCTTGGCGGCAGACAGGAGCGGCAGCCTGTAGATCCGTGCGGCATTGTCGTGCAGGAAATCGCGAGCATCGGTTTCGCTGAGCAAATCCGTGGCCGCCTTGGCCATTTCGACCTTCTCGGTATAGCTCCAGAGCATGCTCTGGCCCACGTCCGAGCCCCAGATCAGGCGGCCGGCTCCAAAACCATCGACCATCCGGCGAACCAGGTCGGCAGGGCGCACCTGCGCCTTCACCAGCCGTTCCATGTTGATCTCGGTGATCTTGAAATAGACGTTCGGCACATCCTCGAAGATCGCGATCGTCTCATCGATGCCATAATGGGGCGGCGGCGGCATTTCCACGATCTGGCCGTCCTGCTCGAGCAGGGCGACCTCATATTGGGACATGCCATAGGGCATGGCGCCATGGTCGAGGATGATCGGCAAGTCGGGAAACCGCTTCGCGATCATCTTGATGAGCGGCAAGACGTAGGACAGCTGGTTGCCGAACACGATCAGCGTCATCGGCGTGCCAAGATCGGCGCAGGCCTGCCAGATCTGCATCGCGACCGGCGAACTCATCCAGGCGGTGTCGAGAATCCAGGGCCGGCTATTGGCCATGCGAAAGCCCACCACCCCATCGTTGCGGACCATGTTGCGATACAGGTCCGGCGTCTGCGGGTCCTGCGTGTCGAGGATCACCACCGGATGGAATCGCTCGGGATATTTGCGGGCGGAATCGAGGATGTAGCTGTTGTCATAGCCATAGACATGACCGCGCTGAACAAGGCAGGCATGGCCGACGCCATGCGTGTCCATCAGCGCAAGCAAGTCTTCCGCCGTCACCGTGAAAGACGGGCGATCGGGCACGGGCAGGTCGGGCGTAAAGGGACGTGCGCGATAGGTATCCCAGTCGTCCGCGATCAAATGTGCATGCGTATCAAGTAACTGGATCGACATTCTTCCCGTCCCTCTCCCTCAGGGAATGCTGCCTTGGTCCGCCTGATCCCGTCCGTGGTCCCACCGTCCGGGCTCCAAGCGAAGCGAATTCCATGCGGTTCTCCCGCCGAGGAGCCCGCTATCTGGCCCTTTGGATATGGGTCAGCCTACTTTCTGCGAGATATGATGACTTGACCATCCGGGCCAAATAACTTGTCTGTCGAAGAATTCTTGCGGTCGCGGCCGCGCTTGTCGCGCGACGGGCGCGGGTGTGCCCATGCCAGTGCCGTTATTTGTTCTTCTGCTCTATCGCTCTTAAGGCAGGGTAGAGCGCATCCTGTTCTCGGCGAATCCGCTTCCGCATGGACGCACGCATCTTTTCCGATGCCTCGCGATAACCCGGCCAGTCCGCTTCGACGTGGGCAAGCGTCCATTGCGAGATATGGCCAGTCGAGCTCATGCGGCTTTCGATACCTTCTTTGCGCAGGTCCACGATCTCGGATGAGCCGGTCGAAGCGGTCGCCGCCAGAACGTGCGGATAGACCACCGCTTCCAGAAATTCGGAGCGGCGGCGGCTGGTTCGTGTCAGCTTGAGGCGCACATCTGCAATTGCGTCCATCCTGGGCGAGGCGTCCTCGGTCAAACGCTCCAGTTCAGCGATGAGTCGCAGCAGATCCGCGTGGAAGGTTTCGAGCTCGGTCAGCATCCAGTAACTCCGATGCCGATAAATTGGCGCGCAAGTGTAAAGGTTGCGTGCGGCCAGGTTTCTACAGATTTCCGAGGCTCTGGAGAACCGTGGTGCCGCTTAGGTGACTCGAACACCTGACCCTCGCATTACGAATGCGATGCTCTACCGGCTGAGCTAAAGCGGCTCCGGATCCGCCGGCCAAAGCCGGACAGGCTGCAAAGAACGGCCCGGGGCCGCGCTTCCTTAGCAGCGGCGGCGCTTACCAGCGCGAGCGGCACCATGCAAGCGGCAACCGCGCGGAACGGCTTCATCCCTTTGAACAAGGGCTGCATCGCCGGGAACTTTACCTCTCGTTTACCAAAGTTGGCGCACAATGGCCGCTCAAAGGACCATTTCCGGAGCGGATGACGCCATGGACGCGTACGCCAAGAGCCAGCTCGATTCCCCGATGTACGACGAGGTTGTCGAAGCGCCACCGATCGTCCGCTTCGATGAGCGGCGCATGCACATCCGCGCCTATAATTATTGGGCCTCGCTTCTCAACGAGCGCAACCTGCCGAGCATCGAGGACCTGAACCCTTCGGAAATCGAGGATTTCGGCTCGCACAGCGTGCTGCTGGACTTCACCGGCGGGATGGATGACCCGGCCATCGCCTTCATGGGTACCGCCATTGCGGCTCAGTGCGACCTCGACGGCCCGATCGGCAATGTCAGTGCGATTCCACCGCGCACGCTGCTGTCGCGCCTCACGGACCACTATCTCCAGATCATCGCCAATGCCGCGCCGATCGGATTCGAGGCCGAGTTCACCAACCAGCGCGGCAACGAGATTCTCTATCGCGGCATCATGATGCCCTTCTCGTCGAACGACGAGGACATCGACTTCGTCTATGGCGTGATCAACTGGAAGGAGATCGCCAACGACACGATCTCCGAGGCGATCGCCGCCGAGGCCG
>JAGIAA010000001.1 GCA_017745115.1 Sphingobium sp. | reverse complement strand
GAAACTCGCTGCCCGCGGGCACGAAGATCATCGTGCAGGCCTTCCGCGCCCGTGACGGAGATACGCGCGCATCGGCTGCCGAGATCAGCTTCCCCGATGGTCACCAGCTCTCGCTGGGCAACCCGACCACGGAAGCCGTGATCGCCGCTGCGAAGCGCGCCAACTAAGAGTTTCGGCCCCGGTTCGCGGACCGGGGCGGAAGATGACGCAAGCCGTGACCGCATCAGCGGTCGCGGCTTGTCGTTTTTGGGCAGGCTGCCGCTACGCTTTTTGGGGGTGTTCGGGCGGTTCATCGCAGGTTAGGGCGGGGCGACCCATAAGTTGACAAAGTCCCGGGCGAATCGGGTGCTGGATGAGGAGTGATATGGCGATGGCGAAGCAGATGACGGCTATGACGCGGCTTGGGTTGGCAACAGTGGCACTCGCCGCAGCCAGCGTGCCGGCGGCCGCCCTTTTTGCGCAGGCGCCCGCAACGGAACAGGTTGATGCAGCACGGATCGCCAAAGGCCGCGAGCTCTTCACCAACTGGGGCTGCACGGGATGCCACTCCCTCGTCGATGCCGACTCCCACGGCGATGTCGGCCCCCATCTCGACGGCGGCAATCGCACCGAGGAATTCATCGTCAGCCGCGTCACCAACGGTCAGGGCGCGATGCCGGCCTTCGGCGGTCAGCTCACCGAAAAGGAAATCGCTGACCTCGGCTATTACATCGCGCACGTCGCGAAGAAGACGCAGTAACTATTCGTCATTGCGAGCCGGGCTAGAGCCGGGCGAAGCAATCCAGGGGCGGGGCAAGGCCAGCCTGGATTGCCGCGCGACTTCGTCGCTCGCAATGACGATTGAGGTCCACCGGATCAGACGTCAGGCACGTATCCATGCGCAGAAACCGGACCTCGGCCCCGGCCTTCGCCGGGGAACAAGTTCAGCTTTGACCGCTCAGTTCGGCGTGCGCACAGGTGCGGCTGTTGCCGCGGCCGTCGCAGGCCTGCGGGCGATCTGCGCGTAATAGTTGGTGACGCCATCGGGGTCGTTGAGCCAGATGGTGATGAGATCGAACCCGCGCAGCTTGTTCAGCGGCGTTTCAATGGCGATGTTGCGGGCCGCGCCCCTGGCCGCTGCCATCGGTGTGTCCGACACGACATATTGGATGCCCGCGCTGCCATTGTCCGGATGTTTGTTGTCGCCCATGCTATAGAGCATCAGCGTCGTTTCGCCCCGGCGATAGGGATAGAGCTTCGTGCCGAGCAGGGGCGCGTCCACGGCCGGCATTTCCTCGAGACCGACGAATTCGCGATAGAAGGCGCGGCTCTTCTCGAGATTGGAGACGTTGATCCCGACGCCGACGCCATCGTCGGAGTGATCCTTGGCGCCGTTCCGGATCAGGATGACGATCTGGAAACCGCCGGGATCGGTCACGAGCGCCTGGCTGAGACCGTCTCCGCGCTTAACGAACTTGGGCGCCGAGAAGCCGGCGTCGGTGAAACGCTTGGTCACCAGGGCCGCGTCCGGATAAGTGAGCGCAAAGAAGCGAATGCCAGTGCCGCCGGCATAGCCGCCTTCGAGATCATATTTGCGGTTGCCCTGCGTGCCGGCCGAGAGCTTGATCTGGCCTGAGCCCACGCCGGTCAGCAGCATCTGCTGGGTGGAGGTGAGCTGGATGGGATTGAGCGATCTGAGCGCCAGCGCGTCGACGTAGAATTTCACCATCTGCGCCGTCTTGTCGGGCGGGAAGCGGCGGAAGACGTTGGCCGAGTTCTGAACGAAGAGGTCCTTGGTCGAGCTCATGAGCTGCGCCTGGGTCAGCGCGCCGGGCTTGTAGGCGAGATCGGCCCCGCTATCCATCTGCGCGCCTTCGGGCGTGGTGATGCGAGCCGGGGCAGGGGTTGGGGCGGGCGCCTGGGCGAATGCTGTGCCGGTGAGCAGGCTCGCCGCCAGCAGGATCATGGACTTGCGCATCATCGTCTCTCCATCGTCATCTTGTCTCTGGTTGCTCGCGCGGCCAAATCATTTGGCCACTCACTTGGGGAGCGCAAACACCACCAGAGCTTCATCGTTCAAAGGCTTGCCGTCCGGCCCACGCGTGGAGCCACCGAAGGCGGCGGCGGTCACCGCGACATATTGGCGACCGTCCTTGCCCTGATAGCTGATCGGTACGGCCTGCGCGCTCTGGGCGAGTTGGGCCGACCACAATTCCTTGCCGGTCTTGGCGTCGAATGCGCGGAAGCGCTTGTCGTCGGTCGCGCCGACGAACACGAGGCCGCCGGCCGTCACGATCGGGCCGCCCGAGCCGTTGTTGCGTCCGGTGTTCTGCTTGCCCACCGGCAGGTCGTCGCTGGTTCCCAGCGGCACGGCCCAGGCGATGTCGCCGGTATTGCCGTCGACCGCGATCAGGCGGCCCCAGGGCGGACGGATGCAGGGGAAATTGTGGGTCTTGCCGTCGGCATCCTTGTAGCTCGCGCTGAACGAGGCATAGGCGCCCGGGCCGGTCAGGTTGGCGCGGTCATAGGTCTGGGTCGAGCCGGCGGTGCCGCGGCCATAATCGAGGCCTTCCTTCCGCTTCTCGGTCCAGCCGATCGCGCCGCCCTCGCTGGTGTTCACATAGATCATGCCGGTATTGGGATCGGCAGCCGAACCGCCCCAGACCGAGCCGCCATTATGGGGCAGGTTGATCGACGTCTTCACCGGCTTGCCTTCCTCCTTGAGGAAGAACGGGGTGAACGGTCCGGCGTTGTAGAAGGTGCCGCCGTAGGACTGAAGCAGCGCCTTGCAGGCCGCGACATGCTCGGCATTGGTGTCGTCGGCAGTGACGATATCGCGCTCGTCCCATGTCTTGCGAGAAAGCGCTTCGGGTTTGCGCGGAATGGGCTGGGTGGGGGAGTACCACTCGCCGGGGACATCGCCCTTGGCGACGGGCTTCTCGTCAACCCCGAACACGGGTTTGCCGGTGTTGCGGTCGAGGATGTACATGTAGCTGGTCTTGCCGGTCTCGGCGAGCGCTTTGACAGTCTTGCCCTTGACCTTGAGATCGACCAGCACCGGCGGGGCGGGAAGGTCGCTATCCCACAGATCATGGTGGATCGTCTGGAAGTGCCATTTGCGCTTGCCGGTGTGGATGTCGACCGCGACCACCGAGTTGCCAAACAGGTTGGCGCCGGGGCGCGTCGTGCCGTCATAATTTGGGGAAGGACCGCCGACCGGCATGTACAGCGTGTCGGTCGCTTCATCGACGGTCATGTACCAGATCCAGACATTGGTGCCGGACCGCTCTTTCCAGCTGTCGCCACCCCACGTCTCATGACCGACCTCGCCGGGCTGGGGCACGGTATGGAACGTCCAGAGATGCTTGCCGGTGACGACGTCGAAGGCGTTGGTGTCGCCGCTTTCGCCCTTGATCATCTCCTGGGTCTGCGCGCCCACCACCATCACATCCTTGTAGATGGTGGGGGGATAGCCATAGCTCACCGCCAAGGGGATTGAGCCATCCTTGCCGAAGCTCTTGTCGACCTCGCCCGTCTTGGCGTCGAGCGCCCAGATGGTTTTGCCGGTCGAGTAGAAGATGCGCGGCTTATGCGCCTTGTCGCCCGGCCAGTAGCTCACCGCGCGGCGGGCCGCGCCGCCGGTTACCGGATGACGCCATACTTCCTTGCCGGTCTCGGGCTCCAGTGCCAGCACTGCCGTGCCGGTTGGATAGTACATGAGACCGCCCACGACGATCGGGGTGGCGCTCGACACCAATGCACCACCGCCCTGCGGCGCGACGCGCAGGCTCCACGCCTGCGCCAGCCCACCCACATTGGCGGGCGTGATCTGCTTCAGCGGCGAGAAGCGGGTGCCGCTATAGTCGCGGGCGTAACGCGGCCAGTCGGATGGGGCGGGGGACGACTGCGCTCGACCGACCTGGGTCAAAGCAAGGGAGCCAATAAGAGCCGAACCCAGCACGAAAGCCGACCGCAAGCGCATCCAGAAATCCCCTCAACTATTTGCGCCCTTGTATGGCGATTTTCATATTGGAAGCGAGAACAGATTCGCTTTCCTTGACCAATTCAGGTTAGCCGAGCGACCCGGCCCGCGCAATTTCATTCGCTCTGCAATCGTTGCACCGTCGAAGTGCTCATTCCAAACTAAAGGTCGCTCTATGACAGTCCTGTTGATAGAGGGGCGAGTATTGCGCTCCGAAGCGAGAGCATGAAGGAACTGGACGGAGCGGGTGGCCGAAACCGACGAACTCGAGCGATTGTCTACTGCCGCCGAACGCATCAAGGCGTCCGGGGGTCTCGGCCGTTCGCGCATGCTGCTCCGGCTGTTCGACTATCTGCTCGAGCGCACATTGCGTGGCGAGAGCCCCAAGGAGGTCGAGGTCGCGAGCGACGTCTTCGGTAAATCCGAGGCGGACTTACTCGTCGATGCGTCGGTGCGCGTCTACGTCCATCGGCTGCGCAAGAAGCTGGACGATTATTATAGGACGCTGGGTGCCGCCGAGACCGAACGGCTGACGCTGCCCAAGGGCGACTATCGCTTCCGCTTCGTCGCGCCCGACGAGGTCGAGGAAGAGAAAGAGCTGGAGCTTGCAGCTGGGGGCGGCTCGGTCGTGCGGCGGCCGGCGACGTGGCTGCTTGTGCTCGCCGGCCTGGTCATTGGCATGGCGATGACTCTGGCAGCAGTGCAGCTCTGGCAAGGCAATGACGGCCTGGGTGCGGTGCGCGCGTCAGCGGTCTGGGCGCCCTTTGTCGACAGCAAGCGGACGCTCACCATCGTACCGGGCGATTATTACATCATGGGCGAGCGCGAGAAGGCCGGTGCCGATCCGTCACGCCTCGTGCGCGAATATGCGGTCAATTCGCGCGAGGATCTCGACGCGCTGCTGATGGACCGGCCAGACCTGCGTGACAAGCTGGTCGACCTCAATCTCTATTATCTGCCGGTCAGCACGGCCTATGCGCTGAGGTCGGTCATGCCGATCGTGACGCCGGGGCTCGGCAGCCGTCATACCGTGCCGGTCGTCCCATCCTCCAAGCTGACGCCCGTCGATCTCAAGAGCGGCGACATCATCTATGTCGGGCTGATGAGCGGGTTCGGCTTGCTGCAACAGCCGGTCTTCGCCAATTCGCGCTTCGATTATGGCGGCAGTTTCGACGAACTCATCGATACCAAGACCGGCAAGGTCTATGTCGCAGATCCGCCGGAGGACGGCGAGACGGCACGGCGGAACTATGCCTATGTCGCCATGCTGCCCGGCCCCGGCGGCAACCGCATCCTCATCATCGCCGGCACGCGCGATCCCGCCTTGCTGCAGGCCGCCGACATCGTGAACAACCCGGCCATGCTCGACAAGCTCGAGAAGGTCGGCAAGGACGGCTATTTCGAAGCCTTGTTCGCCGTCGATGGCGTGGGTGACGAGAATCTGCGCGGCACGCTCATCGCCGCTGGCCCGCGTACGGCCGAGGGCATGTGGGACGGCGTCAACGGCGCATCGGGGCCCGGAGCCGCCGGCAACTGACGTCATGGGCCGGCCGCCGATCTTGCGCGGCTGTAACGTTACACCAAATTTCCTCAACCGTTCATAACTTGCGGGAAAACCGCCCATCCTTAGCCGACGATCGATCAGGGAGACATGGACCGATCGAGGGGCTGCCGCCTCGGGCAAAGGGATTGAATCATAATGCGGATTACAATGGGGGCGCTTCTTGCGATGGCGTGCATCTGGCCCGTCGCCGCGCATGCACAGGAAGCGCAAAGTGGGGAAAGTGCGGCGCCGGCTGCCGATGCCGGCGCGAATGACGACGACAAGAGCGCGATCATCGTCTTCGGGCGGGGTGAGAACAAGATCGGTGTTGCGGGCGCGGCCAGCGAAGGCAGCATCAGCGGGCAGGACCTGCTCGTGCGGCCGCTCGTCAAGGTGGCAGAGCTGCTGGAAGCGGTGCCCGGCATGATCGCCGCCCAGCACAGCGGCTCGGGCAAGGCCAACCAGTACTTCCTGCGCGGCTTCAATCTCGATCATGGATCGGACTTCACGACCTATATCGATGGCGTGCAGATGAATTTCCGCACCCATGGCCACGGCCAGGGCTATCTCGACCTAAACGGCCTCATTCCGGAGATTGTGGGGCGAGAGGATTTCCGTAAGGGCCCTTACCGCGCAGACGGTGGCGACTTCGCCATGGCGGGCGCCGCCTACATCTCGACGGTCGACAAGTTCGATCGGCCCTGGATCGCCGCCGAAGGCGGCTCCTTTGGCTATGGCCGCGTGGCCGGCGGCGGCACGGTTTCCCTCGGCGAAGACAAGAACCTGACCTTTGCGGCCCAGGGCAAGATCTACAATGGTCCGTGGGAGGAGCATGAGGAGCTGCGTCACGAATCCGGCTTCATCAAATACAGCCAGCCGGTCGGGAGCTCCGAGCTCTCCGTATCGCTTCAAGGCTATCATGCGACCTGGAATCCGACCGAGCAGATTCCGGAGCGCATCGAAGGCTCGTCGATCTGCAAGGACGTGTTCTGCGCGCCCGATCCGAGCGCCAAGGGCATGACGACGCGCCTCATCGGCGCCGCGAACCTCAAGGGCATGGACTATAAGGTCAATGCGTCGGTGCAGTTCTACAACTGGTGGATGTACTCGAACCCGACCTACGCCAATCCGGATGGGACCAGCGCCCAGATCCGTCAGTTCGACCGGCGCTGGATCTACCAGCTCAATGGCGAAAAATGGTGGGATCTGACTGACGACATCAAGCTGACGCTCGGCGGCCAGGGTCAGATCGACCATATCCCCAATGTCGGTGTCTATCACACGATCAACCGCACTTTCGCGGATAGCTTCGGCGCCTATCATGTGACCGAGGGATCGCTCGCGGGCTTCGGCGAAGTGAGCGTTGAGCCGATCAAGGGCGTGCGCGTCATCGGCGGGCTGCGCGCCGATCATTATTGGTTCAACGTGAAGGCCAATGATGCCGAGGCGACGGCATTGGGTGTCGGCTCGGGGAAGGACACGCTGGTTTCGCCGAAGATCGCGCTGGCTTGGGCGATCACGCCCCAGGTCGAGCTGTATGCCAACTGGGGCAGGGGCTTTCACTCCAACGACGTGCGCGGCGCTGTCACCGCGACGCCCGTTCCGGTGCTGGTCGCCGGCACCGGCAAGGAACTCGGCGCGCGCTTCCAGTTTGGCAAGTTGACGGTGACGGCGACCTATTGGTGGCTGGATCTTGGCAGCGAGCTGAAGTTCGTCGGCGATTCCAACGCTGTCGAGCCGACCGGTGCGAGCCGACGCCACGGCTATGAGTTCACGATGTTCTGGCGTCCGGCGCCGTGGATCGCCATCGATGGCAACTATACCGGCAGCCACTCGCGCTACGACAATGGCGACCACATTCCCAATGCGTTCGAGAATGCTGGCCAGATCGGTGTCTCGATCATCAAGGACAAGTGGAAGTTCTCTGCGCGCTTGCGGCACCTTGGCCCCTATCCGCTGATCGAGGACAATAGCGAGCGCGACAAGGGCAGCAATGTCGTCAACCTGCGGGGCGCCTATGAGATCGGCCCGGCGGAAATCTATGCTGAAGTCAGCAATGTCCTCGACAGCCGCGACAAGGACATGACCTATTTCTACGAAGCGTACATCCCCTCGTTCGACACGGCGCCGGTCGAGGGACGCATGAGCCGCGTGCTTGAGCCGCGCTCGCTCAAGGTGGGCGCTACGTTCAAATTTTAGGGACAGCCCGCGTCCGGGACCGCGACCGGACGCCCTCGCGCCAGCTCGGCCGTCTCGCACGGTCGGTCGAGCTGGCGTCTTTTTGTTCACCCTTGTCATCGCACCCGTTTGCTTCCAAACGATCTCGTCTGTTCGCAACGGCGCGCGCCGAGCGTTCTCTGGAGAGGGAGAGTAAGCCATGAAGATCGCGATCATGGGCGCCACCGGTAATGCCGGTCAGCGCCTCGTCACCGAAGCGCTGAGCCGCGGCCACGAGGTCACCGGAATTTCGCGCCACGCCGGCACGCAGGAAGCCCGCGACGGCGTGACCTGGGTCACGGCCGACATCAATGACACCGACGACATGGCCGGCAAGGTCGCGGGGCACGATGCCGTGATCCTGTCCATGCCGTTCAAGGAACTGGACAGTGAGGCGCCCTTCGCGGTGGCGCGCAAGTCCGGCGCGTGGCTGCTGATCGTGGGCGGCGCTGCATCGCTCAAGACCGAGGCAGGCGACGTGCTGATCGACACGCCCGGCTTTCCCGACTTCATCAAGGTCGAAGCCGAGCCGGCCCGCCAGTTCCTGAACAAGCTCAAGGCGGGCGTGGACTTCGAGTGGACGTTCCTGTCGCCCGCCATGTTCTTCGGCCCGGGCGAGCGCACCGGCAGCTTCCGTCTTGGCGACGAGACTTTGCTTACCGCCGCCGACGGCAAGAGCTCGATCAGCTACGAGGACTTCGCGATCGCGATGCTCGACGAGATCGAAAGCCCGAAGCACAAGAATGCGCGCTTCACGGTGGGCTACTAAGGGACGTCTCGGACAGGGTTGGAAGCGCCGCCGCGCTGCGTTATCAGCGGACCGTGGACAGCTGCCAATCCTGTGTCATCCGTAATCGCGCCATCTGCTCGTCGCTGACGCCGCACGAGTTGGAAACGCTCAATCGCATCGGCCGGCGCGTCGACGTGCAACGCGGCCAGACGCTGATGTGGGAAGGGGACGACAGCTCGCTCGTCGCCAACGTCATCGACGGCGTGCTGAAGCTCTCGGCCTCGACGGCGGACGGGCGCGAACAGATTGTCGGCGTCGTCTATCCGTCGGATTTCATCGGGCGGCCGTTCGGCGAGACGACGCAGCATAGCGTCACGGCATTGAGCGACGCGCGGGTCTGCCTGTTCCCGCGCGCGGCCTTCGACAATTTCGCGCGCGAGCATCCAGAGCTCGAGCATAAGCTCCTCAAGCGCACACTGAACGAGCTGGACCGCGCCCGGGACTGGATGCTGCTGCTTGGGCGCAAGAGTGCAGGCGAGCGGGTGGCGACATTCCTGCTCGAAATGGCGCAGCGTCTTGCGGATTCGACTTGCGGCAGCGGGGAAGGGGGCGTGCAGCGCTTCGACCTGCCGCTCAGCCGCCAGCAAATGGCCGATCTGCTCGGGCTCACCATCGAGACGGTGAGCCGCCAGCTCACGCGGCTGCGTCAGGCGGGCATCATCGACCTGCCGGATCGGCGGGCGGTGGTCATTCTCGATCGCGAGGCGATGGAGGCCGAAGCCGGGAACGGCTGACGCGCGCTTGCCCAATTCGGTTCTCCCTGCGGCCGAATTCCAATTCACAAAATTGCCATATGGCCATATTGTCCGAGTTACAGGGCGCCGCATTGCCCGGAAATGCTCGGATTTGCGGTGCCGGGAGGGGCAAATGACGCGGGCAATGGTGCACCCGC
Organism: Sphingobium sp.; assembly: GCA_017745115.1. The sequence continues at coordinate 179,818 of JAGIAA010000001.1, read as the reverse complement.
TTTGGGGCAGCCTGGCGCTCGACAGGCACGGCGAACTTTCGTTGCAATCGCAAGTCGTCGCCTATTTCCGGCAGGCGATCATCGACGGGCGTCTGCGCCGCGGGCTGCGCTTGCCGTCCTCCCGCCAGCTCGCGAGCGATCACGGTATTTCCCGCACCACCGCCGTTGAGGCCTATGAGCGGCTGATCGCCGAGGGCTATCTCTATGCGCAGGCGGGCTCGGGCATTTTCGTGTCCGAGCGCATCCCCGAGGACTTCATTCCCGAAGGCGGCGCGCCGGCATCGCGGGCGCCGCGCCAGCGGCCGACGCAGTCCGGCATCGACCTCATGGACCTGCGCCACTATCAGATGCCTTTGGCGCCCGGCATGCCGGCGGTGGACCTGTTTCCCTGGACCGACTGGAACCGCCATATCGCGGGCGTCCTGCGCGATCATCCGATCTGCGAGATCTTCCACGGCGATCCGTTCGGCGAGCGGCCGCTGCGCGACGCGATCGTCGATTATCTCGGTGCCATGAAGGGCATACGCTGCGACCCGGACCAGATTGTCGTCATCGGGGGCACGGTGCAGATTTTCGATCATGCGCTGGAGCTGCTGCGGGCGCCCGGCAGCAAGGCCATACTCGAAGATCCCGCCTATCCGTTTGTGCGCATGCGCATGCCCAAATACGGCTTCGAAGTCGTGGGCGCGCCGATCGACGAGCAGGGCATGGATTTCGAGAAGGCGCTGGAGAGGGCGCCTGACGCGCATGTCGCCTTCGTTTCGCCGTCGCACGCCGTGCCGACCGGCGCCTGCCTGTCGCTGGAGCGCCGCCGCGGCCTTGTGGACTGGGCGGACAGCAACGGCCGCTGGATCATCGAAAACGAATTCGACGGCGATTTCCGCTTCACCTCGCGGCCGCTGCCGACCTGCTATTCGCTCTCGCGCAAAAACCGTGTGCTGATGATCGGCAGCCTGTCCAAGCCCTTCGCGCCGGGCTTGCGGCTTGGCTATCTGCTGTTGCCACCGGAGCTGCTCGAGAAAGCGCACAGCCTTGCCGTGCCGCAGGCGCCGATCTCGACCCAGCTCGCCATGGCGCGTCTCAGCGCCACGGGCGTTCTCGCAACCCATTTGCGTCAGTTGCGGACTGTCCACGGCCAGCGCCGCACGATCCTGCTCGACGCGCTCGAGACGCACATGAAGGGCGTCGCCGAGCTCGAGCACGCGCCCGATGCGGGCCTGCGTGTCGTCGTCTCCCTGCCGCCCGGTACGGATGATATGGCGATTGCGGTTGCAGCGCATGCCATCGGCGTGAAGATCGAATCCCTCTCGCTTTGCTTCGTGGACAGGCCGCGCCAGTCGGGCCTCGTGCTGGGCTTTGGTTCGACGCTGGAGCACGAGATCGAGCCGGCCGTCATTCGCCTCGCCGCGCTCGTGCGCGAGCACCTCGGCCACTGTGCCGGCGCTGCAACAGGCGCGTAAACCCACCCCTTTCCGGCCACTGGTCTTATTCAGATTTGCCAAAGCGGCCCTACAGGGCGGCATCCCCCGCTGATAGCTGAGAACAAATGTGAACAGCAGATCACAATAGGGGGAGGTTCCTATGTCACTATCCGTCGCCGGCGGCGCACCACTGCGCCGCTCCATCCTCGCGTCCGCGAGCCTGATCGGTCTGGTTGCGGCGGCGCCCGCCATGGCGCAGGCGCCGGCGGCCGGTTCCGAACCCGAAGCGATCGTGATCACCGGTTCGCGCATCCAGCTGAGCCCCGGCATGAGCACGCCCGTTCCGGTGACGGCCGTCCAGGCGGTCGAGCTGAAGCAGATGGCGCCGTCGACCATCGTCGAGGGCCTCAGCCAGCTGCCGCAATTCTATGGCAACACCACCCAGACGGCGAACGCCTTCTTCGGCTCGGGCAGCGCCGGCGGCCTCAATCTTCGCGGTCTGGGCGTCAACCGCACGCTCGTGCTCCTCAACGGACGCCGCATGATCTCCGCGACGGCCTTCGGCGGCGTCGACATCTCGAATTTCCCCGAGGCGCTGATCAGCAATGTCGAGACGGTGACGGGCGGCGCATCCGCGGCCTACGGCACGGACGCCGTCGCGGGTGTCACCAACTTCATCCTCAACACCAATTTCGAAGGCCTCAAAGTCGCCGGCCAGTGGGGGCAGACAACGCGGAATGACGGCGCCAACTACCAGGTGTCCGCGACATGGGGCTTCAAGATCGGCGACCGCGGCCACATCATCCTCTCGGCCGAGAAGTTCGAGCAACAGGGCATTCACAGCTATGCCGGCCGCAACTGGTACCAGAGCTGGGGCACGATCGCCGACCCGAGCGGTATCCTCTACATCAAGCCCAACGTCGTTTCGGCCAATGCCTCCTTCGACGGCATCATCTCCGTGCCGGTGAGTTCGCCGCTGTACGGCTACAAGTTCAACAAGGACGGCACAGCGTCACAGTTCAGCTTGGCCTCGCAAGGCAATGTGAGCTTTATCGCGCCCGTCGGCACTGCGCCGCCGAGGATCGTCGGCGGTGCCGCAACCGCACGCCAGTCGATCACCGGTGGCGGCAGCGGCGACGATGTCGGCACGGGCGACATCAACACGCTGCAGCCCGACTTCGAGCGCAGCAGCCTCTTCGCCTATGGCGATTATGAGGTGGCCGACAATCTCAAGCTGTTCGCGCAATTCATTCGCGGCCGGAAGACGACGAGCAGCTACAATACGCCGCGCGGCCTGATGACCGGCGCGCCGACGACGATCACCATCTTCCAGGACAATGCCTATCTGCCGGACAATATCCGCCAGATCATGAGCACGAACAATATTGCGAGTTTCCAGCTCAATCGCGTGGGCAACGTCGCCGACCTCGGCGCGGACTACAAGATCTGGGACAAGACGATCCTGAACTCCGCTACCGCCGGCTTCGACTGGGACATCTCCAATAATGGCGGCATGTTCGACGGATGGAAGGTCGAAGGCTATTATCAGTACGGCTTCAGCAAGCGCACGGCCTATCAGAACGGCCTCCGTGTCGACCGCATCTATGCGGCTGTCGACGCCGTCAAGAACAGCAGCGGGCAGATCGTCTGCCGCGTCTCGACGGTCGCCGCCGGTGCCGCGGCGTTTCCGGGCTGCCAGCCGATCAACCTGTTCGGCCGAGGTAACGCCTCACCCGGGGCCGTCGACTATGTGATCGGCTACGACATCGGCCAGTCGATCACGACGCCGCTGTTCTTCGCCAACGGCGGCTACACCGGGGAGCAGGACAGCTATGTGACCGAAGGCCCCAAGATCAACATCATGACCATGAAGCAGCACATTTTCGAGCTGTCTGTGAATGGCGAGCTGTTCAAGGGCTGGGGCGCAGGTCCCGTCACGGTCGCGTTCGGCGGCAGCTATCGCAAGGAAACGCTGCACCAGATCGTCCGCGATCCGGGCAATAAAGCCAGCGATCACACGCTGACGGCGGCGGGCAGGACGGCATTTCCGTGCCCGACTTCGGCGCAGGCCACATCCTATGGTCTTCGGGGCGTCCCGGCCGGCGGCGACTGCGCCAACACCGTGTTCACCCAGTTCTCCAAGGTCTCGAACATCGCCGGCTCGATCAGCGTGAAGGAAGCTTATGGCGAAGTGCTGATCCCGCTGATTGCCAGGACCCCGCTGATCGAGGATCTGACCCTCGACGTCTCGGCGCGTTGGGCGGAGTATACCGGCTCCGGGGCGATCTGGGCCTATAAAGGCGGTCTCAACTGGACGGTCGGCGCGGGCCTGCGCCTGCGCGGTACCTATTCGCGCGACGTCCGAGCCGCGAACCTGTCCGAGCGGTTCGACATCACCGGCGGCGCCGCGACGGTCAACGATCCGATGTTCAAGGATGCCAACAATCCCAACGGACCGTCGGTCTTCATCACACGCTTCTCGGGCGGCAATCCGGCGGTGAAGCCGGAGCTTGCGGACACGTTCACCGTGGGCGCGGTCTACCAGCCCGAGTTCTTCCGTGGGTTCTCGGTATCGCTCGACTGGTATCGCATCAAGATCAAGGACGCGATCGGCCAGGTCGGCACGCAGAATGTCGTCAACAACTGCGATGCAGGGCAGACGCAATATTGCGCACTCGTCACGCGCGACCCGAACACGAAGGCGCTCACTCTGGTCGGCGACGTCTACGTCAACATCAACAAGTCGGTGGTGTCCGGCCTCGACCTGGAGACCAGCTACCGGACCAGCCTCAAGCTGTTCGGCGGTGGCCAGGAGTCGATCTCGGGCCGTGCCTTCGCGAGCTGGCTGATCGAGCGTTCGGAGACGGGCGCGCCCACGGTCGCCAACCCCAATCCCGCGACGATCGACCGCGCCGGCCAGACCGGTATCGAGGCATCGACCGGCGCGGCCTATCCCTATGCGCGGTTCAAGCTGACCAGCAATCTGAACTACCGCAACGGTCCGTTCTCGATGTTCGTGCAGGGCCGTTACATCTCGCCCGGCAAGAACGAGAATAACCCTGCCAAGACAGCGGCGACGGCGCCCACACCCGGTGTGAGCGTGATCAGCCACAATCGCGTTCCGGCCGTCTATTATGTGGACCTCAATCTCTCCTACAATTTCGAACTGGGCGGCAAGGATCTGCAGGTCTTCCTCAACGTCACCAACCTGTTCGACAAGTCGCCTCCGATCACCCCTTATTGGGCGACGTTCGGCAACAACGCTGTGCAGGCCAATGGCGGCCTGTTCGATCTGATCGGCCGGCGTCTCGTGATGGGCGCGAAGGTCTCGCTCTAACCTCGATGTCTCTGATGGCGCGGAAGGGTGATGCCCATCCGCACCAATGGAAACAGGCGCACGACCCGAGCAACGGGCGCCTGCAGGGACCCGCCCTACGCTTCGCCGCCGGGGCGGGTCCTGACCTTTTCGGGTCCTGACAGGTCACCCGCCCGAATCCAAAGAGCGTGCTTGCAAGAATCGCCGCCAGGCACCAACAAGCATCCGCGGGCGGGGCCTGGGGTCCTCGCCATTCCGATCATTGCGTGCGGCTCAGTCATGCCGTGCGCCAGGGGAGAGACCGTCATCATGAAGACACGCGCCGCCGTCGCTTTCGAGGCAAAAAAGCTGTTGGAAATCGTCGAGCTGGACCTGGAAGGGCCCAAGGCCGGCGAAGTGCTCGTCGAGATCATGGCGACCGGTATCTGCCACACCGACGCCTATACGCTCGACGGTCTGGACAGCGAGGGCATCTTCCCGTCGGTCCTCGGCCATGAAGGCGCGGGCATCGTGCGCGAGGTCGGCCCTGGCGTCACTAGCGTGAAGCCCGGCGATCACGTCATTCCGCTCTACACGCCTGAATGCCGCCAGTGCAAAAGCTGCCTTTCGGGCAAGACCAACCTCTGCACCGCGATCCGCGCCACGCAGGGCAAGGGTCTGATGCCGGACGGCACGACGCGCTTCAGCTACAAGGGCCAGCCGATCTTCCATTATATGGGCTGCTCGACCTTCTCGAACTTCACGGTCCTGCCCGAGATCGCGGTCGCCAAGATCCGCGAGGACGCGCCGTTCAAGACCAGCTGCTACATCGGCTGCGGCGTCACCACCGGCGTGGGCGCGGTGATCAACACTGCCAAGGTGCAGGTCGGCGACAATGTCGTGGTCTTCGGCCTCGGCGGCATCGGCCTCAACGTGATCCAGGGCGCCCGTCTGGCCGGCGCCGGCAAGATCGTGGGCGTCGATATCAATCCCGACCGCGAGGAATGGGGCCGCAAGTTCGGCATGACCGAGTTCCTCAACTCCAAGGGCATGAGCCGCGAGGATGTCGTCGCCGCGATCGTGCAGATGACGGACGGCGGCGCGGACTATACGTTCGACGCGACCGGCAACACCGAAGTGATGCGCACTGCTCTGGAAGCCTGCCATCGCGGTTGGGGCACCTCGATCATCATCGGCGTGGCCGAGGCGGGCAAGGAGATCGCGACGCGTCCGTTCCAGCTGGTCACCGGCCGCAACTGGCGCGGCACGGCGTTCGGCGGCGCCAAGGGCCGCACGGACGTGCCCAAGATCGTCGACATGTACATGACCGGCAAGATCGAGATCGATCCGATGATCACGCATGTGATGGGCCTCGAGGACATCAACACGGCGTTCGATCTCATGCACGCCGGCAAGAGCATCCGCTCGGTCGTGGTATATTGACGGGCAACCGCCCGCTTTAACTGACATGCCAGCCCGGACTGGCATCGCTACCCGGAGCTGTTGCTCCACAACCCAACCCTACGAAGGAGGGAACATATGGCTTTCACACATGTCATGGTCGGCGCCAAGGACCCCGCACAGAGCAAGGCTTTTTACGACGGCGCGCTTGGCGCACTCGGCTGGCCGGCCGGCCAGGAATTCCGTCCCGGCGTCGTCTTCTACATGAAGGATCATGCGGCCTTCGGCGTCGGCAACCCGGCCGACGGCAATGGAGCGACGCACGCCAATGGCGGCACGATCGGTTTCGCCGCCGCCGATAAGAGCGCGGTCGACGCGTTCCACGCTGCCGGTCTCGCCAATGGCGGTAGCTGCGAGGGTCTTCCGGGCAAGCGCCCCGGTGCGCCGGGCAACGCCTATGGCGCCTATCTGCGCGATCCGACCGGCAACAAGATCTGCGCATTCTGCCAGCTGCCCGAAGGCGAATAATCCATGACCACGCTGGAGACGCTCTCGACGAACAAAGCCTTTGGCGGCGTCCAGGGCGTCTACCGGCATGGCTCGGGCGAAACGGGGACGGCGATGACATTCGCCGTCTTCGTCCCCGATCACGACCCTGGCGAGAAGCTGCCGGTGCTTTGGTATCTTTCGGGTCTCACCTGCACCCATGCCAATGTCATGGAGAAGGGCGAATATCGCCGCGCCTGTGCCGATGAGCGCATCATCTTCGTGGCGCCGGATACGTCGCCGCGCGGTCCTGCCATGGACGGCCAGCCTGTCCCGGACGACGCGGACGGCGCCTATGATTTCGGTCTCGGCGCCGGCTTCTATGTCGATGCGACCGTCGAGCCCTTCGCGCGCAACTATCGGATGCGCAGCTATATCGAGACGGAATTGCCGGCGTTCATCGGCGAGCATTTCCCCGTCGATCTCACGGCGCAGGGCATTACCGGCCACAGCATGGGCGGCCATGGTGCGCTGACTGTCGCGCTGCGCAATCCCAAGCGCTTCAAGTCGGTCTCGGCCTTCTCGCCGATCGTGGCGCCGCGCCGTGTCCCGTGGGGCGTCAAGGCGCTGGGCGGTTATCTCGGCACGGATTTCGAAGCGTGGGCGCAATATGACGCCTGCGCGCTCATCGCGGCGGGTGCGCGCTTGCCCAATCTGCTCGTCGACCAAGGCGACGCCGACCAGTTCCTCGACGAGCAGCTCAAGACGCACCTGCTGCGCGAAGCCTGCACGGCGGCGGGCATGAAGGCGACGATCCGCATGCAGCCGGGCTATGATCACAGCTATTATTTCATCTCGTCCTTCATGGACGAGCATGTCCGCTGGCATGCCGCGCGAATGCGCGCCTGAGGCCTGATCCGAGCAAAACCCTTCGTCATTGCGAGCGCAGCGAAGCAATCCAGGGTCTCGCACGACCGCCCTGGATTGCCGCGCGACTTCGTCGCTCGCAATGACGAATTTTGCTTGGGCCGATTTGAAGCTAATCGAGCGGGATGAAGCGGCCCTCCGGGTCGCTGGTCCGCTCTGCCGTCATCTCTTCCCGGATCCAGTCCCGGAATGCCTTCACCTTGGGCAGGTTGCGATTGGCGTGCGGATAGACGACCCGGTAGCGCCGCGTCTCGATGACATAGGACGTGATCGGCTCGACCAGCTGCCCGGCCTCGATTTCGGCCCGCCAGAAGAACGGGCTCAAAATGGCGATACCTTGCCCGGCCATGGCCGCGCGGCCCTCCATCTGCTGGGAGTCCAGCACGAGCGGGGGAGGGCCGGCGACCGACATCTCGTCGACGCCCATGGCCTCGAACCACTCGTTCCACCAATAGTCCTCGGGCGAGAGGCGCACGGCCTTGAGCAGGCCCTCTGCCTTTTCGAACGGGCCGCAGCGTTCGATGAAATCGGGGCTGCACATCGGCGCGATGCGGGTCGGCGCGAGAAATTCCGCGTCGAGGCCGGGCCAACTGGCGGCCGCGCTGCCGCGCACGGCGACGTCCACACGCTCGCGCGCCAGATCGACCAGCGTGTTGGACGCGTGGATGCGCACGGCAAGATTGGGCTGCCGCATCTGGAAGTGGCCGATGCGCGGCGCCAGCCAGAGATGGGCGAAGCTGTTGCTGCAGCTGATGGTCAGGACCGCGGCATTGTCCATCGAGAGCGAAGCGAAGCCGCTCCGCATCTCATCGAACGCGCGAATGATCACGGGCGCCAGCGCCTGTCCCTGTGGCGAGAGTTCGATGCGCCGTCCGACACGGTCGAACAGGGTCGTGCCGAGCCGCTCTTCGAGGAGCTTGATCTGATAGCTCACTGCCGCCTGGGTCATGCCCAGCTCGCGCGCGGCCTCGGTGAAATTGAGCAGGCGCGCGGCGGCTTCGAAGGCGCGAACGGCGGCGAGGGGCGGGAGCGGCATGGTCATGGCGAATCATAAGCTCAGCTTGTTTGATATGTCGAGCCTTTGTTGGTCATTTCGATCCTTTCGGAGCATTTGAGCGGCATCGAGCAACGCCGCTCACAAGGAGAATTTGCTCATGTCCGGTCTCTTTCCCGAGTTTTCGATGATCTGGTCTGCCAAGGCGATGCTGCGACCGGCCCGACAAGCCGGCCATGACCTGTTCGCGCCGTTCCGGACGCTTCACGCCATCCAATGGGCCGCGCCGTGGAAGGTGGAGTGCAATAGCCGCAAGGAGGGTTTCGGATGAGGAACTGGACCATGGCCAGGCATTTCCTGCTCGGCGTTGTGTTGCTGGCGATCCTGCCCCTGATCATGCGCGCCGAACCGATATTGACGCCCTTCGCGCTCGACAGAAGCGCACCGGCGGCTGCGCATCCGTGAAACAAAGCGTTTCTATCGCAAGCTGAACTGCGAACTCTCGGCTTGCGCCTGCGGCCCCTTTCTCGCGAAAGGGGCCGCCATTGTCATCGGCCCGTCAAATGGAAACCGATTGACCGCTCGCCAGTTCGGCGACCAGAAAAAGCAAAATCGGGCATCGGGGCCAGCGCCCCATGCAAGACGCGCAACCAAGGCCTGGCGAAAGGGTGATCGCGGCATCAATCCGATCGGCATTCCGACCCGCACATGACTGTGGGACACCCGTAACGCGTCGCGTACCGTTTCATTACGGTTATCGAGCCGCATATCAGGTAGACAAGATCAACTGAGTTGCTAGTCTGGGTACAGGCAGGGGGTCAAAGGCTCTCTCGCGCAGGGGAGGCATGATTGAACGAGTGGCTTGAACCGCTGACCAAGAGCATCAATGGGATGCCGATCCATGAAACGGTTCGGGATCAGCTCTGGGTCGTCCCGACCTTTCAGTGCATCCACATCCTTGCTGTGGCCATCGTCTTCTCGGGATCGCTGCTCGTGGCGCTCCGTGCCCTGGGCATTGCCGGAACGCACTGGACGCTTTCACGCTGGCAGCAGCGTTTCTCGCCCTGGACACTCGCCTCTCTCATCGTGCTGCTCCTTTCGGGCGCCGTGCTGACGCTGGCCGAGCCGGAGCGCGAACTGCTGAACAGCCTGTTTCAGATCAAGATGCCGCTGGTGGTCGCAACCGCGCTACTGAGCTACGGCATCGGCCGGCGTTTCGCCTATATTCCCGCCGGACAATCCGCCTCCATCGGCCTCAAGCTGGGGGCTGTCCTCATTTTCCTGCTGTGGGCCGTGATCATGGGCCTTGGCCGCTGGATTGCTTACGCCGGCTGATTTGAAGGGATTTCCGCAGTCGTGACCATCGATACAATCATGCAGAGCATCGTGGAATCCCCACTTGCCGTGCGCATCGCCGAGGATCCGGTATTGTTCCCGTGGATCGAGCTGGCGCATGTGCTGGCGATCACCATCGTCTTCGGGTCGATCCTGCTGGTCGACCTGCGGCTGATGGGGCTCGCTGCCCGCGACTATCCGATTGCGCGGCTCAGCAAGGCGGTCGTGCCGGTGACCTGGGTCGCTTTTCTCTTCGCGGCAGCCACCGGCGGGCTGCTCTTTATTTCCAATGCCGTCACTTATTATGGCAACTTCTATTTCCGTGCGAAGATTTTGCTGATGATCTGCGCGGGGCTGAACATGGCGATTTTCCACGTCTGGACCTGGCGCAGCGTCGCACAGTGGGACGAGAATCCTCGCGTGCCGGCCGCCGTGCGGTTCGCGGGCTTGATCTCGGCTCTGCTTTGGGTGACCATCATTGTTTGTGGCCGGTGGATCGGTTTCACGATGGCGCCCTTCTAGAAGGGCGCGGCAAAAATGCCTTAACAGCGAGATTGGGGAGGTCGAGCTGAAGGAACAGAAGCAGGCAAAGCCGGTGGTGGGCGATGAGCCCATGCACCTGCGTCTTGTAAGTGCGCGATTGATCACGCTCCTGAGGCTGATGCGGGAAAGTGGCGGCCATGATTACGGCCGCAGCATCGATCTGAATTCGCTCAATCGTCAGCTTATCACCATGATCGGGCGGATGGGCGGGCTGTCGTCCAACGCGCTGGTCGCGTTCACCGGGCATGAGAAAGCGCAGATCAGCCGCGCGGTGAAGGCGCTGGAAACGATGGGCCTGATCGAGCGCGCCAGCCTGCGTGCCAAGCTCGTTCTTCGCGCACCTGGCGAGAAGATTTTCCAGACGATTGCCTCGATAAGCCTGAAGCGCGATGCGGCGTTGACGGTTGGCTTCTCACTGGAGGAGCGCAACCGATTCTCGTCGATGACCCAGTCGCTCACCGTGCGCGCCGCGCAGATCTATGCCTATGAGCGGCAGCTGTCGGCCGAGGCGGCCGCAGCGGGGCAGGGGCCGCCGCCACCGCCGATCCCGTCCTTCGGCGATGTGCAGGACCGAGCCGGCATGTCCCAGCTGATCGGGTCGCAACTCACGGCGCTCGCCTCCTACCTGCGGCGCAGCGCCATGCTTGCCTATCAGCGCGAGCAAGGGCTCTCCAACTTTCAGTGGATGATCCTTTCGCAGATCGGCGAATATGAGCCCTTACCCCTCGCCCGTCTCATCGAGATCATGGGCCGCGACAAAAGCCAGGTCGGCCGCACGGTCGCCTTCTTCGAGGCGAGCGGGCTCATCGAGCGGCAGCGCGTCGCGCGCAAACGCGACATCATGGTGAGTACGACGCCACAGGGCGCCGAGGTTTACAAGATGATGTGCCAGATCGCGATCCGGCGCGACGAAGCGCTGACCGCCGACTTCAGCGCCAAGCAGCGCGCAGAATATGTTTCGCTGCTCGAACGTCTCGAAGCCAATGCGCGTGCCATGGCCGCAGAGCATGGCGAGGCCGTGGGCGTCTGACGGTTGTCAGGCCGCCCACCAGCCGAATTCGTTTTTAGCGATCGTTCGCCGGATTGGTGCTGGGGCTGTCCAGCTGCTTCATGATCTTGCCGTCGGCGAAGGTCACGGTGACGTTGAAGCCACCCTTGCGGCCATCCTTGAGCGGATAATAAGTAAGGTTGATCTTGTCGCCCGCCTTGAGCGTCCGCTTCGACCAGCCAATGCGGCCGAGGTGATTCGGGCTCATGCCTTCGAAAGCCCAATGGTCGCCATTGGCTGTCACATAGAGAAACGTGTGCGGATTGGTCCAATCCCAGCGCTCAACCGTCGCGCTCTTCATTTCGACGGCCTTGCCCCACTCGAACATAGCGGTCGAGTGATGCGCGCTCGAGCTCATGGTGAACAGCGCGGCGAGGGCGCCGGCAGCGGCTGCCAGTGTCACTCGGCGATACGCGATTCGGGACATCATCCACTCCTTAGTTTCTCGGGACACGCCAATTAGCGCAATGCGTGACCATTTCCAGCAATCTCTATTCACCTTTTGGTGGACAAAATCAACGGGGAAACGTTACTGTAACTGCGTTCAAAAAGTTGCGCCGCGCTCTGGGACATTGAGCTTGACTAAGAGTTGAGCAAATTCAGTATGAGCGAGCGCTGAATGTTTCGGCTTGAACGAACCGGCCCAGCAAATTGCGGTGACCGGATTCGATGTGGAGGGGTTGAGATGCGGGCAGGGAAATGGATGCGTCTTGCGGCGGTCGGCGCGGCGGTGGGGCTGGCGGTTGCTACCGGCCAATCGATGGCGGCTCCCCAGGATTTTGCAAGCCTCTCCAAGCTGCCGGATTGGTCCGGCGTTTGGTATCCCGACTTTGGCGCTGCCGCCCGCGCGCGTCCACCCGGTCCGCCGACGCCGCCTCCTTATACGGCGGCGACCGCCAAGACGGTTGCCGACTTCAATGCCAAGCGCAAGGACGGCGAGAACCTCCAGACCGAGGACGCCAACTGCGTCCCGCCCGGCATGCCGCGCATGATGCAGATGCCCTATCCGATCGAGTTCCTGTTCACGCCAGGCCGCGTCACCGTGCTGACCGAGGCCTATATGCAGGTGCGGCGCATCTACACCGATGGCCGCAAGCTGCCTGAGGATCCGGATCCGCAGTTCAACGGCAACAGCATTGGCCATTGGGAGGGCGACACGCTGGTTGTCGAAACCGTCGGTCTCGACCCCGCGACGACGCTCATGACGGCCATTCACCCGACCGAGCAGACCAAGATCGTCGAGCGCATCCATCAATCGGCGCCGGGCGTCCTGCTCGACGAGATGACCATCACCGATCCGACGATCTTCACCGCGCCCCACAAGACGACACTCGCCTTTTCCGCGCGGCCGGGCTGGACGATCAAGGAATATATCTGCGAGCAGAACAACCGCGACGCCGCCGATCCCTTTGGCCGGCCGAGCATGAGCCTGGGCACGCCAGACGACAAGAAATAGACCTGTCCATGGCTTATACAGAGACCGAAACGCGCAATCTCGACATGGCGACGGCCATGTATCACGAGATGCTGATGATCTTCGATTCGACCCATGTGGATCGGTTCATCGCCGAGGATTACGTTCAGCACTCCACGGCGGCATCGGGCGGCCGCGAAGGCCTGCGCGCGTTTCTCGATGATCGGCGCGAAGGCTTCCCGGATGTGGATATCCGGATCAAGCGGAAGCTCGCCGACGGCGACTTCACGATCTTCCACATCCACACCATTCGCCACCCGGGCGATCCCGGCATGAATATCGTGGACATCTTCCGCCACCAGCCGGACGGCAAGGTGCAGGAGCATTGGGAAGTGCTGCAGATCATCCCGGAGACATTGCCGCACGATAACGGTATCTTTTGACGAGAACAGAGCTCTGCGGCGGCGCGAGGCACCGGCGAGCGACAAGAACTGGAGAGGAAATCCTGTGACCAAAGCGAAGATCCGCATCCGTCTCGCAGCGCTCTGCGCGGCGTCGGCGTGCGTGCTCATGGCGGCGCCGACCGCGCTGTCGGCCAAGGGCTTTGCAGCGCTCGATAAGCTGCCCGACTGGGCTGGCGGCGTCTGGGCACCCGACTGGGGCAGCCTGTTCGCCGGGCGCGGTGGCAGCGGTCCGCCGGCCGGCCCCAAGCTGACGCCGGAATATGCGAAGATCATGGCCGACTTCAATGCGGCCAAGGCGAAGGGCGAGAACCTCCAGACGCAGAACGCCAATTGCCGCCCGCCGGGCGTGCCGGCGATCATGCGCATGCCCTATCCGATCGAGTTCCTCTATTCGCCCGAGCGCGTGACGATCATCACCGAGACCGACAGCCAGGTGCGCCGGATCTATACGGACGGCCGCAAGCTGCCCGAGGATCCCGACGTGACGTTCAACGGCTCCTCGGTCGGCCATTGGGAAGGCAAGGTGTTCGTGGTGGACACGATCGGCCTCAATCCGGTCATCAGCATCTCGGAAGGGCTGCACCCGACCGAGACGACGCATATCCAGGAGCGGTTCGAGGAAGTGACGCCGGGCCATCTCGTGATGACCACCACGATCACCGATCCGAAGATCTACGCCGAGCCCTACACGACCAAGCTGACCTATGTCCGTCAGACCAAGTGGGAGATGCGGGAATATATCTGCGAAGAGAATAACCGCGATGGCGCTGATCCCTTCGGGCGGCCGACGATGGACGTCAGCATCCCCGACGATGTGAAGCGCAAATAAGCCGGTTCAGGCGGCGGCGGGTGCCGCCGCCGCACGCCGCGCCAGCACGGCGGGGTTGGTTTCCTTCAGGAACAGGCAGATGAAGCCGCCGACGAACGACATGCCGGCGGCGACAAGCAACGGCGTGTCGAGCGTGCTGAGATCCGCGAGCCAGCCTGTCACGACCGGCGCGACCACGCCGCCTGCGAGCTCCCCGATCATGACGACGACGCCCATGGCGGCAGCGACATTGCTGCCCCTCAGCGTCTCGCCCGGCACGACGCCCATATAGAGCGGGAACATGCCTACGCCGAGCGTGCTGATGAACATGAGCACGATCAGCATTTCGACCGAGCCCTGATAATAGACGGCGGCGAGAGGCGAGAAGGCGGTCATCGTCGCTCCGATAATCATGGGCAGCTTGCGTCCGATCCGGTCAGAGACGATGCCCAGGATGACCGCGCCGATGGCAGGGCACAGGCCGGTGAAGAACATGATGTGCGACATGGTCTCGTCGGAATAGCCGCGGACCTTGGTGAGATAGAGCGGGAAGAAGGCCGAGGTCAGGATGAGCGTCCCGATCAGCATCGGGCTCATCGCGGCGCAGAGCGCGACGTTGCGACATTTCAGCATGCCGCCGATTTCCGAGGCTGCAGAGACGATGGCCTGACCGAACCCCTTCTTGGGCCCGTCGGTCGCCGCAGCCGATCCGGTGCGCGGAGGCTCTTCCACGAACTTCCAGACGAGGAAGAACAGGATGAGACCCGGCAGGCCCGCCAGAAAGAAGCTGTTCCGCCAGCCGCCCCAGTGGACAGCGATCCAGACCACGACGATCGGCGCCAGCGCGTTTCCGAGCAGGGCGCCGAAGACATTCTGCACGATGCCGCTGTTCAGACCTCGTCGCTGGTCTGGCGATGCGGCCGCGATGAAGGCAAGGCAGATCGGCAGGAACGGCCCTTCGACCGCGCCCATCAGGACGCGCGAGCCGAGCAACGGCAGGAAGCTGGGCGCGAGGCCTGACAGGATCGAACAGGCCGAATAGATGAGCAGGAAGGCGAGCAGGAACGGCTTGCGCACGCCCAGCTTGTCCGACCAGTAGCCGATCAGGCAGGCGCCGAGCGCCCAGGTCAGCGACAGGCCGGAATTGAGCAGGCCCACCTGTGCATTGTTGAGATCGAATTCCTTGACCACGAATGGAGTCAGGAAGGTCATGGTCATGCGGTCGTAGAAGGCGAAGCCGTAGGCCAGGCCCAGCAGCAGGACGACCCTTATCTCATAGGCCAGCGACTTCTGATCGCTCATCGCGTCATTCCCCTCCCGCTCGTTCTTTTGCCGGGGAGCATAAGGCGGCATTTGCAGCGCGCAAGCGGGGTTGCGGCGAGCGGCCTCGAGCGCTTAGGCTTCCTCGAAAGGCAGGGAGAGAAGCATGACGGGACGTCTGGCCGGACAATCGGCGCTGGTGACAGGATCGGGGCGGGGCTTCGGGCGCTCGATCGCGCTGCGGCTGGCGGCCGACGGCGCGGCGGTCACGCTGGTCTCGCGCAGCGTCGGCGAGCTCGAGGCCGTGGCCGAGGAAATCCGCGCAGCCGGCGGCAAGGCGGCGGTGGCCGCGGCCGACGTCTCCGATCCCGATCAGGTAAAGGCGGCTTGCGATACCGCCCGCGCGGCGCATGGCGCACCGTCCATTCTCGTCAGCAATGCCGGTGTGCCCTGGCCGTTCGGGCCGGTGTGGGACACCGACATCGAGAAATGGTGGAAGGCGGAGAGCATCCACATCCGCGCGCCCTATCTGCTGATGCGCAACCTGATGCCGGACATGATCGCGGAGAGGCGGGGACGGGTGATCTGCATTTCGGCCATCGCGACGCGGCTGACGCTGCCTTATCTCTCGGCCTATTCGGTGGGGAAGGCGGCGCTCAACAAGCTGGTCGAGATGGCAGCGGAAGAAGCGCGGCCGCACAATGTGCAGGTCTTTGCGGTCGAGCCCGGCTTCGTGATCACCCAGCTCGCCGAGGACACCTATGCCGATCCCGATGCGCGCAAATGGATGCCGCACATGCTGACCTATCTCGACGAAGGCCGCGGACGGGAGGATGCCGACGCCGACCTTCATCGCACGGCCGAGCGCTGCGCCGTGCTGGCCGCGGGCGACTATGACATTCTCTCGGGGCGCTACATGGAACTGCCTGACCCGATCGACGATTGGAAGAAGGCAGCCGAATATGCGGCCGAGATGGAGCCCAATTAATGTCCGACCCCCGCATCGACCAGCTTGAGCGCCAGCTCGGTTCGCTCAGCCAGGAAGTGACGCTGCTGCGCGACGTGCAGGCGATCCGCACGCTCCATTTCACCTACGGCTATTGCATGGACAAATGGCTTTTCAAGGAGATCGTCGATCTTTTTGCGGAAGATTGTGAGCTGCGTTTCCTCAATGGCATCTGGCGCGGCAAGGAAGGGGCGAAGCGCCTCTACAGCTGGACGGAAGGTGTCTACGGCCCTCGCGACGGCATGCTCGCCGAGCATGTGATCGCGCAGGATATCGTCCATGTCGCACCGGACCGGAGCCGGGCCTGGGGCCGCTTCCGCGCCTTCCTGCAGATCGGCGCGCATGAGGCCTATGCGGCGGACTTTCCGCCGAGCTTCACCCAGGCTTTCTGGGAAGCGGGCGTGCATGAGAACGAATATGTGCTGGAGGGCGGCGTGTGGAAGATCGCGTTGTTCAACTATCGGCTGGCTTTCCAGGCGCCCTATGAAGGCGGCTGGGCCGTCTCTCCCGATCATCCGATCATGATCACGCCGTGGACCGGCACCTATCCCGAGGTGCCGAACGGGCCGGACGAGTTGCGCCCGGTGCCGCCGCAATGGCCCAAGGCAACGTTCCAGCCGTTCCACTATACTCATCCGGTCACCGAGAAGCCGATCGGCGAAGAGCTTAAAACCAGACAGGATCTCTAGGCATGGCCCACGCCAAGCTCGCCTTCATGAAGCTCATCGTCGACAATCTTCCGCGCATGCAGTTGTTCTACGAGCGAGCCTTCGCCTTCAGGCAGACCAACGCCTTCAACACGCCCGACTTCGACGAGGTTATGCTCGCACAGGACGGCAACGAATTCCTGCTCCTCCTGCTCGCATACAGGGATGGCCGCCGCAGTGCCGATGCAAGCGCGCATGGCCCCACCGGCTTCGTCTGTACCGACCTGCAGGCATCGATCGACAAGGCGCTGGGGGAGGGCGCGACACTCAAGCTGGGGCCGCTGGATGTGGGGCCGACCCGCGTGGCCTTCGTCGCCGATCCGGAAGGCCATGAAATCGAGATCATCCAGTTTCTCGAGGGTGCAGACTAGGACTGGGCGGTCGGCTGCTTCTGCAGGGCCCAGGCCGACAGACCCGCAATCCCCGCGACCGATAGGAAGGGGTGGCGCACGGCCATTCTGAGCGCCGACTTCAAAAGCCGAGGCGCGATCACGGCCGCCGCCATCTTCGCCAATGTCGCCGGCTCCTGCGCCTTGAGAGCATGGGCGATGGGATCCGCCATGGCGTGGCCGAGCTTCTTGAGCGCGGCGGCTTTGGCGGGCGCTGCGGCCGTCACTCCGCTTTCGGCGGCGCGGTCCTGGCTGGATGCTGAAACGGCGTGGACTTCGGGTCCACCGAGATCATGTTCGATATATTGGGTCATGGGCTATCTCCGGCAGATATCTTCCGGATAACCGAATCCTGCGCCAGCCGTTCCCGTCGGAGCCGCGATTGTCGAATTGATGGGAGATGATGGCGCACCCAAAGGGATTCGAACCCCTGGCCTCTGCCTTCGGAGGGCAGCGCTCTATCCAGCTGAGCTATGGGTGCGCGTTGTCCGGCCCGCTACCAGCTTTGTACGGAGCCGCCAAGCCCCAAGGCGACCTTCGCTTCGCGTATCGGCTCAAGGCATTTCGTGTGACGACGAAGAGCTTACCCGGAAATCGAACGCAGCGCCGCCAGCAGCGCGGACTCGTCGATCGTCAGTGTCTGGCGCACCTTTCTGTGCGCCGCGTCGATGCGGGCGAGGGCCTTGTCGCGAAGGGCGATGCCGGAGGCGGTCAGCGTGAGACTGCGCGAACGGCCGTCGATCGGGGCGTCCGTCACCAGGCCGCGCGCCTTCATCCGTGCCACAAGCGGCGTCATGTTGGCGCGCTTGATCTCAAGCGTTCGCCCCAGATCGCTCTGTCGGCAACCGGGATTGGCGCCGACCACGATCAGGAATGAAGCCTCGCCTGCTGACAAGCCGAGCGGTGTGAGCGCGCCCATGGCATCAACCATCATCGCCATCGATGCGCGCCGGAGGCGATAGCCGAGCAAACTATCCAGCGGACTCGCGAGCCCGCCGCCATGCTCTTTCTCCGTCTCTTCTTTTCCGGCCATCGTGCTTGCGCCTCGGGCATTAAATGCTATGTAGCATAACATAACCAGATTCACGCCGGAGGAAAAGGCATATGTCCGAGCAACGCGAAGAAGATACGGTCCGCTATGAGATCGAGAACAATATCGCCTGGGTTTATTTCAATCGCCCGGACAAGCGGAACTGCCAGAGCCCCAAGCTCAACCGGCAGATGCTGAAGGTCCTCAACGAGCTCGAATTCCGCGACGATGTCGGCGTGCTGGTGCTGACCGGCGAAGGCTCGGCCTGGTCGGCCGGCATGGATCTCAAGGAATATTTCCGCGAGAGCGAGGCCGAAGGCTTCCACGCCGTGCGCCGTTCGCAGCGCGAGGCCTATACCTGGTGGGAGCGCCTGCGCTGGTACCAGAAGGCGACGATCGCCATGGTCAACGGCTGGTGCTTCGGCGGCGCCTATGGGCCGCTCTTCGCCTGCGATCTCGCCTTCTGCTCGGACGACGCGCAGTTCGGCCTTTCGGAAATCAACTGGGGCATCCTGCCGGGCGGCGGCGCGACCAAGGTCGCGGTCGATCTCATGCCGCTGCGCGTGGCCATGTATCACGCCATCATGGGCGAAAACCTGACCGGACCTCAGGCGGCGCAGTATAACCTCGTCAATGAATCGCTGCCGGCGGACCAGCTCAAGGCGCGCGTCAAGCAGGTCGCCGAGACGCTGGTTCAGAAGAACTGGGCGACGATCAAATATGCCAAGGACAGCGTCCGGCGCGTCAAGGAAATGACCTACGACAATGCCGAAGATTATCTGATCCGCATGCAGGAAGGTCTCAACTGGGCCGACAAGTCAGACGGCCGCCATGTCGCGATGAAGCAGTTCCTCGACGACAAGACCTTCAAGCCGGGCCTGGGTCACTACGACAAGACCAAGACCGAGAAGTAAGCCGGGGAGAGGCGGGCTTCGGTCCGCCCTTGGCACGCCGTTCGCCCGAGCTGGTGCAGATGCTCGGGCGGACGGATTTTTCATTTCAGGGAGAATAGAGAGATGACCGCGCGTGACATCAACCGGCTGCTGAAGCCCAAGTCGATCGCGATCGTGGGCGCGTCCGAGACGCCGGGCGCGCTGGGTGCCGTGGTCCTCGCCAATCTGGTGAAGCATGGCTTCCCCGGCGACATCCATCTCGTCAATCCCAAGCGCGAGACGATCAGCGGCCGTCCGGCCGTGCCCAGCGTCGAGGCGCTGCCGGAGGGCATCGACTGCGCCATTCTCTGCATCCCGCGGGTCGCCGTGCTCGATACGGTTCGCCAGCTTGCCGCGCGCAAGGCCGGTGCCGCGATGATCTTCGCCGCGGGCTTTGCCGAGGGCGGCGAGGCGGGCATGGCGGACCAGCTCGAAATCGGCCGCATCGCGCGCGAAGCCGGCATGGTCATCGAAGGGCCGAATTGCCTCGGCTCGGTCAATTATGTCGACCGCATTCCGCTCACCTTCATCAACACCGATGTCGCGGTGCCAAGCCCGGGCGGGATCGGCATCGTCTCGCAGAGCGGCGCCATGGCGGCCGTGCTCGCGGTCATGCTGCTGGCCCGCAAGGTCGATCTCACATTCCACGTCTCGACCGGCAATGAGGCGGCCAACGGCGTCGAGGATTTCGTCGAGTGGATGATCGCCGACGACAAGACGCGCATCATCGCCATGATCGTCGAGCAGTTCCGCGATCCAGCGCGCTTTCTCGCGCTGGTCGCCAAGGCCAGGGCGGCAGGCAAGATCATCGTCCTGCTGCACCCTGGCAAGAGCAGCGCCGCGCGAGAATCCGCCGCGACGCACACCGGCGCCATGGCCGGTGACTACAAGCTCATGCGCGCCAAGGTGGAGCGGGCAGGGGTGATCGTTGCCGAGACGCTCGAAGAGCTGGGCGACATCTCCGAGATCGCGTTCCGCTGCCCGTCGCTGCCGAGCGGCGGTACGGCCGTGCTCGGCGAATCCGGCTGCTTCAAGGCGCTGATGCTGGATCTGGGCGAGGAACTCGGTCTCGACTTGCCCCCACTCACCGACGACAATGCGCCGGCGTTGCGCGGGGCGCTCCCGGACTTCGTGCCGGTCAGCAATCCGCTCGACCTGACGGCGCAGGGGCTCGTCGATCCCGACATGTATACGCGCACGCTGGCGGCGCTGTTCACCGACGATCGCGTGGGCACCGTCTATGCCGGCATCATCCAGACCGATCCCGGCACGGTCGCCATAAAGCTTCCGCCGTTCCTGAAGGCGGTCGATGAGTATCGGCCGACCAAGCCGATCATCTTCGCCGGACTCGACGAGGGCGCTGAGATGCCCGCCGAGTGGATCGACAAGCTGCGCGGCCACGGCATTCCCTATTTCCCGACGACCGAGCGCGCTTTCCGCGCGGTGAAGCGGCTGACGACCTACAGCGGACGCGACTTCGCCGTCGCCAATGCCGCGCCGTCGAAAATCCCGGCGCTGGCGGGCGAGGCGGGCGTCGTGCCCGAATATCGCGCCAAGGCCCTGCTTGGTCCGCTCGGCATCAGCTTCCCCAAGGGGCAGTTCGCCGCCACCGTCGAAGAGGCGATTGTGGCCGCCGAGGCGATCGGCGGACCGGTCGTCATGAAGGCGCAGGCGAGCGCGCTCAGCCACAAGAGCGATGCCGGTGGCGTTGCACTGAATCTCGTGGGTGAAGAGGCGATCCGGGCGGCCTGGGACAAGATGTTCGCCGATGTCGCGCGTTATAACGCGTCGATCATGCTCGACGGCGTGCTCATCGAGGCGATGGGCGCGCGCGGCCTCGAGCTCATCATCGGCGCGAAGAACGATCCGCAATGGGGTCCGGTCATTCTCGCCGGCTTCGGCGGTGTGACAGCGGAGATTTTGCAGGATGTGTGCCTGCTGACGCCCGACCTCACGCGCGAGGCGATCATCGCCGAGCTGCTGTCGCTGAAGCAGTCCGCGCTGCTCAAGGGCTACCGCGGCGCGCCCGCGCTCGATGTGGGGGCGGTCGCCGATCTGATCGGGAAAGTCGGGCAATTGCTGCTCGGCGAGCCGCGTATCCAGGAGCTCGATCTCAACCCGGTGGTGGTCTATCCGCAGGGGCAAGGCTGCGTTGCGCTCGACGCCTTGATGCTGGTGGAGTAGAATATTCACATATGTGAAGTAATCGCGGCGAGCTGAGGCGCTATTGTTCGGCGGCTTTCGGCGATAGTTGTGCGATTCGCCGTATTTCTGAGCCTGAAGGCCGGTTTTGACTGGCGCCGGGGCACGTTTTCGGCTAAATATATACTTCACATATACGAAGCTTCGAATTTTCATGCGCGACTCGGATCATTCGGCAACGCCATTGCTGCTGTTGCCCGGCCTGATCTGCGATGCTCGGATCTGGGCACCGCAGGCGGTGGCATTGCGCGCCCTTGGTCATGACGTCCATGCGATCGAAGGCTATGGCGAATCCGATACGCTCGGCGCGATGGCCGAGCTGGTTCTTCAGACGGCGCCGGAGCGTTTTGCGCTTGCCGGCCATTCGATGGGCGGCCGCGTCGCGCTCGAAGTCTTCCGTCGCGCGCCCGAGCGGATCGAGCGATTTGCCCTGATCAGCACCGGCGTCCACCTGCCGCGTTCCGAAAAGGAGGCCGAGGGCCGCTTCGCGCTGCTCGAGCGCGGTGTCGAGCAGGGCATGGACGCGCTCATCGACGCCTGGCTGCCGCCGATGGTCTGGGAGCCCAATCGGCTCATTCCCGGGCTGATGGACGATCTCACGCAGATGTGCGCCGACATGGGCCTCGATACCTATGAGCGCCAGATCCGCGCGTTGCTGGCCCGGCCCGAGGTCGAGAGCCTGCTTCCAACGATCGCATGTCCGACACTGGTCGCAACGGGCGAGCACGACAGCTGGGCGCCGCCGGCGCAGCATGAAGGCATTGCGGCAGCCATTCCGAATGCGCGCCTCGAGATCATCGCCGAGGCCGGTCATATGGTCCCTGTGGAGCGGCCCCACGCCATGACCGATGCGCTGGTACGCTGGCTGAATATGCCTTAGGCCAGCCGCCGAAAAATAAGAGATTTTGAACCTGTAAAACTTGAGTCCGAAGGAGAATATTGATGGCGAATCTTCAAGACGTGCTGGACGCGCAGTCGAATGTGATCGACTTCCTGCGCAACCAGCAGGCAGGCCCGAACGTCTATCCGGGCGTGCCGGCCGAATATAGCAACTGGCGCAACGAGCAGCGCGCATGGGCGAAGACCGCCGTGCTGTTCAACCAGAGCTATCACATGGTCGAGCTGATGGTCGAAGGCCCCGGCGCTTTCGCGATGCTCGAAGCGCTCGGCATCAACAGCTTCAAGAACTACAAGCCCGGCCGCGCCAAGCAGTGGGTGCCCTGCACGCCCGAGGGCTATGTCATCGGCGACGTCATCCTGTTCTATCTCGAAGAGAACAAGTTCAACCTCGTCGGCCGCGCGCCAGCCATCGAGTGGGCCGAGTTCCACGCCTCGACGGGCAAGTGGGACGTCAAGGTTACCCGCGACGAGCGCACCGCGCTCCGCACGGACGGCAAGCGCCGCCACTATCGCTTCCAGCTGCAGGGCCCGAACGCGATGTCGATCCTGAGCGACGCGCTCGGTTATGACGCCCCCGACCTCAAATTCTTCCAGATGACCGAGTTCCCGATCGCCGGTGCGACCGTCGGCGCCCTGCGTCACGGCATGGCCGGCCAGCCGGGCTACGAACTCTATGGCCCCTGGGAAGACTATGCCAAGGTCCATGGCGCTCTCGTCGCGTCGGGCAAGAAGTTCGGCATGGAGCTCGTCGGCGGCCGCGCTTACTCGTCCAACACGCTGGAGTCGGGCTGGGTTCCGTCGCCGTTCCCGGGCTACCTGTTCGGCGAAGGTTCGGCCGACTTCCGCAAGTGGGCCAGCGACACCAGCTATGGCGCCAAGTGCTCCATCGGCGGTTCGCACATCCCCGCCACGCTCGAGGGCTATTGCCTGACGCCGTGGGACATCGGCTACGGCATCATGCTGAAGTTCGACCATGACTTCATCGGCCGCGAAGCGCTCGAGAAGAAGGCCGAGGGTCCGCACCGCGAGAAGGTCACGCTGGCTCTCGACGACCAGGACTTCCTGCGCGTCACCAGCTCGTACTTCTCGAAGGAAGGCCGCGCGAAGTATTTCGAGTTCCCCAGCGCGGTCTACTCGATGCACCCCTATGACGCGGTCCTCGTGGACGGCAAGCAGGTCGGCATTTCGACCTGGGTCGGCTACTCGTCGAACGAAGGCAAGATGCTGACGCTCGCCATCGTCGATCCGAGCGTTGCGGCGCCGGGCACGAAGGTGCAGCTGCTCTGGGGCGAGCCCAATGGCGGCACCAGCAAGCCGACCGTCGAGCCGCACGTCCAGACCGAGATCACGGCTATCGTGTCGCCGGTCCCCTATTCGGAAGTCGCGCGCGACTCCTATGCGGACAGCTGGCGCAACAAGAAGGACTGATCCTTCTCATCACGGAAAAAGGGAAGGGCGGTGCCAGCGATGGCGCCGCCCTTTCTCTTTGCGCGCTCAGTGGGCTTCTGCGCACCGGCTGGCCAGCCATTCGCGGAATTCCCGCATGGCCGGGCTCTCGTCGCGGGACTTGAGGCGGGTGAGCCAATAGCCGCCAGTCGCGATGTCCGTCCGGAACGGGCGGACGAGATCGCCAGCGCGCAGCTCCGGCCCGAACATCAGGGCGGGGGCAAGTGCAATGCCCTGACCGGCCATGGCGGCCTTGACCATCGGCACCGAGCTGTCGAACACGGTGCCATGCAGCGGCGGGCAGCGATGGTCGATCGCGGCGAACCAGCGCGGCCATTCGTCGACGCGATAGGAACGCAGTAGCGGCTCCTGGGCTAGCCGGCCGGGATCGCCGGCGATGCGCGCGGCGGCTTCCGGGGTGCAGAGCGGTGTCAGCGGCGCATCCATGAGGTGATCGGCCCGCGTGCCGTGCCAGGCCCCGTCGCCGAAGCGGATCGCAAAGTCGAGCCCTTCGCCGGCGAGATCCACGCGATTGTTGTTGGTCATGAGGCGCAGGTCGATATGCGGGCAGGCCCGCATGAACTCACCGATGCGCGCGAGAAGCCAGCCGCTGGCGAAGGTTCCCACCGTGCCGACCGTAAGGACCTCGCGCATGCGGCCGTCGGCAAAGCGGTCGAGCATCGCGCCCATGCGATCGAAGGCGTCCGTGACCACGGGCACGAGGGCATGGCCTTCGTCGGTCAGCGCGAGGCCGCGCGGGAGCCGACGGAACAAGGGCGTGCCGAGGCGCCGCTCGAGCTGCGCGACCTGATGGCTGACCGCGCCCTGGCCGACGCAGAGCTCGAGGGCGGCGCGTGTGAAGTTGAGGTGGCGTGCGGCCGTCTCGAAGGCACGCAGGGCATTCAGGGGGAGTTGGGCGCGATCCATGCTCAAGACATGAAATTATCTCATGGCTTTGTCGAGAAAAGATGCTTTGTGGCGGACTCGGCCTTTCGACACTTTCCTGCCGAACCAAGACGGATCGGGAGAACGACGACATGATGAAGCGGTGGATCGGGGCGGGCATCATGAGCCTGGCAGCGGGCTTCGGGGCAATGGCGGCCGGTGTGGGGCAGCCTGACGACCCGCTGCTGCGGCCGATCGCGCCGGATTATGCGAGGCGCTGGCTGGAGCCGCAGCCGTCGTTCCGCGTCTTTGGCCAGAGCTATTTGGTGGGCTTCGACGGCCTCAGCGTCGGCCTCATCCGCACCAGCAAGGGGTTGATCCTGATCGACGGCGCCGTGCCTCAGGCGGTGCCGGCGCTGGAGGCGAATATCCGCAAACTGGGCTTCGCGCTGCGAGACATCAAATATATTCTCAGCACGGAGCCGCATTATGACCATGCCGGCGGGATTGCCGCGCTTGCGCGAGACTCGGGCGCGACGGTGCTGGCGGGCGCCGCGGCAGTGGAAGCACTGCGCAGCGGGCGGCCCGATCCCAATGATCCCCAGGCGGCGATCTTACCGCCTCAGCCGGGCATTGCGCGGCTGCGCGCCGTGCGAGACGGCGAGCGGATCCAGCTTGGCGACACCGTCGTGACCGCAATTGCGACGCCGGGCCACACCGCCGGGTCGACAAGCTGGGCGTGGCGGAGCTGCGAAGGACGGAGCTGCCGCAATATCGTTTTCGCGGCCAGTCTGAACGCGGTGAGCGCAGACGACTATCGCTTCTCCGACCCCGCGCATCGCGCCATCGTCGACACCTTCCGCCGAAGCTTCCGGCGGATGCGCGCTTTGCCCTGCGATATCCTTCTCACCTCGCACCCCGAGCAGCCGCAGACCCGGGACCGCGCGGCCAGGCTGGCGCACGTCCGCGTGCCTAATCCTTTCGTCGATGCCACTGCTTGCCGCGTCTATGCGGACAGCCGCGAAAAGACGCTGGGCGAACGACTGAAGGACGAAGCGGGCGGCCGCTGAGACTCAGCCTTCGTCCTTGTCCAGCCGCGCCCCATCGATCGCCTTTTCAGCGCGCAGATATTCCGCCTTCGCCTTGTCTTTCTCCGCCTTGGTGCGGCCGAACTTGGCGCGGTTCTCGGCTGCCTGCTGCTCGACCTTCTTGCGGTCGCGAGCCTTCCGGGCAAGGCGCAGGTTGACGATCTCGGCCATTGGCTCAGCCTGCGCCCAATATGTCGGACGCGCGGATGATGAGCATCGCCGCGCGGTCCTCCAGCAACGGCGTGGCGCGTGCGATGGGAATGGCGACGCTGATCGCGCCGATGAGCGACCCGTCGGCGCCGATCACCGAGCGGCCGAGGCCGATGATGCCGGGCGTATATTCCTCGCCAGTGCGCGCCAGCCCGCGCCGGCCGATCCTCAGCAACTCTTCGCGCAGCTTGTCCTCGTCGACGACCGTCGAAGGGGTATACCCTGCGAGATCGGTATTCGCGAAATAGTCGTCGAGCTCATCCTCGGTGAAGGTCGCGAGGATCGCCTTGCCGGCGGAAAAGGCGTGCAACGGCAGCAGGCGGCCGACCTCGACATTGTAGCGCAGCGGCTGCGCGGAAACCTCGCTGGCGATGGCTTCCATTTCATAGCCATGGCGGACGAAGAAGGCGGCGGTCTCGTTGAGTTGCGCCGAGATGGAGCGCAACCGGGCCACGACACGCTCGGAGAGCATGGCGGCGGGCTCCGCCGTCTGCAGTCGCGCCAGGGCCGGTCCCGGACTGTGCAGCCTGCCGTTTCGGGCGAGATAGCCGCGTTCGACCAGCGTACCGAGCAGATAGGAGAGGCTGCTGATGGGGATGGCGAGCGTCGCCGCGATCTCGGCGGCGCTCACCGGCCGGCCATGGCCGATCACGAACTCCAGGATGTCGAGCGTGCGTGTCGCCGACTTGACCGAGGCGCCATCCGGTTTCTGGCCGTCCGCCTTCTGCACGCTTCAGTCCCCCTGTGTTCGGTTCAGTGCGCCAGGCCGAGCATCTCGCGCGTTTCGGCAGGCGTGGCGACTTCCTTGCCCAGCTTCTCGACGATCTGGACGCCCCAGTCGACCAGTTCGGCGTTGTTGTTCGCGAGCAGGCCCTTCTTGAGATAGATCGTGTCCTCGAAACCGACCCGCATATTGCCGCCGAGCAGCACGGACTGCGCCGCCATCGGGAAGCTGTGGCGCGAGACGCCGAAGCCGGTGAAGTGGGCGCCGCGAGGGATCTGATTCTTGGAGTACATCATCGCTTCGCTCGTCGCGGGCAGCCCGTAATGCGTGCCGAGCACGAAGGTGAACGGCGCATTCCTGGGGATGAGCCCCTTGGCCATGAGATCGTCGGCGAAGACGAAGTCGCCGGCTTCGAAACACTCGATCTCGGTGAGGACACCCGCGTCCTGGCACATGGTACCGATCTTGCCGACGACCATCTCCAGGTTCATCGCGATGCCGCCCCACAGGTTCATCGTGCAGATGTCGAGCGTGCACATGTCGGGCTTGAGATCGAGAATATGCTCGATGCGCCGCTCGGCGGTGAACATCAGCGTCTTTTCCATGTCAGGAATGCCGGGCTCTTCCGCGCTCTTGGGGAACCACATGCAACCCGGACCCGTGGTGACGTTGAGGATGACCTCATTGTTCTTCTGCCGGATGAGATTCACGACCTCACGATAGTCGTCCAGTTCCTGGCTCGGCGTGCCGTCCTCGCGGTTGCGGACATGGACGTGGATGATCGATGCGCCCGCATCGGCAGCGTCCAGCGCTTCCTGCGCGACATGGTCGGGGCGGAAGGGGAAGTTGGGGTGCTTGGGCATCGGCGAGGCGCCGGTGATCGCGCAGGTGATGAAAACTTTCGACATGGGATCAGGTCTCTTGTTGCAGCCAGTGTGCAGCCCGTTTGCTGCGATCTTGCGACAATGTGAAGAGTTATTCTCTTTTTTGTTAATGCGCGCTCGGGCGCTCGACGACTACCTCGAGCAGCTTGGGCCCCGCGCCGGCGAACAGATCACGGATCGCGTCGTCGAGCTGGTCGACATGGCTGATGCGCGCGCCTGGTACCCCCATGCCCTCGGCGAGCTTCACGAAGTCGAGGCCGGGCAGCTTGCTTCCGACCACTTCCATGTCGAACAGCGCGCCGAACTGCTCGAGCGCCGCGTATCCGCCATTGTTGACGATGAGGAAGCGAACATCGAGCTTCATTTCGGCCGCCGTCCAGATGCCCTGGATCGAGTACATGGCCGAGCCGTCGCCGAGCAGGCAGAAGACTGTCTTGCTGGGCTGGGCCAGAGCCGCGCCCACGGCGGCGGGGAGGGCGAAGCCGAGGCCGCCGCTGGCCGTGGCCATGAACTCATCGTCCAAGCGGATCGGGAAGTGATCGTGCAGCGGCCCGCGCGTCGACGGTGCCTCTTCGCTGACGATGAGTCCCTTCGGACGCAGCTCGGTGAGGCGCTGCATGAGGCGGACCTCGGTGATCCCGGTGCCGCTTACGGCGTCATTGTAGGACGGGGCGGTGATGGGCGGTGCGGTCCTCGTCACAGGCTTTGCTGCGGCATTGAGCGCAGCGATCGCCTCGGCGACATTGCCCACGATCGCCTGGCCGACCGGCGTGCGAGCCGCGGCATGGGGATCGTCGACGATCTGGAAGAGGCTCGCGCCCTCGGGAAGGTAAGGACCGAAACCCTCGACATGATAAGTGAAGACCGGCGCGCCGAGCACCAGCACGGCGTCATGGCCCTTCAGCGCATCGACGACGGCCTCGCGCGAGGCGGGCAGGAAGCCAGCAAACAGGGCATGATCCTCGGGGAAGACCGCGCGCGCGGCCATGGGGGCAACCCAGACGGGCGCCTTATGTGTCTCGGCGAGTTGCTGGAGCGCGGCGCGCGCATTCTCGCGCCCCACGCCTGCACCCGCGACGATCACTGGCGAGCGTGCCTTGTCGAGCGTTTCGGCAGCGGCGGCGATCAGGGCCGGATCAGCCATCGTCGCGCTGCCGACCCGCGAGGGCGCGATCGGCGCGCAGGGACGATCCCAGTCGTCGATCGGCACGGACACGAATACGGGACCGCGCGGCGCCTGCATCGCCATGTGATAGGCGCGAAGGATGGCGAGGGGCACGTCTTCGGCGCGGGCCGGCTCGCACGTCCATTTGACGAAGGGTTGGGGGAATTCCGTGGCCCGCTCGGCATAGAGGAACGGATCGTACGGGAAGATGCTGCGCGCCTGCTGCCCGGCGGTGATCACCAGCGGCGTCTGGTTGCGATAGGCCGTGAAGATATTGCCGAGCGCGTGACCCGTGCCCGCTGATGAGTGCAGGTTCACGAAGGCAGCGTTGCCGCTCATCTGCGCGAAACCATCCGCCATGCCGACGACCACGCTCTCCTGCAGGCCCAGGATATACTGGAAATCCTGTGGCATGTCGCGGAACAGCGGCAGCTCGGTCGAGCCCGGGTTGCCGAACAAGGTGGTCATGCCGAGATCGCGCAGCAGGGTCATGACGGCATCGCGGACCGTGGGCCCTTCTGGGCGCGCCAGCTTCTCGACGTTGAGGCCGCGCGCGGTCATTGGCCGGCGCTCGAGTGAGGGTGATTCAGCATGGCGCCGCCCTATCCGAAAGGCTCACATATGCGAAGGCTTAAGTTGACGGATTTCGCTGTGCGAGACCGTAAGCTGCGGGTAGTTTGCCGACAAAATCGAGCACAGGGAGACAGGGATGCCGACGAAGGGAATTCGCGCCGCGCTGGCACTGGGTGCGACTGCGCTGATCGCAAGCGGAGCGCAGGCCAAGACGACCAAGGAAACGATGCTCGACCGGCTCCAGATCGAGGACCTCGTCATCGAATATTACAGCCAGCTCGGCGGCACGAAGGGGCCGGACTTCGGCAACGAATACACCGAGGACGGCGTGCTCGTGCTCGGCACCCGGGAGATCAAGGGCCGCGAGGCGATCAAGGCCATGTATGCCGGCCTCCGACCCGCCGACCCGAGCAAGCCGCGCGTTCGCATGAACGTGCTGGTCAATAATCCGCGCATCACCGTCACCGGTAACACCGCGCATGGCGAGTTCATCTATACCGGCGTCCAGGTCCCCGATCCGGCGAAGGCGCCCGAGGTGCACGAGCAGGGCCGCGAGATCGACGAGTTCGTGAAGGTGGGCGGCGAGTGGAAGATCAAGCGCCGGCAGATCATCAATGACGCTAATGCGGGTTTCGGCGCGCCGCCGCCGGCAGTAGCGCCCAAGCCGGCGGGGTGACATATGGCCGGGCAGGGGGAAGTAAGTATGTTCTGGGCCTCGATCATGTTCGGGATGATGGGCATGTTTATGCTTGCGCTCTGTCTCTCCTCTTTGAAAACGGGACGCGTTTTCTACAACCGGGAGCGCAAGCCCGGATCAGCAATTGTTAGGGAATATCAGCCGGTTCTCTTTTGGAGCGTGCTGGGTGTCCATTTCTGTATTGCTGCTGCGATCCTCGGGTGGGCCGTTTACCATTTTCCTTACGCAGCAATCGGCAACCTGCACTGGTGACCCGGAGTTCGCACGACGGCAGCCCTCTCCAAGCTCCACTAGCCAGCTTCGCAGGCGAGCTGCGCTATCCTCTCCCCTGAAGGGGCGAGGAAAACGAGCTCAATCCCCCGGCGCGATCAGCACTTTGCACTGATGGGTGCGATGCTTGAGCGCCTCGAAGGTGGCGGGCGTGTCGGTCAGGCTTACCGTGGAGGTGACCAGCGCGCGCGGTTCGGCGGCGCCGCGGTCGAGTGCGTCGAGCGCGGCTTCATATTCGCCGCTGGTGAAGAAGGCCGAGGTGATCAGCCGGATTTCCTTGGAGAGCATGGCGAAGCTGTTGAACGTGTCGGGCACGTTGCAGAGGCCGAGCAGCACGATAGTGCCGCGGCCGCGCAGCTGCTGCACCGCCTGGGCGATGAGGCCGGGGATGCCGACGCATTCGAACACGATGTCGGCGAGGCCGCCGAGCGCGCGGGTGGAGGCGCCGACCGGATCCTCGCGATCGATCACGAAATCGGTGGCGCCCATTTCGAGCGCGCGCTCGCGCTGGTGCGGGGCGATGTCCTGCACGATGACCTTGCCGGCGCCCGCGCGGCGCGCCCAGAAGGCGACTGCCAGGCCGATGGGGCCGGCGCCGAGCACGATCACCTTGTCGCCCGGCTTGATGCCCGACATCGAGACTCCGTGCAGTGCGACAGCGAGCGGCTCGACGATGGCGCCGTCCGAGAGGCTCACCGATTTGGGCAGGATCACGCACTGGTTGGGGCGGGTAAGGGCATATTCGGCATAGCCGCCGCCCTGCAGGCCGAACTTGTCGCACCAGGCGAGGTCGCCTGCCTTGCAGGATGCGCACTGGCCGCAGCTGGCGAGCGGGATGACCGAGACGAGATCGCCGGTGCTGATGCCCTCAACGCCTTTGCCGAGCGCGACCACTTCGCCCGCAAACTCATGGCCCAGCACGTCGCCGGCCTTCATGCCGTAGCCCGCGTCTTCGGTCATGTGCAGGTCTGAGCCGCAAATGCCGCAGCGGCCGACCTTGACGACAAGTTCGCCCGCGGCGGGCGTGGGATCGGGGAGGGTTTCGATGGCGAGAGGCTTGTGGAGGCCCTGCATCACGGCGGCGCGCATTGTTCTTTCTATCCTTTTCCGTTCGGTTCGAGCGAAGTCGAGAACCGTTTGCGCTCCCCGTGTCTCGACTTCGCTCGACACGAACGGAGTGAGCAGAGGTTCACGATCTCAGTGCCCGATAGGCCATGCGTCCGCCGACCGGCAAGTGGTCGGGCAGCGCGGCGCCCTGATCCTTCAGCCGCTGTCTATATTCGGCGAGCACGCTCTCAGCATCGGTGACGGCGACGACGGCGCCGCTGTCGTCCATGTGCAGCATCGCGCCGTAGAGAATGAACAGCACCTCGGTCCATTCCCCGGCATCGTCCGCGATCTTGAGCGTGTGCGTCGTCCCCGGCGGCTCGAACAGATAGGAGCCCGCCACATTGGCGGGGCTGTCGGCATATTCGAGATAATTCCACTTGCCGCTGAACGTGTAGGCATGGACTTCGCCGGTATGCTTGTGCGGCGCGACCTGAAGGCCGGCACGAAAGCGCATGCGCACGGCATAGCGGCCGCCCTCGATGTCGATCATCAGCGCCTTGAGCTGGATCGCGGGATCGCCGGCCCAGCTTTCGGCCCAGGGCAGGTCGAGACTGTCGCTGTGGAAGGATTCGCCGGGATTGGGGATCATTTTCCTACCTCCTATCCCCCGTTCGGTTCGAGCGCAGTCGAGAACCGTCATGCGCTGACGTGTCTCGACTGCGCTCGACACGAACGGGAAGGTTGCGTGTCAGCCCAGCTTGCCCAAAGCCATGCCGCCGTCGATCAGCATCGGGCTGCCGGTCACGTAGCTGGACGCGTCCGAGGCGAGGAACAGTGCCAGCGGCTTGATCTGATAGGTATCCGCGATCCGGCCCATCAGCGTCGACTCGTCCCACGCCTTGCGGACTACCGGATCCTTCAAATAGCCGTCGGCGATATTGGTGACGAAGGGGCCGGGGAGGATGGCGTTGACGCGGATCTTATATTCGCCGAGCTCGAAGGCCATGTGCTTGACCATGTGGATGACGCCCGCCTTGCTCGGCATGTAGGGCATGGGCACGATCGCCTCGCACATGATGCCGGCATTGGAGGCGGTGGCGATGATCGAGCCGCCGCGGCCTTGCTTCTTCATGATCCGGGCCGCGTCGCGCATGGTGTTGTAGGCGCCGGTCAGGTTGATCGCGATCGTCTTGTCCCACATCGCCGGATCGAAGGTGTCGATCTGTCCGCCTGGGTCGCGGCCGCCGGCGGGACTCCAGAAGCCGGGCCCGAGGCCCAGGCCGGCATTGGCGAAGCAGATGTCGAGGCCGCCATAAGTCGCGGCATGCTCGCCCATGACCTGCGTCGTGCGAGCGCGGTCGGTCACGTCGAGCTGGACGCCGCGTGCCTCATAGCCTTCGCTGCGCAGGCGGGCCGCCTCGCGCTCGGCCGCGGCGCCATCGATGTCGGAGAGCGTCACCTTCGCACCCGCTTCGGCCATGGCCTCGGCATAAGCGAGGCCGATGCCCGACGCCGCGCCGGTCACGAAGGCGCTGCGGCCGGAAATATCGAATTGTTCGAGCGCCTTTGGGCCTTTTTCGGATGGTACGCCGCTCACAGATCGTCCTTTCGGTTCAAAACACGCACGTCACCCTGAACTTGTTTCAGGATCCAAAGCCCCGAGCCGGGTCGCACCGCAAGATGGATGCTGGAGCCGAAGGCGTGCGAAGCACACCCAAGTTCAGCATGACGGAAGCCTTACAGATAAAGCTCCGGATTCAAGGGGATGTCGTTCGCTTTGCAGTAGCTTTCATAGTGATCCATGAACCACCAGACGTCTGCGGTCATGACGAGATTGCCGTCGGGATCGTAGAATTCGTTCGGTCCTTGCATCCAGCCGAACAGCTTGCAGCCGTTCTCGTGATCGGTGACCAAAGTGTGAGCCTCGCCGGGCGTCTCGTAGATGAAGCAGCCTTCCGTCGCGACCCAGTCATATTCGAGGTAGCGCACGCTGCCTTCGAGGCAGACCATCACGACATAGCCGCGATGCTTGTGTGTGCCGACGACGCTCGGGCCCCTCATCCAGAGGATGTTGGAATAGATGTTGTGACGCGTGTCGAAGAGCAGGTGCTTGATCGCGGCATTCTCGCCGAAGGGCACCCACGGGCTGTCCTTCTCGTCATAGTG
The DNA here is from genome assembly GCA_017745115.1 of Sphingobium sp. The sequence goes on along the minus strand of JAGIAA010000001.1, from coordinate 146,098 downwards.
GACGAAGCGGCCGGCATGGGCATGCTTGGCGATCAAATCCGGGAAGAGCTCGGGCACCTTGACGATCTTGCGCTCCTGGCTCGGCGGCGCGGTCATCTTGCTCTCTTTGTTCATGGCATCTCTCCAGCGCGTCCCTTTTTGGTCAGCGCATCAGCGTGTCGATATAATCGGCGCCGATTCCGACAGCCTCATAATGTGCGCGCGCCTGCGCCATATAGTCAAACACGTCATAATGGCCGACCGTGTTGCCGTCCTCGTCCAGCCACATGAGCGGACCGGTGACGACGAAGAAGACTTTCATCGGATCGGGATGGTCGTAGGCGACGAGGGTGTGGCTTTCCCCGGGCGCCTCGAAGACGAAATCGCCCGCGGTCGCGGTCCAGTCATGCTCGAGATAGGCCCATTTGCCGCTGATCGTGTAGGCCCAGATGGGGCAGGGGTGATAATGGCGGCTGACGATCGCGGCCTTCTTGGCCATGAGCACATCCGCCCACATGTTGCGCTCGGGGCTGATCCAGACCGGCTTTGAAAAGACGGTGTCGTTGAACGGGACCCAGAGCCGTTCGTCGCCCTCGGCGATCTTGGCGAAATAGGCATCCGGCTTGGCGCCCGGGCGGAAGGCTTGGGCGATGGGCTTGGTGCCCTTCCAGAATTCGGTCGTAGGGGCCTCTGCCATGCGCGCTCTCCTATTTGGTCCATCGCATACGGACCTTGAGGGCGAGAATGCCAGCCGGCCCGCGCAAATCAAGCGGCGTGCGGCGGCAATGCGCTGCGGTTCATGGAGAGAAATGGAAAACGATCACGGGAAAAGACGGCATGAAAAAGGGGCCGGATCGCTCCGGCCCCTCTTGGTCTGATGGGCGATGAGGCCGATCAGAAGTTGCGGGTCACATTGAGCGACCAGGTACGCGGCAGGGCCGGCACGCCGGTCACGAGACCCAGCGAGGTCGTGACGTCGCTGACGGTCTGGAAGTAGTACTTGTTGAAGATATTCTTGACCTCCAGTCCGATCTTCCAGTCGTCCTTCTTGTCGCGCCAGGAGATCTGGCCGTCGGCAAGGAAGTGGCCCTTGATCGTGCCCCAATTCGTGTTCTCGGCGTTCGTGTAGAGCTTGCCCTGATAGGAGCCGTCGACACGGATGCTGAACGTACCCAGATCGGTGACCTGATCATACTGGGTGCCCAAGCTCCAGGTCCATTTCGGCGTATAGGGCGTGATGCCATTGGCCGGAACCGCACCCTGTACCGGCGCACCGGACGAAGTGGTGCCCGAAACGAGGAAGCCGTTGATGGCTGGCGAGGTATATTTGAAATCGAGGTAGCTGACGCTGCCGTTGACCGTCAGGCCGGGGACCAGACGGATGGTCGATTCAAGCTCGAAGCCCTTCACGTCTGCTTTTCCGATATTTGCCGGGCGCAGACACGGCGATTGCAAAACTGATTCAGTGCAGATCGCCTTGGCTAGGATAATGTCGTTATACTTGTTGAAGAAAGCGGCACCGTTCAAGCGAACCTTGCGGTCAAACAGGTCCGACTTGAAGCCGATTTCGTAGGTCGTCAGCGTCTCCGGATTGAAAGGCAGACGCTGGTCAGCCACGAACGGACGGGGGTTCACGCCACCGCCCTTGAAGCCCGTCGAAACCGACGCATAGGCGAGGAAGGCATCGGAGAAGCGATAGTCGCCCACGATGCGCCAGTCCCAGCGATCGCCGGCGAAGCTGCCGGTGATGTTGTAGATGCCGGCGAGAAGGCAGTTAGGTGCATTCGCGGACGGCGGGCCCGGCGGGCACCCGGTGCTGTTGGGGATGGTGCCGTCCGGGTTTCTACGGAAATAGGTATAGTCCTTCTTGTCCTTCGTGAAGCGCACGCCGCCGGTGATGCTGAAGGCCTCGGTCGGATGCAGAGTCACGGTGCCGAACAGCGCCTTGGTCGTGCTCGGCGTCGTATCCGGGCCGTGCAGGAAGTCGATCGTCGGGTTGACGTAGTTCAGATCCACGCGGGCGGTGTAGGTGCCCTTCTGGTCGAGATAGAAGCCGCCGACGGTGCCTTCCAGGAAGTCGCCCGACTTGAAGTTGAGGCGGATTTCCGAGGTGAAAGCGTGGTGATCAAGCTGGTTGTCAAGCTGCGCGACCGGGATCGGCGTGGCGTCCTGATCCTGGCCGAACTTCGAGTTATAGGCGCGGTAGGAGCCGATATACACGAACTGGACGTCGTCGGTGATGCTATAAGTCAGGTTGCCGTGCACGCCCCAGCCGTTGAAGTTGGTGATCGGCAGTGCGAAATAGGGCTTGGCAGGTGCAGTGTCCGACGCTCTCATGCCATCCATGAAGTTGGAATAGCTGACAAATCTCGGATCCCAGCCGAGCAAGTTGCCACCCGTATCGCAGCCATATTTGCCGGCCGGGACGAACATGCAGTTCATGTTTACCGGCTGGCCGTTCTTGCCGACGAGCCAGGGAATGGACGTCGTGACGCCGTTGACCTTCGACGTGGACGACGACGCGCCCGTCGAGGCCGGATTGAAGTTGGTGCAGGCTGGCGCCGAGCAGATCGCGCCAGCCGCGATCAGTACGGTCGGAATGGCTTCGGACCGCTCGCGCGTATAGTCGCCAGAAATGTTGATTTCGAGCTTCTCGTCCGGCGTCCAGCGCAAGGCTACGCGGCCGGCCGCGATATTCTGGCCGCCCATTGTCGCGTAGTCGGAATTGCCGCTGCCGCGACTATTGGTGATCGGCACGTTCGAGTTCGGATGGGTCTGGCCGTAGTCGAGCATCGCGACATAGCCGTCGCGGCCGCGGGCCATGCCGGACACACGCACCGCCAACTTGTCGGTGATGGAGAAATCCATCATGCCGCGAGCGGTAACCTCGTTGTACGATCCGTAGCCGACGCGGAGCTGGCCAGAGCCATCGCCCTTCGGCTTGGCGGAGAACAGCTTGATAGCGCCGCCGATGGCGTTCTTGCCGGCGAGTGTGCCCTGCGGGCCGCGGAGGATTTCGACACGGTCAAGGTCGATCAGTTCGAGCAGCGAGCTCGACAGCGTCGGGATGTAGACGTCGTCGATGTAGACGCCGACGCCTGGATCGAGCGCGTAGTTGAAGTCGACCTGGCCGACGCCGCGGATGAACGCGATGAGGCCCGAGCCGCCATTCTGCGGCTGCGGCCGCAGCGACACGTTCGGTGCCTGGGCTGCAACAGCAGCAATATTCGTCTGGCCGCGCTGCTCGAGCAGGGCGGCGTTGACGGCGGTGATGGCGATCGGCGTGTCTTGCAGCTTGGTTTCACGGAACTGCGCAGTCACCACGATGTCGGGCGCTGCCTCTTCAGTCGAGGCCGCTGCATCGCCGGAAGCGGCCGGTGCAGGGGTGTTCTGGGCAAAGGCGGGAACCGCGATGGCGGTCGAGAGTGCAAGAAAACCGACAGATAGGGCGTCTTTCACACGCATGTGTCTCTCCTCAAATGTCCCGCGCAATTGTCTCTCGCCCGAGGGCGCGCGCCGGATCGAGGGGATGCTTAGCAGAAGGGTGTGTGTCTAGTAAGTAACACCCAGTCGCCGGGGCTGGCATTTTCATATCGTGAAATATGAACCCAACTTATCATTTGTGATCGAATCAATCGGATTCGGGTTACTTTCCGCCACAATTTGCTATGGGCGCTCCCGTGCAACCGGCCTTTGGGCGTAAAGGAGATTCGAGTCATGGCGAGCGTAAATGTCACACATGTGGGGAGCCTGCCACGTGGGCCGGAGCTCACGCCGCTGTTGCTGGCGCGCGATCATGGCGAATCCTATGATGCCGATGAATTCGATCGCGTCGTGCAGGCCGCCGTCGACGAAGCCGTGAAGAAGCAGGTCGAGGCCGGCGTCACGATCGTCTCCGACGGAGAACTCGGCAAGGTCGGCTATTCGACCTATATGATCGAGCGTTTAGAGGGCTTTGGCGGCCACACCGACCGCGTCCCCGCCGCAGACCTCGCGCCGCTTCCGGAACTGCGGAAGAAGCTCGCGCTGATCATGGGCAGTCAGGAGTTTACGCGCTCCTCGTGCATTTCGAAGGTCAAGCTGGTCAATCTGCAGCCGCTCCACGACGACATCCGCCGCTTCAAGGCGTCGCTCGCCAAGGAAGGCCAAAAGAGCAATGGGGAGCGCGTCCGCGCCTTCATGAACTCGGCGTCGCCGGGCCTGATCACCGCCTTTCAGAAGAACGCCTTCTATCCGACCCACGAAGCCTATCTGGCCGATCTCGCCGACGCCATGCGTCCGGAATATGAGGCGATCGTCGATGCAGGCTTCGAGCTGCAGCTCGACTGCCCCGATCTCGCCATGTCGCGCCACACTGGCTACCAGGACATGAGCGAAGCCGATTTCATCAAGGTCGCGGAAGCCAATGTCGAGGCGCTGAACGCCGCGACTGCCAATATCTCGCCCGAAAAGATGCGGATGCACATTTGCTGGGGCAATTATGAAGGCCCGCACGATCATGACATCCCGCTCGAGCGGGTGATCGACGTCGTTTTGAAGGCGCGCCCTGCGACCATCCTGTTCGAAGCCGCCAATCCGCGCCACGAACATGAGTGGAAGGTCTGGCGCGATGCGAAGATCCCCGAGGAGAAGATCCTGGCGCCGGGCATGATCGACACCTGCTCCAATTATCTGGAGCATCCCGAGCTCATCGCCCAACGCATCGAGCGTTTCGCCGACATCGTCGGCCTGGATCGCGTGATTGCGAGCACAGACTGTGGCTTCGGCACCTTCGCCGGTTATGGCAAGATCGACCCCGTCGTGACCTGGAAGAAGCTGGCGAGCCTCGCCGAAGGTGCGCGGATCGCGGCGGGTCGCTACGCGATGGCGTGAATCATTCTAACCCCCTCCCCCTCGGGGGAGGGGCTTTTAGTTCCTAACCCACCGGCGCCAGGCCGCGCTTGCGCAGCTGGCTCGGGGCGGTCTCGACCAGGAACAGCGCGAAGAAACCGCTCACCACGGCGAGGCCCATCTGCAACCACAAGAAGCTCGATCGCCCGAAGGCGTCGTTGAGCATGCCGGCGACGGGCGGGCCGGCGACGCCGCCCAGGATTTCGCAAGCGCCCATGGCGAGGCCCAGCACCGTAGCATGATGACGCGCTTCCACCGTTTCTGACGGAATGGTCGCCATGAAGATCGGGAAGGTGCCGTTGACGGCCCAGCCGACCACGAACAGCGCCGCCATGACGAAGGGCGATCCGGTGAAGTACATGGCGGCGAGCGGCCCGATCACCGAGAGGAACGGCAGCACGACCATGACGGGCTTGCGCCCGATAATGTCCGACAGGCCGGAGATGCCGAAGCTGTAGACCGCAGCGGCGACGCCGAGTGCGCCCATCAGCCAGCTCATCGTGTCGGTATCGATCCCGCGCACCTGCACGAGGTAGAGCGGCATGAACGCCCAGGTTATGACGAAATGGGCGACCATGAGGACGCCGAACACTACGATGATCCAGATGTTGCGGATCTTGAGCGCATCGAGGATCGTCATCTTGTCGTGGGCCGCGGCCTTCGGCGGAGCGGCGGGCTCCTCGATCAGGAACCACATGAGGATGGCGCTGACGATGCCCGGAATACCGGCGAGATAGAAGGCTTCGCGCCAGCCGAAATGATTGGCGAACGCGATCAGCACGACCGGCGCCAGGAAGCTGCCCAGCAGGTTCGAGCCGAGATTCTGCGCAACGCCCTGCGCGAGGCCGCGCCGTTCCCGCGAGACCTCCGTTGCGATCATGGCGTGGCTGATCGGCATGACGCCGCCCTCGGCGACGCCCATGAGCAGGCGCGTACCGATCAGGAAGGCGAAGCTGGACGCGACACCGGTCAGGAACGAGCAGAACGAGAAAGCCAGAGTTGAAAGAATCAGCAGCAGCTTGCGGCGTCCGATCGTGTCGGAGAGCTTGCCGACACCGAAGGCCGCGATCGCCCAGGTGAAGCTGAGGCCCGCCGCGATCCAGCCGACCTGTGTGTCGGTGAGGCTGAACTCCGGCTGGACGAACGGCATCAGCACGTTGAGCGCCTGTCGATCGAAGAAGACGATGCCGAAATTCAGGCTCAAAAGGCCGACGAGCATCATCTGATAGCCGGGCGAGCGAAGCGTGCCCGCGGCTGAACCCACATTGCCTTGCATGAAATTCCCCTCCTGGACCGTCCGCGATGCGCTCGAGCGGCGCGCTTGGCGTGACCTTAGCGCCGGTTAGCGCTTTGTGAAGTAGGCGCAGCCGCGAAATTCGATGCTTTCACGCGGCACCGTGCCCGGGGTCGTCTCGTCATGGAACGCGCAATGGGGCGTCCGCCAGGCATGGCTATGGTCGCTGTCGTGGAACTTGATGAAGATCGCCTCGTCGCGGGTCATCGCCGGATACCACCACCAGCGATGGCCGGCGTCGAAGGCGAACAGCGCGCTTGCGCCCATCTCATCCTCGCCTGCAATGGGCGCGTAAACCGCATCGCCCTCGGGCAGACGTGGCACGTCGATCTTGACGCTGCGGACTTCGGGGGTGTCCCTGCTGCTCTCGAAATCGCAAAGCGCGAGCGGCCAGTCTTGCGGCGGCGGCGAGAAGCAGCGCCACAGGCTGAACAGAATGAAGCGGTCATAACCGGGACCGTCTGGCTGCGCCTTGCGGTAGCGGCGCTGCGCGATCTGGTGCGCGGTTCGTGTATCGTAATCGATATGCGCGCGGGCGGCGGGCGGAAGCATCGGCCGATTGCCGGCCGCGCTGGATCGCAGTTCATAGCCCATCGGAACCACCAGGTCGGCGCCGGTCAGGTCTTTCGCGATCTGCTCAACTTCGCGTGCATAGATGCTGTCCAACGAGGCCCTGTCGTCGAGGCCTGCAACGGCTGTCGGCTGCACGACCAGGGTGAAGCCATGCTCATCGAGCGTGAAAGGATGGCCGGCCTTTCGCGCATCCCCGATCTCGACGCCATGCGGAACGGATAGGCTGGTGCTGAGCCGGCCTTCGGGCGCCCAGAAGAAGCGATTGATGCGGGAGTCGGGCGAGAGATAGTTGATCGTCGCCGCGACCATGTCTCAGCCCCGTGTGAACAGCGCCCGGATTTCGTCGGGCACGCGCTCTGCGCGCATGCCGCGCTCGGCGTCGCGGACAGCCCAGACGCGCTTCTCCGTGCCTTCGACGCAGACCGCACCATCCTTGAGCAGGCGGTGACGGATGGTGAAGCTCGAATTGCCGAAAGCCGGCGCCTCGGCTTCGAGGACGACATTGTCGCCATAGGAGGCGGGGCGGAGGAATTTTGCCGAGACGTCGACCATCGGGAAGCCGATGACGTCGCGTTCCTTGAGCATGTCTTTCTTACGGATGCCGAGCGCCTTTTCGAACAGCATGATCGTGCTTTCGCCGAACATCTCGAGGAAGCGTGGCGCGTAGACGATGCCGGCCGGATCGCAATGGCCCCATTCGATGCGATAGGGGCGGGAGAGATATACAGCGAAGTCGTCGCTCATGGTGCGAAATCCAGTCCGCCGATGCGCTCGGCGAAGCGCCAGCCCTCATCGGTCTTGACGAGCCGGTCCTTGTAATAGCCCACCAGTGGTCCCTTGGGATCGCGGATCGGCAGGCCGCCGTCCGGATTTTCCTGACCCTGGAAGAGCGTCAATACGCTGTACGCGCTGGCTTCCGTCTCGCTGTGGACGTCGACGACGATGTTGGAAACCACATGCCGGGCGGCGCGGGCAGGGCGGCTCAGGAATGCGGCGAGAATGGCATCGCGGCCGACAATGGGTTTGTCGGGCGCGCTCGGACGGGCCATCGACCCGTCCGGCGTATAGAGCGAGGCCACGGCCTCCCAGTCATTGGCGTCATTGAGGAGGGTATAGAGATTGATGAGCCGCGTGCAGGCCCACTCGATACCCTGGCGCTCCTCGTCCTTCATCGCAGCTTAGTCCTTGAAGCCTTCACGCGCGCGGCTGTTGTCGAGCACGATGGGCTGGCCAGTGACGGGGTGCGGATAGTGGAAAGGCACTGTGTCCGTGGCCGGCCAGAGGCGCGGGCGGGGCTCGATGAGTGCATCGGGTCCGACGGGGTTGCCGGGGAACAAGTCCTTCTCGGTGGCCATCGGGATGAAATCGATCGGCGTCTTGGCCCAGCCTTCGGCGAAGCTGCCGTGCCAGAAGGGATAATAGCGCAGCGCCTTTATCTTCCAGACGCCGTCCACCTTCACATATTCATTCTCGTAGATGCCGCCTTCCCACCAGGCGCGCTGCTGGCCTTCGGCGGTCTCGTGCAGGCCGGCCTGCATGGTCGACCGGCCGCGCAGCTGCGCGGTCTTGCCGTCGTCGGAGATGTCGATGACCATCTGGAGCTGCGGATGATCGAGCAGCCAGCCATAGCGCGGACCATTGTGGCCCTGCGTGAACTGGGTCTGGAAACGGTCCTTATAGAGGCGCTTCACGCCCGACTTGCCCTTGTAGATGCCGCCGAGGAACCAGACCTCGCCATCGTCCGCGAACAGATCGACGCACTCGTTATACTGCGATTTGTCGATGAAATAGCCGTAGGTGTACTGGAGCTTGCGTACCGCATTGACGTCGTTGAGGCGGGTCACCTCGGCCTTCAGGGCGTCGAGTTCCTGCCGCATCGCGGCGAGCTCGTTTGCGTCGGACATGCCTGTTCCTCTCTCCAGGTTGCTCACCGCCAAGGCGAGACGCCCGTACGGTTTCGTTTGTCCCGCGATAGTAAGCAACACACACAGATGGCAAGGGCAATGTTGAGACGAATGGTCCGCCCTATGAAACCTCCTCGGGCAGCAATTCGGTATCGATCTGGGCCTGTGCCGCTACGGAATAGCGAACGCCCCGCACCGCGCCGGGCACGAAGATCGCATCGACGGCATCGAGATGTTCCTGCGCTACCTGATGGCCGAGGGTGGCCACATTCTCGTCGAGATGGGCAATGCTGCGCGTGCCGGGAATGGGGACGATATGCTCCCAGCGCGACAGGACCCAGGCGAGGCTGAGCTGCGCAGGCGCGACGCCGGCCCCCGCGGCCACTGCGTTGAAACGTGCGGCCAGCTTCAGATTCTCGCTGAAATTGGGCTCCTGGAAGCGCGGCATGGCCGCCCGGATATCGCCCGCGACGAACTCCGCCTTGGTCACGGACCCTGCCAGGAAGCCCCGCGCAACCGGGGAGAAAGCCACAAAACCGATGCCCAGCGCCTTGCAGGTATCGAGCACGGCGATCTCGGCATTGCGCACCCAGGGCGAATATTCCGACTGCACGGCGGTGATCGGATGCACGGCATGAGCGCGGCGGATTGTCGCGGCGGACATTTCCGACAGGCCGATGGCGCCGATCTTGCCGGCCTCCTTCGCGCGGACGAGGGCGCCGACGGACTCCTCGATCGGCACGTTGGGATCGAGCCGGTGCATATAATAGAGGTCGATATAGTCGGTGCCGAGCCGCTGCAGCGATCGCTCCAGCGAGCCCATGATCGTCTCCGGCCGCGCGTCGAGAATGCGATTGCCGTCGATCAGGTCGAGCACGCACTTGCTGGAGAGCAGATATTCGCCGCGGCGATGGCCGATCGCCTTGGCAAGCAGGCGCTCGTTGTTGCCGCTGCCATAGAGCGCGGCGCTGTCCATGAGCGTGATGCCGATGTCGAGCGCATGGTTGAGCAGGCGGATGGCATCCGCCTCGCTCGGCGCGACGTCATAGGCGTGGCTGATGTTCATGCAGCCAAGCGAGATAGCGGAAACGGTGAGGCCGCCGATCGTGCGAGCGGGGAGGGGTGTGGCCGGTCGAGTCATGCCGGCCTTCTCATTGGATGGGCAGCAAAAATCAATGGTGGGAAGCGCCCTGGCGCATAATAACCGGGTCGTGCTCCTGCGAAAGCAGGCGTTCAGGGCGAGGGGATGCAAGGCTCGTGATATAGCGCCCCGGGCTCCTGCTTTCGCAGGCGCACTTGCCTATTTCTTGAAGCCGAGGTTCTTCTCGACCCAGGCCCAGAAGGCACGCGACTTGTCGCCGACGGGCCGCGCTGCGATCTGGTAGCCCTGCGGATCGTCGCGAGCCATGATCGCCGGCCAGTTGGCCTGGTTGATCGAATTGGCGGCACGGAAAGCGGAAAAGAGCTGGCGTCCCTCGAGGATCACCTCGGGCGGCTGGGTGTTCAGCCAGCTGTCCTTTTCCATCGCGGTGCCGACCTCCGCGAAGCACATGACCAGACTGCGGCGCATGCGCACGAATTCGAGCGCATTGTCCGGTTCGACACGCTGTCCGAGCTGGACGATGTCCCGCTCCTGCTTTGCGAAATTGCGCAGAGCCTGAGCAAGCTCCGCCCCGATTGCCATCTGACCCTCTTCCCGTTGTTCTCCCGGCAATGCGAGAGACTCTTTATGAATTTCAGTTCTTATCATTGTCCCGCGATGTGCAAGGCCCCTTTTGAACAGAAGCGAAATTACACCGGAGCGGTTCCCTCAAAGAAAGGCGTCCGGCGCATTTTCGCCCCGGACGCCCCTCTGGATCAGGATATTAAATGTGTCAGTCCGTTGTCGAGAGTTGCGTTTCCAGCTCTCCGAGCACGCGATAGCAATCGAGCACCTTGCCGACCGAGCTGTTGGGCTCGCGGCCTTCGCGAATGGCCGCGATGAACTCACGGTCCTGCAGCTCGATGCCGTTGTTGGATACCGTGACGCCGGTCAGGTCGACCTTTTCTTCCTTGCCGGTGAACAGGTCGTCGTAGCGCGCGATCCACGTGCCGTTGTCGCCGATGTAGCGGAAGAAGGTGCCGAGCGGCCCGTCATTGTTGAATGAGAGGGAGAGGGTGCAGATCGCGCCCGTCTCGCTCTTCAGCTGGATCGACATGTCCATGGCGATGCCGAGTTCGGGATGGATCGGGCCTTCCACGGCGTTGGCCTTGACGATCTTGCCCGCCTGGTAGGCGAAGAGATCGACCGTGTGCGCGGCATGATGCCAGAGCAGGTGATCGGTCCAGGACCGCGGTTCGCCCTTGGCGTTCATGTTCTTCCGGCGGAAGAAATAGGTCTGCACGTCCATCTGCTGGATCGCCAGTTCACCGGCCGTGATCTTGTTGTGGATGTACTGATGGCTTGGATTGAAGCGGCGGGTATGGCCAACCATGCAGACGAGGCCGGTCTCCTCCTGCTTCTTCTGAACTGCGAGCGCATCCGCCCAACTGTCAGCGAGCGGGATCTCGACCTGGACATGCTTGCCCGCATTCATGCAGGCGATGGCCTGAGAGGCGTGCATCTGCGTCGGTGTGCAGAGGATGACCGCGTCGACATCGTCACGAGCCAGGGCTTCGTCCAGCTCGGTGCCGCTATGCCGCGCGCCATATTTGGCGGCGACCTCGGCGGCCTGTTCGGCACGGCGGCTGATCACGGAGACGATTTCGACGCCGTCGATCATCTTGAGGCCATCGAGATGCTTTTCGCCGAATGCGCCGGCGCCTGCGAGGGCAATTCTCATGGGCTTTTCCTTTCTGCTCCCTCTCCCCTTCAGGGGAGAGGGCGGGGGAGAGGGGAAGGGCAGCGAGGAGAGGAAGCGCATGCCGTCGCCGGCCAACCCCCTCTCCCTAACCCTCTCCCCTGGAGGGGAGAGGGAATGCAATTGTCAGGCGTTCGTCAGGCTATGGCCGCTCATCACCTTGCGCGGGTCGAGGGCCTCACCGGCCGTCTCTTCGGGCTGAAGGAGCAGCGCGCCGAGCGCGGTGTTCGAAGCCGGGATGTGGTAGAAGGTGTAGAGATCCTTGACCTTGTCACCCAGCGCGCCGCGCATGATCAGCCACATGACCAGCTCGATGCCTTCCGATCCGGCATCGCGCAGGTACTGGATGTGCGGCATCTTCGCGAGCGTCTCTGGGTCCGCGATCAGCTGATCGATGAAGTTCAGGTCGAACTCCTTGTTGATCAGGCCGGCGCGAGGCCCCTGGAGCTGGTGGCTCATGCCGCCGGTGCCCCAGACATGGACGTTGAGGTCCTCGGGGAAGCTCTCGACTGCGGCCTTGATGCTGTCGCCCAGATTGAAGCAGCGGCTACCCGACGGCGGCGGATAGGTCACGACGTTGACCGGGAAGGGAATGACCTTGCACGGCCACTTGTCGACTTCGCCGAAGATCATCGAGAGTGGCACGGTGCAGCCATGGTCGACGTCCATCTGGTTCATGATGGTCATGTCGAACTCGTCGAGGATCAGGCTCTGGGCGATGTGCCAGGCGAGGTCCGGATGGCCGACCACGTCGGGCACCGGGCGCGGGCCCCAGCCTTCGTCGGCCGGCTTGAAGCTTTCCGCACAGCCGATCGCAAAGGTGGGGATGATGTTCATGTCGAACGCGGACGCGTGGTCGTTGTAGACGAGGATCACGACGTCGGGCATGTTGCCCGGCTGCTGGATCCAGTCCTTGATCGGCTGGTAGCCGTTGAACACCGGGCCCCAATAGTCGTTGCCGCTGGTGCCGGTCTGCATCGCCGCGCCGAGCGCGGGGATGTGGCTGGACGTAATGCCTGTGGTGACGCGTGCCATGATCAGAAACCTCCCTTGATCGAGCGCACGCCTTCGGGTGAACGGCCGCCATTGATCATCATCTGTGCATATTCTTCCTGGGTCATGCCCGTCATCGAGCCTGCGGCGAACTGGAAGCTCTTGCCGTCGGTCGAGAAGAGCTTGGAGAGGAAGTAGACGTTGCCGCCTTCGTCGATCATCCCGTTATAGTCGCGGGCGAGCACGGCCGCCTTGGCGGCGGGTGTCAGGTTCCACTCGTCGAGATAGGCGCTTTCATCAGCTTTGAAGCGCTCGCGGTTCTCGGCCTTCATCAAGCTCATCGCGAACTGATTCAGATTGTAGCCCTTGCGGGCGCGCTGGGCGGTGAAGACGCGCGTGCCGGGAATATCGTCGAACTCGGCGAGATAGGCGTGAACGTCAATTCTCTTCTTTTCGGTCATGTGTCTGCTCCAGGAAACTTAAAGCCCGCGCGCCTTCAGCTTGGCGTCGAGGCGGGGGAAGACGCGGCGCGTATTGCCTTCGAAAATGGCGTGGCGCTGGTCGTCGGATATCGGCAGTGCATCGACATAGCGCTTGGTGTCGTCGAAGTAGAAGCCGGTGGTCGGATCGATGCCGCGCACGGCGCCGACCATCTCCGACCCGAACAGGATGTTCTTCGTCTCGATCACCTCGTTGAGCAGGTTGATGCCGGGCTGGTGATAGACGCAGGTGTCGAAGAACACGTTGTTCATGAGATGCGTGTCGAGGCTCGGCTGCTTGAGCATGTCCGCGAGCCCGCGATAACGCCCCCAGTGATAGGGTACGCCGCCGCCACCGTGCGGGATGATGAAGCGCAGCGTCGGGAAATCCTTGAACAGATTGCCTTCGAGCAATTGCATGAAGGCGAGCGTGTCGGCGGCGATATAATAGCCGCCGGTCGCATGCATGGCCGGGTTGCAACTGCCAGAGACGTGGATCATCGCCGGCACGTCCAGCTCGACCATCTTCTCGTAGAAGGGATACCAGAACTTGTCGGTCAGCGGGGGCTGCTTGAAATAGCCGCCGCTGGCGTCGGGATTGAGGTTGCAGCCGATGAAACCGAGCTCGTTCACGCAACGCTCCAGCTCGGCGATCGAACTGGTCATGTCGGCTTCCTGCGACTGCGGAAGCATGCAGACCCCGGCAAAGGTTTCGGGGAACATGGCCACGACGCGCGCGATCAGGTTGTTGCACGCCTGCGCCCACGGCACTGCGACGGACTGGTCGCCGACATGCGGCGCCATGGCGGATGCACGGGGCGAGAAGATCGTCATGTCCGCGCCGCGCTCCTTGATGAGGCGGAGCTGGTTGGCCTCGATCGTCTCGCGGATCTCGGCGTCGCTGATCTCAGGGTAGGGCGGGGCGGCCTCGCCGGCCTTGAAGGCGGCTTTCTGCTGTTCGCGCCACTCGTCATGCGCCTTGGGCAGGACAGTATAATGCCCGTGGCAATCGATAATCATGGTCATTCAGTCATCCCTCGTCATGCCGACCTTATCGCAGGTTCGGAGTGGCGGTCCTTGATGGCGGTCAATTTCGCGTCCAGCCCTTCCGGCATCGGCGCGCCGTGCAGCACAGCGCCGAGCGCGCGCTGGCGAATGATCGTGCCTTCGGTCATCAGCGGATCGATGCCGAGCTCGTGCAGCGTTTGCGCGACCTCTTCCATCTCCGCGGCGCGGCGCGTGCCGTGGGCCAGCATCCGGTCGAGATTATAGTCGGTCTTGGCCGCCCAGTCACCGCCGAGCGACGCGAGCACACCTTCCGTCACGCCTGCTGCATCGGCGGCCAGGATCATCTCTGCCGTCAGGGCCTCGATGCCCTTGATCATCACCGAGCGGACCATCTTGGTCGCCGATGCTGCGCCGATTGCTGCGCCGCAAATCTGGATCTTCGTGAAGCCGATGCTGCGCAGCATCTCCTCAGCAACACCGGCATGAGGCCCGGAAACCAGCAGCGGAACGTTCAGCGCGGCGGGCTGGACGGGCGCCATCACCGCGACATCGACATAGCGTCCGCCGGCGGCCTCGATGGCTGCAGCATTAGCGCGCTTGCGGCCGGGCGAGACGCTGTTGAGGTCGCAAAAGAGAGTGCCCGGAGCGATATGCTGCGCAGCGTCCTGTGCCGCCGGCGTCGCCTGATCGGCGGTGACGAGGCTGAGCACGATCCGGCTATCGGCCAGCGCGTCACGCGATGTTTCGCAGCCCTGCACGCCCAGGCCTATGTATGCCGCGCGCATTTCATCGTTCGCCATGCCGCTGCGATCGGTTTTGATATCGTAGACCCGCGCGGCCTCACGCCACCCACCAGCAGTCGCGAAGGTGCGCCCGGCTTCTCCGAAACCGATCAGCGTCAGGCGTGGCGCATTACTGGGCATGTCACCGGTCACAGCGAGTCTGGCATCCTTCCTTCGCAATCTCTACATAATGTATGTGTTGCGTACAAGTTTTGCGCTTGTTCACGCATTGCGCACTTGACGCTAGTGGTGGTCCGGCGCAAGCGCGAATTGGCGCAGATTTCAAGGAACGGAGAGAAGCATGGCGGGTATCGTTGTCCAGAATATCGAGCGGGCCGATCCCGACGTCATCGATGGTCTGGCCTCTTGCGGCGTCGCTACGGTGCATGAGGCGCAGGGCCGTATCGGCCTGCTCGCCAGCCACATGCGGCCGATCTATTCCGGTGCACGCATTGCCGGCTCGGCCGTCACCATCTCGGCGCCTCCGGGCGACAACTGGATGATCCATGTCGCGATCGAGATGATCAAGCCCGGCGACATTCTGGTGCTGGCGCCGACCAGCCCGTGCGAGGACGGTTATTTCGGCGACCTGCTCGCCACCTCCGCTCAGGCGCGGGGCTGCCGCGGCCTCATCATCGATGCCGGCGTGCGCGACGTGCGCGATCTCAAGGAGATGAATTTCCCGGTCTGGTCCAAGGCGATCTACGCCCAGGGCACGATCAAGGGCACGCTCGGCGACGTCAATATGCCGATCGTCTGCGCCAACCAGTCGGTGATTGCGGGCGACGTGATCGTCGCGGACGACGATGGCGTCTGCGTCGTGCGCCGCGCCGATGCGGCCGAGGTGCTCAAGAAGGCCAAGGCGCGCGAAGCGAATGAAGGCGACAAGCGCGCCAGGTTCGAGGCCGGCGAGCTCGGCATGGACATCTACGGCTTCCGCGAGAAGCTCGAGAAGCTGGGCCTCAAATATGTGTGAGGCACGTTTGCGTGACTTCGCAACCTCGCCGTTCGTGTCGAGCGTAGTCGAGACACGTTGCGCGCCACGCTTCTCGACTACGCTCGAAGCGAACGGAGACGGCAATGAGCGCTGACGGCACCCGCGTCATGTGGATGCGCGGCGGCACGTCCAAGGGCGCATTCTTCCTGGCCGAGGATCTGCCGCAGGACGTCGCCGCGCGCGACGCGTTCCTGCTCGGCGTCATGGGCTCGCCCGATCCGCGCCAGATCGATGGCATGGGCGGCGCCGATCCGCTGACAAGCAAGGTCGCGGTGGTCAAGAAGTCGGGACGGGACGGGGTCGATGTCGACTATCTGTTCCTGCAGGTCTTCGTCGACCAGGCGATCGTCACCGACGCGCAGAATTGCGGCAACATGCTCGCCGGCATTGGGCCGTTCGCGATCGAGCGCGGCCTGATCTCGGCGACCGGCGACGAGACGCGCGTTGCCATCTTCATGGAGAATACCGGTCAGGTTGCCGTCGCGACGGTGCAGACGCCGGGCGGCAAGGTGACCTACAGGGGCGATGCCTCGATCAGCGGCGTGCCGGGCACGCATGCGCCGATTCCGCTGGTCTTCCGCGACACGGCGGGCTCGTCCTGCGGCGCACTGCTCCCGACCGGCAATGCGGTCGACGAGATCGACGGCATCAAGGTGACGATGATCGACAATGGCATGCCCTGCGTCGTCTTCCTCGCCAGCGATGTCGGCGTCACCGGTTACGAAGATCGCGACACGCTCGACGCCAATACGGACATGAAAGCCCGGATCGAGGCGATCCGTCTCAAGGCCGGACCGCTCATGAACCTGGGCGACGTGACCGAGAAGTCGGTGCCCAAGATGATGCTGGTCGCGCCACCGAAGGAGGGCGGGGCGATTGCCGTGCGCTCGCTCATTCCGCATCGCGTTCATGCCTCGATCGGCGTGCTGGGCGCGGTCAGCGTGGCCACCGCCGCGTTGATCGAAGGTTCGCCCGCTGCTGCCGTTGCGACAGTGCCCGCCGGCTCGACCAAGACATTGGGTGTGGAGCACCCGACCGGCGTCACGGAATGCGTGGTGGTAGTCGACGACGCCGGCGAGCCGGTCGAGGCTGGTATGCTGCGCACCGCACGCAAGCTCATGGACGGCGAGGTTTTCGTTCTTTGAGTTTGGCTCGTTTTTCATTCCCGTTCGCTTCGAGCGAAGTCGAGAAGCGCAGTGCGCAACGTGTCTCGACTACGCTCGACACGAACGGATCATAGGGACCGTTCATGTCTGAAGACCGCATCCTTTCCTGGCACAGCAACCCGTCCAAGCCGCGCTACACGCCGCCGGCTGGTGCGATCGACGCGCACTGCCATGTGTTTGGGCCGATGGCGCAATTTCCGTTCAGTGCGAAGGCCAAGTATCTGCCGCGCGACGCTGGGCCGGAGATGCTGTTCGCGCTGCGCGACCAGCTCGGTTTCGCGCGTAACGTCATCGTGCAGGCAAGTTGCCACGGCACCGACAACGCGGCGACACTGCATGCCATCGCCGCGTCCGAAGGAAAGGCGCGGGGCGTCGCGGTGGTCGATCCCGCGATCAGCGAAGAGGAATTGCAGAAGCTCCACGAGGGCGGCATGCGCGGCATTCGCTTCAATTTCCTCAAACGCCTTGTCGACGATGCACCCAAGGACAAGTTTCTCGACGTCGCCAAGCGCCTGCCCAAGGGCTGGCATGTCGTCATCTATTTCGAGGCCGATATCCTCGAGGAATTGCGCCCATTCATGGACGCGATCCCCGTACCGCTGGTCATCGATCACATGGGTCGGCCGGACGTCAGCCACGGGCCCGACGGCGCCGATTTCCAGAATTTCCGCGATTTCCTGCAGAGCCGCGACGACATCTGGTTCAAGGCGACCTGTCCTGACCGGCTCGATGCCGGTGGCGATCCGTGGGACCAGTTTGCGCATGCCGTGGCGCCGCTGGTGGCGGAATTCTCCGATCGCGTCCTGTGGGGTACGGACTGGCCGCACCCGAACATGCAGGACAATATTCCGGACGACGGGCATCTGGTCGACATGATTCCGCGCATTGCACCGAGCGCAGAACTCCAGCACAAGCTGCTGGTGACCAATCCGATGCGGCTCTACTGGCCCGAGGAACTTTGATCCTGATCATACCCTGATCTGCTGACAGGCTCAAAAGAGCTGCGGCACATTACGAACTGGAGAGCATGATGTCGTTTCCGCAGACGCTCGATTATACCGGCCTCAACACGCCGGTCGGCAAGGAAGTCTCGATCAAGGGGCTCAAGGCGAGCGAGGGCACGATCCCGTCCGACGTCGTGGGCGCGTTCTTCCGCGCCGTGCCCGATCCCCAGTTCGAGCCCTTTTTCGTGCCGGACACCGCGCTTTCGGACGATGGCATGGTCAGCCGCATCCTCTTCCACGAGGACGGCACGGTCGATTACGATATCAAGTTCGTCCAGACGCCGCGCTGGAAGGCCGAGCATGCCGCCGGCAAACGCCTCTTCGGCCGCTACCGCAATCCCTACACGAACGATCCGTCCGTCGAAGGCGTCGAGGGCACGGTGTCCAATACGACGCCCGTCTGGCACGCCGGCAAGCTGATCATGACCAAGGAGGACGGCCCCGGTCACCAGATCGATCCGTTCACCCTCGAGACGATCGGCGCCTATGATTTCGGCGGTGCGCTCAAGTCCAAGACAATGACCGCCCATGTTCGCGTCGATCCCGAGACGCAGGAAATGTTCGTCTACGGCTATGAGGCGGACGGGCTCTGCTCGACCAAGATGGCCTATTGGTGGACGGACAGGGCCGGCAAGCTGGTCAAGGAGCAATGGTTCGACGCCCCGTTCTGCAGCCTTGTCCATGACTTCGTCATCACCGAGAATTATGCGATCTTCCCGCTCCAGCCGACCACCTCCGATCTCGCCCGGGTCAAGGCCGGCGGTGCTCATTGGGTGCATGAGCAAGATCTCGAATATCATGTCGGCGTGATGCCGCGTTATGGCGATGTCTCGGAAATCCGCTGGTTCAAGGGACCCAAGGGCGCCTCCAGCTTCCACATGATGAACGCCTTCGAGACGCCGGACGGCAAGGTTCACATGGACCATCACGTGACCAGCACGATCGCCTTCCCGCACATCCAGGCCGACAGCGGTATCAACGTGCCGCCCTGGGAACTGGGCGGCGGCTTCCAGCGCTGGACGATGGACATGAACGGTGCGGGCGACGGCGTTGCGGTAACCCCGCTCGGCCCTCCGGGAGACATGCCGCGCATCGCCAATGCCGATCAGGGCCGAGCCTACAAGCAGGGCTATTATTGCTCGATGAACCCACAACCCATGGGGCCTCCGGTCATGGGCGGCGTCGTCGGCGCAATGTTCTCGGCGCTGTTGCGGGTCGATTTCCAGACCGGCGCGCTGGTCGGTTACAACCTTCCGCCCGCGCACGGCATGAGCGAGACCGTCCATGTCGACGCCAGCGAGCCAGGCCATGAAGGCTGGCTCGTCGCCATCGTCGACCACGAGACGGCGCCGAACACATATGAGCATGCTGTCTGGATCTGGAACGCGGGCGAGATCTTCAAGGGCCCCGTCGCCAAAGTGCCCGTGCCGACACGCATGCGCCCGCAGGTCCACGGCTGGTGGGTGCCGATGAAGGACTATCTAGCGGCGAAGGGCGTCTAACACTGTGTATCCTCGCCCCTTCAGGGGAGAGGATAGAGTAGCTTGCCGACAACGTCGGCTAGCGAAGCTTGGAGAGGGGCCGGTCGCGCATATCCCCTCTCCAACTACGCCTAGCGAGCAAGCTCGCAAGGCTTCTTATCCTCTCCCCTGAAGGGGCGAGGAGTTCAAAGGTTTCCAATCGCCTTCACGGCCTCGTCGAACCGGCCTTCGCGTTCTGCATTGCGCAGGAAGAGGACGTTCTGGACGAGGATCTCGCGCGGCGTCGGGACCTGCTGGAACAGGCCCATGACCTCGCTCGCATAGTTGTCGAGCGGCATATAGCCTTCCTTCGTCGACTGGCCGGGGGTCAGTTCGGTGCGCACGGCCGGCGGGGCCAGTTCGATCACTTCGACCTTGCCGTCCAGCTGCTCGCGCAACGCCACCGTCCAGAAGTGCATTGCTGCCTTGCTGGCGCTGTAGCTGGGCGCGGTCTTGAGCGGCACGAAGGCGAGCCCAGATGTCGTGTTGACGATCGCGCTGTGGGGCTGCGCGACGAGATGGTCCATCAGGGCATTGGTGAGGCGGATGGGCCCCAGCACATTGGTCACGATGGTCTGTTCGGCAATGCTCGTGTCGCCGGTTCGATCGACGTCCTCGCGGGCCATGATGCCGGCATTGTTGAACAGCACGTTGATCGCCGGAAATTGCGCGATGGCTTCCGCTGCGAAAGCCTCGATGGCGGCGGCATCGGTCATGTCGACAGTGAGGGCGTGCATGTTTGCGCGCCCGGATATCGTCCCTTCGAGGCTCGCAAGCGTGCGGCCCGCGACGATGACGGTGTTGCCGAGATCATGGAAGCGCTGCGCCAGCTCACGGCCGATGCCCGAGCCGCCGCCGGTGATGAGAATGGTGTTACCGCTGGTTTTCATGGTCGTCTCCTTGGAGGGGTGTGGACGAACGCCTATTTATCGCTTAACTTTCGAATCGAAAGAAGGCACCAAAAAGATTTATACTAACCAAAAAGAGAGTGTAAAAATGGCGAGCAAGGCACAGGAGCGTAGTCCGGAGCGCTATGACGAGATCGATCCGCGCGTAGAGGCACTGGTCAACGATGTGATTGCCCAGATCGCGGACAAGTGGACCATGCACCTCATCGAGGTGCTGCACGATCACGGCGAACAGCGATTCACGCGCATTTCCGAGAAAATGCCGGGCATCAGCCAGAAGATGCTGACCCAGACGCTGCGTCAGATGGAGCGCAATGGTCTGGTCGTGCGGACGATCCACCCGGTCGTGCCGCCGAAGGTCGAGTATCGGCTGACCGACCTCGGCGTCGCGCTCGGGGAGGCCTTCTGCGGTGTCTGGACCTGGGCGGAAGATAATCTCGATGCCGTCGAGACGGCGCGCCGGACCTTTGACGAGAAGGCCGCGGGCTAGTCCTGACCCGTCAGGATCGCGCCTCCACTTCCACGCTTGCAGCTGACCGTTCGGCTGGCCCGTGGCAGACAATCTCGATGTTGTTGCCATCGGGGTCGAGCAGGAAGGCAGCATAATAGCCGGGATGATATTCGCGTTCGCCCGGCGCTCCGTTATCGCGACCGCCGGCGGCGAGGCCTGCTTCATAGCCGATGCGGACTTTGGAGCGGTTGATCGCCTGGAAGGCGAGATGGATGCGCGAGGATTGCTCGCCGCGGTCGATCCAGAGCTCATCGGCCTGGAGGTGGGTCTCGTCGCTGGTTACGGGGATACCGATCGCTTCGAGCAGTGCCTTGTAGAAGCGTTGGGACGCGTCCAGGTCCGTAGCGCGGATATGGACGTGATCGATCAACCGACCCAGATGATGCTTCATTGCCGCGCGTTCCCGATCTGCCGTCTCCGGCGAACGCGGCGGCTGCCGTGCGCGTTCCCGCGAAGGCGCGGGGCCTTGGTCAGTCGACCAGCGCCTGGACGCGGGTGAGCAGGGCCTGGATGCGCTCGGCGGCTTCGGTGAAGGTCTGGACCTCGGCACGCCGGTTGTTGCCGCGCGCTTCCTTGGCCGATTCGAGATAGCCTTCGAGATCGGCCTCCAACGCGTCGACCAGGATCTCGGCTTCGTCGGAGGTCAGTTCGAGCTTGAGCTTGGCGGCCATGATCTTGTCCTTGATGGGGGTTTCGGCTTCCCCTGCCGCCGTGACGCGCCGGCGTCAAATGCTACGTGGCCTTGAAGAACAGTTCCTGGAACGCGGCTTCGAGGCGCGGTGCCGCCGGCTGGACATGTGCCGCAACGCTCTACAACGGGATGGCCAACAAGGCGAGCGCAGCGGTTTTCATGCGGTTACCCCTTGGGCGGCTTGCAACTGAAGCTCTCGGCAATCTTGGCGTCGCCGCCCATATATTCAGCATGGGCGGGGAAGGGGCAGAGCGGCCGCTTCTCGGTCGAGGGCGCGCGGCGACTGGCGATGATTTCCTGCGGCGCCTCGCCCTTCTCGACCCAGTCGACCATCTTCGAGAGCATGTCGAACTGGTCGAAGCTGTTTCCGCCGGCGCA
Organism: Sphingobium sp.; assembly: GCA_017745115.1. The sequence continues at coordinate 124,181 of JAGIAA010000001.1, read as the reverse complement.
ATGGAGCATGCCCGGCACCATGTAGAAGCGGCTGGCGTCGGTGAACGCCTTGCCGTTGTCCTTCTCGGCGCGCTGGTAATAGTCCCAGGTCGCCAGTGGCGAGAACCAGAAGTCCGAGACGCCGTGGAAGAAGATGATCTTGCCGCCGCGGTCGAGATAGGTGTTGAGATTGGTCCAGTAATTGGTGTCGGTCAGCCGCTGCCAGGCAGTGTTGCGGATTTCGTGGATGCGCGCGTCGAGATCGATGCTGGTCGCAGCGCTGGGTGGTCCGAAGGGCCCGGGGCCGCCAGTCGGCAGATAGCCGATCGGTGTCGACATGATACCGGTGTCGGCGGTCATCGGCGCATAGATGGGATAGCCGGCCTTGTCCTTGGGCCCGGCGAGACCGAGCTCCAGCGCCTTGACCTGTCCGGCGCTCAGGCAGCCGTCGGTCTTCTTGCCGCCCTTGCAAAGCAGCTTGGCCGGCTGGAATTTGCACTGGGCGACATTCTCGATCATGCCGTCCTTGAGACCATCGAGCGCGTCGCACTGGCCGAGAATGCCATCGAGAATAGTCTTGCGGTCGATGGCGTTGAGCACCTGGCTCATGATCGGCTTGCCGTCCGGTCCCTTGGGTGCGGCCTGGTTGAACAGCACTTGCGTATATTCGACGCCGAGGTTGGAATCACCGGTGCGCATGGCCGGCGCGCCGATGATCACGCCATCGAACAGCTCGGGATAGCGTTGTGTTGCGAGCATGCCTTCGCGCCCGCCCGTCGAGCAGCCGGTCATGTAGCTGTGACTGATCGGCTTGCCGTAATATGTGGCCGTGATCTTCTTGCCGAGCGTGGCGACGGTCAGGACGGATGTCTCGGCGAAGTCGAGCGTGGCGCGCTGGTCGAACTGGAAGCTGGAGTCGAAGCCGGCGCCCTTATGGCCGCTGTCATGGGAAATGACGGCGAAACCGCGCGCGAGCGCTGTCCTGTCGCCTGACGCCGTCGGGCCAACGGGCAAGCCGACACTGCCATTGAGGCCGCCGCCGCCCTGCAAGAGGAAACGGCCGTTCCAGTTGTCGGGCAGGGCGATCGCGAAGCCAATGCCATAGCTCTTGCCGCCTGCGCCCTTGCGCTCGTTGATCATGCCATCGACGCGGCAATGTGCCGGGAGGACCGCCGTCGACGGTGGCGCACCGGGTTGGGCTGCGGCGGGACCTGCATCGACATGCTTGGCGGAGACGATCCGGACGCCGTCGCCGAACGCCTTGCTCGCCATGGACGCGCAGTTGTCGCCGGTCTGGGCGGCGGCGGGGCTTGCCAGCGCAAAGGCGCTCGCGCCCGCTAAAATCACGACCCCGAATTTGACCATCTTGCCCCGCATTGTCTTCTCCCTCGTATGTATCCGATTCCCTGATCCGCGCACCGCGCGTCTAGAGATCGTTGATCGTGATCTTGGCGCCTTCGAGCGCGGCCTTGTTGGCAGCGCGGCGCATGCGCTCGACTTCAAGGCGCTCGGGCGGTGCGACCTCATCGGGCAGGGCGGCGAGCGACGTCTCGTAGATGTCCTTGAAGTCGTCTGCGAACTCGGGGTGCGTGAAAACGAGCCCGTCATTGCGGTCCATGCCGCGGAAGATCTTCTCGCCGGCCTCGAGCGGATCCATGCCGCCCTGGAAGATGCCTGCGAAGCGGCGCAACTCCTCCTCGTTGACCGGCGCGAAACCGCTGCCTTCGAACGCGCTCGGACGCTTGAGCGCGCTCAGGCCCGCATCCGTGGCGACCAGCGCTGGGCAGACCAGCGACACGCCGATGCCGTAAGGGACGAGATTGTAGCGCAGCGATTCCGTGAGGCCGCGCACGGCGAATTTGGAGGCGGTATAGATGCCGGCCTGGGGCCCTGACAAATAGGCGGCCATCGATGCGACGTTGACCACTGCGCCGCCTTCGCCGCTCGCCTTGATCTTCGGCACGAAGGACACGACGCCATTGACCACGCCACCGAAATTGACGCCCATGATCCAGTCATAGTCGGCATAGCTGGCTTCGTCGGTCGGGCCGAAAACGCTGACGCCGGCATTGTTGACCAGAACATGTACCTTGCCAAAATGCGCGACGACCTCGTCCGCAGCCCTCGCGAAAGCATCGCGATCGGTCACGTCGAGCTTGATCCAGAGCGGCTGTTCGCGGCCGTTTTCGGCGAACCACTGCGTGCAGCGCGCACGCTGTTCCTCGTTGCGATAAGAGAGGGCGAGGCGCATGCCGTGGTTGCTGAACGCCCGCGCGATGCCGAATCCGATGCCGGTTCCGCCGCCGGTGATGAAGGCGACCTTGCCGTTCCAGTCCATGATTCTGTCCTCTCCCAAAGATGCAGGACGCTAGCGTCTCGACCGCGGCCAGACAATCGGGCGGAGGGCCTGGGTCGAACGTCCGAGTGAAAAGTGTCGGGGTTGAGGGAATTTCCACTCGCACTGCCGCCACCGCTTTGTTAGCCACCCCTGTCTTGGAGAGAGGAGTCGAGAATGTCTGACGTTGAATCGCGCCTGGCCGCGTTGGAAAAGAAGGTCACGGAGCTCGAGGACATCAACGCCATTCGCCGGCTCCAGATGGCCTATGGCTATTATATCGACTATAACCGCCCGGAAGAGACCGCCGCCCTGTTCGCCAAGGATGGTTGCGTGGTTTTCCTCTCCGGCGAATATGTCGGCTACGAGGGCGTGATGCGCCTCTACGGCACCTGGTTCCAGAATCTCTTCACCAAGGGAGTGCGCGGGCCGATCGAAGGCTTCCTGCTCGACCATTTCCAGTTGCAGGACGTGATCACCGTCGCCCCGGACGGCCAGACAGCCAAGGGCCGTTTCCGCGGTATCCTCGCGGGCGGCTGGCATGACGACGTGCTCGATACCAAGCCCAAGGAAGTGCCGCAGCAGTTCTGGGAGTCGGGCATCTACGAGAACGACTATGTGAAGGAAGACGGCGTCTGGAAGATCCAGCGCCTCAACTATCTGATGCAGTGGCAGGCCGATTATGAAGCGGGCTGGGCCCATACGACCGCGCATCTCCAGCCCGCCATGGCCTGCTATCCTGAAAACCCGATCGGTCCCGACCGCATCCTGTCCGAAGAGAATTATCGTCCGACCTGGCCGCATCGCCAGGAGATCAAGATGAGCTTCGCACATCCCGTGCTCGGCCAGAAGTTCGTGGTCGAGGAGTTCACCAAGCTCATGACCAAGGGGCAGACCTGGTAAGACGAACCTGCGCGGGTGGCCGTGAGTGTATTCTACGCTCGCGGCGCGGCGGTGGTCGACATCCTGCGCGTCGAGAAGGGCTGGATCGTCGAGCATTGGGACGTCCTGCAATGGATTCCGGAAGAGTCCATCAACGGCCATCCGATGTTTTGAGGAGAGGCTGGATGGGTGAAAGCTTCAGGTTAGCTGTCCTGCTGATCTGCGGTGCGAGCCTATTCTCCTGCAATTCCAATCCGAGCGCAAAATACAAGGCCGTTCCCGCCGCCGAACTTCATGCTCGAGCACGGACGTTGCCACTCAAAGATCGCTACGAAATGTATCTCGACGTCTACGATGATCGGACGCCGAGAAATCCGGTATTGGCTAGTGACGTGGCTGCACTGGGAGAGCCGGCGCGGGCTTACGCGATATCCCGCGCTGATCAGGCTGACGCAAAAGAGCTAGGAGCAATCCTCTCATTGCTGTCCGTGATTGTTAGTCCCTGCTCGGACGCGGAGCGAGCCGTCCTGATGCGCGCCGCCAAGAGAACGGACACGACGGATGAAGCTCTTGAAGCGCGCAGGAACTGGATTGTCAGCGCTTGCGCTTCGTAGACGAAAGGCAGGTTTTTGCTTGACCAAATGAATCGAAATCATTGTTTTTCTAAGGGTTGTGGCGGCTGCGCTACAGGAGAATTTTTGTCGGTAGCGATGCGCTGCCAATCATTGTTTGGCGGTCAGCTGGGTCGTACGACCTATCGAACAGGGGAAGTCGTGCAGGACGCCCGGCATCGGTGCTCAATGTGGCCGAAGAGCCGTGTGCAACTGCAAGGGAGAGGAGTTCGCACATGCTCGTAAGGCGTAATCTCATTCGCTCGCTCGGACTGGCCACATCGGCCTCCACTTTGGCCCTTTGCCTTGCTCCGCCGGCGATGGCGCAGGGCAATGCTTCGCAATCGAGCGCGGCGGCGGACACGAGCAAGGACGACCAGGCACCCGACATTGTGGTGACCGCGCAATTCCGCGCCCAGAATATCCAGGATACGCCGCTCGCCATCACGGCGGTGGACGCGGCGCTGATGGAGGCCAAGAGCCAGACCAATCTGGCGCAGCTGGCCGACACGGCGCCGAATGTCAGCCTCAAGCCGCAAGGCGCTTCGTTCGGACCGTCGATCGCGGTGTCGATCCGCGGCATCGGCCAGGGCGACTTCAACCCCGCCTATGAGCCGGGCGTCGGCATCTATATCGACGACGTCTATTATCCCCAGCTGACGGGCGCAGTGTTCGATCTGCTCGACCTGGACCGCGTCGAGATCCTGCGCGGACCGCAGGGCACGCTATCAGGCCGCAACTCGGAGGGCGGCTCGATCAAGATGTTCACGCGGAAGCCGACCGGCTCGAACGAGGGCTTCATCGAGGGCACCTACGGCAGCCGCAACCGCATCGGCCTGCGCGCTGGCGTCGATTTCAAGCTGACCGACGACCTCTCGGGCCGCATCTCCGGCGTCTACAAGCACCAGAACGGCTATGTGGACCGCTATGATTTCGGCTGCCTCTACCCGGCCGGCGGTTCGGCGACGTTCGTGGCCAATGATGGCACGACCAAGCCGGTCAATCCGGCAGGCGGTATCCCCGCGATCCGGCCCCAGGGCTCGTGTCTGGTCGATAAGCTCGGTGAGGTCGGCTACCAGGCTGTTCGCGGCGCGCTCCGTTACAATCCGTCGAGCGCTGTCGATATCACCGTGTCCGGCGAATATATTCATGATGCGCACACCGCTGCGGGCGAAGTGCTGGCGTTCACGGACCTCATCAACAACGGCAACACCAACATCGGTGGCGTGCCCTACGACAACCGGTTCATCTGCGGAAAGTTCTGCAACTTCTCGAGCTATTCTTCGCCCGCGATCGTGTACCAGGGCGTCGCCGTTCCGCCCGGCGGTCAACCGCTGCTCGCGACCAGCAATTCCGACCAGAGCGTCTATGACGGCTACAATCTGGCGGCGAACGCCCACTTCGAACTGAACGACATGTTCTCGGTCGACAATATCCTCGCTTATCAGAACTGGGTGTCCAGTTTCGGTGTGGATGACGACCTGTCGCCGATCCCGCTTTCGGGTGGCTATAACCACCTGACCCACTGGAACTGGAGCGAGGAACTGAGGCTGAACGCCAAGCTCGCCTCCAACGTCAATGCCGTGGTCGGCGGATACTACTTCAAGCAGGAAACCGATTATTATTCCTATCAGGATCTGCGGTACATCAACACGTTCAACGGCACCTATGCCGCGCAGGGCCTTGGCGTGTTCCCGCTACAATTCATCCAGCCCGACCGGACGCCGGCAGACGCCAAGGCGGCATTCGCCAACCTCAACTGGGAAGTGGTGCCCGGACTGACCTTCGACGGCGGCGTCCGCTACACGAAGGAAAGCAAGCAATATCATTATTTCCGCCTCAATCCGAACGGCACGATCAACGCCTATCTGGACCCGGTCGGCGCGGCGAACGGCGCCGGATCGCCTGGCGCACTGACGGGCGCCGTCGCCACCTATCAGGGATCGCGTTGGGACTGGCGCGCAGCGGTCAACTATCGCTTCTCGCCGGCCGCCATGATCTACGGAAGCTTCTCGACCGGCTTCAAGGGCGGCGGCACCAATCCGCGGCCGTTCTTCGCGAGCCAGGCGCTCGGCTTCGCGCCGGAGGTTCTCTACAACTGGGAAGCCGGCCTCAAGACCGACCTGTTCGACCGCAAGCTGCGCTTCAACCTGACCGGCTTCTACGGCATCCTGCGCAACGCCCAGATCGGCACGTCGATCTGTCCCGTTGCTAACCCGGCTGAACGGACTCCCTGTGCCGCACTGATCAACGGCGGCAACGCGCATGAGAAGGGTGTCGAAGCGGAATTCACGGCTCGTCCGGTGGCAGGCCTGACCCTCGACGGCTCGGTGAGCTATCTCAACTTCAAATATACCAGCGTCGCGCCCGGTGCGAACCAGACGCTCCTGACCGATCCCTTCGCCGGTTCACCGGAGTTGAAATGGACGCTGGGTGCGCAATATGTCGCGAACATCGATGGCTTTGGTTCGATCACGCCGCGTATCGACGCGGCCTATCAGGACCAGGTCTATAGCGGCACCAAATATAATGGCGTGCTGCAATATCTGCCCGCCTACACGCTGGTGAACGCGCGGCTGACCTGGCGGAATCCCAACAAGGATCTGTCCGTGTCGCTCGAGGTCACCAATCTCACGGACAAATATTACTACCTCACCTTGTTCGATCTGCGCGCAGCCGGCGCCGGCCTCGACAAGGCCCAGCCAGGCCGTCCCCGCGAATGGGCTGTCTCGGTCAAGAAGAGCTTCTGACCGGCGTTTCAAAGGCGACATGGAAGGGCGGCCGTTCCGACGGTCGCCCTTTCTCTCGAGCAAAGAATCCATATGATTCAGAGGCGAGGGCGCGAGCCTCTCCGCCGCATCAAATGCGAAGCACGGTTCCGGGTTGATTTTGTGCTGGGTTCCGGGCAGCGAGATTCGGACGATCGTTTGAAATCGGAGAGGATAGCATGAAGCTCACATTGCCGCCGGGCCTGTCTCCGCAGAATTTCGACGCGGCGGTGAAGGCTCTCCAGGGCGTCGTCGGCGCCGGCTGGGTCATGACGAGCGACGAAGATCGCGACGCCTATGCCGACATTTACGCGCCCGGACCGGAGACGCTGTGGGGTGCGTCCGGCGCCGTCGCGCCCTCCGAGGCCAAGCAGGTCCAGGACATCGTCAAGATCGCCAATCAGTACAAGCTGCCCTTGTGGACGGTCTCGCGGGGCAAGAACCTGGGTTACGGCACGGCCGCACCGCGTATGCCGGGCTGCATGGTCCTCGACCTTGGTCGGATGAACAAGATCCTCGAGCTCGATCCGGTGCTCGGCTATTGCGTGATCGAGCCGGGCGTCGGCTTCATCGACCTCTACGAAGAAATCCAGCGCAAGAAGATGCCGCTGATGATGTCGGTCCCGGGCAATGGCTGGGGTTCTGTGCTCGGCAACGCACTCGACCACGGCATCGGCTACACGCCTTACGGCCTCCACGCCAAGAACCTCTGCGGCTTCGAAGTGGTGCTCGGCAATGGCGACCTCGTCCGTACGGGCCTGGGCGCCATGGAGAACAACAAGGCCTGGAACCTCTTCCCGTTCGGCTACGGTCCGACCTGGGACCTCATGTTCTCGCAGTCGAACCTGGGCATCGTCACCAAGGCGGGCATGTGGATCATGCCCGAGCCGGAGACCTCGCTGGAACTGGTGTTCGACATCCCCGAGGCCGAGGATATCGGCTGGGTGATCGACACGCTGACTCCGCTCAAGCTGAGCGGTGTGGTCAACCAGTCGATCTTCATCCCCAGCTGGCTCGGCAAGATGGTCATCAAGGGGCAGCGCAAGGACTTCTGGGACAAGCCGAGCGCCATCCCCGAATGGCGCGTCAAGGAGCTGCTCAAGGAGCACAAGCTCGGCTACTGGCAGGTTGCCCTGCGGCTCTATGGCAATGAGGGTGTGGTCAAGGCGCAGGCAGAGGTCGTGAAGGCGGCCTTCAAGAAGCATCTCGACATGCCGCCGGCGGAGCATTGGTGGCATCAGGGCGATCCGACCAACGTCATGGATACGACGCTGGGTGTCCCGTCCTCGGTGCCGTTGCAGATGGGCGATTGGGTCGGCGGACGCAGCGCACATCTCGGCTTTTCGCCAGTGGTGCCGGCAACGGGCGATGCGGTGCTCGCGCAGATGAAGCGCAGCCGGCAGATCATCACCGATCACGACGTCGACTTCTATGCGAGCTTCACCATCGGCGGCCGTTTCTGCAACAACGTCAACATGCTCATGTACGATCGCGACCAGCCCGGACAGATCGAGACGATGAAGAAGCTCTTCAACGCCCTGATCGCCGACGCCAAGGCCGCGGGCTATGGCGAATATCGGACGCATCTGGGCTGGATGGACGCGGTAATGGACACCTATGATTTCAACAATCATGCGTTCCGCAACATGACCGAGAAGGTGAAGGACGCGCTCGACCCGAACGGCATTCTCTCACCCGGCAAGCAGGGCATCTGGCCCACCGCTTATGCCAGCCAGCGTGGAAAGAACCTCGCATGAAGCGCGCCCTGATCCTGAGCGCAGTCGCGCTGACCGCCGTCGTTTCGCTTTCCGCGTGCAACCTCGTCAAGAAGGGCGATGACAAGGCACAGCAGGGGCCGCCGGCAGGCGGGCCGCCGCCGCTGCCGCCCTATCAAATGCGCGCCGAGGTGGCGGACAAGGATCGCCTGGCGCCGTCATCGGATGGCGCGACTTTGTTCTCGCATCGCTGCGGCGCCTGCCATCTGACGTTCGGCATGGGCACCAACCTGATCACCGCGCGCCAGGTTGCCGCTAAACAGAAGCCGGTGCCGCTGCTCGCCGACCGCACCGATCTGACTGCTGATTATGTGAAGGCGGTTGCCCGCAACGGAAAGGGCGCCATGCCGCGCCAGACCAAGGTCGACGTGACCGATGCGGAGCTCGACAAGATCGCGGCCTATCTGGGGAAGGGCAAGTGAGCGTTTCCCGACGGCAGATGTTGGGCGGCGTGGCGCTGGTCGGTGCAGCAGGGGCCGCCGGCCTGGGTCGCATCGTGCCGCGCGGCGACAATTCGCGGATTGTGGTCTTCGACGGGGCGCGCCCCGCAAGCCGCGCGTTCGCGAAAGGTACTGCTGCCGCACGCCGGATCGACCTTGCCGACGAGGCGCGTACCAACTGGCGGGGTCTGCGGACATTGGCCAAAGGCGCACCGGTTGCCGGCTATACCAGCTGGAACGCCTATGTGACCGCGCGCGGCTGGCTGGAGGAGAAGGGCCTGCGCCTTGTCTCCGAGGTGCTGGACCGGCGCACCGGCCTCGTCATATGGTCGATGTCCTGACATCGATCTGAGGCGGCCATGCGTTCCATCGACTATTTCGACAAGATGGTGCGCCTGGCACCTGATCGCGACATCCTGATCGCGGGCGGGACCCGCTACAGTTATGGCGAGATGCATGTCCTGTCGCATCGGCTTGCCGGAGCCATGCATGCCGGCGGCCTGAAGCATCAGGAGCCGGTGGCGATCATGTCGCCCAATCATGGCGCCATCCTGACGGCATTGCTGGGCCTGTGGCGGGCAGGGGCGGTGTGGATCCCCGTCAATACGCGAAACGCGCTCGACGCCAACATCGCCTATCTGAGCTATGTCCGCGCAGGCTGGCTCTTCTATCATTCGAGCCTTGCTGAAGATGCCCGCCGCGTCCAGCGCGAGGTGCCGAGCATTCGCAAGCTCATCTGCCTCGATGCGGCCGATGGCGACAATCCGTCGCTCGACGCGTTCATGTTGCCCGAAGGCGCCCCGGATGCGCCCGACCTTGGCGATCCTGTCGGCAATCCCGACGAACTGACCGCCATCATCGCAACCGGCGGCACGACCGGGCCGGCCAAGGGCGTGCGGATCATGAACCGCAGCTGGGGGGCGCTCATGGAGACGATCGGCAATTTGATGCCGGCCGAGAACCCGGTTTGTCTCGCTTGCGCGCCGCTCACCCATGCCGCCGGTCCGGTCGCCATGGCGGCGGTGGCGATGGGCGCGACCATCTCGGTGCTGCCCGGCTTCGATGCCGAAGATGTGATGCGGGCGATCCAGCGCGACCGCGTCACGCACATGTTCCTGCCGCCCACCGCACTCTATACGATGCTCGCTCACCCCAATGTGCGGGACTATGACTATTCCAGCCTGCGCTATTTCCTGCTGGCCGGATCACCCGTCTCGCCGGACAAGCTGCGGCAGGCGGTCGAGATTTTCGGGCCGTGTATGTGCCAGAGCTACGGCCAGACCGAATGCCACATGATCGCGACCTGGCTGCCGCCGCATGAAGTGACTGCAGCGGCGCGCGGCGAGCATCCCGAGCGGCTGGCAAGCTGCGGCAAGGCGAGCTACTCGGTCCGCGTCGAGCTGATGGACGATGACGGCAATATCCTGCCCACCGGCGAGGTCGGCGAGATCGTCGCGCGGGGCGGGATCGTCGGCGGCGGCTATTTCGAGATGGCGGAAGCGACTGCCGAGGCCACGCTCCATGGCTGGCATCATACCGGCGACGTCGGCCGGCGCGACGAGCATGGCTATTATTACATCGTCGACCGCAAGAAGGACATGGTCGTGTCCGGCGGCTTCAACGTCTATTCCGCCGAGGTCGAGGGCGCGATCATGGAGCTCGATGCCGTGGTGGAAGCTGCCATCATCGGCGTTCCCCATGAAAAATGGGGCGAGCAGGTGCATGCCGTCGTCGTGAAGCATGGCGACATCGACGAAGCGACGATCATCGCGCATGCCAAGGCAAGACTGGGCAGCGTGCAGGCGCCCAAGTCCGTGGAATTCGTAGAGGCGATCCCGCGTACGGCTGCCGGCAAGATGGACAAGAAGGCATTGCGGGCGCCCTATTGGGGCGATGCGGCGCGAATGGTGAATTAGTCAGCCAGTGCTCCTGCGCAGGCAGAGCCCAGGGTAGCCATAGCGCATCTGGTCCTGGGTTCTGCCTTCGCAGGAACACGAGGCAGAACGAAGCGGGTAGGGGAGAGAGAATGAAGGCTTTGCATCTCTGGGCGATCGCGCCCTTGGCCCTGCTTGCGGCCTGCAACCAGCTCGGAATTGGCGGCGCAACCAAGGTCGACGGCGAGACGATCGCGGCGGGCACCGATGGCGACTGGCTGAGTTACGGCCGCACCTATGACGAGCAGCGCTTCTCACCGCTCGACCAGATCAACGACGGTAACGCCAAGGATCTCGGCCTTGCCTGGTATGCGGACCTGGACAGCGCGCGGGGGCAAGAGGCGACGCCGCTCGCGATCGACGGCATGCTCTACACGACGACGGCCTGGTCCATGGTCAAGGCCTATGACGGCGCTACCGGAAAGCCGCTCTGGGCCTATGATCCCAAGGTGCCGCGCGAAACCGTCGTCAAGGCCTGCTGCGATGCCGTCAATCGCGGCCTTGCGGCTTGGGGCGACACGCTTTTCGTCGCGACGCTCGACGCCCGTCTCGTCGCGCTCGACCGCAAGACGGGCAAGGTGTTGTGGGAGACGCGTGTCGCGCCGGCTGACAGCCATGTGACGATTACCGGCGCTCCGCGCGTGGTGAAGGGCAAGGTGATCATCGGCAGCGGCGGCGCGGAATATGACGTGCGCGGTTTCGTCGCGGCCTTCGATGTGGAGACCGGCAAGGAGGCCTGGCGCTTCTTCACTGTGCCAGGCGATCCATCCAAGCCATTCGAGAACGAAGCCATGGCCATGGCTGCCAAGACCTGGTCCGGCAATTACTGGCGGCTGGGCGGTGGCGGCACAGTGTGGGATTCGATCACCTACGATCCCAATACCGGGCTGCTCTATTTCGGCACCGGCAATGGCGAGCCGTGGAACATCGCAGAGCGCGATCCCAACGCTGGTGACAATCTCTTTGCGGCCTCCATCGTCGCGGTCGACCCGGAGACCGGCAAATATGCCTGGCACTTCCAGGAAACGCCGCAGGACCGCTGGGACTTCGACAGCGATGCGCAGATCATGGTCGCCGACCTCAAGATCGGCGGCAAGGATCGCCGCGTCGTGATGCATGCGCCCAAGAACGGCTTCTTCTACGTGCTCGATGCCAAGACCGGCGAATATCTCTCGGGCAAGGCCTTCACAGCCATGAACTGGGCGAGCGGCCTCGACGCCAAGGGGCGGCCGATCGTCAATCCCGAGGCGCATTACGAGAAGACCGGCAAACTCTTCGTCGGGCTGCCCGGCGCGGGCGGCGCGCATAGCTGGCATGCCATGTCGTTCAGCCCAAAGACTGGCCTCGTTTACATCCCGGTCAACCTCGCGGGCTTCCCCTATGCCGCCACCGGCAAGGACTGGAAACCCGAGCCGATGGGCATGAACAATGCGCAGGACGGCAACAAGGTCGCGACGCCGGCCGATGCCGCGATCCGCAAGGGACTGATGGCGTCTGTCACTGGCGAATTGCTGGCATGGGACCCGGTGAAGCAGAAGGCCGCGTGGCGCGTGCCTTATGTCGGGCCGTGGAATGGCGGTACGCTCGCCACCGCCGGCAACATTGTCGTGCAGGGTTCGGCCGACGGCTTCGTGCAGGCCTATAATGCGACGGACGGCAAGAAGCTCTGGTCGTTCCCGGCGCAGACCGGCGTGATCGCGCCGGCGATGACCTACCGGGCCAAGGGCGAGCAATATGTCGCGGTCATGGCGGGATGGGGCGGCGTGTGGGCGCTGGCGCCTGGGCTGCTCTCGCGCAAGAGCGGCGCCACGCAGAACATCTCCCGCCTGCTCGTCTTCAAGCTGGGCGGCGCGGCCAAGTTGCCGGCACCGCCGCGCTCGGCCGATCTCGTGCTCGATCCGCCGCCCAATTTCGGTACGCCCCAGCAACTGACCGCCGGCGAAGGACGGTATCAACGCTATTGCGGTGCCTGCCATGGCGACGCGGCGATTGCCGGCGGCTTGACGCCGGACCTGCGCCATTCGACCGCATTGGGCGACCCCGCAGTGTGGCAGGCGATCGTCCATGACGGCGCGCTCGCGGCCAATGGCATGGTGAGCTGGTCGAAGGTGATGAGCCCCGCCGACATCGACACGGTCCGAGCCTATGTCGTACACCGCGCGAACCAGGACAAAACGATCGGGCCCAAGCCGCTGTCCCCGCGCTGACGGGCAGTGGCAGCCTATCTGTGCGAAGAACGAAACGAGAGATGATATGAGCAAGGCGCGTTTCTTGACTGTGGTCCCAATGCTGTTGCTCGCGAGCGCTGCCTTGCCCGGCGACATCCGCGTCAACGGCAAGTCGATTGCTGCCGGCACGCAGGGTGACTGGCTCTCTTATGGGCGGACCTATGACGAGCAGCGCTTCAGTCCGCTCGATGCCATCAACACCGGCAATGTCGGCCAGCTCGGCCTTGCCTGGTCGGCCGATGTCGGTGCCGGCCTGACGCAGGAAGGCACGCCGCTCGCCATCGACGGCAAGCTCTATGTCGTCACATCCTGGTCGAAGGTGAAGGCCTATGATGCCGTCACCGGCAAGCTACTTTGGGACTATGACTCCAAGGTACCCGGCGAGACGCTGGCCAAGAGTTGGGACGCCTTCAGCCGCGGCCTCGCAGCCTGGGGCGACAAGCTCTACCTCGCCACCTTCGACGGCCGTCTGATCGCGCTCGACCGTGCCACCGGCAAGCAGCTCTGGAGTGTCGTCACCGTCGATCAGACGCAGATGTACAACATCACCGGCGCCCCGCGCGTCGTGAACGGCCTCGTGATCATCGGCAATGCCGGCGCCGACATGGGCGTGCGCGGCTATGTCACAGCCTATGATGCGCAGACGGGCAAGCAGGCCTGGCGCTTCTACACCGTTCCCGACGCGCCCGGGAAAAACCGGGAAGCCTATCTCAAGAAAGCGGAAAGCACCTGGAAGGGAGACTATTGGAAAACCGGGGGTGGCGGAACGGTCTGGGACGCCATGGCTTATGACCCGGCACAGGACCTGCTCTACATCGGCGTCGGCAATGGCGCGCTCTGGAACCAGTCGCTCCGTTCGCCCGGCGGTGGCGACAATCTCTACATCTCGTCCATCGTCGCGATCCGCGCGAAGACCGGTCAATATGTCTGGCACTTCCAGGAAACGCCCGGCGAGACCTGGGACTATACCGCGACCCAGCACATCATGCTCGCCGACCTCACCATCGACGGCAAGCTGCGCAAGGTGCTCATGCATGCGCCCAAGAACGGCTTCTTCTACGTGATCGATCGCGTCACCGGCCAGTTCATATCGGGCAACAATTACGTGCCCGTAAACTGGGCCAAGGGCCTCGATCCCAAGACCGGTCGGCCCATCGAAAATCCCGAGGCGCGCTTCGACAAGACCGGCAAGGCGGCGTTCGTGATGCCGAGCGCGCAGGGCGGGCACAACTGGGAACCCATGGCCTATGACCCGCGGCAGAAGCTGGTCTTCATCCCGGGGCAACATTCGGCATTCCCCTATGTACCGGACAAGAACTGGAAGCAGGCGAAGATCGGCTTCAACACCGGCATCGATCTGTCCGCATTGGGTGGTCCCAACGGCCCGGTGCCGGGACCTGAGGTGATTGCGGCGCTGAGTGGGCCACCGGGCGCGCTCATCGCCTGGGATCCCGTCGCGCAAAAGGAGCGCTGGCGCATACGGCAGGCCGGCGGTTTCAACGGCGGCCTGCTGGCGACCGCGAGCGGCCTGTTGTTTCAGGGCAGCCCTGCCGGCAATTTCTCCGCCTTCGAAAGTGCCACCGGCAAGCAGCTCTGGAGCTTCCCCGCACAGACCGGCGTCCTCGCCGCGCCGATCAGCTTCACGGCGGGCGGCGAGCAATATGTCGCGGTTCTGGCGGGAGCGGGGACGACCAAACCGGTCGTGGCCGGCATGAACGTCGTCCCCAACATCGGCCGCCTGCTGGTGTTCAAGCTCGGCGGGAAGGGCGTATTGCCACCCGCGCCGCCGATACGGCGGGTCGAGATCAATCCGCCCGCGGATCCGCAGCCGGCGGCGCTGGTGAATCAGGGCCGCTACCAGTTCATGGCGCACTGCGCGTTCTGCCACGGCGCCAATGGCGCGGTCGGCCCTGATATTCGAACGTCCGGCGCCCTTCGGGATGCCCGGGCGTGGAACGCCATCGTGGGCGAGGGCGCCCTCGCCAAACGCGGCATGGTCGGCTGGTCGTCGGTCATGACGCCGGACGAAATCCAGGCGATCCGGGCCTATTTCATCAGCGAGGCACAGGCGTATAAGACGCAGCAAGACAAGGCTCAGCCAGTGCCCGCGCGAGTCCAATAGGGACAAGCCGACGAACGCGATCAAACGTCATTCGAGATATATAAATCAAGGAGTTGGACCATGAACCAGATGACCAATGTGAAGCTTGAGCAGTTCCCTTATTCGGACGCCGCCAAGAAGGCGCTGGCTCGCAAGCCCCAACTCTTCATCGATGGCGAATGGGTGGATTCGACAGGCGGTGCGACGCTCGAGGTCATCGATCCGTCGTCCGGCAAGGTCGTGAGCCATTTCGTCGATGCGACCAATGACGACGTCGACCGCGCCGTCGCCGCTGCCCGCCGCGCATTCGACGATGGCCGTTGGTCCGACCTGCCGCCGATGGTTCGCGAAGGCATGCTGCACAAGCTCGCCGACATTCTCGCCGCCCATGCCGACGAGCTGGCCGAGCTGGAGGCCATCGACAATGGCAAGCCGAAGGGCATGGCTGCGGCGATCGACGTGCCGGGCGCCATCGGCATGATCCATTATATGGCCGGCTGGGCGAGCAAGCTCGGCGGCGGCGAGCAGATCGAGCCCTCGGCGACGCCGCGCGGCCTGTTCCACAGCTATGTGCGCCGCGAGCCGATCGGCGTTGCCGCGCAGATCGTGCCGTGGAATTTCCCGCTGCTCATGGCGGTACTCAAGATTGCACCGGCGCTCACGGCCGGCTGCACGGTGGTGCTGAAGCCCGCCGAGCAGACGTCGCTGACTGCGCTGCGCCTGGCCGATCTCATCCAGCAGGCGGGCATCCCGAACGGCGTCGTCAACATTATCACCGGCAATGGCCATACGGCGGGCGATCGTCTGGTGCGCCATCCCGACGTTGACAAGGTGGCCTTCACTGGCTCGACGGAGGTCGGCAAGATTATCAACAAGACCGCGACCGACAGCCTCAAGCGCGTGACGCTGGAGCTGGGCGGCAAGTCGCCGGTCATTGTCCTGCCGGACGTCGATCCCAAGGTGGCCGGCCCCGGCACCGCGCAGGCCATCTTCTTCAACTCGGGCCAGGTCTGCGTCGCCGGCTCGCGCCTCTATGCGCACAAGAGCGTGTTCGACAGCGTGCTGGAGAATTTCGTGGAAGCCTCCAGCTTCTGGCAACCGCGCGCCAGCCTCGATCCTGCCGGCCATATGGGCCCGCTGGTCTCGGACGAGCAGTTCAGCCGCGTCATGGGCTATATCGAGCAAGGCAAGAAGGCCGGCGCATCGGTGGCGCTCGGCGGCGACGCCCCGGCCAGCGAGGGCGGCTATTATGTGAACCCGACCGTGCTCGTCGATGTGAAGCCGGAGATGAGCGTGGTGCGTGAGGAGATCTTCGGTCCGGTCGTCGTCGCTCAACGCTTCGACGATCTCGACGAGGTTGCCCGCCAGGCCAATGACACGCGTTTCGGTCTCGCTGCCGGCATCTGGACCAACAATCTCTCGGCCATGCACAAGCTGGCCGGCAAGCTGAAGGCCGGCACGGTCTGGGGCAATTGCCACGCCATGATCGATCCGGCGCTGCCCTTCGGCGGCTACAAGGAAAGCGGCTTGGGTCGAGAGCAGGGCAGGGAGGGCGTCGAAGCCTATACCGAGCTCAAGTCGGTCATCATCGCGTTATAATGCTCAGAAGCCCCTCCCTTGAAGGGGAGGGGGTTTGACTGGAGGATCAACAAATGCTGCGGCGATCGATCATGCGGCTTTTATGGCTGGTCTTATTCGCAGCGATTATTGGCTGGACTGCCTTCGCGTTCTTCACGGCCATCATCAGCTGGGGGTTTGCCGGAATCGATGTTCTTGTTGCGCCGATATTTTGGGTGTGGGTGCTTTCGCCTCCCATATTATGGATCACGGGCGGTATGTTGGGCCGACGGCTTTGGAAGGCAGGAAAATGGAGCGTCGGAAACGCATAAACTCTGTCCTCCAGTCAGACTAAGGACTCCGGCCCATCGACCTCTTCGCTATTACAGGCGCGATGATTGGCCCGGTAAGCACTTCGCGGGCCCTGGCTCTCCGAGGTAATCAGATTTCCCTACCGCGCCAGGCCGGCCACCATCAACCGGAGAGCGCCCTTTTCGTGGGGCGATCCGCCTGCGGGGAGGCCGCCGTCGAGCGCTAGTGTCGCCAGTCCATGCACGGTGGACCAGCAGAGGAGCGTCGCGGCCTCGAGATTGTCCGGCGCCAGTTGCTCTACCCGCCGGACCATGACGCCATAAGCATTGTCTCCGACGGGCGGAGGGCCGTCATGATCTCCGGCAAACATGAGGCGGAAGAGAGCGGGACGGGAACGGGCGAAGGCGAGATAGGCCTCGCCCTGCGCGACCAGCGCCTCTCGGGCATCATCCTGGGCATCGGCGGCGAGCAGGGCTGCGTGCAGATCGTCGAAGCCGCGCATCGCGACCGCCCCCAGGAGGGCGGCCTTGTCGCGGAAATGCCGATAGGGCGCCATGGCCGATACGCCCGCGGCCCGGGCCATCGCGCGCAAGCCAACATCCTCGCCCCGTTCGAGCGCCGCGAGAGCCGAGGCGATCAGCGCTTCCCGCAGATCGCCATGGCGCGCCGATTGCTTGTTTACACCGTACGCATTTTTGCTCATAGTCTACACTGTAAACAGAGTCGGAGGCCAAGATGCAAGCTGCAATCGATCGTCAGTCGGTGGATTTGACCGCGTTTCCGGATCTGGTGATGATCATGCTCGGTTTCCGGGTGAGGAGTTGGCGGGGCTTTCTCGCCCTGCGGCGGATAGGCCCGGAACTGGGCAAGATTGCGCGCCATCGCCCCGATGGTCTCTTGGCCCATGAGTCAGTGCTGTTCGGCCTCAACCATTTTGGCTTCCGCCAATATTGGCGCGACATGGACTCACTCGAGCGCTTTACGCGCAGCGAACCGCATGCCGACTGGTGGCGGCGCATCCGCGAGATGTCGGCGGGCGCGGGGTTTTGGCATGAAACCTATCACGCTCGTGGCGGCATCGAGGCGCTTTACGTCGCCATGCCCTCGCCCACGGGGTTGCAGCTGTTCGCGCCTCTGCGCGCGCCTATCGGCCCGTTCATGTCGGCGCGTGCGCGCATTCAGGGAGGCGGCGCCGCTGCGATGTCGGTGGATCAGGGCGAGATTATTTCGGAAACGAAATAGGGGCCATCGACCTTGTTGCGGAGCGCTTAAGCCGCCATAACCGCCCCCCGTTGTGCGCGACATCGCAATCACGTCGTGGCGCACAGGCAAGGGAGTTTGCATGCCCATCGACCTCAATGCCGTCAAAGCCATCGACGTCCATGTCCATGCCGAAGTGTCGTGCCACGATCCTGAGGACCCGGTCATGGCGCAGTTCTTCGATGCGGCATCGGCCTATTTCAGGGCGCCGCGCGAACGGCCGAAGATCCCCGAGATCATCGAGTTCTATCGCGAGCGGCAGATCGCCTTCTGCCTGTTCACCGTCGATTGCGAGAGCGCGGTCGGCGCCAAGCGCGTCTCCAATTACGAGATCGCCGAACTCGCCGCCGACCATAGCGACATCGTGATTCCCTTCGCGTCTATCGATCCCCACAAGGGCAAGTTCGGTGCCCGCGAGGCGCGCGACCTGATCGAGAATTACGGGGTGAAGGGCTTCAAGTTCCATCACCTCATCCAGGGCATGCATCCCTCGGACCGGACCGGCTATCCCATCTACGAGGTCATCGCGCACTACAAGCTCCCGGCCATCTTCCACACCGGCCATAGCGGCATGGGCACCGGCATGCGCGGGGGCGGGGGCATCCGCCTCAAATATGGCCAGCCTATGCTGGTCGACGATGCCGCGTCCGACTTCCCAGACATGAAGTTCATCCTCGCGCATCCGAGCTGGCCGTGGACCGACGAGAGCCTTTCGATGGCGCTGCACAAGGACAATGTGTTCATCGACCTCTCGGGCTGGAGCCCCAAATATTTCCCCAAGCAGATCATCACTTATGCGAACACGCAGCTGAAGCATAAGATGATGTTCGGCAGCGACTTTCCGTTGATCACGCCGGAAAAATGGATCGAAGCCGCGCAGGGCGTGGGCTTCAAGGACGAGGTCATGCCGCTCATCCTCAAGGACAATGCTGCGCGCATCCTGGGGCTGGTGTGAACAGGCTTCCACATCTCACTTTGTCATTCCCGCTAAAGCGGGAGCTCAGTCTGGAGGCTCCATTTAGGAGGTTGCCGTCAAACTGGGCCCCCGCTTTCGCTGGAATGACGGTTTTTTCTTGAGGGCGTTCCAGGCATGACCGACCCCACCGACATTCGTGCGTGGCAGCGATTGTCCGACCGGATAACGACGTCGGGCCGCCTGCTGCCGGACGATCCCGCGCGCCTGGCGGCGCTTGGCGTCAAGCGCATCGTCAATCTTGCCCTCGACACGCATCCGGAAGCGCTAGCCGACGAGGCCAATATCTGCACGGCGCTGGGCATCAGCTACACGCATATTCCGATCCCGTTCGACGCGCCGCAGGAAGGGCATTTCGATGCCTTCCGCGCCGTCATCGACAGCGACGATGTGCCGACCCACGTCCACTGCATTGCCAATTGGCGCGTCTCGGCATGCTTCTATCGCTACAATCGCGACATTGCGGGCATGGCGGAGCCGGAGGCGCGCGCACTCATGATCGCGCAATGGGATCCCGAGACGTCCGATTATCCGGGCGCGGCGGCCTGGGCCGCCTTCATCGCACCGGAACAAAAAAGGAGAACCATCATGACCGATTTCGCAGGACGCCATGTCATCGTGACCGGAGCTTCCAGCGGCATCGGTCTCGCGACGGCGCGGCTGCTGGTGGCGCGCGGGGCGAAGGTCTCCATGATTGCGCGCCGCGCGGAGGTGCTTGCCGAACGTGTCGACGAGATGGGCACGCGCAATGCCGCCGCTTTCGCTGCCGATGTCGGCGATCGGGCGAAGCTGGAGGACGCCATCGCGGCCGCCGTGCACAAGTTCGGCCCGGTCTACGGTCTTTTCGCCAACGCAGGCCTAGCCGGCAATTTCGCGCCCGCGACGGACTATCCGTCCGATCTCTTCGAGAAGATCCTGAAGGTCAATCTGACCAGCGTGTTCTGGGCGATGCAGACGGTTTTGCCGGCGATGATCGAAGCGAGGTCCGGTGCCATCCTCATCACCGGATCCATGGCGAGCAAGCGCGGCATGGCGATGAATCCTGCCTACGTCGCCTCCAAGCATGGCGTGCTCGGCCTGTCGCGCGCCATCGCCGTCGAGATGGCGCCGCACAATGTCCGCTGCAATTGCATCATCCCCGGCTTCATCGAGACGCCGGCCTTCGATCTCATTCCGGAGGAGCAGAGGGGCAAGATCGAGGGCAGGGTGCCCCAGCGCCGCATGGGCTCGGCCGACGAGTTGGCCGAAGTCGCGGTGTTCATGCTGTCTCCGGCCGCCAGCCATGTCACGGCGCAGGATTGGGCCGTCGACGGGGGCACGTTGGAGACTTTGGAGATCTAAGATACCCCTGACCGGGTCAGCCACGCACATAAGTTACCAGGGAGGGTGGCGAAAAGGTCACGATTTTACGCGTCCGGCACGAAAAATCCGTCCTTCCTGGCAACCGACTTGCAGTCCCGAGCCCTTTTGATATTTCGCTGTGTGAAAGGGAGGGGCGGCTTTGATCGAACGCAAAGTCAAGATGGTGCGCGCGCTCGAGCGTGGCCTGCAGGTGCTCGCGGAAATCGAGCGCCGCCAGGGCGCCAATCTCCATGAGCTGCACCTCGCGCTCGGCCTCCCCAAGGCGACATTGCTGCGCATGGTCGTGACGCTCGGCAAGCATGGCCATATCTGGCAACGCCTTGCCGATGGCGCGTTCCTGCCCAGCTACATCCGGGCACCCTATCGGCCCGACGCGCTCCATCAGCGTATCGCCGAGGTCGCCTCGCGCCACCTCATCAAGCTGTCCGAACAGGTCGCCTGGCCATCGGTCATTGCCGTGCCGCGCCTCGACCATGTCGAAGTCGTCGAGACGAACAGCACCCTGCTGCGCCTCGACGCCATCACGCTGGGGCCTGTCGGCAGCCGGCTCTCCTACATCCACACGTCGACGGGCCGCGCCTATCTGGCATTTTGCGATGCGGGCGAGCGGGAAGCGATCATCGAGCGGCTATGCCCGGCTGACGACGACGGTTCGGGCCGGACTTTGCTCGACGAGGCGCTGGCTGAGACGCGGGAGCGGGGATACGCGCTGCGCGAGCCCTTCCATCCCTGGCCGGACCGCGACTGGCAGGCGGTGCGCCAGGACGGCCGCCGGTCCATCGCCGTGCCGGTGATGATGCGCGGCAAACCGGTCGCGGCGCTCAACGTCACCTGGCTGGTTCGCCGCACCGACACCGACACGGTGGTGGGCCGTCATCTCAATGTGCTCAAGCGCACGGCCGAGACGGTGTCAGCGGAACTGACCGCCGAGTATGCGGTCGCCTGATCACTTTTTCAGCGGATGAAATGACGCGCCTTGCCGGTGACGCAGAGCAGCGGCATGGAGAGCGCCGAGTCTTAATTCAGGAAAGGATTGCACCATGCGCGCATGGCAGATCGCCGCCGGCACCACGTCGCTCGATGGCCTCTCGCTCGTCGACCTGCCCACGCCCGAGGCTGGGCCCGGCCAGGTCGCGATCCGCGTCCATGCCTGCTCGCTGAACTATCGCGACCAGGCGATCGTGAAGGGCGTCTACATGGGCGGCCCCGTCGCGACGCCGACGGTTCCGCTCTCGGATGGCGCGGGCGAGGTGATCGCGGTCGGTGCGGGCGTCACGCGCTTCAAGGTTGGCGATCGGGTGGCCGGCACCTTCTTCCAGGGTTGGGTCGACGGTCCGCCCAATCCGACACCGGGCGTCGCGCTGGGCATGGCCGGCGCGCCTGGCATGCTGGCCGAGATCGTCGTGTTGCCCGAAGAGGGCGTTGTGCGCATCGCCAAGACGCTGAGCTATGCCGAGGCCGCGACGCTGCCGTGTGCCGGCGTGACCGTGTGGAACGCGCTGTTCGAGGGGCCGCGCCCGGTCAAGCCGGGTGAGCGCGTGCTGCTGCTTGGCACGGGCGGCGTGTCGATGACAGCGTTGCTGCTCGCGAAGGCGGCGGGCTGCGAGGTGATCATCACTTCGTCCGACGACGCCAAGCTGGAGCGCGCCAAGGCGCTCGGCGCCGATCATGGCATCAATTACAAGCAGCATGAGGACTGGGGCATTCACATCGCCCGCGCCCTCGGCGGCGTCGACAAGGTCGTCGAGGTCGGCGGCGCTGGCACGGCGGAGCAGTCCATGATGGCGCTGCGCCACAATGGCGAGGTGTCGATGATCGGCGTGCTCTCGCCCGTCGGCGGCCCCAATCCGCGCGGCCTGATGATGACCGGCAGCATCATGCGGGGCATCTTCGTGGGCTCCCGCCGAATGGCCGAGAAGATGGCCGATGCGTTCGATGTCAACAATCTCAAGCCCGTGATCGGCGCGACCTTCAGCATGGCGCAGGGCCGCGAGGCGTTCGACTATGTCGCCTCGCCGGCACTGTTCGGCAAGGCCGTGATCACGCTGGATTAATGGCCCGCAAACACCCCCATCGTCATTGCGAGGGGCAATGTCCCGTCGCAATCCAGGGCGTTGCGGGACGTCCTGGATTGCTTCGTGCCGCTCGCAACGGCGAAGTGAGGATGAGAGGCGAGTAGGCATGGCCTCCTTCCTCCTCATCCACGGCGCATGGCACGGCGGCTGGTGCTTCGACCGGCTGCGCGCGCCGCTGGAGGCAAGGGGGCATGTCGTTGCCGCACCCACGCTGCCGGGCATTGGCGGCACCGACCTCGAGTTGGCCGCCACGTCGCTCGATCGATGGGGCGCGTTCATTGCCGAGCAGGCGCGTGCTTTGCCGGAGCCGGTCATTCTCGTCGGCCATAGCCGGGCGGGCATCGCGATCAGCATGGCGGCCGAGCGCGACCCCGGCGCCTTCGCGGCGCTCGTCTATCTCACCGCTTTCCTGGTGCCGCCGGGCCAATCCATGTTCGATGTCCGCGAGAGCTTTCCGCGCGATCCGGCGTTCGAGAGCGGCCTGTCCGAGGCGGCGCGCGGCGCGGCGCTGGCGATTTCGCGCGATGCGGCGATCGTGACCTTCTATGGGGACTGCGCCCCGTCGGATCAGGATTGGGCCGCGAGCCGCCTCGTCCCCGAACCGCTCGGCCCGATGGTGGTGCCGCTGGCTCTCACCGAGGACCGCTATGGATCGGTCCCGCGCCACTATATCGAATGTACCCTCGATCGCGCGATCCCGATCGCCCAGCAGCGCATGATGCAGCAGGCCCAGCCCTGCGCAAGCGTCGCGACGCTGGAAAGCGCGCATTCCCCATTTCTGAGCATGCCGGACGAACTAGCCGACATGCTGCACAGCATAGCGGAGAGGATTTGAGCGATGGCGAAGACAATGGGTTTCGGCGGGCGGAGCGGCGAGATTTGCCAGATGGCCTATGTCGTCAAGGATATCGATGAGGCGATTGCCTGGTGGATCGAGAAAATGGGCGTAGGCCCGTGGTTCGTCCTCGACAGCTTCGGCGGCGAGGGACATGTTTTTCGCGGCAAGCCCTGCACCAGCTACGTCAAGATCGCGATGAGCTTCGCGGGCTCGATGAACATCGAGCTGCTGCAGTGTCTCGACGATGAGCCGTCGGTGTACAAGGAAACCGTCGACCGGGTTGGATATGGCTTCCATCACTTCGGCCTGGCCATTGATGGCGACGAGATCGAGGACGAAGTGAAGCGCCGCGTCGCCAAGGGTGACGTGCTTGCGCACCGCGCTCCCGTTCCGACCGGCGGCAGCGTCGCCTATTTCGAGGGTGGGGCAATGAAGAACGGAACCGTCTCGCCGGGCTTCGTCGAGCTCATCCCGGCAACGGCAGGCATGGACGCCGGCTTCACGGCCTTCTGGGAGCAGACGCGCGACTGGGACGGCAAGAACCCGATCCGGCCGTTTGGGTGACGGTCAATTGATCCCTCTCTCGCTTGCGGGAGAGCGCAGGGGTGAGGGTGCGCGGACTGCAGGTTCACATTACACCATGTTGAAGGAAGGCCTCGCCTTCGGAAGAGTCGCGTGCCTCTTCTGAACTCTCCAACAGGTGGGAGAGGGCGTTGTAATTTGTGCGCAACATTTGGCGGAAGGCCGCCATTTCCGCGTCTCGCAGAGGGCGTCATTTTTGTTTGCGCTGCAGCGTATTTGTGCCCGAAAATTTTGTTTGTGTAACATACAAAATTGCTTATGTTCCGCGCCACTCTTTTCGATTCGACGCGTCCGCGGGATGCCGGTTCGCGCGAGCAGAGTTTGTCTAAGGAGAGGACTTTCCATGTCGAAGCCCACCAATCTTGAGCAAGTGCTGGCCGCAGCCGGCAATCCCGTCGATTTGCTCCGCAACTCGCAGATCGGCGCCTATGTGTATCCGGTCGTCGCACCGGAATTCTCGAACTGGCGCACCGAGCAGTGGGCCTGGCGCCACAGCGCGGTTCTCTTCGACCAGACGCACCACATGGTCGACCTCTACATCCGCGGCAAGGACGCTCTGAAGCTCCTGTCCGACACGATGATCAACTCGCCCAAGGGCTGGGAGCCCAACAAGGCGAAGCAGTATGTGCCCGTCACGCCTTATGGCCATGTCATCGGCGACGGCATCATCTTCTATCTCGCTCCGGAAGAGTTCGTGTATGTCGGCCGCGCGCCGGCCGCCAACTGGCTGATGTATCATGGCGCCACCGGCGGCTATGACGTCGACATCGTCCATGACGACCGTTCGCCGTCTCGTCCGATGGGCAAGCCCGTCAACCGCATCTCCTGGCGCTTCCAGATCCAGGGCCCGAACGCATGGGCCGTGATCGAGAAGCTGCACGGCGGTCCGCTCGAGCAGCTCAAGTTCTTCAACATGGCGACGATGAACATCGCCGGGGAGACCATCCGCACTCTGCGTCACGGCATGGCCGGCGCGCCGGGTCTGGAAATCTGGGGTCCCTATGAGACCCAGGAGAAGGTCCGTAACGCGATCCTCGAAGCCGGTGCCGAATTCGGCCTGATCCCGGTCGGCTCGCGCGCCTATCCGTCGAACACGCTGGAGTCGGGCTGGATCCCGAGCCCGCTGCCCGCCATCTACACCGGCGAGAAGCTGAAGGCCTATCGCGAGTGGCTCCCTGCCAACAGCTATGAGTCGGCTGGCGCCATCGGTGGTTCGTTCGTGTCGAGCAACATCGAGGACTATTACGTCAATCCGTACGAGATCGGCTATGGTCCGTTCGTGAAGTTCGACCACGACTTCCACGGTGCCGACGCGCTCAAGGCGCTCGACCTGTCGACCCAGCGCAAGAAGGTCACGCTCGCCTGGAACGGCGACGACATGTCGAAGATCTACTCGTCGCTGTTCGATCCGGCTGCGGACGCACACTACAAGTTCTTCGACCTGCCGCTCGCCAACTATGCCAGCACGAACGCCGACGCCGTCCTCGACGCCGCCGGCAACAATGTCGGCATGTCGATGTTCACCGGCTATTCGTACAACGAGAAGCGCGCGCTTTCGCTCGCGACGATCGACCACGAAATCCCGGTCGGCACCGAACTGACGGTTCTGTGGGGCGAGCCCAATGGCGGTTCGCGCAAGACCACGGTCGAGCCGCACAAGCAGCTCGCCGTTCGCGCGGTCGTCAGCCCGGTCCCCTATTCGACCGTTGCTCGCGAGACCTATCAGGGCGGCTGGCGCAAGACCGTCAACGCCTAATCATCTGAGTGTTCCGGGCGGCGCCGTATTGGTCGCCGCCCGGTCCATCTTCTGTCGGCTGCGAGAGGACTTATGGCTGTAGCGATCCAGGACAAGGCCGCGCTCGCGCGCCTCTTTGACAATTACTCGCTCGAGATCACGCCCAAGGACGTGGAAGCGCTGCAGAATGCTGCGCACATGATCCCGCAGGGCACGCTGATCTCCTGCACCTTCCTGCCCGGCGCCGAGTTCGAGGACCGCGTAGTTGCAGCCCGCGCCATCCAGGACTTGGGCTTCAAGCCCGTCCCCCACATTTCGGCGCGCCGCCTGATCGAGAAGAACGATCTCAATCGCTTCCTCGACATGCTGGCCGCGCAAATCGACCTCAAGCATGTCTTCGTGATCGCCGGCGATCCGAGCGAGCCGCTTGGACCCTATGAGGATGCGCTGGCCGTGATCGACAGCGGCACGCTCAAGGAATATGGCATCGAGCATGTCGGCATCTCGGGCTATCCCGAGGGCCACCCCGACATCACCAACGAGAAGCTCGTCAAGGCGATGGCCGACAAGGTCGCGTCGCTGAAGCGCCAGGGCATGGACTATTCGATCATGACCCAGTTCGGCTTCGATGCCGATCCGGTGCTCGACTGGCTGAAGCAGATCCGCGGCGAGGGCATCGATGGCCCCGTGCGCATCGGTCTCGCCGGTCCGGCTTCGATCAAGACGCTGCTGCGTTTCGCGGCGCGTTGCGGCGTCGGCACCTCGGCTAAGGTCGTCAAGAAATACGGCCTCTCGATCACAAGCCTGATCGGCAGCGCCGGTCCCGACCCGGTGCTCGCTGACCTCGTGCCGGAGCTTGGACCCGAGCATGGCAAGGTACATCTGCATTTCTATCCGTTCGGCGGTCTGGTGAAGACCAACGAGTGGATCGTGGACTACAAGTCCAAGAACGGAATTTGAGCCGACAGGGCGCCGGTCCCCAGGGTCGGCGCCCTTTCGATTTTAGGACGGATACAACTCATTCCCGAGGGGAGAAACATGGCACAAGGCTCCGATATCGAGATCGCACGCGAAGCGAAGATGAAGCCGATCGTCGAGGTTGGCGGCAAGGTCGGCATCCCCGCTGACGCGCTGCTCAACTACGGCCCCTACAAGGCCAAGCTGTCTTGGGACTTCATCAACAGCGTCCAGGGCAACAAGGACGGCAAGCTGATCCTCGTCACCGCGATCAACCCGACGCCCGCCGGCGAAGGCAAGACCACGACGACGGTCGGCCTTTCGGACGGCCTCAACCGCATCGGCAAGAAGACCGTCGCCGCGCTCCGCGAGCCCTCGCTCGGCCCTTGCTTCGGCGTCAAGGGCGGTGCGGCTGGCGGCGGCTACGCCCAGGTCGTGCCGATGGAAGACATCAACCTCCACTTCACCGGCGACTTCCATGCCATCACCTCGGCGAACAACCTGCTCGCCGCGCTGATCGACAACCACATCTACTGGGGCAACAAGACCGGGCTCGATCCCCGCCGTATCGCCTGGCGCCGCGTTCTCGACATGAACGACCGCGCGCTGCGCTCGATCGTCAACTCGCTGGGTGGCGTTTCGAACGGCTATCCGCGCGAGGACGGCTTCGACATCACCGTGGCGTCGGAAGTCATGGCGATCCTCTGCCTGTCGTCGGACCTCAAGGATCTTGAGCGTCGCCTCGGCAACATCCACGCCGGCTACACCCGCGACAAGAAGGCCGTGCTGGCTTCGGAGCTCAACGCTTCGGGCGCCATGACCGTGCTCCTCAAGGATGCGCTGCAGCCCAACATCGTGCAGACGCTCGAGAATAACCCCGTGCTCATCCACGGCGGTCCGTTCGCGAACATCGCGCATGGCTGCAACTCGGTGCTCGCCACGCAGACCGCGCTCAAGATCGCCGACTATGTCGTCACCGAGGCCGGCTTCGGTGCCGATCTCGGCGCCGAGAAGTTCTTCGACATCAAGTGCCGCAAGGCTGGCCTCAAGCCCGCCGCAGCCGTGATTGTCGCGACCGTCCGCGCGCTCAAGATGCACGGCGGTGTTGCGAAGGCCGATCTCGGGACGCCGAATGCCGAAGCCGTCCGCAAGGGCGGCGCGAACCTCGCTCGCCACCTCGAGAACATCGCTCAGTTCGGCGTGCCGGCCATCGTCGCGATCAACAACTTCTACACCGACACCCCGGAAGAGGTCGAAGTGATCAAGGAGATCGCTGCGGCCGCGGGCGCCGAGGCCGTGCTCTGCACGCACTGGGCGAACGGCTCGGCCGGCACGGAAGAGCTGGCGCATAAGGTCGTCGCGCTGGCCGAGGGCGGCACGTCGAACTTCGCGCCGATCTATCCCGACAACATGCCGCTGCTCGAGAAGATCGAGACGATCGCGAAGAAGATCTACCGCGCCTCTGGTATCGCGCCCGACAGCTCGGTGGTCTCCAAGCTCAAGGGCTGGGAAGCCGATGGCTACGGCCATCTGCCGGTCTGCATGGCCAAGACGCAGTACAGCTTCGCCACGGACCCGACCAAGCTCGGCGCACCGGTCGATCATATCGTCCCGGTTCGCGACGTGATCCTCTCGGCGGGTGCCGAGTTCATCGTGGCGGTCTGCGGCGACATCATGCGCATGCCCGGCCTGCCCAAGGTGCCGTCGGCCGACTTCATCAAGCTCGACGAAAAAGGCCAGATCCAGGGCCTGTTCTAAGCTTCGGCTTTCAGGATTGCAGGGAAGGGCTCGGGGAAACCCGGGCCCTTTCTTTTGTCCGCGCCGCTATTTTCCGGAGAAAGTACGCCGAATTACGCATTGTCCCATCGCCGCCACCCTTCACCTTAGATACGGCAACAGGGGGCAGTGATGGATCGCAGCGGGTTCGGGCGCAGAGAGCTTATCAAAGGGTCATTGGCGATCGGCGGCCTTGCCAGCCTGCCGGGCTGCGCGACGACGGGCAGTGGCATGGGCAAGGCCCGGATGGGCAGCATATCTGCCGGACCATCGCTCGTCCCGATGCGCGTCAGCACGAACGAACTGATCGACATCAAATGCTGCATCCGTCCGTTTCGTGCGCAGGGCTGCCGGCTCGATGCCGAGCAGATCGGCGACACGCTCGTCATCCACAATTACGGCCATGGCGGGAGTGGCTGGTCGCTGAGCTGGGGCTCCGCAGAAATCGCGGTGGGCAAGGCGATGTCGGTGGTGCCGAAGGAGATCGCTGTCGTTGGCTGCGGCATCGTGGGACTGACCGCGGCCATCCAGGCGCAACGCGCCGGCCTCAAGGTCACCATCTACGCGCGCGAGATGTTTTCGCGCACGCGCTCGGTGCGCGCCAATGGCTCATGGACTCCGTCTTCGCGCATCGCGCTGACCGAACCTGCTGGCCCCGCCTTTGCCGCGCTCTGGGAGCAGATGGCGCGCATCTCCTGGAAGAATTTCCGCTCGTTCCTCGGCCTGCCCGAACGGCCCATCGAGTTCGGCACAAGCTATGGCCTCTCCGACAATCCGCCGCGTAGCCGGGCAGAGCAGCACAGGCTCGATCCTGCGATCAAGGACAGCTATGCGACGACCGGCATGCCGCAGCAGAAGGGCGAGTTCGCCGACTATGACGAACTCATCAAGGACGTGGTCCCCCAGGCGGTGGATGTTCCTGCGAGCGAAAATCCGTTCGGCACCGCTTATTGCCGCAGCAGCGACCGGATGTATTTCAACTTCGCAAGCTATGGTCACCTGTTGCTCAGCGAATTCTTCCAGATGGGCGGCAAGTTCGAGCAGCGCGATTTCCATTCCCCGGCCGACATTGCCGCGCTCAGGGAGAAGGTCGTCATCAACTGCCCCGGCTATGCCGCGCGCGACCTCTGGCGGGACAAGAGCATCATCCCGGTGCGCGGCCAGACCGGCTGGCTCTTGCCCCAGCCGGAGGCCCGCTACGGCCTTTCATACCGGAACGTATCTCTGCTCTCGAAGAGCGATGGTTTGATGATCATGCATACGTCCGCCGAGCTCGGCGACATGGAGGGCGTCGGCGACAGCATGGAATTGCCAGACCGGGCCTCGATCGAGGAAGGCATAGCCAAGGTCGCGCCGATCTTCGCGCGCATGAAGGGTGCCAAGGCATGACCGCTCGGCTGACCCGCGTGCTGGCCGCCGTGGCCATTCCCGCTCTGTCGCTGGTCGTCGCCGTCGCCGCGCCCGGACAGCAACCCGCGCTCACGACTGCGCGAGGCGTCTACAGCACGGTGCAGGCCGCCGAAGGGGAGGCGCTTTACAAGGGCGCCTGTGCGTCCTGCCATGGCGACAATCTCATGGGCACATTCGAAGTGCCGACCCTGACCGGCCGTTTCGTCGGCAACTGGTCGAACGGATCGGTTGGCACGCTTTTCACCTATGTAAGCGATGCCATGCCGCAAATGGCGCCCGGGACGCTGAGCCCGGAGGATAATGCGAAGATCGTGGCTTATTTGCTGAAGGCGAACGGCATGCCCGCCGGTCCTCAGCCCCTGCCGAGTGATCGCGCTGCACTCGACAGGATCGCGTTTGTCCCTGTCGGGCCGCTGCACTAGTCGATGCGGGGCTCGACCTCGTCGAGATGCTCGCCGCGCCCGCCGCTGCGCATCATCGCGTAGCCGAGGCAACCAAGGGCCGTCAGGCCGATGATGAGGATCATCGACGTTACGCTGCTATAGCCGGCAGCCGCGGCATAAGCGGATGCGCCAAGCGGGACGACGAGATTTCCCAGCGAATTGTAGATCGTGAACTGCGTCGCCGCGACGCGCTTGTCCGAGAGCCGCATGCGCAGTGGGTTGGAGCAGACGGACGTCAGAGTATCAGTCGCGTTCCATACGGTCGTGAGCGCAACGAAGATCCAGGTGATGAGCGCAAGCTGTGGCGCAAAGATATAAATGAGCGCGAGGACCCCGTAAGACGCATAGGTGACAATCGTGGAAAGGCGCGCGCCGAGCGCGGATACCAGGAACGATCCGATGGCCATGCACGCGACGGACGTAATAAGCCCAACCGTACCCACCATGCTGGAGAAGCCGGCAGTCGACCAACCGCCCGTCGTCGTCGCGTAAATTGGCCAGAAAGCGGTGAATGCACCGCCCGCCGCGCGCGCGAAACATTGCGCGATGAGCATGACGACGCTGTCGCGCTTGAACAGCGATTGCAATGTAACCTTCAGGATCTGGATCCAGTCGGTACGCGCGCGTGCGATCAAAGCGCTGGATGCCCGGCCTTTTGTCCAGGGCAGCAGCTTCTCGCCCGGCCGTTCGCGCAGGATGACAGCGAACAGCAGGAAGAAGACGTTGAGCGGCGTGAACGCCATGAACGCGACGGCCGAGCCATAATGGTCGAGCAGATAGCCGCCGATCATTGTCCCGGCAGCGATACCGATCGCCTGGCCGCCAAAGGTGAAGGCACTCACCGGGCCTTGCTCATTGTCGGGAAGGATATCGACGGCAAGGCCATCGACCGACACGTCCTGGACCGCGCTTCCCACGAAGATAGCGAAGCCGAGCCAGCCGATAAGGGCGAGATCCTGCGGTCCGGGCGCCATGAACGCGGCGAGCGACAAGCCGCCCAGCATGAGTGCCTGTGAGCCGATCAGCCAAATGCGCCGCCGGCCCATCGGCAGATAGGTGTAGCGGTCCATCAGCGCCGCCGCGATAAACTTGAAGCTCCACGGCATGTAGACGGTTGCGATGATGGCCGCGACGGCACCGGCTGGCTGCCCGCTTTCCGCCAGCCAGGCATTGATCGCGTAAAGGAAGAGGCCGATCGGCAAGCCCTGGGCGATGTAGAAGACAGTCATGCTGCCGATACGCAGCCACTTGTTTTCGCTCAGGACCAGATTCATGCCGTTCCCCTTCGTCCGTACCCCGAAGGGATGCAGGCTATGCCACTAGCTGGGGCAGGGCAAGCGGCCCCCCTTCAGGGTATCTTTGCCGAGCGGACGGGATTCTCGTCTCCTGCGCGGCGGTCTTCGAGCTGTTCATTGAAGATGTGCCGCCGCACGAACTTCCACTGGCCGTCGACCTTGCGCAGGTCATCCTCATAATGGCCATAGCTGCCGGCGACCGGCATGCCGTCCGGGCTATTGTTGGCGAACTCGAACCAGTAGGCGCGGCCCTTGGCGGTATCGCCATGGATGTAGAGCACCTGGTTGGTGATGAAGTGCCTCAGACGGACCGGCCGGCCTTGGCCATCCGTGCCATAGACCTGCGCAATCAGGGCCTTGAACCGGCCGACTTCTTCACGGATCTCCGCGGGACCGACCGCGCGGCCGCGCGCCCATTCGAGAACCCCGTCTGGCGCGAAGCAATTGGCATAGGACTCAGCATCACCCCAGTCCATCGCGAAGAGATATTCCGCTTCGAGCTGCTCGATCGCGGCGCGGTCTTCGGCGTAGCTCACCATATGCTCTCCCCAAAGCTTTTCGGTCCTATCTGGGTGGTTCCTAAGCACACTAAATTGGCGGTGGAAAGGGACGGCAAAGCTGCGTTAGACCTGTCGCCGGAGAGAAGGCGGATCGGCGAGCTGGGGAGTCGCGCCCGTACCGCCAACGGGAGGGGACCGATCCAATGGCGATAGCACCGCCGGCACAAGATCTCGCCGCAGGAAGTGAGAACGCGAGCAAGTCGTCCAGCGGCATCCCCTGGCCATCCGAGGCTGGGGGGTATTTCGTTCTATTCTGCATCATCTTCGCGACATTCCTCAATTTCTTCGATCTCGCCGTCTTCCAGATGCTCGCTGAACGGATGAAGCGCAGCTTCGTGATTTCGGACAGCATGCTGGGCTTCGTGCAGGGACCGGCGAGCGTGATCGCATTCGTGCTGCTCGGTGTGCCGATGGCCCGCCTGGTCGACATCTTCCCCCGCAAATATGTTCTGTCCGGCGGTATCGCGCTGATCGGCACGATCACCGCGCTCGGCGGCCTCGCTCAGAGTTTCGGCCAATTTATCGGTTCGCGCCTGTTCGTCGGTGCGAGCGGAGCGGTGAATGGTCCCGGCTCTTATTCCATTCTCTCGGACTATTTCCGCCCGGCGCGTATTCCGGTCGTTTTTGCGCTGCTCCAGCTCGGCTTCATCCTCGGTACTTCCGGGGGGCCATATTTCGGCGGCAAACTTATTGCGTGGACCGATACTTCGCCTGAGAAGACAGCCTTTCTCGGTCTCACAGTCTTCAATTGGCAGTGGATCCTGGTGATGGTCGGGGCTCCAGGCTTGATCGCTGCAGCCTTGTTCCTGATCGCGAGGGAGCCGCCGCGCCGCAATCCGCCGAACGTCTCGTCCGAGATGCCAAAGGGTGCTTCCTTTGGCCGCATCATCCTGTTCCTGCTGGGCTGGGATGCGTTCAAGGCGTTGTGGGCGCGGAAGGCGGTTTTCCTGCCGCTGTTCGCGGCGCTGGCGCTTTCCTCGATCGAGAGCCAGGGTATTGGCCCCTGGCGCGTACCTTTCCTGCATCGGACCTATGGCTGGGCGGAGAAGGACATCGGTGCGCTACTCGGGCCCATGCTTCTCGTCGCGATGCTGGCCGGCATCTTCGTCGGCGGCGTGTTCGTGTCCTGGCTGGGCAAGCGCCACAAGGACGCGTTCATCCGGGCGACGGCGATCATCTTCGCGCTCAATACCATCACGACCATCGCCTGGCCGCTGATGCCGACGCCGGAGCTGGCCATCACCGGCATGGTGCTGAGCATGTTCTTCGGCCTCGCCGGTGCGCCGGCGCAGAATGCGGCGGTCCAGCGCATCGTGCCAAATGAGCTGCGTGGCCAAGCGACGGCGCTCTATCTTTTCATGTTCACCTTCTTCGGCGCCATGGGCAGCCAGGTGATCGGATGGGTGAGCGACGCGGTCGTCGGCGATCCGCAAAAGCTTTGGCAGTCGCTGCTCATCACGGCAGTCATCTTCCTGCCCAGCGCCACTTTCCTGATGTGGCGCGGCATCGGGCCGTTCCGCCGGGAAGTGGAGCGGCTGGAGGCTGCAGCGGCCTGATTTCACGGAAGCGTCGACGCGTCCATAAAGCATTGCCGGGCGGGGGATTCCCGAATAGCGGGGGTGCCGAGCCGTTGTTCCAGGGAATCGAAGGATCCGATATGACCAGCTACCCCTCGCTCCACATGTACATCGACGGGGAGGCCGTGAGCGGTGGCAGCCGCCGGACCCAGACCATCGTCAATCCTGCAACCGGCGAGACGCTGGGCCAGCTTCCGCTTGCTGAAGCGGCCGACCTCGACTGCGCGCTCGAGGCGGCACAGCGCGGCTTCAGAAAGTGGCGGAATTCGACGGCGCAGGAGCGTGCGGCCGTCCTTTCGGGCGCGGCGCGTCTGCTCGTGGAGCGGCAGGACGATCTTGCCCGCATCGCCACGATGGAAGAAGGCAAGACGCTGGCCGAGGCCAAGATCGAAGTGATGATGGTCGCCGGCCTGTTCAACTTCTACGCAGGCGAGGTGTTCCGTACCTACGGCCGCGAACTGGTTCGTCCCGCCGGCCAGCGCTCGACCGTGCGCTACGAGCCGGTCGGCCCCGTCGCTGCCTTTTCGCCCTGGAACTTCCCGCTCGGCAATCCCGGCCGCAAGCTCGGCGCCCCGATCGCGGCGGGCTGTTCGGTGATCATGAAGTCGGCCGAAGAGACGCCGGCTTCAGCGCTCGGTATCCTCCAGTCGCTTTATGACGCCGGTTTGCCGAAGGACGTTGCCCAGGCCGTGTTCGGCGTGCCTGATGAAGTGTCGCGCCACCTGCTGGCGTCGCCGATCATCCGCAAGCTCAGCTTCACGGGCTCGACCGCCATCGGCAAGCATCTCGCCAAGCTGGCCGCGGACGACATGAAGCGCACGACCATGGAGCTTGGCGGCCATGGCGCGGTGCTGGTGTTCGATGATGTCGACGTCGATCATGTGCTGAACACGATGGTCGCCTCGAAGTATCGCAATAGCGGCCAGGTGTGCGTCTCGCCCACGCGCTTCATCGTGCAAGAGGACGTCTACGAGAAGTTCCGCACGGGCTTTGCCGAGCGCGCCAAGGCCGTGAAGGTGGGCAACGGCCTCGATGCTGGCGTGCAGATGGGCCCCATGGCCAATCCGCGGCGCCCGGACGCGATGGAGCGCCTGATCGGCGGCGCGGTCAAGGCCGGTGCCACGCTGCACACGGGCGGCGAGCGTCTCGGCAACCAGGGCTATTTCTATGCGCCTTCCGTGTTGAGCGAGATCCCGCTCGATGCCGATATCATGAACGAGGAGCCCTTCGGTCCCGTCGCGCTCATCAATCCCTATCGCAATGCCGACGACATGATCGCTGAGGCCAATCGCCTGCCTTACGGACTGGCGGCCTATGCCTGGACCAACGACGTCAGGACGCAGCGCCGCGTCGCCTATGACGTCGAGACCGGCATGCTCGGTATCAACAGCACCATGATCGGCGGCGCGGACGCGCCGTTCGGTGGTGTCAAATGGTCTGGCCACGGGCATGAGGACGGCCCCGAGGGCCTGATGGCCTGCCTCGTGCTCAAGGCCGTGCACGAAGGCTAAAAAACAAGTTTCGTCATTGCGAGGAGCGTAGCGACGAAGCAATCCAGACTCTGAGAGGCCAAACGCTGGGTTGCTTCGCTTCGCTCGCAATGACGAACGAAGGAGAGAACAGAAGTTATGACACACGAACTGAAAACCGGCGGAGACCGGGGCTATTTGCGGATCGCAACCGAAGAAGCCTGGGCCACCCAGGAGCAGCTCGACGCCATCATGCGGCTGGTGAAGGAAGGCCGGGCCGACGAAGGCACTGTGAGCCTGTGGGGCTTCTACGGGACAAGCCCGTCTGAGCGCACCACGTTCATTCGCGAGCGGCTGCTCGACATCGGCGAACTGCGTATCCAGGCCATGGACGAGAGCGGGATCGACAAGGCCGTCCTCGCGCTCACCAGCCCGGGCGTGCAGTCGATGTTCGATGTCGAGGAAGCCAGGCGTATCGCCCGCAACTCGAACGACAAGCTCAAGACCGCCTGCGAGCGCTATCCCGACCGCTTCTACGGCATGATCGCCGTTGCGCCGCAGGATGCGGAGTGGTCAGTCGAGGAGCTGCGCCGCGGCAAGGAAGAGCTCGGCTTCCATGGCGTCCAGATCAACAGCCACACCCATGGCCATTATCTCGACGAGCCGCAGTTCGATCCGATCCTGCGCGCCTGCGCCGATCTCGACCTGCCGCTGTACATCCATCCGCAGGGTCTGCCCGACGGCATGATCGGCGACATGGTGGGTGCCGGGCTCGATGGCGCCATCTTCGGCTTTGCCGTCGAGACCAGCTATCACGCCATGCGGCTGCTCACGACGGGCGTGTTCGATCGCTATCCCAATCTGCAGCTCATGCTGGGCCATGGCTGCGAGGGCCTGCCGTACATGCTCTACCGGCTGGATTACATGCACAAGGCCGGCCTTCGCTCGGGCCGCTATCCGCGCCTCAAACCTCTCGAGCACGACCTGTTGCACTATATGCGGAACAATGTGCTAGCCACGAACAGCGGCTTGCCGTTCGGACCTGCGATCAAGACAATGATCGAGGTGATGGGAGAGGATCGCGTGATGTACGCCATGGACTATCCGTATCAGTATGTGCCCGATGAGGTGCGCTGGATGGACGATCTCGACATCACGGCGGCGCAGAAGAAGAAGTTCTTCCAGACCAACGCCGAACGGTGGTTCAAACTGTGAGCGACGGCGCCGGGGCCGAAGCGGGGCAGGGGACGCGGCTTACCAAGGCGTCCTGGTACGCTTTGGCCCTGGTGTCATCTTCGCAGGCGATCAGCCTGCTCGACCGTCAGATTCTTTCGATCCTCGCGCCGAGCATTCGCGCCGACCTCAAGATCGGCGACGCCGAGCTCGGCCTGCTCTACGGCACGGTCTTCGCGCTGTTCTACGCGCTCTTCTCATTGCCTCTCGGCCGCCTCGTCGACGGCTGGGTGCGCACCAAGCTCCTCGGCATCTGCCTTGCCGCCTGGTCGACCTGTGCCGGCCTCGCGGCCTTTGCCGGCGGCTTCGGCTTGCTCGCCATTTCGCGCCTCGGCGTGGGTGTGGGGGAGGCAGCGGCGCAGCCCGCGGCCAATTCGATCATCTTCGATACCTTCCCGCGCTCGAAGCGCGGTACCGCCATGGCCGCCATGGGTATTGCAACCGCGCTGGGTCTTGGCCTGTCCATGACCCTGGGGGGCGTCGTCGCGAGCTGGTGGGACCATCGCTATCCGGCCGGCAGCGCCCCGGGCGGCTTCTCGGGCTGGCAGTTCGCCTTTCTTGTCGCGGCGATCCCAGGCTTCATCCTTTCGCTGCTGATCCTGCGCCTCAAGGAGCCGGTGCGCGGCCGCGTCGACGGCATTGCGACGCCGGCCGATCCCGCGCCTTTCAAGGCGAGTGGCGCCGTGCTGGCCGCGGTGACGCCCGGCGCCAACTGGTTCTCGCTCTGGAGCCGCCGCGCGAGCGCATCGCAGTGGATGTTCAACATTGCCAGTCTCCTGGTCATTTTCGCAGTCTGCTACGGCATGATCAAATTCACGCAGAGCTACAGCCCGCGTCCGCCGGTCAAAGCGCTCGGCCTCGAAATCGATGCGCATGTGATGCAGTGGTTCGTGGTCGGCTTTGGTCTGTTCGTGATCGTGAACCTGTTCCAGTCGTTCAAGCTGACCGACAAGCCGGCCTACAATGTCATCGTTTCGCCCTCGATCCTGTTGCTCATGGTCGTCGGCGGCCTGCAGACCTCGATCAACTATGGCGTGATGGGTTTCACGCCCTCGTTCCTGGTGCGCGAGTTCCATCTGTCGCTTGCTGCCACAGCACTGCAATTCGGCCTGCTTTCGGCCGCCATCGGCATCACCGGACCGATCATCGCCGGGCCGCTGTCGGACTGGCTGACGGCACGCATGGGTGGCAAGGGCCGCATCTGGCTGACGCTTTTCTCGCTTGGCGTTTCGCCGCTCTTCAGCATCTGGACCTATAGCGCCGACAGCGCCGCGGCGTTCTATCTGCGCTTCACGATCTACAGCATCATCCTGACCGCCTGGATGCCGCCAGTCTATTCGCTGATCTACGATCTGGTGCTGCCGCGCATGCGCGGCATTGCGTCCTCGACCTACATCATCGTCTCGACGCTGCTTGGCCTCGGCATGGGCCCGTATTTCGTGGGCATCGTCAGCGACCGCAACGGCGGCGATCTTGGCCAGGCGATCATGTCGGTCAATGTCGTTTCGCCAGTGATCGTGATCGTGTTGCTGGCGCTGTTGCTCCGTATCAACCGCGATGAGAGCACGGTGATCTCGCGAGCGCGAGAGGGCGGCGAGCCGGTCTGAAGCATTATAGAGCGGCGTCACGCTGAACTTGTTTCAGCATCCATTTCTCCTGCGAGGTGCAGGCGGGGCGAGGCAATCTGGACCCTGAAACAAGTTCAAGGTGACGGAGAGGATTGGGTCCGAGATAGTTGACTTTGGCCCATTCCGGCTCACTAATCATGGTCACTTGGGTTGAGTCCATGAGGCGTGCACGCCCCATGCGAGAGGAAGGATGAATTCATGTCAGATGAGACGATCGCCGACTATGTGATCGTGGGCGCAGGCAGCGCCGGCTGCGTGCTTGCCAATCGGCTGTCGGCGGACCGGAACACCAAGGTCGTGCTTCTGGAGGCCGGCGGCGACGACCGGCCGACGCGCGAGCTCAGCCAGTTCAAGTCGAACCTGATGATCCATATCCCGATCGGCTTCGGCAAGACGCTGAACGATCCCAAGGTGAACTGGCTCTATGAGACCGAGGTCGATGCCGGCTCCGGCGGGCGCCCCCATAAATGGCCCAAGGGCAAGGTTCTCGGCGGCTCCTCATCGCTCAACGGTCTGCTCTATGTGCGCGGTCAGTCGGCAGACTATGACGGCTGGCGCCAGATGGGCTGCGAAGGCTGGGCCTGGGATGACGTGCTGCCTTACTTCAAGAAGAGCGAAGACCAGCAGCGCGGGCCGATTCCGACGCACGGAACCGGTGGCGAGCTGGGCGTGTCCGATTTCCCCGAGCAGCATCCGATCAGTAAGGCGATCGTGGATGCCTGCGTCGAGGCCGGCTATGCATACAAGGACGACCTCAACGACGGCGACCAGGAAGGCACCAGCTGGTTCCAGATGACCGCCCGGAACGGCACGCGCTGCTCAACCGCCGTCGCATTCCTCCACCCCGTCATGCACCGCGACAATCTCGTGGTCGAGACACGGGCCATGACGACCCGCATCCTGTTCGAGGGCAAGCGCGCGGTCGGCGTCGAGTTCATCCAGAAGGGCGTGAAGCGTACCGTCAAGGTCCGCAAGGAAGTCATCCTCGCCGCGGGTGCCGTGGAAAGCCCCAAGCTGCTGGAAATCTCCGGTATCGGCCAGGGCAAGGTGCTCAAGGGCATCGGTGTCGATGTGCTGCATGAGTCCGCCGGCGTCGGCGAGAACATGCAGGATCACTACATGATCGGCTGCCAAGCGCGTCTCAAGGACGGCGTTCCCTCGGTCAATTCCATGGCGAGCGGCTTCCCGCTGCTCGGCCAGATCGCCAAATATGCATTCACCCGAAATGGCTTGCTCGCTTACGCCGTGGCGCATGGCTGCACCTTCCTTCGCTCGCGCGAGGGGCTGGAAACGCCCGATATCCAGATCCACACGATGGCTGCCTCGATGGATCTCGAGGTCCTGAACGCGAAGCAGCAGCTCGCCCTGGAGAAAGAGCCGGGCATGGCCTCCAATCCTTGCCAGGTGCGTCCGGAATCGCGCGGTCACATCCACGCGCGGTCGCCGGATGGGCAGGAGCCGCCGAAGATCGTGCCCAACTATCTCGACGACAAGATCGATCAGCAGATGGCGGTCACCCAGCTCAAGATCATCCGCAAGATCTGGCAGCAGCCCGCGATCGCGAAGTATATCGCCGGTCCTGATCCGTTCGGCGAAACGGACGACCAGATGTTCTTCTACGCACAGGTTGCCGGTGGCACGCTGTACCACGCCGTCGGCACGTGCCGCATGGGCTCCGATCCCAAGGCGGTGGTCGATTCCCGGCTGCGTGTGAACGGTATCCAGGGCCTTCGCGTCGTCGATGCCTCGGTCATGCCTAAGATCGTCTCCGGCAACACCAATGCGGCGACGATCATGATCGGCGAGAAGGGATCGCAGATGATCCTGGAAGACGCGAAGCAACTGGAACCCGCGTGAGCCTATTCGTTGCCGGGCGTTCAGTGGGCACCGGCTATGCTCTGGCGATGAAATGTTCAGGAGAGTCGTTATGAACCTCGTTCGTTCTACCGGTCTGGCGCTTGCTGTAGCCGGTGTAATTATGGCGGCGCCGGCACTGGCGCATCCCAAGCTGCTGTCGTCCACGCCTGCGGCCGATGCGACCGCGGGCAACATCAAGGAAATATCGCTCAAGTTTAGCGAGGCGCTGATGGGCCCCGTGTCCGGTGCCGACCTCATGATGGACATGCAGGGCATGGCGCCGATGAAGATGACCGGCCTCAAAACCTCTGTCGGCAAGGACGGCAAGACCTTCGTGGCGACGCTCGACAAGCCTCTGACGGCTGGACACTATAGTCTCAACTGGCATGTTGTCTCGACCGACACGCATCGCGTTGCAGGCAAGCTCGCCTTCACCGTGAAGTAAATGAGCGATTGGCCGCTCGCCGCCGTCCGCTTCGGTTTGTACGGCGGCCTTGGCCTGTTCTTCGGCCTGCCTTTCTTTGTCCTCGTCCATCGGGGTGGGGAATCGCTTTGGCGCATGCTTCGCCTTGGCGGGGCGCTTGTCATCCTGGCCGGGCTCAGCATCGTGCTCAGCCTGCTCGGCTTCTTGCTGCTGGTCGCGCGGATGAGCGCCACGCCGCTCGGCGGCCTCGATATGGGACTGGTGCAAACCTTGCTGATCGAGTCAGCGATAGGCTGGGCGCTCGTGGTGCGCGTCGGCGCGCTTGTCGCGGGGCTGGTCGCGGCGCTGCTCTTGCCGGCCGGACGTGCAAAGTCCGCCTTGCTGGCTCTTTGCGGGGCGATTGCCGTCGCCACCCTCGCCTGGGCCGGTCATGGCGCGGGCGGCGAGGGGACAGTGGGCCTCGCCCGTGTTGCCGCCGATGTCGTGCATTTGCTGGCAGCCTCGACATGGATCGGCGCCTTGGCTGTGCTACTGGCTCTCGTGCTGCCCGGAAGCCAGATCACGCATGAACGGATCGAGAAGGCGCATGCAGCGTTGGCGGGCTTCGGACGGACGGGCACGGTTGCCGTCCTCCTGATCGTGCTGACCGGCGCCGCAAATGTCGCTTTTACAGTCGATCCGGCCGCTCTGCCGACGCTCGGCGTCTCGACCTATGGCCGGCTGCTGCTCGTGAAACTGGTCCTCTTCGCGGCGATGTTGGGCTGTGCGGTGCTCAATCGTTACGGTCTGACACCGGCGTTGCAGGCTTCGATCGCGCGCGGCGAATTACGTCCGAGCCTCAGCGGCCTGCGGCGCAGCATTGCGATTGAAACGAGCCTGGCGTTCGGCGTGCTGGCGTTGGTCGGCTGGCTTGGGATGCTCGAGCCGGGCGGGGGGTAACCCGCTCGGCATCGTTTATTTACATGCCGCCGATGCCGACGCCGCTCTTGACGCCGCCACCGGCATCAGCGCCACCCGAGTAACGGCTGCCGCTCTTGCGCGACCAGTCGTCGACGGCGTCTTTGGCCTTGTCGGCCTCGGCGTCCCATTCTTCCTTGGTTTTGCAGATTTGCGTCGTGAAGCGGGTGCCGGTGCGAATTTCCTCGTGGCAGATTTTCTTCTGCTTGCCCTTCGCAATGACTTCGCCAGTCGGGTCGGCTGCGAAGCCCGCCGCGGGGACGAGGATCAGGATCGCCGGCAGGAAAAATCTCTTCATTCATCCTCTCCTTTGGGGGACAGTCTCACGTCCGCCGCTTGTTTCGGCCTTTTAGCACAGGCGGCGGCCTACGCCAGCCGAATGCTCACGCCGTTTCGCGGATGGTTTCAAAGGCCTGCGCCACGAGCGCCATCGATTTGAGCCGGGCTTCCGGATCGAACACCGAGCCATGGACGATGATCTCGTCGACCTGGGTGCGCCGCAGGAAGGTGCCCATGCCCTCGGCCACATCAACGACATCCCCAAAGGCGGCACAGCGCAGCACATTGTTGAGCATCGCCCGGATCGGTGGATCGAGATTTTCGCGATAGCCTTCGATCGGTGGCGGCAACTTGCCGGGATTGCCGGTCCGCAGCGCCACGAAATTCTGCACCATGGAGCTCGCCAGATAGCGGCCTTCCTCGCGTGTCTCGCCCGCGATCGCATTGAAGGCCGCTGCCGCATAGGGCTGGGCGAGATGCTGCGAGGGCCGGAAGTCGCGCCGGTAGATCGCCAGCGCCTCATCGAGAAGGTCGGGCGCGAAGTGGCTGGCAAAGGCATAGGGCATGCCAAGCGCGGCGGCGAGCTGCGCGCCGAACAGGCTGGAGCCCAGGATCCACATCTCGATCTTCGCGCCTCGGCCTGGCACGGCCACGACGCCCAGATCGGGATCGCCGGTGAAATGCGCGCGAAGCTCGACCACATTGCGTGGAAATTCATCGGCTTCGCGCCCGTAGTCCCGGCGCAGGGCCTGGAGCACGCGCGAATCCGCACCCGGCGCACGGCCGAGGCCCAGGTCGATACGGCCGGGGAAAAGCGCATCGAGCGTGCCGAATTGCTCGGCGATGACCATCGGCGAGTGGTTGGGGAGCATGATGCCGCCCGAGCCGATCCGGATCGTTTTTGTGGCGCGTCCCGCCTCGGCGATGATCAGCGACGTCGCGGCGGCCGCCACGCCCGCCATGCCGTGATGTTCGGCAACCCAATAGCGGTGATAGCCCTGCGCTTCGGCTTGCGCCGCCACCGGGCCCACGCGTGCGATCGCATCGGCCGCCTCTTCGCCCTGGCGGACGTTCACGAGGTCGAGAAAACTCAGTTTCGTCATGATACGAAGATGGGGCCGTTCGCGGTGTCGTGCAAGGCGATCACGTCACCCGCCATACCCAGAGCTTGATGCCCGCCTTGTAGCGCGCGCCCGAGCAGATGAAGATCGAGTTGTTCATCCAGTCGTAGCGGCCCTTGGGCGCGATGAATTCGGGCACGGTGCGGAAATAATAGTCCGCCGGATCGACATCCTCGCCCGCTGCAAGCCGCGCCATGACGTCCGGCGGGCCGTGGCGTAGGCCCCGGTTGCGGATCTGGATGATGACGCCATCGTCCGTCTGCAGCGCATAGAGCGCATCGGCGACCGTAACGCCGTCATGGCGCGTCAGCTGGAAGTCGGCGGCGTTGCCGAGGAGCTGCCCCTTGATCAGCGGCCCCTCGACGCGCCCGCCCTCGAAGATCGGGATGATGCGCCGGGTGCCGTCGACCGTGTCGCCGATCGGCACCGGCGCGCCGAGATTGCCCTCTGCTTCATAGACGAATTCCAGGCCAGGCTGGATCGCGCCGGCGGGAGTGGTCATGCCGGCTCCTTGATCCGGGCCAAACCGATATCCTCGGCATTGGCCCAATTGCCATGCAGGCCGAAGCGCAGCTGGAAGGGAATGTTGATCGTCGCGACCGGGCCCTTTTCGATATCGAGCGCCTCGAAGATGAGCAGGTCGCTCTTATGCTCTTCGAGCCGGTTGCAGACCATCACGATCCAGCCGTCGCCTTCGGGCGCGGTCTTGCTGCGCGGGATGAAGCAGGGTTCCTGGAGCGAGGATACGTCGCCGCACCACCAATGCTGCTCGGCGCCGGTCTCCAGGTCCTTGAGGAACAGGCAGTTCATCAGGAAACCGCCCGCCGATCCGCCCTTGAGCGCGACCGGACGCTTCATGTCCATTTCCAGGCTCCAGCCGTAGCGGTTCTTGAGGCCCGTGAAGCGGTCGTCGATGCGCGGAAACTCGGACGCGGTCTCGGTGAGGCGGTTGATCTCGGCGAACTCGTCCGAGTTGGACGAGAGGTCGACCACCCAGTCGGTGAGCTTGCTCATAGCCTGTTGCGGATTGAACGGCGCGCCGTGCACGTCCGGGAAGAAGGGGAACATATTGTTCTCCGCTTCCGGCGTCACGAAGTGGATCTTGCTGCCCTCCTGCCAGGCATTGAGGACATGGCTGGCAAAGCAGTTGTCGCGCTTGAACCAGCGGATATCGTCCTGCTTGAGATCGGCGCGGCGCGGGATGATCCC
Source organism: Sphingobium sp. (assembly GCA_017745115.1). Next base: position 80,239 of record JAGIAA010000001.1, on the reverse strand, counting down.
GAGATAGACGGGCAGGGTCGTATCGAAGCCGAAATGCGGCATGCCCTTTTCGAGCCGCTCCCAGCTGCCGATGCTCGGCACGATGTGGAGCACGAGATAGTCTGCCGTAACGCCGAAATCGTGCATCATGCAATAATAGGGCGCCTTGAACCACGCCTCGTAGATCAGTTCGCCGTCGGGCCCGATCTCGTAAAGGCATACATCGTCGGTGCAGAGGCCCGAGGCCGCGTAGCCGATCGCGATCATGTTGCCGGTCGTTGGATCGATCTTGGGGTGAGCCGTGAAGGTCTGGCCGGTCATCTTGCCGCCGAACTTCTCATAGCCGAACGTTTCCATGGTCGCGGGGTCCATGGTGAGGGAAGGACTGTCTTCCTTCATCGCCCAGAGCTTGCCGGCATAGAGGAAGGCATTGGTGTTGGCCGTGCCGCGAATCTCGCCCTTGACGCTCTCGTCATCGGTCAGCGGATTGCGGTAGGCGCCGAACAGCCCCTTGTTGGCGGCGTTCTCCAGCTTCCATTTGTCGGTCTTGGCCCAGCGCTGGCGCACGTCGCACTGGCCGTCGTGGATGTGGAAGCGCGTGATCATGCCATCACCGTTGAAGCTGATGTCGGTCCCCAGCCGCGGCGGAAATTGTGGATCGGGCTGAACGCGGAAGAACGCGCCATTGAGCTCGGCGGGGATTGTGCCTTCATGCGCCAGATTCGCGATGTCGCATTCGATTCTGGACGGCGCGTTGAAGCCCGTAAAAGCCGGTATGTCGGGGAAATGTGCCATGGCTTGCTCCTCTCGCTCAGAATTGTATGCTACGCTTACGAAATGGGCAAAGTCTTTGCGCCTAGTCAATTGGGGGTCGCACGAGGTCCTCGGGAGAGCAAGAGTTGGACGCAGAAGAAAGGCAGGGTTCGGCGATGGTCGCAAATGCCGGGTCCGCAAGCAATAGGGCCGCGCCGGCCAACGATGGCGATATCGGCGCGCTCGATGACGTCATCGGCTTTCACATCCGTCTCGCTCATGGCGCGACCTATCGTCACTTCACCGAAACGTTCGCCGAGCTCGGCCTCACGCAGAAGATGGTCTCGGTTCTCTGGCTGATCGACGATCATCCGCATATCGCTCAGGCCGACATCGGACGCCGCCTGCAGATGGACCGCGCCACCACCATGGCGATCATCAACCGGCTCGAGGCCCGCGGGCTGCTCGTGCGCGGCGAATCCAAGCGGGATCGCCGCCGCCAGACGCTGACGCTGACCGTTCCGGGCCATGAGGCGCTGCTCGAGGCACGGCGCTGCATCGACGAGCATGAACAGTGGGTTCGCGCACGCTTTACCAAGCGCGAGGCGGCATTGCTCATCGAGCTTTTGCGCCGTATTCACGAATAGATTCGGTAACAATACGACAGGGCCGCACGGCCGATCGGTTTCGGGAGGGGACTATCAATGGCAGCAACTGACCCACGCCAGGTCATCGACAGCGGGCCAATGTCTGCGCGGCAATGGATCGTCGTGATCCTGATGGTCTTGCTGAACGCGCTCGACGGATTCGACGTTCTGTCCAGTGCTTTTGCGTCTCCCGGCATTTCAAAGGAATGGGGTATCCCCCGTTCGGAACTCGGCCTGGTGCTCTCCGCCGAACTCGTCGGCATGGGCTTCGGCTCGGTCCTGCTGGGCGGCCTGGCAGACCGCTTTGGCCGCAAGCTGACCATGCTGGGCTGCCTCGTCCTCATGGCGATCGGAATGTTCCTCGCCAGCACGGCGCATGCCGTGCCTCCGATGGTCGGCTATCGCTTCCTCACCGGCATCGGCATCGGTGGCATGCTGGCGGCGACCAATGCCGTGACCGCCGAATGCTCCAATGGAAAGTGGCGCCGTGCTTCGATTGCGGCCTATGTCGCCGGCTATCCGCTGGGTGCGATCATCGGCGGTGTCGCGGCATCGGAATGGCTTCTCCCCGATCATGGCTGGCGCGCGGTGTTCCTGTTCGGCGCCATTGTAACCGCCGTACTCATTCCCGTCGTGATGCTCGCGATGCCGGAAACCGCAGCCTATTGCGCCAGCAAGAACAACCTGGCCGGCGTCAACAAGGCGCTTCGTGCGTTCAGCTTGCCCGCCATCGATGCCCTGCCTTCGGCCTCGAGCACGAGCGCTAAGCCCAAGATCACCGACATCTTGTCCAACCCCAAGCTGCGTCCCGTCACGCTGCTGCTGGCCTTTGGCTATATGTTCCACACGATCACCTTCTACTACATCCTCAAATTCGCAGTGCAGATCGTCGCCGACTATCCTCCGGGATATGCGCCTGGCCAGGCGGCCACCGTACTGACCTGGGCCAATGTCGGCGGCTTCTTCGGCAGCCTTCTGTTCGGCTTCGTGATGGCGCGGTTCGGGATCAAATGGCCGACCGCCCTGATGCTCCTGATCGGCACGGTGGCTGTGGCCGCGTTCGGTCTCGGCCGCGAGACGCTCGATGGCTGGCAGTGGGCAACCGTCCTGACCGGCTTCTTCACGAACGCCGCGATCAGCGGCTACTACGCCGCCTTCGCTCGCGGCTTTCCGGCACATGCCCGCGCGACCGGCACGGGCTTCGTGCTCGGTATCGGCCGACTGGGTGCAGCTGGCAGTCCGATCATTGCGGGCGCGCTGTTCACCTGGCTCGGCAACGACCAGCTGCTCACGGTCTCCACCATCATGGCGATGGGCTCGGTGGCCTCGTTGATCCTGTTCCTGATGTTGCCGGAGCGCGACGGCGACGAGGTCGTTGCCGGCAAGGCCTGAGCCTCTTTGTAATCCAGGAAATAGCTGGGCGGTCCGGTAACGGGCCGCCCTTTGCTTTTCAGGCGGTCGCCAGATCCAGATGGAAGAAGCGGTTGAAGCCGCTGTCGGCAACGGCGGTATAGTCGCCGAACGCTTCGCCTTCGATGAAGCCGCGCCTGCGGTAGAGCGTCAATGCTGCTTCGAAATCGGGGCCGGTGCCGGTCTCCAGGCTGAGCCGGGACAGGCCGCGTGCCTTGGCCTCAGCGATGATGTGCTCCAGCATGAAGCGGGCGACGCCCTTGCGCAGGTGATCGGGATCGGTGCGCATTGACTTCACTTCGCCCGTGCCGTCCGGCAGCACTTTGAGCGCACCGATGCCGAGCACCGCTTCGCCGTCGCGGACTGTCCAGACGGTGATGCCGGGCTGTTGCAGGCCGGACAGATCGAGCGCAAAGGCCGTGCCGGGCGGGGAGACGGCGTGCATCGCCTGATGATGAAAAGTGAGCAGGGCGCGGGTCGTAGCGCCCGTGAGGTCATCGGACACGATCTGCATTCAAGGCACCACTTGCAGGATCTCGTCGGGCCGGGCGAGGGCGAAGAGCGAGAGGCCAGCCGTGCGTGCGCGCGCCGCCGCCATGCTGGTCGGCACCGAAATGGTGACCAATGTCGTCGCACCGGCTTTAACCGCCTTCTCGACGATCTCGTAGCTGCAGCGCGCCGTCGATAGGATGAAGCCGCCGGCGAGCGACGTTTTCGCACGCGCCATGGCGCCGATCAGCTTGTCGAGCGCGTTATGCCGTCCGACATCTTCGCGCACCGTCACGATGCTGCCGTCGGCGCGGATGAAGGCGGCGGCGTGCATGCCGCCGGTCGCGCGATTGCCGGGCTGGAGATCGCGAATATCGTTGAGGGCCCTGAAGATCGCGTCCGGTACAATCGGCTCATGCGCCGTGACGGGTGGCAGGGGCTTGGCGATCACTTCGAGATTGTCGATGCCGCAAAGGCCACAGGAGGATTCCGCGACGCGTGCGCGGACGCGCTCCTGGAGCTGCTCGACGGCCAGCGACGTGATGGTGGCGCGGGCGATCCAGCCCATGTCGGTCTCTGCGAGATCGATGCCGGTGATGTCCTCTACCGCTGCCGCCAGCCCCTCGGTCAATGCGAAGCCTGTGACGAAATCCTCGAGGTCCGTTGGGCTCGCCATCATGACCGCATAAGAGAGGCCGTTATATTCGAGCGCAACGGGAATTTCCGGAGCGAACGGACGTTCCGCCGGGCGGGTTGAGCCGTCCGGACGGATTGCGGTCAGCCCGTTGTCGGTCATCAGGCGGCTTGGGCTTTCGCTTTCACGTCAGCTTCGACCTTGAGCATCGCTTCGGTCGCGATCGGCGACAAGCCGGAGCGGTCGCTGTTGAGCATGGTCGCTTTCATGCGCGGATCCCAGAACTTGATGATGTGAACCGCCGCATCCGCGACGGCCACGTCATGTCCGCGCGCCTCGACATTGCGCGCGATCTGGTTGGCCATATAGGTGAGGCGCTCGATATCCATGCCGCTTACTCCGCCGCCTCGGCCGTTATGCTGGCCTTGATCCGCCGCGAACGTTCTGACCAGCTGGCATAGTCTTCCTGCCAGTCGGTCGGCCCGTTCGACGGGGTGATCTGCACTGCTGTCACCTTGTATTCGGGGCAGTTGGTTGCCCAGTCCGAATATTCGGTCGTGACGACGTTCACCTGCGCGGAGGGGTGGTGGAAGGTCGTGTAGACGACGCCTGGCGCCACGCGGTCGGTGATGAGCGCGCGCAGCGTGGTTTCGCCCGTGCGGCTGGCCAGCTTCACCCAGTCGCCATCCTTCACGCCGCGGTCTTCCGCATCGATCGGGTGGATCTCCAGCACGTCCTCGGGATGCCAGGCCGTGTTCTCGGTGCGGCGAGTCTGCGCGCCGACGTTATACTGGCTGAGGATGCGGCCCGTGGTGAGCAGCAGCGGGTAGCGGGGGCCGGTCTTTTCGTCGGTCGGCACATATTCCGTGACGACGAACTTGCCCTTGCCGCGCACGAAGCCATCGACGTGCATGATCGGCGAGCCGTCGGGGAACTTCTCGTTGACCGGCCACTGCAGCGAGCCCTCATTGTCGAGGCGCTCCCAGCTGACGCCCGCAAAGGTCGGGGTCAGGCGGGCGATCTCGTCGAGAATCTCCTTGGGATGCTCGTAGGTCCAGCCGCAGCCCAGCGCATTGGCGAGCAGCATCGTGACTTCCCAATCCTCATAGCCGTTCGCCGGCTCCATGACCTTGCGGACGAGCTGGATACGGCGCTCGGCATTGGTGAAGGTGCCGTTCTTCTCAAGGAAGGTCGAGCCGGGCAGGAAGATGTGCGCGTAGTTGGCGGTCTCGTTCAGGAAGAGGTCCTGGACGATGACGCATTCCATGGCCTTCAGGCCGGCCGCGACGTGATGGGTGTTCGGGTCGGACTGGAGAATGTCCTCGCCCTGCACGTAGAGCACCTTGAACGAGCCATCGACGGCGGCGTCGAGCATGTTGGGAATGCGCAGGCCGGGCTCCGGATCGAGCGTGACGCCCCAATCGTCCTCGAACTGCTTGCGCACCGCATTGTCCGCGACGTGGCGGTAACCGGAGAGCTCGTGCGGGAAGCTGCCCATGTCGCAGCTGCCTTGCACGTTGTTCTGGCCACGCAGCGGGTTCACGCCGACGCCGCGGCGGCCGATATTGCCGGTGACCATGGCGAGGTTGGCGATGGCGAGCACGGTCGAGCTGCCCTGGCTGTGCTCGGTGACGCCGAGGCCGTAGTAGATCGCGCCGTTGCCGCCGGTCGCGAACAGGCGGGCGGCACCGCGAATGTCTTCAGCCTTCACGCGCGTGACGGGCTCGAGGAACTCGGGCGAATTCTTCTCGTCCGATACGAACGCGGCCCAATCCTGATACTCGTCCCAGTCGCAGCGCTCCTTGACGAAGGCTTCGGCTGCGAGACCCTCGGTCACGATGACGTGGGCGAGGGCGGTCAGCACGGCGACGTTGGTGCCGGGCTGGAGCGGCAGATGATAGTCCGCCTCGATGTGCGCCGAACGCACCAGATCGATGCGGCGCGGATCGATCACGATCAGCTTCGCACCCTCGCGGATGCGGCGCTTCATGCGGCTGGCGAACACCGGGTGGGCGTCGGTCGGGTTGGCGCCGATCACGAGGATCACGTCACTGTCCATGACGCTGTCGAAATCCTGCGTGCCCGCCGAGGTGCCGAACGCGGTCGAGAGGCCGTAGCCGGTCGGCGAGTGGCAGACGCGGGCGCAGGTGTCGGTGTTGTTCGAACCGAAGCCGGCGCGGATCAGTTTCTGGACGAGGAACGACTCCTCGTTGGTGCAGCGCGACGAGGTGATGCCGCCCAGCGCGCGGGCACCATGCTTGTCCTTGAGCCGCTTGATCTCGGATGCGGTGTAGCTGATCGCCTCGTCCCAGCTCACCACCTGCCAGGGCTCATCCACCGACTTGCGGATCATCGGCTGGGTGATGCGGTCCTGGTGATTGGCATAGCCCCAGGCGAAGCGGCCCTTGACGCAGCTATGGCCGCGATTGGCCTTGCCGTCCTTCCAGGGGACCATGCGCACGAGCTGCTCGCCGCGCATCTCCGCGCGGAACGTGCAGCCGACGCCGCAATAGGCGCAGGTCGTGACGACCGCGCGCTCGGGCTTGCCGATCTCCTTCATCGACTTTTCCTGCAGCGTCGCGGTCGGGCAGGCCTGCACGCAGGCGCCGCACGAGACGCAGTCGGACGAGAGGAAATCGTCGCTGGCGAGGCCGGCCGAGACCTTCGAGGCGAAGCCACGTCCTTCGATCGTCAGCGCCAGCGTGCCCTGCACCTCGTCGCAGGCGCGCACGCAGCGCGAGCAGACGATGCACTTGCTGGGGTCGAAGTCGAAATAGGGGTTCGAGATGTCGGTCGCGAGACCCATGTGGTTCTCGCCCGAATAGCCGTAGCGCACATCGCGCAGGCCGACAGCCGCGGCATTGTCCTGCAGCTCGCAATCGCCATTGTCCGAGCAGGTCAGGCAGTCCAGGGGGTGATCGGAGATGTACAGCTCCATGACGCCCTTGCGCAGCTTCTGCAGGCGCGGGGTCTGGGTGTGAACGTTCATGCCTTCGCCGACCGGTGTCGTACAGCTCGCCGGGGTGCCCCGCGCGCCGTCGATCTCGACGAGGCAGAGCCGGCAGGAGCCGAAGCTCTTCACATTGTCCGTCGCGCAGAGCTTGGGGATTGAGCCGCCGGATTCTGCCGCTGCGCGCATCACGCTGGTGCCCTCGGGCACGGTGACGGAGCGCCCGTCGATGGTCAGAGTGACCATCTTCTCCGAATTGGAGGCGGGTGTGCCGAAATCGGTCTGTGATTCATAGCCCATGGCGTTGTGCTCTCTCGAGGTCAGCAGCGGTGTTGATATTAGCAGGATCGTGCGGCAATTGCACGGCGCGCGCGGAAATCCGCGCCGCAAAGCCCTTGATGGAGTGCTTTTCGTCACTTTCAAGGATGGCGAGCGCATCCTCTGCGGCGAAAGCGGGCCAGAGCCCGACGACCGGCAGGGTCGCGACATAAGCAGGGTAGGGGAAGAGCCGCTCGCGCAGGTCTTCCGGCAGGTCGAACGCATCGCACGGGGCGGTCAGGACGGCCGAGTAGCCGCGCGCCTGCGCCTCGCTGAGCGCGGCCGCGATGCCGCCGAGCGGGCCCATGTCCGGCGCTGGCTTGTCGGCCAGGCTTTGCATGCCCTCATGCTCGCGCCCGACCACGACGACCTCTGCGGTCTGCCCGGCCAGCGTTTCCGCGACCTGGTCGATCAACGTGCGGCCGCGCAGCCTTGCGAGCGCCTTGTCGCTGCCGAAGCGGGTCGACTTGCCGCCAGCGATCACGGCGCCGAGAACGGCGCTCCGATCGATGCCGAGCAGGCCGACGCAGCAGCTCATTATTCGGCCGCCTCGGGCACGCGCGCGCCAAAATCCTCGGGCCAGTGCTTGAGCGCGCTCATCACCGGATAAGGCGTGAAACCGCCGAGCGCGCAGAGCGAACCGAACTTCATCGTCTCGCAAAGATCCTCGAGCAGCGTGATCTCGTCCTCGAGGCTGCGCTGGTCGGTCGGCGCATTGTGGATCTGGGGCAGGGTCTCGACCGTGTCGCGGTTGCGCGGCGAGCGGGCGAGGATGCGGTCGATCAGTTCGGTGCCGCGGGTCGAGCCGATGCGGCAGGGCGTGCACTTGCCACAGCTCTCGGCCGCGCAGAACTCCATGGCGAAGCGGGCCATGTCGGCCATATCGACCGTGTCGTCATAGACGGTGATGCCGCCATGGCCGATCAGCGCGTCGATTGCCGCATAGGCCTCATAGTCGAACGGAATGTCGAACTGGTCGGGATGGAGATAGGCACCCAACGGACCGCCGACCTGCACGCCCTTGACCGGACGCCCGCTCGCTGAACCGCCGCCGATCTCGTTGACAAGCGCGCCGAGCGAGATGCCGAACGCCGTCTCGTAGAGCCCGCCCTGCTTCACATTGCCGGCGATCTGCACCGGCATCGTGCCGCGCGAACGCCCCATCCCAAAGTCGGCATAGCTCTTGGCGCCTTCAGACAGAATGTAAGGAACAGCTGCCAGGCTCAGGACATTGTTGACGATTGTCGGTTTGCCGAACAGGCCGACCAAGGCCGGGATCGGGGGCTTGGCGCGCACTTCGCCGCGCTTGCCCTCGAGGCTGTTCAGCAACGACGTCTCTTCGCCGCAGACATAGGCGCCGGCGCCTTCACGCACTTCGAGCACGAAGGGTGCGACGATGTGCGCGCTCTTGCGGATCGCGTCCTGCAGCTTGGCGATCGAATGCGGATATTCGGAACGGCAGTAGATGTAGCCGCGCGTCGCGCCGGCCGCGAAGCCGGCAATGGCCATGCCTTCGATGAGCATGAAGGGGTCGCCCTCCATGACCATGCGATCGGCAAAGGTCGCGCTGTCGCCTTCGTCAGCATTGCAGACGATATATTTCTGGTCGGCCTTGGCGCCGGCGACGGTCTTCCACTTGATGCCGGTCGGGAAGCCGGCGCCGCCGCGGCCGCGCAGGCCCGAGTCCAGCACTTCCTGCACCGTCGCGTCCGGGCCGATTTCCCGGGCGCGCTTCAGGCCTTTCCAGCCACCGGCCGCTTCATAGTCTTCCAGGCTCGTCGGACGCGTCTTGCCGGCGCGCGCAAAGGTCAAGCGCTGCTGGCCCGCGATCCACGGGTGTTCCGCAATCGTGCCGATGGCGAGCGACGAACTGCCGTCGACGATAGCGGCGACATCGGCAGGCGAGGCAGGGCCGAAACCCTTACCGTCGATTTCGACCAGCGGCTCGAGCCACTGCATACCCCAGCTCGAGACGCGCTCGACGCTATGACCCGCCTTTTCGAAGGCCGCCGCAACGGCATCTGCGCCGCAGGCGATCGCGAGGGAGTCGTCGGAAATACGCACCGTCACCATCACGCGATCTCCTCGATCAGCGCGGCGAGCTTGGGGCCGTCGAGACGCGCATGAACCTGCTTGCCGACCATCGCGTTGGGCCCGACGCTGCACAGGCCGAGGCAGTAAATCGTCTCGATTTCGACGCGGCCCTTGGCGGCGGCTTCCGCGCTCGCCACCAGTGCCTCGACGCCGCGCGCCTTGCAGGCCTCGGCGCGGCAGAGCTTCAGCACGGGATGGTGTGCGGGCTCGGCCTTGAAGTCGTGATAGAAGCTGACCACGCCATGCACTTCGGCGCGTGACAGGTTGAGCGCCTTGGCGATCGTACGCTTGGCGTCATCATCGACACAGCCGAATTCGGCCTGGATGTCGTGCAAAATCGGCAGAAGCGGGCCTTCTCGGCCGCTGTGAGACGCAACGATCTCGTCCAGCCTTTTGGCCTTCGCCTCGTTCATGCGCACCTGTCTCCCAAGCTCAATGGCCCTGTAAATTCGTATGTCTTACTGCATATTTTTTGCGGCTATGGCAAGGCAAAACCGTGCTTTTGGTGCAGCCGGCAGATACGGCGCAAAAGCTCAAAATAAGGAGCTGGTTGCGCAGGGCAGGGGAGGTTCAGCCGTTGCGGCGGCCGAAAGTGCGCGGTCCCGATGCGAAAGGAGTCGCGCGCGCCATATGCGGCGTCGCAAGCAGCGACGGATTGGGCTGGGGCGCCGAGGCCTTGAGCAGGTCGAGCGTTTCCGCGAAGCAACCGCGCAGCATGGCGACCTCGCTCGCCACTTCGGCGGGCGTCTTGTGCTCTTCGAGGCAACGTCGTGCAGCCTTCTCGATCACTTCGGAAAGCTCAGCCAGCCGGTTGGCACCGAACTGCCGCGACTCGCCCTTGAGCGTATGCGCAGGAATCACCATCGCTGCAGCATTCTCGTTCGCGAGAGCCTGCTCGATCGCGGTGATCGACTTGGCACCATCCTCTTCATAATAGCCCAGAATCCGGACGAGACCGGTTCCGAGCATCTTGCGCGCCTCGGCGAGTTCGGCTTCCGCCACCACCGGGATTGAGTAGTAGTAAGACATGGGCTTTCACCTGGAACGTAAAGCTCTGGGACTTATCCGATCCAATTATCACCACTTGCAGTAAAGGCAGGCTTAACGCCCTGTTTTTGACAGTCGAAAACGATGATGGTCGCCCTCATCCAAAAGGACCAGTGCCCAGTCGTTGGCTTTCGCGAGCGCAGGTACATCGATCAGCGCGACGGGATCGTCGGCGAGCAGGAGGATATCATCGCACTCCCGCATCACGCGGGCGGCGCGGAGGACGGGCCATGGGCATTTGAGGCCGCGCGCGTCGACGAGGCGCAGCTCTTCCTCACTTCTTTGTGTCATAGGGATTGTGCGCTGACCGCAGGTTCAGGCGCACCGGTACGGCGCCGAAACCCAGTTCCTTGCGGATGCCGTTGACTAGATAGCGCCTGTAGCTCTCGGGTAGCTCGTCGAGCCGCGTGCCGAACAGGACGAAGGTCGGGGGACGGGTGCGGGCCTGCGTGATGTAGCGCAGCTTGATGCGCTTTCCGCCAGGCGCGGGCGGCGGATTGGCTTCGAGCGCGCTGTCGAACCAGCGGTTCAAATGGCTCGTCGGCACGCGCTGCGACCATGCCGCGCGTGTATCGAAGGCCGCCTGCAGCAGCTGGTCGATATTCTTGCCGGTTGCGCCGGAGATGGTGAGCAACGGAACGCCGCGGACCTGAGCCAGGCCTTCGTCGAGAGCCTTGCGTACGCCTTGGTAGAGCGCGGAGCCGTTGTCGGCGATGTCCCATTTGTTGAGCGCAATCACGAGTGCGCGGCCCTCCTGGAGCACCTTGTCGGCGATCTTGAGGTCCTGTGCTTCGAGGCCTTTGCTCGCATCGAGCAGGAGTACGACGACCTCGGCGAAATCCACCGCGTGAAGCGCGTCGGCAACGCTGAGCTTTTCGAGCTTGTCCTGCACTTTTGCGCGCTTGCGCATGCCGGCCGTGTCGATCAGCCGCACATCGCGCTCGCGGCCGTCCGGCGCCGTCCAGACCCAGTCGACGGAAATACTGTCGCGGGTAATGCCGGCCTCGGGGCCGGTGATCAGGCGGTCTTCGCCCAGGATCTTGTTGATCAGCGTCGATTTGCCGGCATTGGGCCGACCCACGATGGCGAGCTTGAGCGGCGCGTTGTCGTCCGGCTCCTCTTCATCGGACTCCTCGCTCTCGACGGCGTCGTCATCACGCTCGATATGCGGACGGATCGCCTGGAACAGATCGGCCAGGCCCTGGCCATGCTCGGCCGAGAACGCCACCGGTTCGCCAAAACCGAGTGCAAAGGATTCCATGAGCCCCGACTCAGCCGCCGCGCCTTCGGCCTTGTTGCCGAGGAGCACGACCGGCGTGTCGCCGGCGCGCAGCCAGCGCCCGATATGCTCGTCGAGCGGCGTCAGGCCTGCGCGCGCATCAATCATGAACAGCGCAACATCGGCGCCGCGCACCGCTGCTTCGGTTTGTGCCCGCATGCGGCCGGGAAGGGAAAGAGGATCGTCCTCTTCGAAGCCCGCCGTGTCGACGATCTTGAATTTGAGGCCAAGCAGTTCGGCGTCGCCTTCGCGCCGGTCACGGGTGACGCCCGGCATGTCGTCGACAAGCGCCAGCCTTTTGCCCACGAGCCGATTGAACAGCGTGGACTTGCCGACATTGGGGCGCCCGATGATGGCGACGACAGGAAGCGGACTCGCGCTCATGATGAAAAGGGCGCGGACCGACGCATCAACGGTACGCGATGACGCGTCCGTTTTGGGTCAGTACATAGAGCATCTTGTCCGCGACGACGGGCGGCAGCGATACGCCGTCGCCGATCGCGCGTTTCGCAAGGATCTTTCCGTCGGCCGGGTTGACGAACACCATGTGGCCGTCGGTCCCGACGAGGATCAGCTTGCCGCCGGCGAGAATCGGGCCATACCAGCGGATCGGGTTCTTCTTGCCCTTGAGGTCCTTGAAGCCGCCGAGTTCGGCGATCCAGCGCACCTTCCCGGCCGTCCGCGCGATACAATAGAGGCGGCCCTTGTCGGTGGCCACGAACACCCATTCGCCTGCGACGAGCGGTGTCGCGATACCGCCGATGTTGAGTTCCCACAGCCGTTGGCCGCTGACCATTTCATAGGAGGCCATGCGCCCGCCTTCGCCGATCGCGAACACGCGGCCGCGGTCGATCACGGGATCGGCGTCAATGTCGGTCAACGTCGAGACCGAGGTGCTGATATTGGTACGGCTCAGGGCGTCGCCCCACAGCGCGCGGCCGTTTTCATAGCGATAGGCGCTGAGCTCGCCGGAGCTGTAGCCCGCCACCACGGACCCTTGCGCCGCTGCAGGTGCCGCCACGCCGAACACGCCCGTCGACTGGATCGTGCCTGAGTCCTGCCAGATAACGGCGCCGTCCGTCTCGTTCAGCGCGTAAAGCTGGTTGTCCTGGCTCATCACATAGACATTGCCGAGCGAAATGGTCGGCGATCCGCGCAGCGGGCCGCCGGGCCGCACGCTCCACAGGATCTTGCCGTCGGACGCCTGCAGTGCCAGCACGTCGCCGGTGCCGGTCGAGGCATAGAGCTTGTCGCCCTCGACGCTCACGCCGCCGCCAAATTCGATGTGGCCCGTATCGTCCGGCGCCCGAACGCTCTTCGTCCAGATCGGTTTGCCGGTCTTTGCGTCGAAGGCGTGGACCACGGCGCCGGTGTCGATGACGTAGAGCTTACCGCCTGCGATGACGGGCGCGGACGCCAGCTTCGCGCGGGTGCTTCCCCCGGAGATAGCGGCTTCCCAGACCCGCGTCGTGCCCGCGCCGAGCGCGACGCCGCCGACGGCCTTGGAGGCGGACCCGCCGGGTTGCGGCCAATCCGCATTTTCAACTGGGTCGGGCAGGAGAACAGGCGTCTGACTCAGCGTGTCATCGGCTTTGCCGACGTCTGATCCGCCGAGGATGGACGTGCGCTCGCCGAAGATCGGCGTCTTGGGTCCGGATTTCTTGCCGCCGTGCGAGCAGCCCGAAAGCGCGAGCCCTGTTACGGCCAAAGCAGCGAGAATGGCGCTGTGCCGCAGGGCCCCGCGGGCCGACTTAATGGGCATCGCCACTCATTCCCCTCCGGTTTCGATCGTCTTGATGGTCTCGGGCGCGACGCCGAGCATACCGGCCATCTGACCGGCACGCAGCCGGATCGATTCGGTCACCGTCGCGTCGCGGTTCATGCTGGCGAACATTTCACCCGCTTCCCGCTTCTTGTTGAGCTTGAGATAGGACAGAGCCGTCATTTCGCCGGCGCTGCCGAACCAGGGATTGCCCGGTACGGCGAGGTCCTTCAGCGCGTCGATGACTTGCTGCGGCTTCATGCTGTCGAAATTGAGCGCGGTACGGCGGATGAGCGCCAGGTCCTTCACCGGCTGGGGCGTATTCCCGTCGGCGCGCAGCGCGTCATAGGTCGCTATCGCGCCCTTGACGTCGGCCTTGCCCGAAGCGAGCGCCGCCTTCACCAGCTGGGCCTCGCTCTTGTAGCCGCTCGTCCCGTCCTTGCTCAGCTTGCCGTAATTGTCCTTGTCGAGCGCCCCGCTCGTCGCGGACTTGAGCATGACGGCGAATTCCTCGCTGTTGCGCTCGGCGGCGCGGTGCTGCTGCGCCGTCCAGAGCAGCCAGGCGCCATAGGCTGCCAGCGCCACGCCGACGCCGCCCGCGACGAGGCGGCCGTAGCGGCTCCAGAAAGACAGGACTTCATCGCGGCGGACGGCATCGTCGACTTCGCGGAGAAGTGCGTCGCTACTCTCTGGCGTCAGGGCCAAATTGGGTCTCCAGGCGTGGGAAAGGGGTGCTGAGGCTGTGCGGGCGCGGACCTTAGCGGCGGCTGAACCGGGTGCAAATCACTTTTTCGCGCCATACAACTGGTCCTGTCCCGGGAAGGCGCGCGCGCGCACGTCCGAGGCATATTCGGCGGCGGCCTTGCCGATGATGTCGGCGAGGTCCGCGTAGCGTTTCACGAAGCGCGGCGTGCGTTCGAACATCCCCAGCAGGTCCTCGGTCACGAGCACCTGGCCATCGCATGCCGCCGAAGCACCGATGCCGATGGTCGGGCAGGCGACTGCGGCGGTGACCCTGTCGGCCAGCTCCGGCAGCACGCCTTCGATCACCATCGCGAAACAGCCGGCGTCGGCGACGACCTTCGCATCGGCGAGGATCTTGGCGGCTTCCGCCTCGCTCTTGCCGCGCGGGCCATAGCCGCCGAGCATGTTGATGGCCTGCGGCGTCAGCCCGACATGGCCGCAGACCGGAATGCCACGCGCGCCCAGGAACGCGATCGTCTCGGCAATGGCCGCGCCGCCCTCCAGCTTTACGCCCGCAGCGCCGGTTTCCTTGAGGACCCGCGCGGCGCTGGCAAAGGCCTGGGCTGGCGATTCCTCATAGCTGCCGAACGGCATGTCGACGATGACGGCGCTGTGATAGCTGCCGCGCACCACCGCGGCGCCATGGGCGATCATCATGTCGAGCGTCACCGGCACGCTCGACGGCAGGCCGTAGATCACCTGCCCCAGCGAATCCCCGATGAGCAGCATGTCGCAATGCGGATCGAGCAGCTGCGCCTGCCGTGCCGTATAGGCGGTGAGCATGACGATCGGCTCGGCGGTGATGCCGTCCGCCTTGCGCGCGCGGATCGAGGGGATGGTGAGGCGCCGCATCGGCGCCGGCGTCGGATTGGCGCGGCTGGTCGACGTATCGAGCGTATAGGTCGCAGACATGGGAGCGCTTTAGCCCAAGCCGGGCGAGGGGGCTAGGCCGTCGCACAGCCGAGCGCGGTTCAACACCGCCAGGGCTTACTTCCTGGCGGCGTCCTGCGCGGCATCGCCGGCCTTCTCCGCCGCGTCGCCGACCTGGTGCGCCGCAGTCGTGATGGCGCTGTCCTTCTCGTTTTCGTTGTTAACGAGCACGAAGGCGCCCGCCGCGATCAGCGCGACGATGAGGATCGCGATAATGGCGGTCAGGCCACTGCCGCCGCTGCGCTCGACGATGACTTCCTTGGACTCCGTGGCCATGGCTATTCCCTCCAGGCTGTTTGACCTGGACCTATAACTGGCAATCCGTGCTTCGGTTTCCGGAATCAGTTCCAGTCGGCGAGACGCGCACGCAGCTTGTCGAGCGCGGCCTTCTTGATCTGGCAGACGCGGGCCGCGCCGATTTCGAGCGTCAGGCCGATTTCCTCGAGGTTCATTTCCTCGACGAAATAGAGCTGGAGGACCATCGCCTCGCGTTGCGGCAGGTCGGCGATGCAGCCGGCGATCGCCTTCTTGAGCGACTCGCGCTCCAGCATGTCGTCGGCACGTTCGGAGAGGTCGGCGAACCACATCGACTGGTCGGAATAGACCTCGTCCATGCTTTGGTGCTGGGCCGCTTCGGTGCCGTCGACCAACTCGCGATAAGCGACCGCATCGAGGTCGAGATGGGCCGCAACCTCGGCTTCGCTCGGCGCGCGGCCGGTCTTCTGCTCGAGTTCCTTGCGCGCTGTCATCACCACTTTGCGGCGCGCCATGGCCGAACGGCAGATGGTTGCGTGACGCCGGAGATGATCGATCATGGCGCCGCGCACGCGCATTTGCGCATAGGCTGCGAAGCCATGGCCGCGATCTTCGAAACTGTTGGCGGACTCGACGAGCGCGACCATGCCGATCTGCAGCAGGTCCTCGATCTCGATCGCGCTGGAGACGCGGCCGTGCACATGCCATGCGATCTTTCGCACCAGCGGCATATATTGCTGCGCAAGGCTCACGGGGTTTGGCCCGGCCCTGCGCCCATATGTCAGATTGGCGACCTCAAGCTTTGCGCTTTGCATGTGGGCGATCTATCTCAAAAGACTTAACCAAGTTTTTCCGGAGCGTATGTCGTTCGTTAACGGCATCTCTCTCTCTCACGCGCTCCGTTGCTTCGCGGTCAGGCGGCCGATGGCAGTCGCTCTTGGTGGATGCGGTTTTCATGACCGACCACCGCGACGACTTCGACGGGCTTGCCATCGGGAATTTCGAGGAATGACAGCACCGGCGTCTCGGGCAGATGCGGCCGGAACAGGCGCGACAGCGCACGGCGCGCCATGGGCGACGTCACGATCGCGAAATTGCGCGCCTGCTGGACCAGCGGCCTTGCGGCGTCCGTCACCTGGTCGATGAGGCGCTGGCCGAGCGCCGGCTCGATCGGATGTTTGGCGTCGCCAGCGACGCGCATGGCCTGGGCAAGCAGGCCTTCGAGTTCGCCGTCCAGCGTGATGACCGGCAGCGGCATCTTCACCGGCACGATGGTCTGGATGATCAGCGAGCCGATGCGCTGGCGAATGGCTTCGACGAGCATGTCGGGGCTCATGTCGGGGCGCGCGGCGTCGACCATGGCCTCGGCGATACGGCGGAAATCCTTGAGCGGTATGCCTTCGCTCAGCAGCGCGCGGCAGGCGGCCGCGATCTGCGCGAGGCTGAGCGGCGCCGGCGTCAGGCCGTCGGCCAGCTGCGGCGCAACCTCCTTCAGCGTGTCGAGCAACTTGCGCGCTTCGTCCATGCCGAACATTTCCGAGGCATTCTGCAGGATGAGATGATTGAGATGGGTCGCGACGACGGTCGAGGCATCGACCACCGTATAGCCGGCGACGACGGCTTCGCTGCGGCGGGCCGGTTCGATCCAGACCGCGTCGAGGCCGAAGGTCGGATCCCGTGCGGCGCGGCCGCTGACGGTGCTTTGCAGGTCGCCGCTGTCGAGCGCGAGCAGATCTTCGGGCCAGATCTCGTCCTCGCCCATGGTGACGCCCGCGATGGTGATGCGATACTGATTGGGGCCGAGTGCGAGATTGTCGCGTACGCGGATCATCGGCACGACGAAGCCGAGTTCGCGCGACAATTGGCGGCGAATGCCGGTGATGCGGCCCATGAGCGGCGCGTCCTTGCGTTCGTCGACCAGGCCGATCAGGCCATAGCCGATCTCGAGGCCCAGCACTGCGCCGTCGGACACGTCGGACCATTCGATATGGGCCGGGTTTTCGGCCGGCGCTGCCGGGGCTGGTTCGGCCGCAGCCCTGTTTTTCGCGGCGCGGCGCAGCCTGAAGGCGATGAACGCGGCGATGGCGGCGGCAGGCAGGATGACGAAATGCGGCATGCCGGGCATGACGCCGAGGAAAGTCAGGATGCCGGCGACCGGGATCCATGCCTTTTCCACGCCGAATTCCGACGAAATCTGGCCGGAGAGATCGTGGTCGGACGTGACGCGCGTGACGATGGCGGCGGCCGCGATCGAGAGCAATAGTGCCGGGACTTGCGCGACCAGCGCGTCGCCGATGGCGAGCAGCACATAAGTCCGCGCCGCGGTCGAGATGTCGAGGCCGTGGCTGACCACGCCGAGGATGATGCCGCCGATGATGTTGATGGCGAGAATGAGCACGCCGGCGACGGCGTCGCCCTTCACGAACTTGGACGCACCGTCCATCGAGCCGTAGAAATCGGCTTCGCGCGTGATTTCCTGGCGCCGCTCGCGGGCTTCCTCGACGGTGATGAGGCCGGCATTCAGATCGGCGTCGATCGACATCTGTTTGCCGGGCAAGGCATCCAGGGTGAAGCGTGCGCTGACTTCCGACACGCGGCCCGCGCCCTTGGTGATCACGACCATGTTGATGATCATCAGGATTGCGAAGACGAACAGGCCGACGACATAGTCGCCGCCGATCAGGAAGCTGCCGAAGGATTCGATGACATGACCGGCTGCGGCTTCGCCGGTATGGCCGTTGACCAGCACGACGCGTGTCGAAGCGACGTTGAGCGACAGGCGCAACAGGGTCGTGAACAGCAGGACCGTCGGGAAGGCAGAGAAGTCGAGCGGCTTGGCGGCATTCAGCGCGACCATGACCACCGCGAGGCTGATCATGATGTTGGTGATGAAGCCGACGTCCAGCATGATCGCCGGGACCGGCACCACCATGAACATGACGAGCAGCAGGATACCGATCGGAAGGATCGCGCTGCGGGCCGTGCGGGTCCAGATCTTGCTGTTGACTTCGCTGCGGGTCATTTCGGCTGATTACCTTCCGAGGGTGGCAAGCATGAGATAGGCGAGGCGGGCAGTCTCGATGTTCGGCTTGGCGGCATTGACTGCGCGGCCGAAGGTCAGGGACTGGATGTCGTTGAGCAGGGCGGTGTCGCCGTCATTGACGGTGTCGCCATTGCCGTAATCGGTGTCGCTCATCGGCATCGAAAGCGGATTGCCGAACCCGTTGTTGCTCGAACCGCCATCGCCCATGGCGAGACGCTCCTGCGCGATGCGCATATAATCTGCGGGCTGCACCATGCGCGTGCCGTTCGGCAGGCTCCAGCTGCTGCCGCCGGTGCCGGGCAATTCCCAGCCGCCGGAGGAGGAGCCATTGAGCTTCTGCGCGAACGAGGCGCGAATGTCGGCCAGGCTGCGCGGGCTGCCGTCCCTGTCGTAGAAGATCGACGGATTGGCGCGTGCCGCAGCAGGAAACAGGCCTGCAGCCGGCATGCCCGGCGCGTTGTTCATGGTGTTGATGAACTTCGCGGCTCCGCCGGCGCCGAGGAAATGCGCCAGATAGAGATCGACGGCCTCCGGCTGGCGGCCGGTCTGCTGGACGAGATAGTTGCGATTGTCCGACGCGAACTCGGCGGCCATGGCCGAAGCGGTCTCGGGATGGTTGCGCAGGTCCAGGATCTGCTGCTTGATCTGAGGATCTGCCACGTAATAGCTGCCGGTCGAGGTCTTCTGGATCGCGCTGGCGGCCCAGTCCATGCCATATTCGGCGCCATGGTCGTTGATGATCTTGAGCCAGCTCTGGTCGATGAACTGGTAGAGACCGCTCGCGCTGGAGGTTGCCGCGCGAGCATTGGGGTTCAGCGAGCTTTCGACGCGGGCCTGGCTCATCAGATAATTGAAGTCGACGCCGGTCCTGCGGCTTGCATTGGCGATCGCATTCGTCACGCGCCCTGGCGCGGAACGGGTCGTATCGAATTTAAGTCCATCGAACGCGGACATGTGCCGGCTTAACCTCAGTGTTGGTACCATCGGTCAATAAGCAAGAAGCGTGCCAGAATTAACCATTCTTCCGCGGGCATGGATGCCCCGAACGACAAAGGCCGAGCATCAGCCCGGCCTTCATCTCGCTTCAATCAGCGACAAACTTCAGGCGAAGCGTTCGCCGCTCCGGCCATAGAGTGGCTGGCGGGCCTGCGGTGCGCGAGAGGCCGCCAATTCGTGCATTTGCCCGCTCATGTCGGCCAGAAGCAGCGCCAAGGCGCGCGATTGCTCGAGTTCGGGCTTCAGGGCTTCGAATTTCGCGCGTAGTTCGGGGTTCGCCGGCCAACTGTCGACCGCGCGTACCGCTTCGAGCGAGGCGCAAAAGGCATCGACCGCATCCTCGATATAGGCGACGTCGGCGCCCTGCATCGCAGTGCGGAGATTGGCTGAATTTTCCTGTAGATCGTCGATGAGTTTGGTCAGGCTCATGGGATCTGCTGCCCTTAATGTCGGGTTGGCGGGACCGGCAGATCGAGATCGAGCATTTTTTCCGCGATCTTGTCCGGATCGACGGGATATTTGCCCGACGCGATCGCCTGCTTCACCCGCTCGATGCGGGCCGAATCGACCGGCGCGCCCTGGGCGGCCATGCGAGAAGCGGGGGTGGCGACGGTTTCCGCGGCGACCGAGGCACTGGCCTGCATTGCCTGCGGAGCAGGGGCAGAAGCACGCGTTTGCGCGGCTTCACGCAGCTTGGCTGCATCCACTGGAGCGCTCACTGGCTGGCCAACAGACTTGATCATTACGAAATCCCTTCTTGTCCGACCCGTCTATATACGGACCGGTTCAAGAAAACTTAAATGGTCGGAGCGCGAACGCGTCCGGCTCTTTCCACGCGGGCGCTGACCGGCGGCGATTTGGCGTCCAGGCGTACGCTGATCAGGTCGCCGACGGCGCCGTCCTGGTCCGCGACCATCATGCGGGAGACGCTGAAAACATCGCTTCCCGCGATGAGTTCGACCGGATCGCCCTTCTTGACGACCTTTTCGGTCGAGGGGGCAGGGGCTGCGGCAACGCGCGGCTGTGCGGCGCCCGTCGAGACAGGGACTGCGGTACTTTGGGCTGGAGTCAGCTTGAGCGGAACGCGAATACGCCAGCCGGCATCCGCGCAGGATACGATGGCGGCGCTGAACACCGGGCCTTCGACCTTGGGCGTCTGGCCGCACGGCTTGAGGCGCAGGCGGCGGTCGATCGGTGCGACGGGACCGCCCGGTTCGCCGATATTGGCGCCCACGGTGATGGCAACGAGGCTGTCCAGCTTGTCGAGGCTTTCGAAGCCTTGCTGCGCAAAGGCAGGCGCGCCGAGCAGCGCGGCGAACGCGAGAAGCAGGCGGAAAATCGAGCGATTCTGGGTCATCGTGGTATTCCGTTCCTTCGGCTGACATCAGCCCATTCGCCGGGAAATCAGCAAGGAACGTGCCAGTTCTGGCTATTCTGTCGCCACGGGATGTTCGACCAGGCGGATCGTCTGGCCCTTGGCCGGGCTGCCGTCCGGTTCGGCCAGGCCGGCAATCCTCACGCGATCGGGCGCGATGCCCGCCGCCACCAGTGCGCGCGCAATCGCGCCGAGCCGTGCGGCGGAAAGGTCCCAGGCATCGAAGCGATGTTCGCCCTGCGCGAGGCCCAGGGATTGGATGCGAATAATGGATTTCCCGGATGCGATGGGCCGTACGGCGGCAAGAAGCCGATTGCGGCCGGCCTCCGACAAAAGCGCTTCGCCCGGCGCGAAAAGCTGCGCGGCAGGAAGATCCACCTGGTTCGGCGCCCGCATGCCTGCGAAATAGCTGTTCAGGCCGACCAGCGTTTCATCGCGCGTGCTCTGATTGGCCTGCAAGAGCACGAAAAAGCCCAGCATCAGCAGGCTCAAGTCGGCAAAGCTCAGCGCCCAGCGCGCACGGGCTGCCCGGCCTGTCCCGATGGCCGTCATGCGGCCTCGCGTGGGCTGCGGCGCCGATGCGCGGGCTCTTCGGCCTTGGCTGCGACCTCGCGTCGGGCCAGCGCGATCATGCGGTCCGCGATTTCGCGCTGCCAGTCGAGTTCACGCGTGGAAAGCCGCGCAAGACGGCCGGCGATGGGTCCTGCCACGGCATTGGCGAGGATCATGCCGTCGAATGTTGCGATAAGCGCCAGCGCCATGGCCGGCCCGATGGTCGCGGGGTCGTTCATTCGCGCAAACATGCCGATAAGTCCGATGATTGTGCCCGCCATGCCCATGGCAGGTGCCGCATCGGCGAGCGCATTCCAAAAGCCGATGGCCCGTTCGTGCCGGGCGCGGCGGTCGGCCATATCCTGCGCGGCCCAGAAGGCGAAGCGATCGACGTCCGGTGCGTTGGCGAGCGTGGTGAGGGCCTGCACGAGGAAGGTCTGGCGGGCGCGGAGGCGGTCGATCCGCGAAACGTCGTGCGTGTGCGCGGTTTCCTCGGCGCGGAGCAGGACGGCACGGGCGCCGTCACGATCTTCGTCGGGATTGGCGGTCAACAGGGGTTTGAGAGCGCCGAGCGCGACGGGGAGGGCGCCGAAGCCCTGCTGGACGAGCGCAATGGCCGTGGCGCCGGCAAGGACCATGATGAGCGGGAAGGGCGACAGAAGATGGCCCAGAATATCGTTCATTTGGCCCCATCAATCCCCAGGCTTGAGCCGCACGGCCAAGGCGACCGGCAACAGGTTGCCGTTGACCGGCAAAAAATTGCCGGCCTTGCCGCTCCGTAGCCGGAAAGGCGCAGAATCCCGTGTGTCTCATGCTTCCGCTTCGGTCGGAAACCGGAATTGGCACGGCCTTTGCTTCAGTTCCCATGCGGGCACGGGGTTCGGCTCGGGCGGTCCAATTCAACCGTCAGAACGGCACGGCTCGGAGGACTTTAACGGAAGGCGCGAAAAAATGTCGCTCGAGGACAGTTTGTTCGGCATTCATGGCAAGGCACTACAGCTGCGTTCGCAGCGGCTGGAGCTTATTGCTTCGAACATCGCGAACGCATCCACGCCCGGCTACAAGGCGCGCGACATCGATTTCGACACGGCGCTCGCGCAGGCGACCAAGTCGCAGAACGGCACGAGCGGCGCGGTGGCCGACGCGCTGAAGGAATCGATGGGCTATCGCGTCCCGATCCAGCCTTCCAGCGACGGTAACACGGTCGAGATGTCGACCGAGCAGACGCTCTTTGCAGAGAACGCCGTCAAGTATCGCACGACCCTCTCTTTCCTCGAGGGTCGCCTCAATACCATCCAGCGCGCGTTGCGGGGAGAATGAGCATGGACAAGCCGCTCAGCGTCTTCGACATTTCCGGGCGGGCCATGTCGGCCCAGCTCGTGCGCCTCAATGCCACCGCTTCGAACCTCGCCAATGCCGGCGCGGTCGCGGGCAACGAGACTCAGGCTTATCGGGCAATCCGTCCGGTGTTCCGCACCGTCACCGACACGCCCGGCGTCGCGACCGTCCAGGTCGACCGCGTCGTCACCTCCGACACGCCGGCGACCAAGCGCCACGATCCCAACCATCCGCTCGCCGACAAGAATGGCGATGTCTGGGAAGCGGGCGTGGATACCAGCGCCGAGCTCGTCGACATGGTCGAGGCCTCGCGCCAGTACCAGAACAATGTGCAGGTCATGCAGACCGCCAAATCCCTCATGCTCGAAACGATAAGGCTCGGCAAATGACCGTAACCAGTGACATTTATGCGCGGGCGGGCCTGTCGGCTCCGCAGACCGCGGCGGCCAAGGAAACGGGCGTGCAGACAATCGATCAGGCCGGCTTCCTGCGCCTGATGACGACGCAGCTCCAGTATCAGGATCCATTCTCGCCGATGGACAACAACCAGATGGTCCAGCAGATGGCGACCTTCACGTCGCTGGAGAACCAGACCTCCGGCAACAAGCTGCTGCAGGGCATCTCTGATTCGCTGACCGGCACGCGTCTCTCGGACGCGGCGAGCTGGATCGGTAAGTCGATGTTGGTGAAGAGCGATATCGCGACGCCCGATCGCACCGGCGCTTATGCTGGCGAGATCACCTTGTCGCAGGATGCCCAGGGCGTGTCGGTCGATCTGGTCGACGGCAACGGCAACACCGTCAAGACGCTGGACCTGGGCGCCCGCAAGGCCGGCGCCGCCAGCTTTTACTGGGACGGTACGAACGACGCCGGTGAATTCGTCGGCCACCAGCCGCTCAAGGTCCAGGTCCGTGGGGGCCAGACCACGCAGATCGCGACCTGGGCGAGCATCGCCGCCGTCCAGTCGCCCGCGAGCGGCACCGACGCACGCCTCATCACCGCACTTGGGAATTTCCAGCCGGCCGACGCCCTGCGTCTCGGTTGATCACGTTATTTTTTAGGGAGTCAGGTCCATGTCCTTCTACATCTCGCTGTCCGGCCTCAAGGGCGCTCAGAGCGATCTCGCTGCCATCGCGAACAACATCGCCAACGTCGGCGCGACCGCGTTCAAGAAGAGCAAGGTGAGCTTCGGCGATATCTTTGCCGGCTCGGCCATGTCGTCCAACACGGCGGGCGGCCAGGGCACGCGTCAGATCGGTGCGACCCAGCAGTTCACGCAGGGCACGCTCGAGACCACCGGCAAGACGCTGGACATCGCCCTGACCGGCGAAGGCTTCATGACCGTCAAGAGCGCGCCGCCGGCGAGTTCGGTCAGCTTCACGCGCAATGGCGCTTTCGGCGTCGACGAGGACCGTAACGTCGTCGACACGCTCGGCAATCGCGTGCAGGTCATGCCGGTCGATCCGACGACGAGCAAGCCGACCAGCACGAATCCGGCGGACTTCACCGATCTCAAGATCCCGCTGTACAAGACCGATGCGGGCGGCAACCAGGTTCTCGACGCCAACAACAACCCCATCCAGCTGGCCAGCGTCGGTGTGACCGTCGAAGGCCTCGTCAGCGCCACCTATGCCGACGGCACGACCAGCGTTCTCGGCAATCTCGCCATCGCCAGCTTCCCCAGCGCCGAGGGCCTGCGCCAGATGGGCGACAGCCACTGGCAGACCTCCAAGGAGAGCGGCCAGCCGATGTTCGGCGCCGGCAATAACGGTCTGTTCGGCGCCGTGCGCTCGGGCATGATCGAGCGTTCGAATGTCGACATCACCGAAGAACTGGTCGCGCTGATTTCGGCACAGCGCAACTTCCAGGCCAATGCCAAGGCGATCGAGGCCGCGTCGACGATCACCCAGGCCATCACCAACCTGCGCACCTGATCAATCAGGCGTTTTAGGCGGAGACCCAGACGATGGATCGGCTCATCGACGTTGCCCGTACCGCGATGCGCGGCTCGCTCGCGCGCCAGACGGCGATTTCCAACAATCTGGCGAACGTCAACACGGCGGGCTTCCGCGCGGAAATCTACAATGCCTCGACCCGCTGGGTCGGCGGCCAGGGTTTCAATTCGCGCGCGGAGTCCGTCGATCAGGTGATCGGCGCCGACTTCAAGGCCGGCAGCGTCGTCCAGACCGGCAATCCGCTCGACATCGCAGTCGACGGCGACGGACTTATCGCCGTCCAGGCCAATGATGGCTCGGAAGGTTATACCCGTCGCGGCGACATGCGCATGAGTGACAGTGGCTTGCTGCTGACCGGCGATGGCTTTCCCGTGATCGGCGGCTCCGGCCCGATCACCTTGCCGCCCGCTGACAGCATCAGCATCGGCAAGGATGGCGGCGTGTGGATCGTTCCTCCTGGCGGGCGCGTGGACCAGCCCGTCCAGGTGGACACGATTCGTCTCGTCAATCCGAAGGGATCGAGCGTTGCCAAGGGCACCGACAATCTCTTCCGCGAAGTGAATGGCGGCGTGCTGCCCGACGACCCCTATGCCCGCGTGACACCCGGCAGCCTCGAAGGCTCGAACGTCAACGCCACTGCCGCGCTGGTCAACATGATCGAGGCCAGCCGCGCATGGGAAAACCAGATCAAGCTCATCCAGACCGCCAAGGAAATCGACAGCAGCGGCGCCAGCCTGATGCGCGTGGACGTCTGAAGCTGAACGAAGAAGGACCAGGATCATGACCACCAGTGCCCTCCATGTCGCCCGCACCGGGCTCGACGCCCAGGACGTCAAGATGCGCGTCATCGCCAACAATCTGGCGAACGTGAACACGCTGGGCTTCAAGCGCGACCGTGCCAATTTCGAGGCGCTGTCCTACCAGAATGTCATTGCGGCGGGTTCGCAGGCAGACAGCCAGAACAAGCTCGCGATCGGCATGAACCTGGGTACGGGCGTGCAACTCACCGGCACCGAGCGCATGGACACGCAGGGCACGATGCAGAGCACGGGCAATTCGCTCGATCTCGCGATCGAAGGCCCGGGCTATTTCCAGGTCCAGCGGTCCGATGGATCGACCGGCTATACGCGTGCGGGCAATTTCAAGCTCAACGCGGAAGGCACTGTCGTCAATCCGGATGGTCTGCCGCTCATTCCCCAGATCACCGTGCCGGAAGGCGCGACCGCCCTCTCGGTGGGCTCGGACGGCACTGTCTCGGCCAATCTGCCCGGCCAGACGGAATCCACCGTGCTCGGCCAGATCGAGACGGCGAACTTCATCAACGCCAACGGCCTGCAGGCGGTCGGCAGCAACCTGCTGATCGAGACCGCAGCTTCGGGTACGGCCAAGGTGGGCGCAGCAGGCGCCGAGGGCCGCGGTTCGATCCGTTCCGGCATGCTCGAGCAGTCGAACGTGAACACCGTCGAGGAACTGGTCGACATGATCGAGACCCAGCGTGCCTATGAGATCGCCTCGAAGATGATCAAAGCAACCGACGAAATGCTCCAATATACCAACCAGCAGCTTTGATCATGAAGGCGCTCGTCTCTCTGGTCGCGCTCGGCGCGCTGCTCGCAACGCCGGCTTCCGCTGGCCTTATCGGCAAGAAGAAGGATCCGCTCGCGGACCCGAACTATCAGGTCACCTATTCCGACGACCTGGCGCGCGCGCCAGCAGCGGCGCCCAACGGTTCGATCTTTCAGCCGGCCAATGGTTATGCCTCGCTGGTCAGCGGCGGCCGCGCAGCTTCGGTCGGCGATATTCTGACCATCCAGCTCGTCGAGCGTACCAACGCCAGCAAGAGCACGAGCGCCAACACCGATCGTTCGGGCAATGCCGGTATCACGCCGCCGACCACGGGCCTGTTCAGCAAGCTGTTCAGCCCCAGCGACGTGGCCGCGGGCTCGGCCCAGACCTTCAAGGGCAAGGGAGATGCCGCCCAGTCCAATGCGCTGTCCGGTCAGATCAGCGTGACCGTCGCCAAGGTCTTCCCCAATGGTACGCTGCTGGTGCGGGGCCAGAAGGCGCTGACCCTCAACCGGGGCGATGAATATGTCCAGATCAGCGGCCTCGTCCGCCCGCAGGACATCAATCCTGACAACAGCGTGCTTTCGACGCGCGTTGCCGATGCCCGCATCACCTACACGGGCAAGGGCGACATTCAGCGTGCGAGCAAGCCCGGCTGGCTCAGCAGCTTCTTCTCGATCATCAATCCCTTCTGACGGAGTGGCCGTTCCAATGAACCAGTTTCTGCCCCGGCTCATGGCGGCGTTCATCGCGCTGTTGATGGCACTCCAGTTCAGTGCGGCGCCCGCGCATGCGGAGCGGATCAAGGATCTCGGCGCCTTCGAAGGCCTGCGTGCCAACCAGCTTGTCGGTTATGGTGTCGTGGTCGGTCTCGCCGGCACGGGTGATGACAGCCTCGATTATGCGACGCAGGGCGTGAAGGGCGTGATCTCGCGCTTCGGCCTGACGCTGCCGCCGGGCGTCAATCCGGCACTCAAGAACGCCGCTGCCGTCATGATCACGGCCGAATTGCCCGCGTTCTCAAAGCCGGGGCAGCGCCTCGACATCACGGTCTCGGCGCTCGGCAAGGCGAAGTCGCTGCGCGGCGGCACGCTGGTTCTGGCACCCCTGCGCGGTGCGGACGGCGAAATCTATGCGATGGCCCAGGGCAATCTTGCAGTGGGCGGTCTGGGCGTTTCGGGGGCTGACGGCTCGCAGCTTTCGGTCAACGTGCCGTCGGCTGGCCGCATTCCGGCCGGTGCCACCGTAGAGCGTGCGGTTGCTACTGGCTTCGATACGTCTCCCGTACTGACCTTCAATCTCGCTGACGCAGACCTCACCACCGCGCTGCGCGTGGCCGATGCGATCAATCTGGCGTTCAACGACAAGCGCGCCAAGGCCCTCGACGGCGTCTCGATCAGCATCGAGGCTCCGCAGGGCAAAGAAGGCCGCATCATGATGATGGGCCTCATCGAAAATATCCAGGTTAAGCCCGCCGATCCGCCGGCCAAGGTGATCGTCAATGCCCGCACCGGCACGGTCGTCATCAATGGCCAGGTCCAGATCACGCCGGCCGCGATCAGCCACGGAAAACTCACCGTGACGGTCAAGGAAGCCCCGCGCATTGTTCAGCCTGCGCCGTTCTCGAAGGGGGAGACCGCGGTCGAACCCTCGAGCTCTGTCGAGGCCAGGGAAGAGAAAAATCCTATGTTCCTGTTTAAGGGTGGGGCCTCTCTTGCCGATATAGTCAAAGCGGTGAACGCGGTGGGGGCGTCCTCGTCGGATCTCGTCGAGATTCTGGAGGCGCTGAAACAGGCGGGCGCGATGAAGGCGGAGCTCGAGATCATATGACCCAAATGGCCAATATCGGTCAGAGCACCACTGCCGCTCCGCTCGACGCCGCCTCCACGGCGAAGGCGCAGGAGCGCGCGGCGCTGCAGAAGGCCGCCAAGAGCTTCGAGGCGATTTTCATGCGTCAGCTCGTCGGTACGATGCGCCATTCGGGCGCGGGCGAGAGCATCGACGGCTCGAGCGCAGTCGATCAGTTCCAGGAGCTTTCCGACGCCAACATGGCCGATGGTCTGGCCTCCAGTGGCGGTCTCGGCATCGCGCAGCTGATCCTGCAACAGCTGGATAAACGCTGATGCCTCAGGTCGATCTCTTCCAAATCGGCTCTTCCGGCACACGCGCCTATCAGGCTGCGATGGGCGCCGTCGCCGATAATATCGCGAACACCAACACAGCCGGTTACAGCCGCCGCAATCTCGAAATCAAGGAATCGAGCGCTTCTGCGTCGAGCTCCATCTTCGAGAAGGGCGGCGCATCCTTTGCCGGTGTCGACATCGGCCGCGTGTTCCGCGCCAGCGATCCCTATCTCGACGCGGCGACGCGCCGCACTGCCAATACCCTGGGTAGCGCCGATCAGCGCTCGCGCTGGATGACCGACATTCAGACGGCGCTCGACGACGGCCCGCTCGGCGTAGGCCAGCGCATGGGCGGCATGTTCTCGACGATTGAGAAGCTCGCCGCGAACCCGACCGACCGGACTTTGCGCACCGACGTGCTGTTCTCGATGGAGCAGGTCAACACGGCTTTCAAGCTCTCCTATGGCGACATGAAGAGCCTGCAGGACGGCATTTCCACCACGGCGACGAACGAAGTTGCCGCGCTGAACGACGCGATCAAGCAGCTCGCGACCGCCAATGAAGGCCTGCGTCGCGCCGTCGACGGTTCCCCGGCGCAGGTCCAGCTCTTCGATTCTCGTGATCAAGCGCTGCTTGAAATCAGCAAGCGGCTTGACGTGACCACGACGTTCGACGGCAAGGGCATTGCCAACGTCGATTTCAACGGCTCGCCGGTCGTCAACAATATCGACCCGCACCTGTTCGCTGTCAGTGCCAACACCGACGGTACGCTTGCCTTCGCGCTCGACGGTACCGCGGTCACGACGCCGACGGGCGGCGCGCTCGCTGGGCTGGCGCAGAGCGCAGACACCGCGAAGACGCGCGTCGACGAGCTCAACACGCTCGCCCAGAAATATGTGACGGACGTCAACACCTGGCACACGGCGGGCTTCACCGCAGCCGGCACGGCTGGTCAGCCGATCCTGTCGATCGGTGCGGACGCCTCGACCCTGCAGGTGCTGATTACAGATCCTGCCGATATCGCGTCCGCAAATGCGGCCGGCGTCATCAACGGCAACCTCGTCGCTGCGTCCTCGATCCGTGGTTCCGGTTCGATGGAAGACAATTGGACGCAGATCATTGCCTCCCAGGGCAATATCGCCAACGCGACGACGGCCGAGCAGAAAGCCGCTTCGAACCGCGACACGCTTGCCCAGCAGGCGCGCGGCGACGTCTCCGGTGTCAATCTCGACCGCGAGGCAGCCGATCTTCTCCGTCTGCAGCAGGCCTATCAAGGCTGCGCGCGCATCATCCAGGTCGCGCGTGAGATCACGCAGGCGATCTTCGACGTCTTCGGTTAAGGCAAAAGGTAAGAGAACATGGTCTTCATCACATCCCAGTCTCTGAATGCCGAAATCTTGCGCCAGCAGAATCTGGCCCGCGACATCGCGACCGAACAGACCAAGATCTCGACCGGCAAGAAGATCAACCAGCCCGCGGACAATCCGCAGGACTGGGTACAGATTTCGCAGATCGGCCGTCAGCAGTCGATCAACGATGCCTGGTCGTCAAATGCGAGCTTCGCAAATGCGCGCGCTGCCGCTGCTGCAAGCAATCTGGGGGACATCAACACGCTGATGTCGAAGGTGACCGAGCTTCTCGTTCAATCCACGTCGACCTCGCAGGACTCGCCCGGCCGCGAGGCAGTGGCGCAGTCGATCGAAGGCATCAAGCAGTCGATTCACGACCTGCTCAATCAGACCGACTATCAGGGCTCGCCGATTTTCGACGATACCAACACGGTCAACATTCCGGTCGGCGCCGGCCTTGCCGTGGACGCGGTGGCGACGCGCCAGAGCGTCTCCGACAATGTGGTCGGCACCAAATCGCTCGACGATGTCCTGCAGGCAGCGATCGACGCCGTGCGGAACTCGGATGCCGTCGCGCTCAAGCAGTCGCTCACGGACAGCCGTGCGGCGCTCGATCATGTGATCGTCGCGCAGTCGATCCAGGGCGTGCGCCAGCAGCGCATCGACGATATCGCCACGCGCATCAACAACAAGAAGCTCGATCTGACCGAGCGCCGTTCGGGCCTCGAGGACACGGATGTCGGCGAGGTGATCACCAAGCTGCAGAGCAAGCTGACGACGCTCGAAGCTTCGCAGGCCGCGTTCGCCCGCATCGGGCGCCAGTCGCTGTTCGATCTGCTTCGCTAAGCATTTCCAGTCGCGGGAAAGCCTGAGTCGGCGTCCGTGCCCTGGTTAGGGTGCGGGCGCCGTTCACGATCTCGCACCATCGGTTTTCCGCGCCGGACGTGGAAAAATAAAGCTCGCGGTAACCGTAGCTCTAAACCCTGTTTCAGCACAGCCGTTCTATGGGTTGTGCACGTAGGACGAGTTCGCAGTCGTCCGCTTCAATAATCAAACTGCGCGGGGATCATAATGTTCGCAGGTATCGGTCTCGTTATTCTCATCGTCATGGTGTTCGGTGGATTCATCTTCACCGGCGGCGATATCGAGCCTGTGCTGCACGCCCTGCCGCACGAAATGATCATCATCGGCGGCGCTGCCGTCGGCGCGCTTGTCATCGGCAACAGCGGCGCTGACCTCAAGGCGCTGCTCGGCGGACTTGGCAAGGTGTTCAAGGGCCCGAGCTACAAGAAGAAGGACTTCCTCGACTGCATCTTCCTCGTGAGCAAGCTCATGAAGACGCTGCGCGTCGAAGGTCCGGTGGCGCTCGAGCCGCACATCGAGGATCCCAAGACGTCGTCCATCTTCGCCGAATATCCCAAGCTCCTGAAGGATTCGACGCTGATCCACCTGATCTGCGACACGCTGCGGCTGGTCGTGGTGTCCTCGGGCACGCTCGATCCGCACGCGGTCGAGGACGTCATGGACAACAGCCTCAAGACGCACCACCATCATGCGATCCGCCCGGCGGACAATCTCCAGGGCCTCGCTGACGCACTGCCGGCTCTCGGCATCGTCGCGGCCGTGCTTGGCGTGGTCAAGACCATGGGCTCGATCGACAAGCCGCCGGAAATTCTCGGCGCGATGATCGGCTCGGCGCTCGTCGGTACCTTTCTTGGCGTTTTGCTCGCCTATGGCATGGTCAACCCGTTCGCCAACCGCTGCCGCCAGGTGATCGAGGCCGATGGCGCGATCTACCAGGTCGTCAAGCAGATCATCATTGCGTCGCTCCACGGCCATCCGCAGCCGCTGGTCATCGAGGCGGCGCGTTCGAACCTTTCGCATGCCAACCAGCCCGCCTTTGCCGAGGTGTTCGACGGCAT
This sequence comes from Sphingobium sp., assembly GCA_017745115.1. Next base: position 48,729 of record JAGIAA010000001.1, on the reverse strand, counting down.
GCGTGGCCGTTAAGGCGTAGGACCGGCACATGGCACCCCCGCCCAAAGGCAAGCGCGCGAACGAGCCCGAGCCCCGCCCGATCATCGTCAAGAAAATCATCGCCGATGGTCATGGCGGCCATCATGGCGGTGCGTGGAAAGTAGCATATGCCGACTTCGTGACGGCTATGATGGCATTCTTTCTGCTCATGTGGCTGCTCGGCGCCACCACCGAGAAGCAGCGCAAAGGCCTGGCAGATTATTTCACGCCGACGCTCGTCCAGATGAAGATGGACAGTGCCGGCTCCAGCGGCCTGTTCGGCGGTGACAGCCTGACGTCGAAGGAAAATTATCCGACGACGGGTGGACAGGGCAATCTCGCCATCACCATCCCACGCGATGCCACTGGCACGCGCGACGTGGGCGGCGACGATATGAAGGACAAGGCCAAGGACCAGGATCGCCAGCAGTTCGAGGCGCTCAAGCGGCAGATCGAAGCCAAGCTCGAGCAGCAGAAGGCGCTGCGCAAGCTGCGCCGCCACATCAAGTTCACCGAGACGGCTGAGGGCCTGCGCATCGACCTGATCGACGAGGCGGACTTCGCCATGTTCAAGATGGGCACTGATCAGCTGCTGCCCGAGGCGCGCGCGCTCATCGGCCAGGTGGCCGAGGTCGTGAAGGGCGTGCCCAACGACGTGATCGTCCGTGGCCATACCGACAGCCTGCCTTACAGCTCGGGCCAGACGACGAACAACTGGACCTTGTCTGCGGCTCGCGCGGAATCGACACGCGCCTTGCTGTCACAGGATGGCGTTGCGGCGACGCGTTTCATCCGCATCGACGGCGTGGCTGATCGCGAGCCGTTCGTGCCGGACGACCGCTACGATCCGCGCAACCGGCGTATGTCGGTGATCCTTGCCTGGTCGAAGGGGCTGGAAAAGGCGCTGGGAAGGCAGGGCGGCACTCGCGACGACGCGCCCAAGACCGACCCCGCCGAGCAGAACCAGATCCGCCGCCGCATCGCCGTTCGTGATGGCCAGGAAGGCATGAAGGCGGAGCTGCGCAAGCTCGACCTCGGCAAGACTGCGCTGCCGACCGGCGCCAATGTGATCAACGCGCAGGATATTCCGAAGCGCAACGCGCTGACGCCGCCGGGACGGACCGAAGCGATGACGCACCCGGTCCCGCAGTCCGAGCATCACTGAGTTCGGTATTGCCGCTTAAAAAGCAAGCGGCAGGCTGATGGAAGCGACGAGGCCGCCTTCCGGCCGGTTTGCCAGCGTGAACTGACCCGATTCCGAAGACGCGATGGCGCGGACGATGGCGAGGCCCAAGCCTGCGCCACCCGTGTCGCGGCTGCGTGAGCTCTCCATGCGGGTGAATGGCTGCATCATTTCCTCGACACGCTCTGGCGCAATGCCGGGGCCTCTGTCGGCGACCTCGATGATGGCACGGTTGTCCTGGATGCGCAGCGAGACTTCAGCGCTGGCCCCATATTTGAGCGCATTGTCGACGAGGTTGTTGACCGCTCTGCGGATGCCGCGGGGATGCACGTTGACGATGGCGCGCGGCATGTCTTCGTCGAGTGACACATTCGCGCCGGTCTCGAGGAAGTCGTCGATCGCTGCCTCAACGAGTGCGCCGAGATCGACCTTCTGTGCTGGCTCGCGATCGCGGCCGATGCGTGCCAGCGCAAGGATATCGTCAAGCATCTGCCGCATGTCGTCGATGGTCGTGATCATGCGGTCTCGGTCGGGGCCCTCGGGCACTGATTCCACCCGCACGCGAAGGGCCGTCAGCGGCGTGCGCAGGTCATGACCGATGGCGCCAAGCATATGGTCCTTTTCTTCGAGCATCGAGCGGATGCGGTCCTGCATGGCGTTGAACGAGGCCGCGAGGCCGCGAACGTCCTGCGAGCCTTCGACCGGGACGTGCGTGAAGCCGTCCGGTGTGCCGACGCGCTTTGTCGCAGCGGCCAGCGACCGCAAGGGATCGGCGAGGCGGCGCATGAACCAGACCAGTGGCACGAGAACCATGAGGTAGAGAAAGAGCGTCTGCGCCAGCGCGCGGGGGATGATCGGCTGATCGATCGGCGCGGCGCGGGTAAAGACGGTGAGCCAGCGGTCCGGCGCCATCTGGACGCTGAGCTGAACCTGGACGCGGACACCGCGCGGCGGACCATCGGCCCGCCCGAACAATATGGGCCGAAGGCGTGGCCGGGGCGGGGCCCGGTTGATCGCGGCCCGGACCGCGAGTGGGTTGACCCCGGCGGCGTGGAACATGTCCATGGCACGCTCGGCGATGGCCGGCGCATCTTCGCCTCGCCGAGGCGGCGGGGTCGGACTGGTCTGCACGCCGCGCTGAAGGCGGAGTCGATTGATCGGATTGACGCTGGGGCGTTGGTCCAGCGTTTCCAGCAGCACGATGACACCCGGTGCTGCCGCAACGGTCAGCCATTGGTTGCGCTGGGCAAGGTAGACGAGGCCGACACCGATCGCCTGCACGACGAACAGTGATGCGGCCACGAAGAGGATCGTTTGGCCCACGAGCGTGCGCGGGCGGAAACCCGAAGCGATGGATCGCATCCATCCCGTCATGAATGCCTCCGGCTCATGATCGCGTCACGTCCGCCCCGAACATATAGCCGCCACCCCAGACCGTCTTGATAAGGCGCGGCGCGCGCGCGTCGTCCTCCAGCTTGCGGCGCAGGCGGCTGATCTGGTTGTCGATCGAGCGGTCAAAGGCATGCGCTTCGCGGCCGGCGGTCAAGTCGAGCAGCTGGTCGCGGTTCAGCACCTGGCGAGGATGGGTCACGAAGGCCTGGAGCAACCGGAAATCCGCCGTAGAAAGAGGGATCGCGACGTTGTCGGCACCGGTCAACGTCCAGTCGTCCGCGCGCAGCGTCCAGCCCTCAAAGCGGTAGACGGTGGCTTCATTGGCAACCTCGCGAGCACCGCTTCCCCCGGCCCGGCGCATGATCGTCTTGATCCGCGCAACGAGCTCGCGGGGCGAGAAGGGTTTCAGCACATAGTCGTCCGCACCCATTTCGAGGCCGACGATTCGGTCGGTCTCTTCCGAACGGGCCGTCAGGAGGATGACCGGCAGTTCGCCCTGCTCGCGGATGGAGCGGCATAGCGACAGGCCGTCCTCGCCCGGCATCATGATGTCGAGGATGGCGAGCTCGATGGCGTTGCCGGCCAGGATCTTGCGCGCTTCGGCCGCATTCGCAGCCTCGCTCACCCGAAACCCCGAGCGCTGCAAATAGGCGCCGAGCGGTTCGCGGATCGCCGCTTCATCATCGACGAGGAGGAGATGGGGGCGGGCGGTCATGGCAGTGCCTCACGAAAAAAGGACCGGAGCATGTTATTCATGCTCCGGTGGCGGCAATGTTGAGAAGATGCAAGCGCGGCAATCTTCGGCGCCGCGTGCAAAGTGACACGGCCGATCCAGCGATAAGTGGGGGAACCGCAGCGGATCGGCCGTGCAGCCTCACTGCCCCGACTGTGGAGTCTGAGGGGGCGGGGGCATTCTGCGGAGGCCACCCGGGCCGCGCATCGGACGGGCAGCATCGCGCTCGGCGGCGGAAATCTTGCCGTCGTGATCGGTGTCCACCTTGTCGAAGCGGGCGAGACCCTGGTTGACGAAATCGGACTTAGTGAGCGCGTCTCCGGGCTTGCGCGCGAAGCCGCCGGGCGGCGGCGCGAAGGGCAGGCGGCCCCGCATCATCATCACGCCTTCACGGCTCCGACGGCTGAACAGCATGGCGCGGCCGGGGCCTTCCATCTGTCCGAAGCGCGGCGGGCCGCGATGCTCTTCCGCAGCGGCGAATTCCGCCTTGCTGATCGAGCCGTTCTTGTCGGTGTCGATCTCCGCAAAATGCTCTGCAATGCGTGCTGCGCGGCGTGCCTCGCGATCTTTCTCGTCGATCTTGCCGTCATGATTGGCGTCCATACGGTCGAAACGGGCCTCGAGCTGGGTCTTGAGCTCAGCGCGCGTCTCGGGCGCTTTCATGCGTGGGCCGGCGTCGGGCGCGCCCGGGGGAGGAGCGGGCGGTTGCGCCATGGCGCCGGCACTGAGGGAGAGAAGGCCGGCCGCCAGAAGTGTGTGAGCGATCTTGGGCATCGGAAGCTTCCTTGTGGGCAGCGCCGTGTGGGGCGACGCTGTGAGGAGGCTTCTAGGATAGACTTGTCGCGCGATTTTGTCGCTCAGCGGCCGATTTGTATCAAATTGTAATGGAGCGCCGCTTGGCGAGAGGCTGGAGCGGGTAGCGGGGATCGAACCCGCATCACAAGCTTGGAAGGCTAGTGCTCTACCATTGAGCTATACCCGCTCGCTCCTGGGCGGCGTGCCGCTTGCCACAAGCATGCGTTGGCGGTCAATGCCATTGCCGGATGCAAATCGTCCGGACTGCCATTGACTCGTAACGCGACAAGCATAGACCTATCGCTATGGACCGCCCGACCCTACGGCAACTTGAGGCCCTAGACGCGATCGCGCGCGAGGGCAGTTTTCGCGCGGCCGCGCGGGCGCTGGGTGTGTCGCAGGTCGCGATAAGCGACCATATCAAGCAACTGGAGACCCGGCTGGGCGTCTCGTTGTTCGAGCGGGCGCGCGGCGGCAAGGCAGCCATATCGGCGGCGGGCGCGGCTGCCTTGGCCCGTGCGCGAATCATTCTCGCCGATTGCGATGCTCTGGTGCTGACAATGCGGGACCATGCGCGCGTTGCGCCGCAAGCGCCTCAGGCGGCGCCCGCCAAGGTGGCAGGGCCCATAACGTCGATACCAGTAGAGTTGGCCGCGCCGGAGGCCGAAGACCTGCCGGACTTGCCTGTGGAAGCGCCCGATGCGCATTGGGCGCCGCATGCCCGCTCGGATCAACCGATCACCATCGGCATCCATCCCTCGATTCTCGCGCGCTTCCAGGCCAAGGTTGCGGCGTTCGAGGATGCCTTTCCGCATCGGCCGGTGACGATCGACTATAATTGTTTCGTCGCCGATCGTGTCGCGCTTGCGCTGTCCGAAGACCGCGTCACCATTGCCTATTTCTACACGTTAGGCGCGACACGTGTCTTTCCGTCCGATTATCTCTGGAGTGAGCGTTGGTCGCTCTATGTCGGCCGCGATCATCCGCTCGCCGCCCTGGAATTTGTCGGGCGCGACGACATTGCCGAGCACTCGCTCCTGACCTTTGCCGCGGCCAACCGGTTGCGCCCACTGGTCGATGCCTGCCTCTCGGGCGGCGGCCTTGGCGCCATGCCGGTCGCGCTCGAGAGCGATGATTATGGCCAACTCGCCGAACGCGCGCGCGAAGGGGCAGGCATATTGCCCCTGTTCGGCGCGGCGGCCGCACGTATCGGCGCCAGTGCGGGCCTCAAGCGCCTGCCCTTCGTCGATCCGATTCCGGCGATCGAGGTGCGGCGCGTGGTGCATCCCAGCGTCGCCGATGACGATGAGGTGCAGGCACTGGTGGCGACGCTGCAATAGGAGCGGGCAACAAGGGCTGCGAATGAAACTGCCCGCCGCCCGGCACTTGACAGCAAGGGCGCTCAGGCAGAGCTTTCGGGCAAAGTCAACGGACGGAAAATGAGGAGGGATTCAGGCAATGTGCGACAATGAAATCAATTCTGGCCTGTTCGAGGACTGGTCGCTGACCCGTCGGACTTTCGTGGCGCTGGGCGCGGCGGCTACGCTCTCGGGCACCGCCGCTTATGCCGCCGACAGCGTCGTTGAGACCGACGTCAGCGTTAAGACGCCGGACGGCACGGCCGATGCCGCGCTCTTCCATCCCGGTGGCAAGGGCGCCTGGCCTGCCGTGCTGATGTGGCCCGACATTTTCGGTCTGCGCCCGGTTTTTCGCGAAATGGGCCGGCGTCTTGCCGCTCAGGGCTATACGGTGCTGGTGCCCAATCCCTTCTATCGCAGCGCAACGTCGAAGGACATTCTCGCCGGCGGCGCCAATCCCGACATGCAGAAGATGTTCGGCTATCGGAACGCCATCAAGGATGAGGGCGTCGATAGCGACGCGATCGCCTATCTCGCTTTCCTCGATGCGCAAGCCGCGACCGACAAAAAGAAGAAAGCCGGCGTGCAGGGCTATTGCATGGGCGGTCCGCTTTCTTTCCGCACCGCTGCGGCAGTGCCCGGCCGCATCGGCGCCGTCGCGACCTTCCACGGCGGCGGCCTGGTGACCACCACACCGGCGAGTCCGCATTTGCTCATTCCCAAGACCAAGGCGGCATTCCTCGTCTGCGTCGCTAAGAATGACGATGCCCGTGCGCCGGCCGACAAGGACACCCTCAAGGCCGCCTTCGCCGCCGCCGGCAAGAAAGCCACCGTCGAGGTCTATGCGGGCGACCATGGCTGGACCGTGCCGGGAAGCCAGGTCTACAACATGGAGGCTGCCGAGAAGGCATGGGCCGAGCTCACCAAGCTCTACAAGGCCAACCTGGCCTGACATTTGCCGGGAGCGGGTGCAAATTGCACTTGCTGCCCGCTTGGTCTACAGGCTCGAACAACAGCCCCGGCGGCCGCTGATCCTTCCCGATTCGCGTCGCCGGGGCGTTGATTTTCCGGTCAGTCATTCACGAGTAGGCACCCTGTCCATGTCCCGTCGCCGCCAAATCTACGAAGGCAAGGCGAAGATCCTCTACGAGGGCCCTGAACCCGGCACGCTCATCCAGTACTTCAAGGACGACGCGACCGCCTTCAATGGCCAGAAGAAGGATACGATCAACGGCAAGGGCGTGCTCAACAACCGTATTTCCGAGCATGTCTTCACGCTGCTCGGCAATATCGGCGTGCCGACGCACTTCATTCGTCGTCTCAACATGCGCGAGCAGCTCATTCGCCAGGTCGAGATCGTGCCCTTGGAAGTGATCATTCGCAATGTCGCGGCCGGCTCGCTCTCCAAGCGTCTCGGCATCGAAGAAGGCACGCAACTGCCGCGCACGCTTATCGAATATTGCCTCAAGGACGATGCGCTCGGCGATCCGCTAGTCACCGAGGAGCATATTGCCTGCTTCGGCTGGGCCAATCTCGAGGAGATGCACGATATTGCCGATATGGCGATCCGCGTGAACGACTTCCTGACCGGCCTGTTCGCGGGCATCGGTATCCGTCTGATCGACTTCAAGCTCGAGTTCGGCCGCATCTGGGATGGCGATTATTCGCGCATCATCCTTGCTGATGAGATCAGCCCCGACAATTGCCGCCTGTGGGACGCGGCGACCGGCGAGAAGCTCGACAAGGACCGCTTCCGCCGCGACCTAGGCGGCGAGGTCGAGGCTTATCAGGAAGTGGCGCGGCGTCTGGGCCTGCTGCCGGCCGACGGTGCAGACACGACGGTCCTCGACATGGAAACGCACCGCAAGAAGCGCGACAAATAAGCGCGTCGATATCCGGCCTCAGCCGCCGGATGCCGATTTGATGCTGCCGTCATAATAGGTGATGCGGATGCTCACCCATGTGCCGACCTGCGCCTTGCCATTGATGCGTGGCGGCATGACGAGGAATTGCCAGGACGCATTTAGCACCGAGCGGGCGAAACCCGACCCCCGGGGCGATTCCCCCATGATGTAGCAATCGTCGACATGATATTGGGCGACGGTCTTGCAGGCGATCATGCCCCAACCCGCGCGCGGCATGTCTGGCTTCAGATAGCCGCCGAGCTCAGCGTCGGTCGGTTCGCGATACCAGTCCGCCGGATAGAGGGTCGCACCTCCGGGCCCCGAGCCTGGACCGTAGGTGCCCTTGCTGTCGCCCTGGGCGAGGGAAGGGCCAGCCGCCGGACGCTGCGAAGGCTGTTTGCCGATATTGCTCGCGGCATAATCCTGGCTGTTTAGCTGCAGGAACGGCATCTGGAAGTCGCGGACGACCGGGGGAGGTGTGTCCGGTGGCGGAGGCGGCGTTTCGACCGGGATCGGCTTTTCTTCAGAAGCAGCCTGTTTGGCCTGCTTCTTTTCGTGCTTTTGCTCCGTCTTGTCGGTTTGCGATCCCTTTGGCCCTTCCGGCGCGACATTGAAGGTCTTGAGGCCTTCCTCGCCCATCTTCGCGATCGGTTCGCGCTTCTGGTAGACGACGATCAGGCCGACCAGAATGTGCAGGATGACGGCCAGCAACAGCGCGCGGCGGCGCGGCTGTTCGCCCGCACCATAGCGTGCGGTTTCAGGGAGTTGGGTAGGCGGGGCCGCGACCATGCTGGGCTGTCTGTGCACCGATCTGCTGAACGATTGCTGACCGACGCTTCTCCTCGGCCTGTTACCCGGTCGGCAGCCGTTCAATAGAGCGGCGGCTTCGAATTGATATAGCCAATGTGAATAAGCACCCAGACGCCGATGAGGGGCTTGGCCATATTCGAGTCAATCTCCGCACATTATGCCGATGGCAGCCGCAATCGCACGAGGAGGCCGCCCAGATCTTCGCTTTCGCCGAGTTCGACCGTGCCGCCATAGATTTCTGCGACGTCGCGAACGATGGCGAGACCCAGGCCAGTGCCAGGCTTGCCGCTGTCCAGGCGCACGCCGCGATCGAAAATGCGCTCGCGTTCGGCTGCCGGAATGCCCTTGCCGTCATCCTCGACGACAATATCAACCCAAGCGGTGCCCTTGGGCTCGACGGTCACGAACACACTTCCGCCGCCATATTTCGCGGCATTTTCCACGAGATTGCCGATCATTTCGTCGAGATCCTGCCGCTCGATCCGCACCACGCTGTCCTGCGCGCCGTCCCGGTCGACCCGGGTCGCGGGGTACAGGCGCTCGACGGCCCGCTCGACGGCCTCCAGGCTCGGCCACACTTCGGTTCTGCTCTGGCTCGATCCCCGACGGCCGATGGCCCGCGCGCGTGCCAGATGGTGATCGATCTGGCGGCGCATCGTGACCGCCTCGCGGATAACCGTGGAGGACAGGTCAGGCGCCTCGGCCGTCGCCGCGTTCATGACCACGGTGAGCGGGGTTTTGAGTGCATGCGCCAGGTTGCCGGCATGCCGCCGCGCTTCCTCGGCCTGGCTTTCGGTATGGGCCAGAAGCGCATTGAGCTCTTCGACCATCGGCTGAACCTCGACGGGCAAGGGCGCGGTGACGCGCGCTTTTTCACCGGCGCGCATGCGCGCGATCTCGCGCCGGATGTGACGCAAGGGGCGCAGGCCGATGAAAACCTGCAGCGCAGCGAGGGCGACCAGGCCGACGCCGAGCGATACGAAACTCCATAGCACGATGGTGCGGAGCGCCTTGATCTGCTCCTCAAGCGCGTCGCGGGATTGGGCAACGATGAAGACCCAGCGTGTTTCGCTGCCCGGCAAGATGACGGTACGGGTCATCACGCGCAGCGGTTCGTCGGGGAATTGCATGTTGTCCATGCCCACGCCGTTCTTCTCGCGCATCTCGGGCGTGACCTTGATCGCGCGGTCCCAGAGCGAGCGGGAACGCCAGTCCTCATGGCCCTCGCCGCTGATCTGGTAATAGAGGCCGCTCGCTGGTTCGAGAAACCGCTGGTCGGCAAGGGGGCGATTGAACAGCACGTCCCCACGGGAATCGAGCTCGGCCGAGGAAATCATCGCGGTGATCACCGAGTCCAACCCGGTATCCCAGGTGTTGGTGATGGCTTTGGTCAGGACTCGGTCGAGCGCGAGGCCGCCGCCGATCAGCAGAACCGCGATCCAAAGGATCGAAATGCCGATGACGCGGCGAGTGAGCGAGCCCGTGAAGCGCGGTGCTTGGCCCGGATCGGCAAATGCCGGTTCAGCCGGCGGGTTCGTCAAGGCTGTAGCCCAAGCCTCGGATGGTGGAGATGACGTCCGCGCCCAGTTTCTTCCGGATGCGTGTCACGAAGACTTCGATCGTGTTCGAATCCCGGTCGAAATCCTGATCGTAGATATGCTCGATCAGCTCGGTCCGGCTCACAACCTTGCCCTTGTGGTGCATGAGGTAGGAGAGGAGCTTGTATTCCTGCGCCGTGAGTTTCACAGGCTCACCGTTGAGCGTGACCTTGCCCGAGCGCGTGTCGAGGCGGACGTCGCCGGCGAGAAGCTCGCTGGACGCATGACCGGAAGAGCGGCGGATGAGCGCGCGCAGCCGCGCGATCAACTCCTCGCTCTGAAAGGGCTTTGCGAGATAATCGTCGGCGCCGGCGTCGAGCCCGGCCACCTTGTCGGACCAGCTGTCTCGCGCGGTCAATACCAGCACGGGGTGCACGCGGCCTTCCTTGCGCCAGCGGTCGAGAATGGTGAGGCCGTCGATCTCGGGCAGGCCGAGATCGAGCACGACGGCGTCATAGCTCTCCGTCGAACCCATGAAATGGCCATCCTCGCCGTCGGTCGCGAGGTCGACGGCATAGCCGGCACCCTCCAGCGTCGACTTGAGCTGGCGGCCAAGGGTCGGTTCATCCTCGACGATCAGCAGGCGCATCTCTTCATTCTCCGATCAAGGCAGCAGGCCGGGTGGCCGCTGCTATTTGGTCCGTCCCACGATGTCGCCGGTCTTGCCGTCGACATCAACCCAGATCACGCGCCCGTCCTTGCGGAGGAACTGCATGCGGTAGATGCCCTCGCGCGGGCTGGGTGCGACGCCGACATAGGTCGCCTCATTTTCCATCGCACTCTCCGTCCGGCGCTTGATGATGGAAAAGGGCATGACCTTGCGGTCGAGCATATTCTCGCGCGCCTGATTCTGGTCGTTGCCGTGGGAGAATCCCTGCGCCTGCACGCCTGGCGTGGCCAGCGAGATCGTTGCGAAAACAGGAATCAGGGCCAGTATCCGGGCCGGGAAAAGGGAACGTGTCATGGAAATCGGATAGACTATTTGCATTGAACCGCCGCTGAATGCCCTGTTTCGTTCTGGTTTATTTCTCCAGCATATAACGGAAATTCAGCGTGACCGAAGTGGAAAGCTGACCGGGCTCGACACTCGTCTTTGCCGCGGCCGGCGCAGCCACGCTCAACCGGGCCTCGTAGGCGATCGGTGGGGGACTGAATTCGCCTGTCTCGGAGATGGAAAGCAGCTTCGCACCCCGGTAGCCGGCAGCCAAAGCATAGAAATTAGCGCGGGTTTGCGCGGTTTTCACAGCCTTGGTTCGAGCTTGTTCCTCGAGTTTGCTCGTGTCGGTGATACCAAAGGCGGGGCCGTTTATGTTGGTTGCGCCTGCGCCGACCATGGCGTCGATAATGTCGCCGGCCTTGTCGAGCTTGCGGATCGTGACCGTCAAATTGTTGTTGGCCTGATAACCGATGAAGCGTGGGCCTTCACCGTCCTTGCGATTGGCATAGTCATATTGTGGGTTGAGATTGATTCCGCTGGTCTGGATATCCTTCCGCTCGATTCCGCTCTTGAGGAGTGCGGCGATCAGCGCGTCGATCTGCGTCGCATTCTGAGCCATAGCGGCCTTGGCCGTCAGCGCGCGGGTCTCGACGCCCGTGTTGACCGTCGCCTTGTCCGGCGCCGCGTCGACCGATTCCGTGACGGACAGGGTGACGACTGGTCCCGTCAACTCGAGCGGAGCAGTGGTCGTCTGGGCGAGCACGGTAGCCGGCGTGGTGAGGAGGAGGGCAGCAATCAGCAGAGGCGAACGGGGCATTTCAAACATCCTCGTGTGGAGATGGCGTTGGAGCACAAATGACCGCTCGTGGCTGAATGGGCGCTGACCTCGTCGGTTCCCGTTCGTTCAGGTTCGCGCCCGGACTTGCCCCAACGGACGCCATCTGTATTAGCCCACCGCCATGGCGGCGCCACTTCTATCATATGAGCAGCTTGGGCTGATCCAGGGCAGCGGCTGGCTGTTCCGGGGCCTCGACCTTCATATCGGCGCGCGTGACCGCCTTGCGCTCATCGGACGCAACGGCGCGGGCAAGACCACGCTTCTGAAGCTCATCGCGGGCAGGATCGAAGCGGACGAGGGCAAGCGCTCCATCGTCGCGGGCACGAACGTCGTGATGCTCGAGCAGGATCCGGATGTCAGCGGATACGCAACCCTGCGCGATTTTGCGATCGCCGGGGCAGGCGCGCCACCCGCGCACGAGATCGACGCCATCGCCGACCAGCTCGGCATCGATCTTGGGCGTGATGCGGCCACCGCGTCGGGCGGTGAACGCCGTCGCGCGGCGATCTGCCGTGCACTGGCTAGCGAGCCCGATATCCTGCTGCTCGACGAGCCGACCAATCATCTCGACATCAGTGCGATCAGCTGGCTCGAAGACTGGCTCAATCGCTTCTCGGGTGCGTTCGTCGTCATCAGCCATGACCGGACTTTCCTCACGCGCCTGACCAAGTCCACATTGTGGCTCGATCGCGGCAATCTACGCCGCAACGAGGTCGGTTTCGGCGGTTTCGAGGCCTGGATGGAAAAAGTCTACGCCGAGGAAGCACGCGCCGCCGACAAACTCGACGCCAAGCTCAAGATCGAGGCGCATTGGCTGGAGCGCGGCGTCACCGCGCGGCGCAAGCGCAACCAGGGCCGTCTCGCCAAGCTATGGGAAATGCGGGCCGAACGCGCGGCGATGATCGGGCCTCAAGGCGCCGCAAAGCTGGCCATGGCCTCGGACGGCAGCAAGACGAAGACGGTGTTCGCTGCCGAGCATGTCAGTAAGAGCTTCGATGGCCGGTCGATCATCAAGGATTTTACCCTTCGTATCCAGCGCGGTGACCGGATCGGCATCGTGGGCGGCAATGGCACGGGCAAATCGACTCTTCTCAAATTGCTCACTGGCGAGATTGAGCCCGACAGCGGCACGATCACACGCTCCAGGACGCTCGACAGCATCGTCATTGACCAACAGCGCAGCCTGCTCGCGCCCGAAAAGACCGTTCGCGACGTGCTCACGGAAGGCGGGGACTGGGTCGATGTGCGGGGCGTCCGCAAGCATATCCAGGGCTATCTCAAGGAATTTCTGTTCGAGCCTTCACTGACAGAGGCCAAAGTCGGCACGCTTTCAGGCGGCGAGCGCACACGGCTCCTGTTGGCGCGTGAATTTGCGCGCCCATCCAATCTGCTGGTGCTCGACGAGCCGACCAACGATCTCGACCTCGAAACGCTCGACCTCCTGCAGGAAGTGATCGCTGATTATGACGGCACAGTGCTGATCGTCAGCCATGACCGCGATTTCCTCGACCGCACCGTGACGCTGACCCTCGGCCTCGATGGGTCGGGCCGCATCGACGTCATCGTCGGAGGCTACGCAGACTGGGAAGCCAAGCGCCGCCAGCCCACTGCTTCGACAAAGAAAGCCACCTCAAAGGCTGACGCACAGATTGCGCAGCCTCCGCCCAAGGCTGCCAAGCTGAGCTACAAGGATCAGCGCGACTTCGATCTGCTACCCGGTCGGATCGAGGAAATCGAAAAGGCGATTGCCCGCGACGAGGCAGCACTTGGCGATGCCGATCTCTACACCAAGAATCCCAAGCGTTTTGCCGAGCTGTCGGATGCCATCGAAAAGGCGCGGGTGGAGAAGGAAGCGGCAGAAGAACGCTGGCTTGAACTGGCGGAAATGCTGGAACAGCGCTCAGCTCAGAACTGAGGGCCCGAACGGAGGAGAGCCAAATTGGCAGCGCTGGTTCTCCTGGGCGCAAGCTTGCTGGCACCGCCCGCGCTCTTAGCGCTTGAAGATCAAAGTGCTGGTCAGGTCTCGACCGCTGAACGGACCTCGTAGCGCGTGATCTGGCGCTCGCCAATGCCGAGCGCCGGCCAAGCCGCGCGCCATTCTGCCATGTGGGGGCTTTTCGAATGGAACTGCTGGGCATCGTGATCGCGAAAGACCTCGAAGACTCGGATGAGACCCGGCTCCAGCGCATCTTCGGAAAAACTATAGGTGATGCAGCCGGGCTCAGCCCGGCTCGCCTCGATCATCCGCTGCATGACAGGCCGTGCCGCAGCCATATTCTCGGGCGGCAGCCGGACAGAGCCCGCAAGGATCAGCATCAGCAGCCCACACTCACCGGATCGGCGAATCCGGTGCGAGACGCATGTCGAGATAATTGTCGACGCTCATCATCAGCTGGTCGAGCTCATGCTCGAAGAAGTGATTGGCGTTGCGGATCTCGTCATGATGGATGGTGATGCCCTTCTGCGTGCGCAGCTTGTCGACCAGCTTCTGCACCGAATTGGCGGAGACCACCTCGTCATTGATTCCCTGCACGATGATGCCCGAGGCAGGGCAGGGCGCGAGGAACGAGAAATCATACATGTTCGCGGGCGGCGCGACCGAGATGAAGCCGCGGATTTCCGGCCGGCGCATGAGGAGCTGCATCGAGATCCAGGCGCCGAAGGAGAAGCCGCCGATCCAGGTCGTCTGCGCCTCGGGATGGAAGCTTTGCACCCAGTCCAGCGCTGCGGCCGCGTCGGACAGCTCGCCGATGCCATTGTCGAAGACGCCCTGCGAGCGTCCCACGCCTCGGAAATTGAAGCGAAGGGTCGCAAAACCGCGTTTCACGAAGGTCTTGTAGAGCGCCTGCGTGATGCGGTCGTTCATCGTGCCACCGCCCTGCGGATGCGGATGCAGGATCAGGGCGACGGGCGCACGGGGACGGGGCGGCGGGCTGAAGCGGCCCTCGAGACGGCCCTCGGGACCGGGAAAAATGACGTCTGGCATGGCACCTGGGACATTAGACTGATGGCAAGCAGTGCGAGCGCTACCGCTACCGGATGGCCGCTTATATAGAGGGCGGGCGTCATTTCGCAATTGTCTTGGCTACTGGCCCTGGGAGTATGTCTTGACCCGTATCTAGACCGCCTGCAGGGAGGTCCGATGACGGGGCGCATCTATCTCGATCATGCGGCCACGACGCCGCTATTGCCGGCGGCGCGCGCGGCCATGGGGCAGGGCTTCGCGGCCTGGGCCAATCCATCGTCACCGCATGCCGAAGGGCGCGCGGCCAAGGCGCTGCTCGAGGATGCGCGTGCCAGGCTTGCCGCGGCGCTGGGGTGGGGAGGGGCCGTTCTCTTCACCGCTGGTGCGAGCGAGGCGCTGGCGATTGCACTGACCAGGAACAAGGCGAATGCCGTGTTGGCGAGCGCGACGGAACATGACGCGGTACTGCGCCATGTTCCGCCTGACCGCCGCCTGCCGGTCGACATCGACGGCATCGTTCAACTCCCGGAACGGATCACTCCCGGCACGCTTTTCGCGATCCAGCAGGTCAATAGCGAGACTGGCGTTATCCAGCCGTTGGACGATCTCGCCGAGCGCATCCATGCCGCCGGGTCCTGGCTGCTCGCCGATTGCAGCCAGGGTGCGGGCAAGTTGCCGCTGCCGCAGGGCGCGGACCTGCTCGTGATCAGCGCGCACAAGCTCGGTGGGCCTATCGGCGTCGGCGCTTTGCTGGTGCGGGATCTGGCTCTCCTCGACCCGGTGGGCGGCCAGGAACAGGGCTATCGCGCCGGGACCGAGGCCATGCCGCTTGCAGCCGGTTTTGCCGCAGCCGTCGAGGAAGGCACGCAATGGCTGGAGAAGGCGGTTCGTTGGCGCAGCCATCTCGACGCAGCGATTTCCGCCGCCGGCGGCGATATCGTCGCGTCTGCATCGCGCCGCATTGCCACGATAGGCAGTTACCGCATGCCCGGTATGAGCGCGCAGGCTCAGCTCATTCGCTTCGATATGGCCGGAATCGCCGTTTCGGCGGGCAGCGCCTGCTCATCCGGCACGCTCAAGGCGAGCGGTGTGCTGACGGCCATGGGGTGGCCGGAAGAACACGCCGCCGAGGTTGTTCGTGTCAGTCTGGGGCATAATACGCAGGAAAGCGACATTCAGGCCTTTCTTGCGCAGTGGCTCGCCTTATATTCTGGCAGCCGGACATGATCTATTTGGACTATCAGGCAACCACGGTGCTCGCGCCGGAGGCTGAAGCTGCCATGACGGCGGCCATGGCCCATTATGGCAATCCGAACAGCGCCCATCGCATCGGCCGGATTGCGGCCGCCGACGTCGAATTGGCGCGCGATCGCGTGAAAGCTGCGCTCGGCAAGAGCGATGGCCAACTCATCTTCACATCGGGTGCCACCGAGGCGATCAACATCGCCATCGTCGGTGCAGCGCGCAGTGCACCGCCGGAACGCCGGCGTGTCGTCACGATCGCCACCGAACATGCCGCCGTTCTGGAAACGGTGCGCTCGCTGCGCCGCGAGGGCTTCGAGCCCGTGATCCTGCCCGTCGGATCTGACGGGCTTGTCGATCTGGACATCGCCGAGGCCGCCATCGACGAGCGCGCCGCGCTGCTCGCGGTCATGCAGGTCAATAACGAGATCGGCGTCATTCAGCCGATGGACGCGCTGGCCGCCATTGCCCGCGCGAGCGATGTGCCGGTGTTATGCGACGCAGTGCAGGGCTTCGGAAAGCTCGCAACGCCTGACAGCGACATGATCGCAATCACCGCTCACAAGATGCACGGGCCCAAGGGAATCGGTGCTCTCTGGCTGCGCGAGGGACTGGAACTTCCGCCGTTGATGCATGGCTCCGGTCAGGAATATGGCATGCGCCCCGGCACCAATTCTCCCATGCTCTGTGCCGGGTTCGGCGCGGCGGCGGAGGTTGCTATGACGCAGCGCGAGGCCGGCATGGCGCATGTCGAGCAGCTCTGGAAAGCTGCGCTCAAGGCCTTCA
The DNA here is from genome assembly GCA_017745115.1 of Sphingobium sp. Next base: position 32,169 of record JAGIAA010000001.1, on the reverse strand, counting down.
CGGGTTGGACGGTGAATGGCGCACTGGATGCGCGTTATCATGGCAATCTCAATATCCGGCTTGAGGGGGTCGACGCCGCCAGGCTGATCTCGTCGCTCCGGAATGTGTGCGTCTCGCTGGGATCGGCCTGCGCCAGCGGTACAGGTAAGCCGAGCCATGTCTTGCGAGCGATCGGCCTGAGCGATGCCGAGGCCCGGTCTTCCCTGCGCATCGGCTTTGGGCGCTATACCGAGATAGAGGAAATCCAGCGCGCTGCCGCCGCTATCGATGAGGCGGTGCAGATGCAGAAGGTGGCGGCATGATCCGGGTGCGTTTCGTTAGCGCTGACGGCGACAACATCCAGGAGATCGAGGCGCAGGACGGCGATAATCTGCTCGAGGTGGCGCAGGCCGCTGGCCAGCCGCTGGAAGGCACCTGCGAGGGCCAGATGGCTTGCTCGACTTGCCATGTCATTCTTGAGGCTGCCGACTTCGCCAAGCTGCCCCGCGCCAGCGAGGATGAGGAAGACATGCTCGATCTCGCCGCTGCGACCACGCGCTTCAGCCGGCTCTCATGCCAGATCACGCTCAAGGACGACTATGAAGCGCTCACGGTCAAGATTCCGGCCGAGAGCCGCAATATGCAGGGCATCTGAGCATCTGAACGCCGGCCTTTCGTAAGGAGGCGTCGGCCTCAACAACGTCGCGCCTCGAAAAGGACGGTTTTCCCAGCCTTTGAGGCTGCCTCAATGCCGCAAAAACACCCCTAGCAGGCCGATTTTGCATCGTCCTCGTCAAGTCGTTGAAATATATAGCTATTTTGGCTGCCAGAGTTCGAGCTTGTTGCCCTCCGGGTCGACGATCCACGCGAACCGCCCACTAGGGTCGCTGTCGTCGCGCTTCAGCACCTTCACGCCCTTCGCTTCGATCCGCTTCAGGAACGCGCCGAGATCGTCGACGGCATAGTTGATCATGTGGTCGCTCTTCGACGGATCAAAATATTTGGTGTCGGCGGGGAAGGTGCTCCAGATCAGCGCGGGCGGATGGCCCGGCGCGTCGGGAATGAGCGCCGCGCCGCCCCAGTCTTCCAGCTTGAGGCCGAGCACGTCCCGGTACCAGGCGGCGAGCGCCTTGGGATCCTTGGCTTTAAAGAAGATACCTGCGATGCCGGTGATCCGGCCCTTTGGCGGTTCGTCGGCAGCGGAAGCGGGGACGGCGGTCATCAAGATAGTAAAGGCCAGTAGGCGCAGCATGGCAAGAGCCTCCATCGTGGTCCGCCCAGCATAGCGCGCTCTGCCGTAAATGCCGCATCCGGCTTGCATTTTCCGGGGAGGGCGGCCATATGCCGCCGCGGAAGTCGGCGGACGTAGTCTTCGCCAACCTGGTCAGGTCCTGACGGAAGCAGCCACAACGAATTCGCTGCGGGTCGTTCGGCTTCCACCTTTCCGCGTCAGGCCATTGCCGGCGCAGGCCCGCCCATCAGCCGCTTTGCCAGTGTCAGCTTGAACAGCAGGAAAACCGCGCCAGCGCCAGCCGCGAAGCCGGCATGCATCAGCCAGAATGTCGGCGTGGCCATGGTTTCGTAGAAGCCGCCGAAATAGCCGACAAGCTTGTTGGCGCCGAAAAAGGCCAGGTAATAGAGGCCGATCACGGCGGCATTGAGCGACGCCGGCGCCAGCCGCGCGAACAGCGCCAGGCTCACCGGCAGCAGATGCGCAAAGCCGATGGAGTTCAGCAGTTCGAACATCATCGGCCAGAACAAGGTGATCTTGTGGTCGGCAGGCGTGGTCGCGGCCGCCATGTAGAGGCACAGCATGCCGGCAATCGAGAAGATCGCGCCGATGATCATCTTGCCGAGCTCGTCCGGCTCATTCCAGCGCTTGCCGTACCAGCGGTAGAAGAGCGCAACGATCGCAAGGAAGCTGATCGATGTGATGGCGTCGATCGAGGTGAGATAGGTGGTCGGAATCCGGATGGCGAAGAAAGTGAGGTCGAAACGCTGGTCGCCCCAGACCAGATAGGCGTTGAAGATCTGATTGTTGGGCACGATCGCGAAGGCCAGCGCCGGGATCATCAGCACAAGCGCGGCGAGGGCCTGCCACTCGGTGCGGGTGAGCGGCTTGCGCGGCTCCTTTTTCGCAGCCTTGTCACGACGCGAGATCGAATCCGCCGGCAGGTAGCGCTGCCCCGAAAGATAGATGACCAGCGCCAGCAGCATGCCGACGCCGGCCGCGCCGAAGCCGTAATGCCAGCCGACCTTTTCGCCGAGCGTGCCGACAACCAGCGGCGTCACGATGCCGGCGAGGTTGATGCCGAGATAGTAGATCTGGAAGGCGTCCGCCCGGCGGTGGTCCTCGGGCTTGTAGAGCCCGCCGACCTGGCTCGCGATATTGCCCTTGAAGCAGCCGCTGCCGATTACGAGGCAGAAGAGGGCGAAGAGGAAGGTCGCGTTGAACGCCATCAGGAAATGCCCCATCGCCATGATGATCGCGCCCGCGAGCACCGTGTAGCGCCGTCCCAGCAATCGGTCCGCGAGCAGGCCGCCGAGAATGGGCGTCAGATAAACGAAGCCGGTGTAATTGCCGTAGATGGCCGAGGCGAGCGGTTGGCCCTCGGTATTCGAGAGGCCGAAGAGGCTGCGGAACGTTTCGAAGCCGATGATCTGGTCCGCATTGCCAGGCAGGAGCAGGTAATTGACCATGTAGAGCACGAGCAGGTTCTGCATGCCGTAGTAGGAAAAGCGCTCCCACAGCTCGGTGAAGGTCAGGTAACCCAAGCCCTTGGGATGGCCGGCAAAAGCGCGGTCCGCATGGTCGACTGCATTGAGTTCGGGCGTGATTTCGGCGGTGGTCATAGGGGCAGCGGTCCGCAGGCTGTTGATCGAATGGATCGTTAGAAGCCCGAAACCATATGAATGCAACCGGAGCGGCCCTTGCTCACGGTGCCGCAGGGAGCCATATGCGGCCTCCTTCGCTCGAGAGGCTCAATCCTTTGCAGACCGCATCGCGTCGCCGCACCGTCTATCTCATGCTTGGCCTCGTGATGCTGCTCTGGTCGGGCAACTCCATCGTCGCCCGCGCAATTCATGAAGATGTGCCGCCTTTTACGCTGGCTTTCCTGCGCTGGGGCGGGGCGTCGCTGATCGCGCTGCCGATCGCGTGGCGGCGTATTTCGGCCGATCGCGCGCTGATCCGCCGCCATTGGCTCGTCATCCTGATGCTCGGCATGGTCGGCGTGGGTTCATTCAACGCCCTCATGTACTCGGGCCTGCAATACACGACGGCGGCGAACAGCCTGCTGGTGCAGGCGGCGATCCCCGCGCTGGTCCTGTTCTTCGACTATCTGCTCTTCCGCACACAGCCGCGCTTTGCGCAGATCATGGGCTGCATCGTTGCTGCCGTCGGCGTGCTGATCATCATCTTTCGGGCGGATCCTGCCGCCATGGCATCGTTCCATTTCAACCATGGCGACGCGCTCGTCATATGTGCTGTGGCGCTCTGGGCGCTTTACACGGTGCTGTTGCGTCTTCGTCCGCCCATCGATGGGCTCAGCTTCCTGGCGATCACCATTGCCATCGGTGCGCTCGCCATGGCGCCCTTGGCAGTCAACGAGTTGCAGACGCGCACCGTCCACTTCACGCCGGGCGCGCTGGCCGGCATCGCTTATGTGATGCTTCTGCCGTCGCTCGTGGCCTATTTCATGTTCAACAAGGCCGTCGCCGAGATCGGTGCCGGGGATGCCGGCCAGGTCATCAATCTTCAGCCCCTGTTCGGCGCCCTGCTTGCATCGCTCATCCTGGGTGAGCCCTTTCACGTCTATCACGTGGCCGGCATGGTATTGATTCTCGTGGGAATTGCCTTGCCGCTCTCGTTCGGGGCCAAAGCCGCGCCGGCTGGCCAGAAATCCTAGAGCGTCAAGCCGATCTTTGCGGCCTCTGCTTGGTAGAGGCGATCGATTGCGGCGGAATGGTCGAGGCCGCGCTGTCTGATCTGGCCCATATCTGCGAAGATGGCATTGAAAGCCCGGCAGGCTCCGGCGTCATCCTTCTTGTTCGCCTTGTCGATGAACGTTGAGAGATTGCTCAGCGCGCGGGTGCTTGCATTCGAGAAATAGGACCAGTTTTCCGTTAACTCGGGGCGAGCGAGCAGCATTGCCTCGAAGTCCTTCTTCTTTTGCGGAGTCCACTTGCCGGCTTTCACGAATTGCTGTCCGTCCCATTCGATCAGCGCGTCGAAATAGGTGTTCATCGCCTGATAACGGTCGATCCATTGCGCGAACTTGTCGTTGTCGACCGGAGACATGTCGCGTTCGAGCTGATCCAGGGTTTTGTTGCAATCCAGCTGTGGGGGAGCATCCGTGGCGGAGTAGGACGGCGGGACGGGCTTTGCGTCCGTGGCCGACTGGGCAGTCCCCGGCGTATGCGCGCAGAAAAATGCGCTGCCTAGAAAAAGGGCGATAAACTGCCGTGTGAATCTGCGCATTCGGTCCTCTCCGCGCGCGGATGATAGGGCTGGTTTCGCTCTCGCGAAAGGGACTGTGTGCAGCGCCCCTTTTCGCCGCTAAGGTCGAAAGCGATGACTGATTCCGACGATAATTTAGGCTTCGATTTGGGTGCGGCGCAGCAGGTGCCCAAACCCGCCGCGGCAGACGGCAAGCAGGGCACGTATCGTGTGCTGGCGCGCGCCTACCGTCCGCAGACCTTTGCCGAGCTCATCGGCCAGGATGCGATGGTCCAGACGCTTGGCAACGCGATCAAGCGCGACCGGCTCGCCCATGCCTTCCTGATGACCGGCGTTCGCGGGGTCGGGAAGACCTCGACGGCACGGCTCATCGCAAAGGCACTGAATTGCGTGGGTCCCGACGGCCAGGGCGGCCCGACGATCGACCCATGCGGCGTCTGCGAGCCTTGCAAGGCGATTGCCGAGGGGCGGCACATCGATGTGATCGAGATGGACGCCGCCTCACATACCGGTGTCGACGATGTGCGCGAGATCATCGAGGCGGTGCGTTATGCGGCCGTTTCGGCCCGCTACAAAATCTACATCATCGACGAAGTGCACATGCTTTCGCGCAATGCTTTCAATGCGTTGCTGAAGACACTTGAGGAACCGCCTGCACATGTGAAGTTCCTGTTCGCGACGACGGAAGTGAACAAGGTGCCGATCACGGTGCTCTCGCGCTGCCAGCGTTTCGATTTGCGCCGTATCCCCGCTGAGCTGCTCCAGCAGCACTTCGCGCAGGTTTCGGAGAAGGAGGACGTAAGCGCCGATGCGGACGCTCTGGCGATGATCGCCGTCGCGGCCGAGGGCTCGGCGCGCGACGGTCTCTCGATCCTCGACCAGGCCATCGCCCATGCCGAGACCGATGGCGGCAAGCCGCACATCACCTCCGATCAGGTCCGTGCCATGCTCGGCCTGTCCGATCGCAGCGCCACCCGCCGACTGCTCGCCGAGATCATTGCCGGCAATGGCGCCGCCGTCCTGGACATCCTGCACGAGCAGGAGTCTCTCGGCGTGGAGCCCGTCGCGACCATCAATGCGCTGCTCGATCTGATCCACGCCGTTACGGTCGCCAAGGCCGGGAAGGGCGCTGGTCTCGCGCTCCATGCCGAGGCGGAACGCAAGGCGATCGAGGACTGGTCGGCGACGCTGTCCCATCCGGTACTGCACCGCCTCTGGCAGCTGCTCCTCAAGGGGCATGAAGAGGTGGTCTCGGCCGCCCGGCCGCTCGCCGCGTGCGAAATGGCACTGCTCCGCCTCGTCCACGCGACGCAGATGCCCGATCCCGGCGAACTGGCTCAGTTGCTGAAGGAGCGGGGGCTGGGCTTGGAAGGTGCGCCTGCCTTCACAGCTGGTCCGGCGAGCGATGCGCCGCAGATGCGGGCGGCCGAGCCTTCGTCCGCAGCACCATCCGGCCCCGTCCCACCGGGCGATTTCGCTGCGTTGGTCTCTCTATTGCTGGAGTCGGCTCCGCGCCTGGGCGCAGAACTGCACGATTGCGTCAGTCTCGTCAGATTTGCACCGCCAGAGCTGGAAATCCGGCTGCTGCAGCCGCTCGACGCCGATTTTACCCGGCAGGTCGCAGCAGCCTTGAAGGATGCCACCGGAGCGCACTGGGTCGTCAACTCGAGCAACATGAGCGGCGAACCGAGCCTGCGCGAGCAGCAACTGGCCGCCGCTGAGGCCCGGCGCGAGGAAATCCGCGCCACCCCGATCGTGGCTGCCGCACTGGCGGCCTTTCCCGGCGCCGCCCTGGCGGAGCCGGACCGCAGCAATTGACGGAGATTACCAATGAAGGACATCAACGACCTGTTCGGCGGCGCCGACATCATGGGCATGGTCGGCAAGCTGCAGGAAGACATGCAGAAGGCCCAGGCCGAGCTTGAAACGGTCGAGGTTGAGGGCGTTTCCGGCGGCGGTCTGGTGCGGATCAAGGCGAGCGCCAAGGGCCGCATCCTGGGCCTCTCCATCGACGACAGCCTGATCGTGCCGGCCGACAAGACCATGCTGGAGGACCTCATCGTCGCGGCGTACAACGATGCCAAGGCGAAGGCCGACGAAGCAGCGGGCTCTCACATGGGCAAGGTGACGTCTGGCCTGCCGATACCGCCCGGCTTCAAAATGCCCTTCTGAGCAGGCGAAAACCCCGTAATTTCCCGGTTTTTTCCTGCCGCTTCAGACAATCTTCACCGGGTTGGACGTAGGATTGCGCGCAGATGTGTTGAAACGGGATGCGCACGCTCCGATATTAAGAACAAGCGCGGAACGGCCGAGTCTTGGCTGATGCCGCTACTGGAGTGACCATGGATCTTGAACTGCCCCTGCTGCCGCTGCGGAACATCGTCGTCTTCCCGCAGATGATCGCGCCGCTGTTCGTCGGCCGCGAGAAGAGCGTTGCCGCGCTCGAAAAGGCGATGGAAGCGGACAAGGACATTTTCCTCGTCGCGCAGCTCGATCCGGCCGAGGACGATCCCGACCGTGAGGCGCTCTACGACATGGGTGTCATCGCCAGCATCGTGCAGATGCTGAAGCTGCCGGACGGCAATGTCCGCGTGCTCGTCGAGGGCAAGCAGCGCGCCGCGCTGGTTTCGCTGACCGACGGCGGCGATCACCTGCGCGCGCTCGTCACGCAGCAGGAGGACAAGGACGTTGCCGGCCCCGAGGTCGAGGCGATGATGCGCTCCGTGGCCAACCAGTTCGAGAATTACGCCAAGCTCAACAAGAAGCTGCCGGCCGAAACCCCGGTGCAGCTCCGCGAGATCACGGAAGCCGGCCGTCTGTCCGACTTCGTCGCGGCGAACCTCGCCATCAAGGATAGCGACAAGCAGGCTTTGCTGGTCGAAGAGGATCCGCTCAAGCGCCTGGAAATGGTCTTCGCCTTCATGGAGGGCGAGCTTGGCGTTCTGCAGGTCGAGAAGAAGATCCGCGGGCGCGTGAAGCGCCAGATGGAGAAGACCCAGCGCGAATATTATCTGAACGAGCAGCTCAAGGCGATCCAGCGCGAGCTGGGCGGCAGCGAGGGAGACGATTCCGACGAGCTCGCCGAGATCACCGACAAGCTGGCCAAGCTCAAGCTCAGCAAGGAAGCGCGCGCCAAGGCGACCGCCGAATTGAAGAAGCTCCGCTCGATGCAGCCCATGTCGGCGGAAGCCACGGTGGTTCGCAATTATCTCGATGCGCTGCTTGGCCTGCCCTGGGGCAAGAAGAGCAAGCTCAAGAAGGATCTGGTCAAGGCGCAGGAAATCCTCGACGCCGACCATTTCGCGCTCGACAAGGTCAAGGACCGCATCGTCGAATATCTCGCGGTGCAGGCGCGCTCGGACAAATTGAAGGGCCCGATCCTGTGTCTCGTCGGCCCGCCCGGCGTGGGCAAGACCTCGCTCGGCCGTAGCATCGCCAAGGCGACGGGCCGCGAATTCGTGCGCCAGTCACTGGGCGGCGTGCGCGACGAGGCCGAAATCCGCGGCCACCGCCGCACCTATATCGGCTCGATGCCGGGCAAGATCGCAGCTAATCTGAAGAAGGCCGGCACGATGAATCCGCTCGTGCTGCTCGACGAGATCGACAAGCTCGGCCAGGATTTCCGCGGCGATCCGGCGTCCGCGCTGCTCGAGGTGCTCGACCCCGAGCAGAACAGCCGCTTCCAGGACCATTATCTGGAGATCGACCTCGATCTCTCGGACATCATGTTCGTGACAACCGCGAACAGCCTCAACCTGCCGCGCGCATTGCTCGACCGCATGGAGATCATCCGGCTCGAGGGCTACACGGAGGACGAGAAGGTCGAGATCGCCCAGCGGCACCTCGTCGAGAAGCAGATCGAGGCGCATGGGTTGAAGGACGGCGAATTCGCGATCGAGGAAGACGCGCTGCGGGACCTGATCCGCTATTACACCCGCGAAGCCGGCGTGCGTACGCTCGAACGCGAGATCGCGCGGTTGGCGCGCAAGGCGCTGCGCAAGATCCTGGAGGGCAAGGAAAAAACCGTCACGGTCACGCCTGGGAATCTCGGCGAATTTGCCGGCGTGCGGAAATTCCGCCACGGCATGGGCGAGGAAGAGCATCAGATCGGCGCGGTCACTGGTCTGGCCTGGACCGAGGTTGGCGGCGAGCTGCTGACCATCGAGTCGGTCACTGTGCCTGGCAAGGGGCAGATCAAGACGACGGGCAAGCTTGGCGATGTGATGAACGAGTCCGTGCAGGCGGCCTTCTCCTATGTGAAGGCGCGCGCGCCCGGCTATGGCATCAAGCCGAGCATCTTCAACCGCCGCGACATTCACATCCACCTGCCCGAAGGCGCGGTCCCCAAAGACGGTCCATCGGCCGGTGTGGGCATGGTCACCTCGATCGTTTCCACGCTGACCGGCATTGCGGTCAACAAGGACGTTGCGATGACGGGCGAGGTGACGCTGCGCGGCCGCGTTCTCCCGATCGGCGGCCTCAAGGAAAAGCTCCTCGCGGCGCTGCGGGGCGGTATCAAGACCGTGCTCATCCCGTATGAGAACGAGAAGGATCTCGCCGAGATTCCGGCCAACATCCAGGAAGGCCTCGAGATCGTGCCGGTCAGCCATGTCGACGAAGTGCTGGCGCGCGCCCTCACGGCCCCGCTGACGCCGATCGAATGGTCCGAGCAGGATGACCTTGCCGCCCAGCCGCCACTCGCGGCGGCGGGCGACGACGGGCCGACGCTGCGTCACTAGGCAAGCGTCCGGCCCCGGCCGTTCTTCCGAGTCTCGCATCTTTCCGAGGCGCAGGGTCGGCGCCGGAGTCGCCGTGGCGGCTCCGGGAGCGGCGTGCTTAACCGCAAAAAAACGCCGTTTCAGGGGTCCTTCCTGTCCCATCATGGGGCCTTTGGCCCTGAATCGACCGGAATTGGCTGCATTTCAGCGCATAGCCTGCAAAAATCTTTGACAGCCGCGCGGAGAAGCGCCTTTATGCGCGACTTCGAGGCACGATTCCCACCACAAGCAACGAATATGAAGGGGGTTCCTAAGGCTATGAACAAGCAGGATCTGATCAGCGCAGTCGCAGACAGCAGCGGTCTCACCAAGGCGGAAGCCGGCAAGGCTGTTGAGGGCGTTTTCGACTCGATCACGGGTGCGCTGAAGAAGGGTGATGAAGTTCGCCTCGTCGGCTTCGGCACTTTCTCGGTTTCGAAGCGCAAGGCTTCGACCGGCCGCAATCCGCGCACCGGCGAAACCATGGCGATCAAGGCTTCGGCTCAGCCGAAGTTCAAGGCCGGCAAGGGCCTGAAGGACGCCGTCAACTAAGACAAGCGAGGGCGCCGCGCTGCTCTGTGGGAGAAGCGCGGCGCCCCTTTCTTGCCGGCCTCGATCCTGCCTGCCGAATACGCCTCAGCCTCGGGGCATCGTGCCAGGATCGACGGACCGGCGAATAGAGCAGGAGAGGTGTACGATCCTCGGCCTGCGCGGTGAGCCTCGCTCCCATTTTTCCTTCGACAAACTTCAGCTGCGCGCTTGACGCTTGGCCTCATGGCGCATTATGGCGCGCCTCTCGAAAGCGGCCTCCGGGACGCTGTGGCGACCGTAGCTCAGTTGGTTAGAGCGCTGGTTTGTGGTACCAGAGGTCGCGGGTTCGGATCCCGTCGGTCGCCCCATTTTCTTTGTCATGACAAGCGGGCAGCGCGCGATGTTCTGGTCTCATCCGGATTTCGACGGACATGAGGATGTCCATTTTTTCACCGATTCCGCGACGGGCTTGCAGGCCGTTATCGCGATACATTCGACCCATCTCGGGCCGTCGAGCGGCGGCGTGCGCTACTGGCGCTATGCCAAGGATGCCGACGCGCTGACCGACGCGCTGCGCCTGTCGCGCGGCATGAGCTACAAGAATGCGATGGCGGGATTGCCCGTCGGCGGCGGCAAGGGCGTGATTCTGGCCGGCGATGCACCCAAGACCGGTGACCAGCTACGCGCGTTCGGCGAGGCGATCGAATCGCTCGGCGGGCGCTATGTGACGGCCGAGGACGTCGGCATGAGCGAGGCCGACATGGAAACGATCGCCTCGGCAACCCGCCACGTTTCAGGCCTGCCAGTGGCCAGCGGCAAGGCCGGCGGCGATCCAGGGCCTTCCACGGCCAAGGGCGTCTATTTCGGCATCAGGGCGGCGGTTGAGCAGAAGCTCGGCAAGGCCGACATGTCGGGCGTCCATGTCGCGATCCAGGGCGTCGGCAGTGTCGGCGGCGGAACGGCGCGGCTGCTCGCCAAAGACGGGGCGCGGCTAACATTGGCCGATGCCAATGAACAGCGCGCAGCGGCATTGGCTAGCGAACTCGGCGCGAAGGCCGTTTCAGCAGAGGAAATCATGACCGTCGAGGCGGACGTGTTCAGCCCCAATGCGCTGGGTGCAATCCTGACGGAGGCCTCGATCCCGCTGCTCGCCGCACCGATCGTGGCCGGTGGTGCGAATAACCAGCTCGCGCTCGCTGCGGACGCAGCGCGCCTGCATGCGCGCGGCATTCTCTATGCGCCCGACTATGTGATCAACGCCGGCGGCATCATCAACGTGGCCTCCGAATATTTCCGGCTGGGCGACCGGAGCTTCGTGGAAGCCAAGGTCGCGGAGATACCGGCGCGCCTGAAGGCGATCTGGGCCGAGAGCGCCGCAAGCGGACTCCCTGCGGCCGAAGTCGCTGACGGGATGGCGAGGAAACTGATCGGACGCGGGTGAGCCGCTTTCCCGATCCTTTCACCCGCGATATAGCGCCCCCCATGACCGACCAACGCGAAACGGGCCTGGCCCTCGATCCTAAATATGACCGTGATGGCCTGATCACCGCTGTCGCCACGGATGGCGCGACGGGCGAGGTGCTGATGCTCGCGCATATGAATGCACAGGCTCTTGCGGAGACGGTGCGGACCAGGCGTGCGCATTTCTGGTCGCGCAGTCGCGGAAAGCTCTGGATGAAGGGCGAGGAGTCCGGCAACGAGTTGATTGTGCAGGATATCCGCATTGACTGCGATCAGGACGCGGTGTGGCTTATCGTCACGCCCAAAGGGCCGGCCTGCCACACTGGTGAGCGTAGCTGTTTCTACCGGCGCGTAACGGACTCCGGGCTCGAGCGAATTTCCGACTGAGGCCAAAAGTACACAGTTGTTAGTCCTAACGGTTGATTGACGTCTACGTCAGTTATCGGGATGCTTTGACCCACAGCAACAGCTTAGTTAGCATTGTAGGCATGAAGAATCCTGTGACGATCGCCGGGGTCCAAATCCCGGCGAAGGATGACCGCGAAGAGTTCTCGATTTCCGAGATGTGCACCGAGTTTGGGGTAACCGCCCGAGCCTTGCGTTTCTACGAGGATGAGGGCCTCATATCCCCCCGCCGGCAGGGCCTTGCCCGGATCTACAGCCACCGGGACAGGGCGCGGCTGGCGTGGATCCTGCGTGGCAAGCGCGTAGGCTTTTCGCTCGCAGACATTCGCGAAATGATCGATCTCTACGACGTCGATGATGGCCGCGCGGCGCAGCGCGAGGTGACGATCCAGAAATGTTCGGATCGGGTTGCCTTCCTGAACGCGCAGAGGCGCGACATCGACGAGGCCGTGGCTGAGCTTTCCCAATTCATTGCGATGCTGAACGGGCAAAAAGACTAGCCTCTTGCCGGCGTGGGCGGATAGACTGGGGGAAGCCTCAGGAGAGATTTCATGCCCAGCTATACCGCGCCCGTCGGCGATACGCGTTTCGTCCTCGACGAGATCATCGGCCTCGACCGGCTCAGCAACACACCCGGATTCACCGCCGCTTCGGCCGACATCGTCCAGGCGGTGCTGGAAGAGGGGGGCAAGTTCGCGGCCGGGGTCATGTTTCCGCTGAACGCTGTTGGCGACAAGGTCGGCTGCAAGCGCGAGGATGATGGCAGCGTCATCGTCCCGCCGGGTTTTAAGGACGCTTTCGACCAGTTTGTCGAAGGCGGCTGGACGACGCTCCACGCACCCGAGGAATATGGCGGCCAGGCGCTGCCGATGGTCGTCGCGACGGCAGTCAGCGAATATTTCGTCTCGGCCAACCACGCGCTTGAAATGTACAACGGCCTGACCGGCGGTGCGATCGAGGCGATCCTTGCGGTGGGCTCGGATGCGCTCAAGCAGAAATATGTGCCGAACATGGTCGCGGGCCGCTGGTGCGGCACGATGAACTTGACCGAGCCTCATGCCGGCACGGATCTCGGCATGATCAAGACGCGCGCCGAGCCGCAGGCCGACGGCAGCTACAAGATCAGTGGCACCAAGATCTTCATCTCGGGCGGCGAGCATGACATGGCCGAGAACATCATCCACCTCGTCCTCGCCAAGACGCCGGGCGCGCCCGAAGGCAGCAAGGGCATCTCGCTGTTCCTCGTGCCGCGTGTGATGGTCAACGACGATGGCTCGCTCGGCGGCCGTAATGCCGTTTCCTGCGGTTCGATCGAGCACAAGATGGGCATCCACGGCAATTGCACCTGCGTCATGAACTATGACGACGCCATCGGCTGGATGGTCGGGGAGGAGCATAAGGGGCTCGCCGCCATGTTCATCATGATGAACCAGGCGCGGCTGGGCGTGGGCCTTCAGGGGCTCGGCCAGGCCGAACTCGCTTATCAGAACGCCGCCCGCTACGCGATGGAACGGCGGCAGGGCAGAGCGCTCACTGGCGCTGCAGAGCCCGACAAACCCGCCGACACGCTGTTCGTCCATCCCGACGTCCGCCGCATGCTCATGGAGGGCAAGTCGCTCACCGAGGGTCTCCGGGCACTCGCTTTGTGGATCGCGCTGCAGGTCGATCTTTCGAAGCTCGCGCCGAGCGATCAGGAGCGGCAGGATGCCGAAGATCTGCTCGAGCTGCTGACGCCGGTGATCAAGGGCTATGGCACCGACAAGGGCTTCGACGTCGCCGTGCTGTCGCAGCAAGTTTTCGGCGGCCATGGCTACATCACCGAGACCGGCGTCGAGCAGCAGGTGCGAGACGCACGTATCACGATGATCTACGAAGGCGCCAACGGTGTGCAGGCCATGGATCTGGTCGGCCGCAAGCTGGCGCGCAACGGCGGCCGTGCGATCCAGGCCTTCTTCAGGCTGGTCGGCGAAGAGGTTGCGCTCGGCAAATCGGCGGGCCCTGCCGTCGCCCCGGTCGCGGAGGCGCTCGAAAAGGCTAACCAGCAGCTGCAGGCCGCTACCATGTGGCTCATGCAGAATGCCATGGCGAACCCGAACAATGCCGGTGCTGCCGCTTATGCATATATGCACATCATGGGGATCGTCTCGGTCGGGCTCATGTGGCTGAAGATGGCTCGCGCTGCCCAGGCGCTGCTCCAGTCAGGCACCGGCAATGCCGATTTCCTCAACGCCAAGCTGGTGACGGCGCGTTACTTCGCCGAACGGATCATGCCGGACGCAGGCGCGCTTCGCCGCAAGATCGAGGGCGGCGCGGATTCGCTGATGGCATTGCCGCCGGAGGCTTTTCTGACGGCGGCCTGACGCGTCTTAGCTGGGGTTGTTCGCGGCCGGTCCGGTCAGCGAAACGTCATTCTTGAGGCGCGGCCGCGCCATCGAGTCCGCCGCCGGCGCCAGGAGCGGCCCGCGATTGCTGTCAGCTGAGGGCTTCACGCTGTCGGGCAATTTCAGCTTCGACTTGGCGGCCACGTCGTCGGCCAAAAGCTTTGGCGCCGGAGCTGTCGCGCCGGCCCGGCGCGTCATGCACTGGATGCGAGGCGTCGAAGGGAATTCGTCGCAATTATAGAGGATGCGCTCGAGCCCGCTGTCCTTGATGCGAATGTAGGAGAAGGACATGGACGGCTGGGCCGATTCTGGCACAGGAAAGCTTTTTGGCGTTTCGGCGGAATTGGTCCAGGCGAGCAGGCGGCACTGTGCCCGGCCCGCGCAAAGACGCGCTGCGGCATCGGCATAGCGCGACGGATCGCCGCCCTTGTCGACGGTCATCACGAAGCCGTTTCCGCCTTGTTCGACAGCGACGAGCTTGCCGGGGCCGACGCGTCGGCCGATCCAGTCGGCGCCGACGGCGCTGGGCGCCCGGCTGTCGTCGATCAGTGACGAAGCAATGACCGGTGCGATGAGCTCGGGCAAGGCGCGGTGCGCGGGCGAAAGTAGCGCCAGCTTCTGGATTGCCGGCTCCGCGCTGCTGATGCCCTTGTTCGAGAAGGCCGGCGGGGTCCCCCACCAGCCCTTCCAGCGAAAGAAGAGATGGGTGTCGACGGCGGCCACCTTGTCGAGCGTGTCGCTCCAATAGGGCATGACCCAGTCGGTGTGATAATGCGTGCTCATGCCGACCGGCTTGTAGACCTCGCCGGAGAGCATGCGGATCGCGAGTCCGCGCGCACGATCCCAGGCGGCGGCGCTTGGAATGCGCGCCATGGCGCCGTCGCAGGTGAAAGTGAACTGACAGCCGGTCGCTCGTTCCTCGCCCTGGAACACGACGCCGCAGACCGTCTTGGGGAAAGCGGGGTGACGGAGACGATTGAGCACGACCTGGCCGACGGCGCGTTCGCCGGTGGCATCGTCGCCTGCCTCGTAGAGCATGCCCGCGGCGAGACAATCGGTGGCGCGGCTCAGGCCGATCGCATCGCCCGAGAATTTGTAGGGCTTCGCGGCCGGGTTGGGCGCGGTGGAGAAGGGAATTGCGGCATTGAGCTTGCGCGCCTCGTCCGGATTGGACGCGTCGAGCACCAGCGGCTCCACAGTCGGTATCGGTGTATCCGGCCGCGCCACGTCGAGCTCTTTGGCACCCGGAAGAACCAACCCCCTCACGGGGTTGCGCGACTGGTTCAAGGCGGCAAGCGCGAGCAACGCGACGGCGATTAGTACCAGAGCGGCGGCGATCCACCTACGGGCCGCAGTGGGCCGCTCCGCCTTCAGAAATTGCGTCGCCATGCGTTATTCCCACGTAGAGGCGGGCTATTTGGGGATGAGCGGCCGATATGGCAATGCACAAACGGCGTTAAGATCCCGCGCGGAACCGGCCGTCCCATTTCAAGGCGGCTTGGATAACGAGTGTTAACGCCGGTTCTGAAGACCGGTTCCCGACCCTGTTCGACCCACGTAGCCCCGGCAGGAAGAGCTCCGGCTGGAGCCGCTCAGGCCTCGGGCAGGAAGTCCGGCACCGAAAGGTAGCGCTCGCCTGTGTCGTAATTGAAGCCGAGAACGCGCGTGCCGGCGGGCAGTTCGGCAAGCTTCTGCTTGATCGCCTGCAGCGTGGCGCCCGAGCTGATGCCGATCAGCATGCCCTCCTTGCTCGCGGCCTGGCGCGCCATATCCTTGGCTTCCGCCGGGTCCACCTGGATCGTGCCATCGAGCAGGGCAGTGTGGAGATTGGCGGGAATGAAGCCGGCGCCGATGCCCTGGATGGGGTGCGGACCCGGCGCGCCGCCGCTGATGACCGGCGAAAGCGTCGGCTCGACAGCGAAGACCTTGAGGTTCGGCCAGGCCTTCTTGAGCACCTGCGCGCAGCCGGTGATGTGGCCGCCGGTGCCGACGCCGGTGATCAGCACGTCGATCGGCGCGTCGGCGAAGTCGTTCAAGATTTCCTGCGCAGTGGTCCGTTCGTGCACGGCGATATTGGCTGGATTCTCGAACTGCTGGGGCATCCACGCGCCCGGTGTCTCGGCGACGATCTGCAGGCCGCGCTCGATGGCGCCCTTCATGCCTTTTTCGCGCGGCGTCAGGTCGAATGTGGCGCCGTAAGCCAGCATGAGGCGGCGTCGTTCCAGGCTCATGCTCTCGGGCATGACGAGGATGAGTTTGTAGCCCTTGACCGCAGCCACCATGGCGAGGCCGATACCGGTATTGCCGGAAGTCGGCTCGACGATCGTGCCGCCCGGCTTGAGGCTGCCGTCTTTCTCGGCGGCCTCAATCATGGCGAGGGCTATGCGGTCCTTGATGGAGCCGCCGGGATTGGCGCGCTCCGACTTGATCCAGACTTCAGTATCTCCGAACAAACGGTTGACGCGGATATGCGGCGTGCCGCCAATTGTTTCGAGAATGGATGCAGCTTTCATCGTTTCTCTCCTTGGGTCGACTGGATGTCGAGATGTTCGGGCGGATCGAAGGTTTTGGCCAATCTGAGTTCGGGAAACAGCTTGAGCCACGTCAGCGTCACGACAATGGCGCCGACGCCGCCGACAATGACGGCTGCAACCGGTCCGATCAAGGCCGCAACGAAGCCTGACTCAGCTTCGCCCAGTTCGTTGGACGCCGAGATGGTCATCATCGAGACGGAGCTTACCCGACCGCGCATCGTATCCGGCGTGTGCAGCTGGATCAGTGACTGGCGGACGAAGACCGAGAACATGTCGGCGCTGCCCCAGGTCGCCATGGCCGCAAGGGCGACGAGGATCGCCGTCTGCTGAGGCAGGAAGGCGGTCGCGCCAAAGACGATGGTCGCGAGGCCGAAGATCCCGACCGAAGCGAGCATCTTGGGCCCGACATTGTAGCGGAGCGGGCGGAAGGAGAACCACAGGGCCGTGACGGCGGCGCCGACGCCCGGTGCAGCGGCGAGGTGCCCCAGGCCTGCGGAGCCGACATGGAGAACGTCGCGGGCATAGACTGGCAGCAGCGAGGTCGTGCCCGCGAGCAGCACGGCGAAGAGATCGAGCGTGATTGCGCCGAATACGATCTTGTTGGTGCGAACATAAGTGAGGCCGTCGATCACCTGGCGGATCGGATGACGATCCTTTTCGGGCGGCGCCTGACGCACCTTGCCGACGAAAATCATGGCGACCACTGCGCAGAGAAGCAAACCGGCACTGAACGAGTAGGCGTAATAGGGTTTGACCGCGTAGATATAGCCGGCGATGGCGGGCCCGACGATACCGCCGACCTGCCAGGACATGCTCGAGAAGGCGATTGCGCGGGGCAGCAAGTCCTTCGGCACGATATTCGGCGCGATCGATCCCAGTGCCGGACCCTGAAAGGCACGGCAGCTGCCAAGCACGGCGGCGATGGCGTAGATCAGCGGCAGGCTCGTCGTGCCTTCATAGCTGGCCAGCCCGAGCACGGCGGCGCAGGCGGCGAGCACCGTCAGCGTGGCCATGCCGATGCGTGTGCGCTGGTAATTGTCTGCCGCGAGGCCCGCGATTGGGGTCAGCACGAACAGGACCGAGAACTGGATGAGCCCGATGAGGCCGAGCCGGGCCGCCGCTGCAGCGGGCTCCATCGTCAGCCGCGCGATATTATAGGCCTGCCAGGCGATGATCATCGACATGCCGGTCGCGGCGAGGATCGTGAAAAAGCGCACCACCAGAAATGCGCGGAAGGCGCCGATCTGCAGCGGATGCGACGGCCCTTCGTTCCCGACGGGACTGTCTGACTCGTCTTGTGACGCCGTGGCCATGGCCTGCTCCTAGGCCGAGGACGGGCAGGCGCGCAACGGCACTTCAAATAAAAAGGGGCGATAGATTTGCTTGGGCGGTCGAGGTCTAGTGCGTGGGCTGGTGCACAGACTGGACAAGCGCTGCGCCGCCGATCACAAAGACCTATTCCATCATTTCAAGGTTGCTCCCTTCATGAAACATTTTCGGCCCATGAGGCATCTCGTCCTCCCGGGGGTGGCGCTGGCGCTTTTTGCCGGCGGCGCGCTCAAGTTCGCCGCTGCAGAGCCCGCAGTCGCTGCAACGGCCAAACCGGCCAAGACCAGCTGGAGCGGGTTTCGCGACGCATTCCTCGAAGGCTATTTCAAGCTCAATCCAACCTTCGCGGTCTATCAAGGCCGGCATGATTTTGACGGCAAGCTGCCCGATCTCAGCGATGCGGGCCTCAAGGTGCGCGCCGACTTCCTCAATGCGCAGATCAAGGCCGCGCAGGCCTTCAACGCCAAGACGATGACCAAGGCCGACGCCTTCGAGCGCGACTATCTGGTCGCGGTGGCGAAGGGCGATCTCTTCTGGCTGACCGACGCCGACCAGCCGCACAAGAACCCAGCTTATTATATCGGCATTCTCGACCCCAACACCTACATCGCCCGCAACTATGCGGATGCGCCCACACGCCTCAAGGCGCTCATCGCATTTCTGAAGCAGGTGCCTGCCGCGGCCGCGCAGATCCGCGCCAACCTCAAGACGCCGATGCCGATCAGCTTCATCAATCACGGCGTGGCGGGCTTCCGGGGTCTGGGTGATTATTATGTCGGCGACGCCAAGGCGGCCTTTGCCAACGTGCAGGATCCGGCGCTGCAAGCGCAGTTCGACCAGGCAGCCGGCGCTGCATCGAAGGCAATGAAGGATCTTGGCGACTGGCTCGACGGTAACCGCGCCACCGCAACGACCGACTTCGCCCTCGGTGGCGAACGCTTCTCGCGCATGCTTGCAGCGACCGAAATGGTCGATACGCCGCTCAGTCAGCTCGAGGCGATCGGCGTCGCGGATCTCAAGCGCAACCAGGACGCGCTTCGCGACGCTTGCAAGGCCTATGCGCCTGGCCTCTCCATGGCCGACTGCATGATCAAGATGGGCAAGAACAAGCCGCCCGAAGGGCCGGTCGCTGCAGCGCGGCGCCAGATCCCCGGACTGCGCGCCTTCATCCTCGAGAAGAACATCGTCAGCATTCCGGGCACGGAGCAGGCGCTGGTCGAGGAAAGTCCGCCCTATAACAGGCAGAACAGCGCCTATATCGACCCGCCTGGACCGTATGAGAAAGGCATACCGTCGGTCTATTACATCTCGCCGCCCGATCCGGCCTGGAGCAAGCAGGTCCAGGAAGACTTCATTCCGGGTGAGCGCGACCTCCTGTTCACGACAGTGCACGAGGTCATGCCCGGCCACTTCCTGCAGTTCCTTCACGCGAACCGCTCCCCGTCGATCTTCGGCCGCGTGTTCGTGGGCTATGCCTTCGCCGAAGGCTGGGCCCACTATGCCGAGGAACTCATGTGGGAAGCGGGCCTGAACAACGGCGAGCCTGAAACCCATGTCGGCCAGCTCTCCAATGCACTGCTGCGCGACTGCCGCTTCCTCTCGGCGATCCGCCTCCACACGGGGCGGATGACCCAGCAGGAGTCCGAGCAGATGTTCAAGGAGCAGTGCTTCCAGGACGAGGGCAATGCCAAACAGCAGGCGGCCCGCGGCACCTATGATCCGGCCTATCTCAACTACACGATGGGCAAACTCATGATCCGCAAGCTGCGCGCAGACTGGACGGCGAAGAAGGGTGGACGGAAGGCATGGAAGCAATTCCACGATGCCTTCCTGTCCTATGGCGGCCCGCCGATCCCGCTGGTGCGTGCACAGATGATGGGTGGAGCGGCGAAGGCGGCGTTCTAGTCTGCTATGCCCTGCTTCGGTCACGCCGAAGCAGCCCGAAAATGAAAAATGCCCGGCGGTACACCCACGTACCGCCGGGCTAGTTATGTGAGCACTGGCTGGCCAGCGCCCTTCGGGTCGCAAGGCCGAAATAGGCTTCAACCGTTAACAAGAAGGAAATTTTGGGGTTATTGCGTCCAGTTTTGGTTCAAAATGGGCCAAAATTGTCCAATTTGGTCATTAAATACGAAAATGGAGTTCGTATTTTGAACATTTGACGCGTTCAAAAGTCGATTCAACTTGTAGTCGATGCCTATCGGGATCGGTTTCGAATCAGCCTATCGTGATAAAGCTGTCCAGAACCCGTTTCGGTCCGGCCTGCTCGAACTCGATTTCGAGCTTGTTGCCCTCGATCGTCTGGATCGTGCCGTAGCCGAACTTCTCGTGGAAGACGCGCATGCCGATCGCGACATCGCTTCGCCCCTTGCTGCCCAGGCTGACCGCGCTTTGCCGCGCCTCGACCAGTCGCGTCGGCTCGCGCACGAAATTGCCCTGGCTCGCGGCGCGCTGCCAGCCCGGCCCACGCCCCGACCCGCGCGCGACATTGGCAAAGGGATCGTCGCGTTCGGACCAGTTGGCGCGCCACAAACTGGCGCCGCCCGTGAGCGTCGTCTCTTCGTTGACCGTCTCCTTCGGCAGTTCGCCGACGAAGCGGGAGGGGATGGAGCTGGTCCACTGGCCGTAAACGCGCCGGTTGGCGGCATGGAGGATGATGCAGCGGCGGCGCGCGCGGGTAATCGCGACATAAGCGAGGCGCCGCTCTTCCTCCAGCGAAGCGAGACCGCCCTCGTCGAGCGCGCGCTGCGAGGGGAAGACCCCGTCCTCCCATCCGGCGAGGAAGACCGTATCGAACTCCAGTCCCTTGGCGGCGTGAATGGTCATGATCGTGACCTTCGCTTCTTCGGACTGTGCCTCATTGTCCATGACGAGGCTGACATGCTCGAGGAAGGCGCCCAGCGTCTCGTAATCCTCCATGGCGCGAACCAGTTCCTGGAGGTTTTCGAGCCGGCCGGCGGCTTCGGAGGTGCGTTCGGCCTGCAGTGCAGCGGTATAGCCGCTTTCGTCGAGCATCTGCCGGGCGAGTTCTGCGTGGGGCAGGGTCTGCGCCATGTCGCGCCAGCGCGCGAGATCGCCGATAAAGCGGCCGAGCGACTTGCGCGCCTGCCCGGTCATCTCGTCGGTTTCGACGATGCGCGCTGCGGCGAGCGCCAGCGGCACGCCTTCGGCCCGTGCGACACGGTGGATCGTCTCGACCGCCTTGTCGCCAAGCCCTCGTTTCGGCACATTGATGATGCGTTCGAAGGCGAGATCGTCAGCGGGCTGGTTGATCAGGCGCAGATAGGCGACCGCGTCGCGCACCTCCGCGCGCTCGTAGAAGCGGAAGCCGCCGACGATGCGGAAAGGCAGCCCGATCTGCATGAACCGGTCCTCGAACTCGCGCGTCTGAAAGGACGCACGCACGAGAATGGCGACATCATCGGCGCGTACGCCCTGCCGTTCGAGGCCTTCGATCTCCTCGCCGACGCGCCGCGCTTCTTCGGGCCCATCCCAGACGCCGATCACACGGACCTTCTCGCCTTCGTCGGCTTCGGTCCACAACGTCTTGCCCAGCCGCCCGCCATTCTGCGCGATGACACCGGATGCCGCGGCGAGGATCTGCGGCGTCGACCGGTAATTCTGCTCGAGACGGATGATCTTCGCGCCGGGGAAGTCGCGTTCGAAGCGCAGGATATTGGCCACCTCGGCGCCGCGCCACGAATAGATGCTCTGGTCGTCATCGCCCACGCAGCAGATATTCTTGCGCTTTTGAGCCAGCAGTCGCAGCCAGAGATACTGGCTCGAATTGGTATCCTGATATTCGTCGACCAGGATGTAGCGAAAGCGCTCCTGATAAAATTCAAGGACTTCCCGGTCAGTCTTGAGAAGCGTCAGCATGTGCAGCAGCAGATCGCCGAAGTCGCATGCGTTGAGCGCTCGCAGCCGCGCCTGGTAGGCGGCGTACATGGCGGCACCTTTGCCGTGGTCGAAGACCTCACTCTCGCCGGCATCAACCTCGGAAGGGACCAGCCCCTTGTTCTTCCAGCGGTCGATCAGCGCGGCCAGCGCTCGCGCCGTCCAACGCTTCTCGTCGATACCGGCCGCCTGGATGAGCTGCTTGAGCAGTCTGAGCTGATCGTCGGTGTCGAGGATGGTGAAATTGCTCTGCAGCCCGACGAGCTCGGCATGGCGGCGCAACATCTTGGCGCCGATCGAGTGGAAGGTGCCGAGCCACGGCATCCCCTCGACCGCGGGACCGATCATGTTGCCCACGCGCTCGCGCATCTCGCGCGCTGCCTTGTTCGTGAAGGTCACAGCCAGGATTTCGGACGGGAAGGCGAGGCGCGTGGCGACGAGATGGCCGAGCCGGGCCGTCAGCGCCGCCGTTTTGCCCGTGCCCGCGCCGGCAAGCACAAGAACCGGCCCTTCGGTGGTCAGCACCGCCTCGCGCTGGGGCGCGTTCAGTCCTTTAAGATAAGGCGGGTCGTCAGGTGCGGGGAGGGTCATGACGGTGAACAGTTAGGGAACAGAATGAGTCGCCGCAAGCCATTGAGGCACACTGCGCGCGCATAAGAGCGGAACAACTCACGCGCATCGTTCGTTTCCGCCGCGCAGGGTCGCGAGAATTTGAAGGAGCATGACCATGCATAAGCTTCTTGTCGTTACCGCACTGATCGCGATCGTGCCCGCCGGTGCAACCTGGGCCCAGCAGACGCGCGTGACCACGACTGTGACCACCACCGCACCTGCCACGGTCAATCCCGAAGCGGCGGATGCCGCGGCCAATGCCGAACCAGCAGTTCAGCCCGCCCCGCCTGCGCAGGCAAAATTGGGCACGGACGGCGTGATTCACCAGTGGAGTCCACAAGAACCCGTTGCCCAGGCGGTGCCGCCCCCGGCGAAGAACTATCCGCCCTGCACGCGCGGACGCACGGACAGTTGCTACAATCCCGATCCGAACAAGGAAGCGGACGTCAGGAAAGACGGGAAGATCGGCGCCTGACCGTCAGGCTGTTTCGGGCCGGAGCAGTGTAAGCGCGGCTTTGCCGACCACCCGCTCGGCCTCGATGGTGAAGCCCTTCACTTGAATGGGCTCGCCGCGCTCGCTCTCGATGCTGATCCATGTCGCGGGCCCGGCCCAGCCGAGCCGGCCGAGCTTGTCCAGAGCGACCGCACCTGCGCCCGTGCGGTAAGGCGGGTCCATGAAGATGACATCGAGCGGGGCCGGGGCGGCACCGAGCGACAGCACGTCGGTCTGACGGATGTCGGGCCGAACAAGTCCGAGCTTCTCGGCGTTGGCGCGGATCGCCGCGACGGCATCGCGTTCGCGCTCGACGAACAGGCAGCTTGCGGCGCCGCGCGACAGGGCTTCGAGCCCGATCGCGCCCGAACCGGCGAAGAAATCACCTACGGTCAGGCCTTCGAACGAGCCCAGACGGCTCGTCAGCATCGAGAACAAGGTCTCGCGTGTTCGGTCGGCCGTCGGCCGCGTCGCGTCGCCTTTGGGCGCGACCAGCGGCCGCCCGCGCCATTCGCCTGCGATGATTCTCATTTCTTCGGCTTGCCCAACGTCTTGCGGAAGACGGCCAGGTCATGCTGGCGAACTTCCATGATGTCGCCCGGCTTGGCGTCGTCGAGCGTGAAGCTGCCGTAGCGCGTGCGGATCAGGCGGTTCACTTCGAGGCCGAGATGCTCGAGCACGCGGCGCACCTCGCGGTTCTTGCCTTCGGTGATGGTCATTTCGATCCACTGGTTGTGCCCAGTGCGGCGCTCGAGGTTGGCGTCGATGCGGCCGTAGCGCATGCCGTCGATCTCGACGCCATCGATCAGCTCCTCGAGCTGCTCTTGGGATACGGTCCCGAAAGCGCGGGCGCGATAAGTGCGCTCGACACCGTTCGACGGCAGTTCGAGTTCACGCTTGAGGCCGCCGTCGGTGGTCAGCAGCAGCAAGCCCTCGGTATTGAAGTCGAGGCGGCCGACCGGCATCACGCGCGGCAGATCGGCGGGCAGGCGATCATAGATGGTCGGTCGCCCAAGCGGATCGCGCGCGGCCGTCAAGAAACCCGTCGGCTTGTAGAAGAGGAAAAGGCGGGCGGGGCTCGGTTCCTTGACCGCCACGCCGTCCACGGTCACGCCGTGCAGCGACTTCAGCAACGTCGCGGGCGTGTCCACGACCTTGCCGTCGATCGCGATGCGTCCTTCGCCGATCATGCGCTCGACGTCGCGGCGCGAGGCGACACCGGCGCGTGCCAGCAGCTTGGCAATGCGGTCACCCTCGCGCGGCGTCCCATCGGCATTGGCGGCGCGCACGGACGGCGTCGCAGGTCCCTTGTTATATTTGCGAGGCGCCGACGCTCCGGCGCGGCCATAAGCAGGGCGCTCGCCCGTTTTGGCGCCGGGTTTGCCGCCCCCTCGCGTGCCCGGCCTGCCATGCGCGCGCTCACCCGGCCCGGAGGGCGGTCTGCCGCCTGGGCGTTGCGGGCGGCGGGGGCCGCGTGGTCCTTCGGCGTTGGCCAAGCGGTATGATCCTTTTTCTTCGCTTTGTGGCGGTCCGGCACTGGCGAATCGCCCGGCGGGAGCGTAGCGGACGCGCAAGCGTTCTCACCTCCGGTCGCGCCGGAGCGGCTACTGACGCATGCGGGGCCTGACGGCAATGTTTTTTACGAAGAGAGATCAGCGCATCGCCCGCATCCTCATCGTCGAGGACGAGCCTCTTATTGCCTTCGACAATGAGCATGCCCTGCAGCAGGCGGGCTATACCGTCGTCGCCACCGTGGACCGGTTCCGCGATGCCGACGCCGTGTTGACCAGCGAGGAGGGCGTGGACCTCGTCATTGCCGACATTCGCCTGCGCGGCGTCCGTTCAGGCATCGAGCTGGCGCGTCATGCCCGCGAGCTCGGCGTTGCCGTACTGTTCGCGACCGCCGCCTGTCCGGACGAGGCACGCGACATGGGCGTGGCGCTCGGCGTTCTCGCCAAGCCGTTCCAGCCGCGCGACCTGATCCGCACGATCGGCATTTGCGAGCAACTCCTCGCCGGCCGCAAGCCGTCGCGCATCCCGCCGCGGCTGACGCTCTTCCCGCTCCCGACGGCCTGAACCAACTTTCCTCTTTCCGCCGCCGCACCGCGCGCTAGTCTGGCCGCCAGTCAAAAGGCGGGCGGGAACATGAGCGAGCAAGCACAGAGCAGAAGCTGGATCGATGCGGTTCGCCCCTATCTCCAGAAGGAACCCCTGGTCGCCCTTTTCCTAGGTATTTCCTCAGGATTTCCATTTGCACTGCTGGCTGCGACGCTGACCAACAGGCTGTCCGATGCGGGTATCGAAAAGAAGTCGATATCGGCATTTGCCCTCGCGCTGCTGATTTACAGCTTCAAATGGGCATGGGCGCCGCTCATTGATCGCGTCCGGCTGCCGGGGCTCGATGGCCTGCTTGGGCAGCGGCGCGCGTGGCTCTGGCTATGTGGCACCTTGGTTGCCGGCGCCGTCGTTGTCCTTGGCCTTGCCGATCCGGTCACCAACATCCAGAGCGTGGTGATCGGCGCACTCCTGCTGGGCTTTGCCGGCGCAACATTCGACATCGTGATCGACGCCTATCGCATCGAACTGTTGAAGCCAGAACAGCTGGGCACCGGCTCGGGCATGAGCCAATATGGATGGCGACTTGGCGCTTTCTTTGCGGCTTCGCTGGCTCTGGCCGTCGCCAATGTATCCAGCTGGACGCTCGGCTATGTCGCCTGCGTTCCGCTGGCTTTCGCCGGACCGATCGCGTCCCTTTTTGGCGGCGAACCTGTCCGCCATCATGCGCCCAAGGCCGTCCGAGGTGCGAAAGCGGCGCTCCGGGCCGTTGTCGACCCGCTCGTCGATTTCTTCCAGCGGCAAGGCGCCTGGCTCGTCTTGCTCTTCGTTCTGGTCCACAAGATCGGCGACACCATAGCCAATCTCATGATCCGCGATCTGCTGGTCACGCTCGGCTTCTCCAAGGCCGAGATTTTGACGGGCGACGTCTGGGTTGGCTTTTTCGCGCTGCTGGCGGGGATTTTTGTTGGCGGCATCGTCTATGCAAAGCTCGGCATGAAGCGCTCGGTGCTGATCAGCCTCGTCTTGATGGGGATATCGAACCTCAGCTTCGCCGGGCTCGCGGCGCTCGGCCACAGCATGCCGATGCTCGCCTTCACCATCGGTTTCGAGAATTTCGCGAGCGGTATCGGCGGCGTGACCGTCGTCGCTTACCTCTCTGCTCTCTGTGACCTGCGCTTCACTGCCACGCAATTCGCCTTGCTCTCAGCGGGTGCGGGCATCGTGGGGCGCTTCATAACCGGCACGACGGCAGGCGCGCTGATCGAAGCGCTGGGTTACGTCGATTTCTACCTGCTGACCACGCTGCTCGCGCTGCCTGGTATCGCTCTATACTGGTGGATGATGCGGACGGGCCTTGTCGACGCCAGCATCGGCAACGCCGGGACCGAGCCGGCAACCAACGCCTAGTTCGGCGGCTGGTTGTTGGCGACGAGCACGGCACCCGCAAGATACAGCGTGCCGGCCATCAGCACCGTGCGGGTGCCGCCCGGCTCCGTCAGTTCGATGTCCTTCAGCGCTTCGATCACGTTCTGGTGTGCGCTGTGCGGAATGTTCCAGCCGGATGCGATCTCGGCGAAGACTTCCGGCCCATGATGCTCATGGCCGGGCACCGGCAGCGAGCGGATCGATCGGATCAGCGGCTTCAGTGGCGTTAGGAAGCCGGCCACGTCCTTGTTGGCGAGCATGCCGGTGACGAGGTCGATGCCGCCTGCTGCCAGGGCGCTTTCCTTGAGCGTCGTGGCCAGGGCCTGTCCCGCGTCCGGATTGTGGCCGCCGTCGAGCATCAGCGTCCGGCCCGGCAGGATGTCGTTGAGCGGCCCGCCTTCGATACGCTGCATGCGGGCGGGCCATTGCGCCCAGAGCGGCGCCGCCTTGAGCGACGATTCCTTGAGCGGCACGGCCTTCTGGTGCCGCAGCATCGCCAGCGCGACACCGAGATTGCCGATCTGGTGCATGCCCGGCAGCCGGGGCAGGGGTAACTCGAGCTTGTCCATGCCGTCGCGATAATGGAGCACGCCCTGATAGGCGACGATGTCCCAGGCCGATCCTCGCGAATAGACTGGCGCACCGACCAGCTGGGCGGAGTCGACGATCGTCTGCATCATGTCCTTGCGGTATTTCTGCGTGATCAGCGGCACACGGCGCTTGGCGATCCCGGCTTTCTCGAAAGCGATGCGGCAGTGCGGGTCCTGCGGCACGCCCTCCTCAGGCGCGAGCAGGAAGCCCTCGTGATCGATGCCGAGCGAGACGATGCCGCAGGCAACCGGATCGCGGATCACGTTGGTCGCGTCGAGCCGCCCGCCAAGACCCACTTCGATGACGCAGGCATCGGCCGGCGTATTGGCGAACAGCATGAACGCGGCCGCCGTCGTGACTTCGAAGAAGCTCGCTTCAAGGTCACCGCCGATGTCGATCACCTCCTTGAGCGCGCTCGCTAGCGTGGCGTCGTCGATCAGGGTGCCGGCAAGGCGGATGCGTTCGTTGAAGCGCACCAGATGCGGTGAGGTGAAGACATGGACGGTGCGGCCATCGGCTTCCAGCGCGGCGCGGAGATAGGCACAACAGGATCCCTTGCCGTTCGTCCCGGCGACGTGGAAGACCGGTGGGAGCTTGAGGTGCGGATTGCCGAGCCGATCCATGAGCTGGGTGATGCGCTCCAGCCCCAGCACGTCGCGCCCCGGCGACAGCGAGGCAAGCCGGTCTAGCTGGGCCTGGACGGCGGGATCGTCTGAAACGGCGTGGTCAGCCATAAACTGGGTTCTCAGATCTCTTTCTCCGTTCGCCCTGAGCTTGTCGAAGGGCTGCTCTTTTCCTCTTCAGGAAGAAAAAGGGCGGTGCTTCGACAAGCTCAGCACGAACGGCTGATACGTATTTCTAAGCCGCCCGGGCGGTCAGATAGTCGAGCGTCTTGGCGAGCATGGCGCGCAGTTCCTTGCGGTGCACCACCATGTCCAGCATGCCGTGCTCGAGCAGGAATTCCGATCGTTGGAAGCCTTCGGGCAGCTTCTCGCGGATCGTGTCCTGAATGACGCGCGCGCCGGCAAAGGCGATCAGCGCCTTGGGTTCGGCGATCTGGATGTCGCCCAGCATGGCATAGCTGGCCGTGACGCCGCCCGTGGTCGGGTCGGTCAGCACAACGATATAGGGCTGGCCTGCCGCGCGAAGCTGCTGGATGGCGACGGTGGCGCGCGGCATCTGCATGAGCGAGAGAATGCCCTCCTGCATGCGGGCGCCGCCCGCCGCGGTGAAGACGATATAGGGACAGCGCTGTTTGATCGCTTCCTTGGCGCCCGCAACGAACGCTGCGCCCACCGCCGTGCCCATCGATCCACCCATGAAGGCGAAGTCCTGCACGCCGACGACGACCTTGTGGCCCTCGATCTTGCCCTGGGCATTGACCATGGCGTCGGGTTCGCCGGTCGCAGCGCGGGCCGTCTTCAGGCGGTCGGTATAGCGTTTGCTGTCGCGGAACTTGAGCGGGTCTTCCTTGACCTGCGGCGATGCGATCAACTTGCAGCTTCCGGCGTCCAGCAACTGGGTAAAGCGCGCCTTCGGGCCGATGCGGCCATGATAGTCGCAGCGCGGACAGACGGAGAGATTCTCCTCCCACTCCTTCATGAACACCATCTGCCCGCAAGCCGGGCACTTGTGCCAGAGATTGTCCGGGCCGTCCGTCTTCTTGGCCATGAAGGGAAGGGCATTACGGACGCGGGTGAGCCAGCTCATGCGACCTTTTCCTTGTTGTTAAGCGCGGCCCGCAGCGTTCCGACGAAATCCCGGACGTGCGGTGCGGCGTCTTTTCCATGCTTGCCGACGATCTCGACGATGGCCGATCCGACGACCACGCCGTCTGCCACCGCCCCGATTGCCGAGGCCTGCTCCGGCGAGCGCACGCCGAAGCCGACAACGATGGGAAGATCGGTAGCGGCTTTCAGCTTTGCAACCGCATCCTCGATGCTGGCTTGCGCGGCCTGTTGCTTGCCGGTGATGCCGGCGACGGAAACATAATAGACGAAGCCAGTGGTGTCCTTGAGGACAGCGGGCAGCCGCCTGGCGTCGGTCGTGGGCGTGGCGAGCCGGATGAGGCTGACGCCCGCCGCGCGCAAGGCCGGGCCGAGCTCGGCATCCTCCTCCGGCGGGATGTCCACGCAGATGACGCCGTCGACGCCGGCATCGCTGCACTTCGCTGCGAACCAGTCGCCGCCGCGGATCGTCATCGGATTGGCATAGCCCATCAAGACCAGCGGCACGTCGGGATGGCGGGCGCGGAACGCCTTGGCGATAGCGAGGATGTCTGCGGTGCGGGTTCCGGCGCCAAGGCTGCGCAGGTTCGCGGTCTGGATCGCGCCGCCATCCGCCATCGGATCGGTGAACGGCATGCCAAGCTCGATCACGTCAGCGCCGCCCGCGACGAGGGCGTCGAGGACAGCGGCGGTATCGCCCGGCGTCGGATCGCCGCCGGTGACGAAGGTGACGAGCGCGGCGCGGCTATCGGCGCGGGCGCGAGCGAAGGCAGAGGCGAAACGAGTCATATCGTCGCCCCCATCGCCGCGGCGACGGTGTAGATATCCTTGTCGCCGCGACCAGAGACGTTGACGACGATGATCTCATCCTCACGCATTTCCAGTGCCTTCGTCTCCAAAGCTGCGAGTGCATGCGAGCTTTCGAGGGCCGGGATGA
Source organism: Sphingobium sp. (assembly GCA_017745115.1). The sequence continues at coordinate 2,593 of JAGIAA010000001.1, read as the reverse complement.
TGCCTTCCTTGATCGAGCAGAGCTGGAAGGCGTCGAGTGCCTGCTGGTCAGTTATCGGGAGATATTGCACGCGGCCGCTCTCGTGCAGCCAGCTATGCTCGGGGCCGATGCCGGGATAGTCGAGACCCGCCGAAATCGAATGCGCCTCGGTAATCTGGCCGTCCTCGTCCTGCAGGAGGTAGGTCTTGTTGCCGTGCAGAATGCCGGGCTTGCCGCCGGTCAGGCTCGCGGCATGCTTGTCCGTATCCACGCCATGGCCGGCCGCCTCGACGCCGACCATCGCAACATCTGCATCATCCAGGAAAGGGTGGAAGAGCCCGATAGCATTGGACCCCCCACCGACTGCAGCGATCAGCAAGTCGGGGAGGCGGCCTTCAGCGGCGAGGATCTGCTCGCGCGTTTCCTTGCCGATGACTGACTGGAAGTCGCGCACCAACTCCGGATAGGGATGCGGGCCGGCTGCCGTGCCGATGATGTAGAAGGTGTTCTCCACCGTCGCGACCCAGTCGCGCAGCGCCTCGTTCATCGCGTCCTTGAGGCTTTGCGAGCCACTGGTCACGGGCCGTACCTCGGCACCCAGCAGGCGCATGCGAAACACATTGGGCTGCTGTCGCTCGATATCCTTGGCGCCCATGAAGATCGTGCAGGGCAGGCCGAAGCGCGCGCAGACCGTTGCGGTCGCGACGCCATGCTGGCCGGCGCCGGTCTCGGCGATGATCCGCGTCTTGCCCATGCGGATCGCGAGCAGGATCTGGCCGATGCAATTGTTGATCTTGTGCGCGCCGGTGTGATTGAGTTCTTCGCGCTTGAAATAGATCTTCGCGCCGAAGCCGGGCTGGGCGCGCTCGCGATAATAGGCCGTCATCCGCTCGGCGAAATAGAGCGGCGAGGGTCGGCCGACATAATGGGTCATCAGCCCGTCGAACTCTGCCTTGAATGCCGGATCGGCCTTGGCAGCCTCATATTCCGCCTCGAGATCGAGGATCAGCGGCATCAGCGTCTCGGCGACATAACGGCCGCCGAACTGGCCGAAGTGGCCGCGCTCGTCAGGCATGTTGCGGAGTGAATTTGGTAAGGTCGGGGTATCGGTCATGATCGGTTCGCTTCTCTCGGGCGTGAGGGTGCTTATCGCTTCTGTGGGTCAGAAAGCGGTCAGCGCCATCGTGCTCCGGTGCGCTCGGCATGAACGGTCGGCATCAGCATTGCGAAACCGCTTTGCAGAAGGCGGCTATCTTGTCCACATCCTTGACGCCCGGCGCGCTCTCGACACCCGATGAAACGTCCACGAGTGGGGCATTGGTGCTGCGAATTGCCTCGGCGACATTCTCGGGATCAAGTCCGCCGGAGAGGCCCCAGGGCAGGGGTGCGCGGTGCCCCGCCAGCAGTGACCAGTCGAAGCGCATGCCCATGCCGCCGGGCATTGCCGCTCCGTCGGGTGTCTTGGCGTCGTACAGCAGGAAGTCTGCCGCGCCGGCATAAGCCGGGCCCGCCGCCAGGTCGGCGGCGGTCTTGACGGATATGACCTTCCAGATGTCGAGCCCGGTTCGCGCACCCAATTCAGCCGCGCGCTCGGGCGTTTCCTTGCCATGCAGCTGCAGCGCGTCCAGCCCGTTCACTGCGAGCAGGGCGTCGATCAATGCGTCATCCGGATCGACGAGAATCGCGACCCGTTTGACCGACGGAGGTGCTATTGGCGCCAGCATGGCTAGACGCTGCGGCGTCACATAACGTGGGCTCTTCGGGAAGAAATTGAAACCGAGATGGCTCGCGCCGCCTTTAATGGCTGCTTCGATCGTCTCGGGCGTCGAAAGGCCACAGATCTTGATGCCGATTCGGGACATGGGAGGGGCGTGTAGCGGATCGAAGACGGGGAGGGGAGGCGGCTTGGAAAATGCGCGGCGCGACTCGTGCAGCCTTCAGCCCTCCAACATTCCTCCACCGAGCAGCAGGAGCAGCTTGACGTCCACCGCATAGCCCTCGGCACGCTTCTCCGCGAGCCAGCCGGCAAAGCCGACGAGCGGAGCCCGGTGAACGATGATACCTTCGCCCTCGACCCCGCCGCCGTCGCCGACCTTCGCGAGGTCATGGGCGCGGTAAAGCGTGAAGCTTTCCGAGACCATGCCGGGAGATGACCAGAACTCGCCGAGCTTTTCGAGCCGCCCGGCACGATAGCCGGTCTCTTCCTCGAGCTCGCGGGTGGCGGCAAGCATGCCGTCCTCTCCGGCATCCTCATCGCCGATGAGGCCGGCAGGCAACTCGATGCAACGTCGCTCCAGCGGGACACGATACTGGTCGACCAGAATGACGTGACCCTCATCGACCGCGAGGATGACTGCCGCGCCGATATTGCGGGCCCTACCGACATATTCCCAGCGACCGCGGCGCTTGGCTGTGATGAAGCGGCCTTCCCACATCACTTCCTCGGGGAAATGACGCTCCTCGTCAGCAGAAGGGCCGCTCACAGCTCGATCAGCCGGTCAGGCAGTTCGTTGGGGTTGCCGCCCGCGTCGCGCGGGCAATGCTCGGCGAGCACAGTACCGGCCTTTTCGATCGCCCGGGTCATGCCCTGGGCGATGCGGCCGTGCTTCGCCTC